>JAZQGS010000030.1:0-19366 GCA_045540195.1 Acutalibacteraceae bacterium
TGAAGCATCATTGAGTTATCGTTAGCTATGCGCATATAGAAGAGTGCGGGCTCACCGGAGCAAACAAGGTCAAAGCCGTTGTTCTTACCTGCTTCCTTAAGTCCGTCAAGAAGCTTAACGCTCTTTTCTTTAAGAACTGCAGGAAGGTTGAGCTCCTTCATCTTATTGATGTTGGCAATAGCGGCTGCGAAGGGAACTGCACTCATCCAGTAAGAGCCTGTGTAGGACATACCGGAAACTGCATCCTTAAGGAATTCCTTACCGCAAAGGCAGGAGATGTTCCAACCGTTAGCGATAGCCTTACAGAACCAGATAAGGTCAGCCTCGTAGCCGTAGAAAGCGTCAGAGCCTGCAAGGTCAAGACGGAAGCCGCAGCGAACATCGTCTACGATAAGAACAATGCCCTTTTCTGTACAGAGCTTGCGGACCTTCTGCCAATAGCCGTCAGCGGGAGTAATATTGTCAAAGTAGTTACCGTGAAGGTAGGGTGTTGAAATGAAAGCAGCGATTTCGCCCTCGTTTTCAGCAACGAGCTTTTCAAGAGCGTCAAAGTCGTTCCAGTCAACATAGAGGTTGTTTGCAACATCCTCGGGAAGAACGCCGGGATAGTCAATCTTCTGAACAACAGCGGAAACGCCGTGATAGAATCCGTTGACGAAGATAATCTTCTTTCTGTGAGTAGCGTTACGGGCAGCCATGATAGCGAGCTGAGTTGTATCGTTACCGTTCTTTGCAAAGAATGCCCAATCGGCAGTCTTAACTGTATCAACCATCAATTCTGCAAGCTCAACCATCTTATAAGAGGGAGAGGTTGTGCAGTTACCGAGCTTAGCCTGCTCCATAGCAGCCTTGTCAACATCGGGATCGTTGTAGCCGAGAATGTTCGGACCATATGCGCACATATAGTCGATGAACTTGTTGCCGTCAACATCCCAGAAGTATGCACCCTTAGCCTTCTCTGAGAAGAAGGGCCATGCGCTTACGGGGGTGAAGTTACCTTCAGCAGGGCCGAGATGGCCGTAAACACCTGAAGGGATTACTTTTGTAGCACGGTTGAAGAGCTCACGGCTCTTATCGTACTGATTAACTTTGAAATTAGCCATTATTTTTTCCTCCCTTAAGCAAGATATAATGCAACTCTGTCAAGAATACGGTTGAGGTTGTCAATCATATTGATCATACCGTGCATAGCAATAGTGCCTTCACCGATCTGAGCAACAGCGTTGACCTTGCCGTCGAAGAGGTCGTGAGCGAGCTTCATGCTGCCGAATTCCATAATAGCACGCGGCTCATCGGGAGCCTGCTTGATTGTGATGAGATGGCTGTTCTTTGCGCGGATTGTTGCAGCGGGGCCGCCCTTGATGGACATCTTGATATCGCCGTCAACAATGTGGTCAGCAGAGAACTTACCGATTTCGTCGTGATTACCGATCTGTGAAATCGCAACAGAAATTGTGTAGAAGAGAAGACAAGTGCTGATTCTGAAGAATTCCTCATCCTGAAGGTCTTCTTCTGTCGGACGCATATAAGCAGAAAGCATATCGGTAAGCTTAACGAATGTGTCCAAAAGGAACTTGATGTGGATAAAGCCCTTTGACGGGATAGGAGTAACTGTGCCGTCAATCATGCCGTTGAACTTTTCACATGAAGAGAAGGGGATTTTGATGTCGCATTCGCCGATACCCTGTTCCATACGGCACTTGCCGTTTTTGAAGGTGAGTGTAGCGGACGGACCACCCTTGACCTCAAGACCGATAGAAATCGGCTTTTTGTCGGCAATGAGTGCGCTTGCCTTAGGGTCAAGCTCGCACAGATTCTCAAGAGAGCCGAGTACAGCATACATATTTATGTATGCCAGAGTTTTTACATCTGTCAAAGTATATTCCTCCTTGCGCTGTATAGTGTAAATAGAACTTACACGAAGCATATTTGCCATTTAATTGTAACAAAAGTAATTATAAAAGTCAAACATATTCATTGATTTTTTAGCACAAAAAACTAAAAAAATTACATTGATGCCCAATAAAATAGTTTTATTTTGTACAAAATTTACAATTTACTGCTTTGAACTGCAAAAGTAAGCGCATTGTCGGCTGCAAATTTAATTTGTCGGGGAGAAAAATATAGCAGAAACCCAGCCTCCCTTGCCTAAAGGGAGGGGGACCACGAAGTGGTGGAGGGATAGCAGTAGGGCGGGGGGCTTGCTCCCGCCGTTTTATAATTGCGGCGCAGCCCCATAGCTTTTGCCGTAAGGCAAATATATCGCTTTGTGCAAGCAAAATATCGCTCGCCGAAAGGCGAATTTAGCTTCTGCGTCAGCAGATATTTAGCAGCAGAGGAACACCTTCCTCTGCTCGACAAACTTCCGAATTATCGAACAAATCAAAATTCGTTTCGTAGGGTTCGGCGCTTGCCGAAGAACCGAGATTGTTTAAAAACTGACGGCGTGTCGTAAACGCCACGCCCTACACACCTTAATACAGTTGTGTTTGTAGGGACGGGCGTCCTCGACCGTCCGTTATACAACAAAATCCGAGGGCAGATGATATCTGCCCCTACCTCCTCGAATACAACTCGCGCGGTAGGGCGGGGGCTTGCTCCCGCCGTCTTTAAACGCGACGAAGCCCCGAAATTATTCATTATTCAATATTCTACTTTCATCATTCATTGTAAATGCACCGTCTTGCCCTACCGTCCAAATTATTAACATCTCAAAAACTCTTGACAAATGCAAAATTATCAGTTATAATCCAATAAACGAACAAATGTTCGATAAACGAGGTGCTATTATGATTGATGTTTATGATATTTGCCCGAGATATAAAGGCGAAAAATATACTCTTCGCTTTGTTGAAATGAATGACTGTGACGATTTGCTCAAGGTTTATTCAGATAAAAAATCCGTCCCGTTTTTCAACAGCGATAACTGCTACGGTGACAATTTTTACTATACGACAACAGAGCAGATGGCTAGTGCGATTGATTTCTGGATTGATAAATATAACAGCAGAGATTTTGTTCGTTGGTCGGTTGTTGATAATGCCAAAAACGAGGTTATAGGAACTATTGAACTGTTTCACCGTGATTCAGATGATGCTTTTAGTAATTGTGGTTTACTTCGTTTTGATTTGCGTAGTGATTACGAAAAATCTTCGGAAATCATACAATTTCTTCGACTGCTTATTAAATCGACATTTGAACTGTTTGATTGCAATAAAATTGCAACAAAGGCAATTACGGCGGCTGACGAAAGAATCCGTGCATTACAAAGCCTCGGATTTAAGTCTTCCGATGAAAAGTTAATAGGTCACGACGGTACGGAATATGAAAATTATTTTGTCCTTACGATAAACTGAAAAACACAAACGGCAGGGGATTTCCCTTGCCGTTTATACTTGCCCTTATTTCAAAAACTTCTGCGACTCGGCAACAGCCATCTTGTCGCACTTCTCATTTTCGGGATGTGATGCGTGTCCCTTGATCCACTGAATCGTAACGCTGTGCTTGTCGTAGAGACCGAGCAGCTCATCCCATAAGTCGGGATTGAGTGCAGGCTTTTTGTCGGCCTTGCGCCAGCCGTTCTTCTTCCAGCCTGCCGCCCAGCCCTTGCCGAGACCGTCAGCGACATATTTTGAGTCTGTCCACAGAGTAACCTCACAGGGCTCCTTGAGAAGCTTCATAGCCTCGATTACAGCCGACAGCTCCATTCTGTTGTTGGTGGTTTCAGCCTCTCCGCCGCTTATGCACTTGTCTGTGTCCTTATATCTTAAAATTGCACCCCAACCGCCCGGACCGGGATTACCCGAGCACGCACCGTCGGTGAATATGTCAACATGCTTCATCGGATTCACTCCTTTGAGGGTATTTTATCACAACCTCAAATCAAAAACAATGATTATCATAAAACTTTTCCTCCAATAATAATTTAAGTCTCGGGGCAGTTGACATTTTGACCCTTTAATAGTATTATATACTAGTCTAAAAATGACAATGGAAAAGTATCACCTTTTCAGAAAAAACGAATTCAATTAACTTTTAGATATCTCATCGGCAAATCTAAGAACAGGAGAAAAAGTATTTAATGCCAAATAAAGAAAAGACCGAAAAAGGTCATCAGCCTGCACAGAAGAAGCAGGCAAAGCAGAATAAGCGCTTCAACAAGTCTTCAGTGTCCAAAAGCAAGGCTCAGAAGCAGAATGAAAAAACAAATCAGAATAAGAAGCAAAACTCGTTCAAAAAGCAGAATCCGTATAAGAAAAATCAGAAGAACAAAAGACAGAATCACAGGAACAACAAGCATTTCAACAAGCCCAAGGAGATTAAGCCCGTTAAGATCGGCTTCCTCGGCGGACTTAACGAAATCGGTAAGAACATCACTGTCTACGAGTACGAGAACGATATCCTTCTCGTTGACTGCGGTCTTGCGTTCCCTGATCCCGATATGCTCGGTGTCGACCTTGTTCTTCCCGATTTCACTTATCTCGAAAAGAACCTTGAACGCATAAAGGGTATTGTCATCACTCACGGCCACGAGGACCATATCGGCGGACTGGCATATATGCTCAAAACGGTCAATGTACCCGTTTACGGCACCCGTCTTACAATCGGACTTATCGAGGGTAAGCTCGAGGAGCATCATCTTCTCGGTGCGGTAAAGCTCAATGTCATTCAGCCGGGCGATGTTATCGGTCTGGGTGAATTCAATGTCGAGGCAATACATGTCAACCACTCGATTCCCGATTCGCTCTCATTTGCGATTACCTGCGGTGCGGGAACGATAATCCAGACGGGCGACTTCAAGATTGACAGCACACCGATTGACGGTGATATGATTGACCTTAACCGCTTTGCCGAAATCGGAGCAAAGGGCGTTCTGTGTATGCTCTCAGACTCCACAAATGCCGAGCGTCCGGGCTATACCGAAAGTGAGAAAAAGGTCGGTGAATCTCTGCATACGCTTTTCGAGCGTGCAGGCAACAGACGAATAATCATCGCAACCTTTGCCTCGAATGTTCACCGCGTTCAGCAGATTATCGATGAGGCTCACGCAATGGGCAGAAAGGTTGCCCTTTCGGGCAGAAGCCTTGAAAATGTTGTTGCAATCGGCAGTGACCTCGGTTATCTCAATGTGCCCGAGAATACGCTTGTCAGCCTTGATCTTATCAATAAATATCCTGCGGAAAAAATGGTGCTCGTCACTACGGGCAGTCAGGGTGAGCCTATGTCGGCTCTTTCAAGAATGGCTTTTTCGGGCCACAAGAAGGTTGCCGTCGGACCGAACGATTGTGTTATAATTTCCGCAACCCCCATTCCGGGTAATGAGAAAACAATCGGCAAGGTTATCAACGAGCTTCTCAAGCTCGGCGCCGATGTTATATATGAGAAAACCAACGGCATCCATGTTTCGGGCCACGCCTGTCAGGAAGAGCTCAAGCTTATGATGGGCATTATCAAGCCGAAATATTTTATTCCCGTCCACGGTGAGCAGAAGCATCTCAGAAAGCACGCGCAGCTTGCCGAAAGTATGGGCATAAAGAGCGAAAACATCTTTATCGCAGATAACGGTGTTCAGGTGGCTGTCTGTGAAAACGGTATCAAGGTATGCGATCCGATCGAGTCGGGACAGATTTTTGTTGACGGCTCGGGTGTCGGAGATGTCGGCAATGTTGTTCTTCGTGACAGAAAACGCCTTGCAGAGGACGGACTTATCGTTGTTGCCGCATCGATTGACAGCTATTCGGGCTACATCGTCGCAGGCCCCGATATCCTTACAAGAGGCTTTGTCTATGTCAAGGAATCCGAGGAGCTTATCGACGAAGCTCGTGAGGTTGCACGGTATGCCATTGAAAACTGTATGAACAATAATATCCGTGACTGGAATTCAATCAAATCCTCGGTAAGAGACGAGGTTTCCCGTCTTATGTACGAGCGGACAAAGCGCAGTCCGATGATACTTTCAATAATCATGGAGGTATGATTATGACAAAAATCAAGACATTGTTGCGCAATTTTCCGATATTTGTCGGAGCGGTTGCCGCTGCATTTGTCTGTGCGGTTATCACATTTTTTACGGCAAGCAAGTGGCTGGCTATTGTTGAAATTCTGTTGATTGTCACAGCAGTTGTGCTTGTATTCCTGTATTTTGATATCTTCAATTTGAGAAAGCAGAAGATGCTCAGCAGTATTTCATCCAACCTCGATTTTATGGGCTCGGATACCTCAAACAGCTTTCCGCTTCCTGTCGCGGTATGCAATCCCGACGGCACGATAATCTGGTATAATACCGCATTTGAAGAAAAGGTCGTGGGCTCAAATCCCTCAGGCTACAGTGAGCTGACGGATGTGTTCAACACCGTCGGACTCGATACAATCCTTGATTCCTCGGATAAGGGAGTGCTGATTGACTGTGATAACAAGCATTTTACCGTTTATTCACACAAGGCAAAAAAGGGTGAAAACGATGTTGTTGTGCTGTATTTTGCAGACACAACCAAATACAGAAAAATTGCAGATGAATATGTAAAAACGCGTCCGTCAATAGCGATTGTGACGATTGATAATATGTCGGAGCTTCAGCAGAATTACCGCGAAAGCGACTGTGCCGCAATCAGAAACGGCATTGAGAAGCTTGCGGAAACCTGGATCAAGGATTATTCCTGCTTTATCAGTAAGGTCAGTGACAGCAAGTTTTATATCGTTGCCGAAAAGCAGGACCTTGACGATATGATTGTGCGCCGCTTTGATCTTCTCGATGAGGTGCGTTCGTATTCCTATGACGGAAAATATGTCGGCGTTACCCTCTCAATCGGTGTCGGCTGCGGAGTCACACTTCCCGAATGCGAGCGCAATGCAAAGCTTGCGCTTGATATGGCACTCGGAAGAGGCGGTGACCAGGCGGGTATCAGAAATAAGGATAAATACGAATTCTTCGGCGGAGTTTCGAAGAGCGTTGAAAATAATACAAAGGTCAAGTCAAGAACGGTCGCCGCGGCGTTTGCCGAGCTTATCGAGGGCTGTGACAGCGTCTTTGTTATGGGACACAGATTTTCCGATTTTGATTCAATCGGTTCTGCAATCGGTGTTGTAACGATTGCGCAGGCACTCGGTAAGAAGGCGTATATAGCAATCAACAAAGAGAGCTCGATGGCAAAAAATCTGATCGAGACCGCTGAAAATGAAGGCTTTGACGAGGTATTTCTTCCGATAGCGGAGGCAAGACAGAAATTCTCACAGAGCAAAAAGAATCTGCTTGTTGTTGTCGATACTCATATCAACGGCTTTGTTGAGGATACTCAGCTGCTTGAAAAGGCGGGTACCGTTGTTGTTATTGACCATCACAGAAAGGCTGTTGATTACATCAGCAACGCCGTGATATTCTTCCTCGACCCGAGCGCATCCTCGGCGTCTGAAATGGTTACTGAGCTTATCGAGTACATTCCCGCGATCACGACACCGGGCTCGTTTGCGGCGGATGCACTTCTTTCGGGTATAATGCTCGATACGAAGAATTTCATTCTCCGTGCAGGAGCCAGAACCTTCGAGGCTGCGGCATATCTTAAAACACAGGGTGCTGAGGCTGTCAGGGTCAAGAGACTGTTTGCGAATGATATTGAAAATTATCACAACCGCAACAAAATCATCAGCGGAGCCCGCAAATACCACAACTGTGTGATTGCGGTTAATTCTGAGCCACAGGGTGAAATCCGTATGATAAGCGCACAGGCGGCTGATGAGCTTCTTAACATCAGCGGTGTTGATGCGTCATTTGTAATATTTAAAATGGATAGCGTAATCTGTGTTTCGGCGCGCTCCTTCGGTGCGGTGAATGTGCAGATTATAATGGAATACCTTGGTGGCGGCGGTCATCAGACTATGGCGGCGGCTCAGATAAAGGATTCCGATATAGAAACGGTAACGGCAGATGTAATGCGTTGCATTGACCGTTATAACGAAGAGCAAAACAAGAAATGAGGTATATAAAATGAAAGTTATTTTACAGCAGGATGTAAAGTCTCTCGGTAAGAAGGGCGAGCTTGTAAATACATCTGACGGATATGCAAGAAACTATCTCTTCCCGAGAAACCTTGCAATCGAGGCAAATTCACAGGCGATGACCGAGCTTAAAAACAGAGAAGACTCAAAGAAGCACAAGATTGCGGTTGAGACACAGGCGGCTCAGGAGGCTGCTGACAAAATCAACGGCAGAGCAATCAAAATTAAGGCAAAGGCAGGCCAGGGCGGAAGACTTTTCGGCTCTGTAACCTCAAAGGAAATTGCCGAGTGCATCAAGAAGGAATATTCAATCGATATCGACCGCCGCAAGATCACGGTATCTGACATCAAGGCGTTTGGCAGCTATTCTGCAACAGTAAAGCTTTATCAGGGTGTAACGGCAGATTTCACCGTAATGGTAACAGAGGAATAAGCTCTGACAGGCAACTTAAAACAAAGGAGAAAGACTTATGGAAAGTCTTAATAATTTCAATGCTGCTGATTCCGTATTCAGTCTTGAGGCGGAGCAGGCGGTACTCGGCTCACTCCTTGTTGATCCCGCGTGTATGCCGCAGGTGCAGGTGCTTCTGAGTGCGGAGGATTTCTATCTTCCTCAGCATAAGGCAATCTTCACCGCTATGGCAACAATCGAGGCGACGGGCGGCAAGATTGATCCGCTTATCGTGCTTGACAGCCTTGTCAAGGATAAGGTATACGACACGGCGGCAGGCAAGAATTATCTTTTCCAGCTCGCACAGGTTGTGCCCTCAACCGCCAATGTCGAGTCCTACGCTAAAATAGTCAAGGAAAAATTCTACATACGCTCTCTGATAAATGCGTCAAGAGAGACAATAGATGCCGCTTCCTCACAGGAGCAGACAGCTGACGAGCTTCTTGAGTCAGCTGAACAGAAGATTTATAACATCCGTCAGGGCAGAAAGACAAATGCTCCGTCAAAAATCGGTGATATCATCATCAGTGATGTTTATACAACTCTTCAGCATCTTACTTCACCCGATAAAGACCTTTATAAGGGCTATCCTACGGGATATTCCGATCTTGACAATATTCTTACGGGCCTGCATAAATCCGACCTTATCCTCATCGGCGCACGACCGGCTATGGGTAAGACAAGCTTTGCGCTTAACCTCGCAAGAAATGTTTCAGTTATAGGAAAAAGACGAGTTCTTATGTTCTCGCTTGAAATGACAAAGGAACAGCTTGCAATGAGAGTTCTTGCGACTGAAGCACGCGTCAACTCAGCCAAAATGCGTACGGGTGAGCTTGATGCGGAGGACTGGCAGAGACTCGGAATGGCAACGAATTCACTTAGTAATGTCGAGCTTTATTTTGACGATACAAGCTCAATTACCGTACCTGAGATGAAGGCAAGAATCCGCCGTCTCAAGGGTGTTGAATGTGTTATTATCGACTATCTGGGACTTATCCGTCCCGCAGGCAAAACAGAAAACCGAGTTCAGGCAGTCAGTGAAATCACACGAGAACTGAAGCTTATGGCAAAGGACCTTGCAATTCCCGTTATCTGCTGTGCCCAGCTTTCGCGTGGTACTGAGGGCAGAGGCAGCTCACACCGTCCTCAGCTTGCCGACCTTCGTGAATCAGGTTCAATCGAGCAGGACGCAGATATCGTTATGATGCTCTACCGTCCCGATTACTATTCGAGCGAAAAGGAAGACAATCAGGACGACGAACAGCAGCAGAATCTTGCAAATAAGGTTGAGGTTATTGTCGCCAAAAACCGTCACGGCAGAACGGATACCGTCGAAATGGTATGGGACGGCGACTATACATTGTTTATGTCTTTGGAGAAGCTCAGAAATGATATGTAAGGTCACCGATACAATCAACAGATATGCTATGCCGATTCGTTCACGCAGGGTGGTTGTCGCGCTGTCGGGCGGAGCAGATTCGATGGCTCTTCTGAATGTGCTTTACAGCCTGAGAGATGATTATTGTCTGACTCTTGAGGCGTGCCATGTCAACCACGGCATAAGAGGTGAGTCCGCCGCACGGGATGAAAAATTTGTCTCGGATGCCTGCCGAAGACTCGGTATCAGGCTTCATATCCGACACGCCGATGTGCCCGCGATTGCTCGTGAAAGAGGAATCGGACTCGAGGAATGCGGCAGACAGGTGAGATATGAATTTTTCGCATCTTTGGGGGATTGCCTGATTGCGACGGCACATACCCTGAGTGACAGATGTGAAACGCTCATTCTCAACGAGGCCAGAGGCGCATCCTTAAAGGGGCTGTGCTCAATTCCTGCGGTCAGAGGCAACATTATCAGACCGCTTATTGACTGTACCCGTGATGAGATTGAGACCTACTGTGCCGAAAATTCAATAAGCTTTGTTACGGATGAAACCAACTCCGACCCGTCTTATTCGCGAAACCGTATAAGACTCAGGGTTGTTCCTGAATTAAAACAGATAAATCCGTCATTTGAAAAGGCATTCTCAAGGCTGATTGACTCAGCGTGTGAGGATGAGGAATATTTTGAATCGGTAACAAAAGAAATTGTTAAAAAATCAAAAAAAGAAAACGGCTATGACGCCGTTCTGATAAAAAAACAGCATCCGTCTGTCAGAAAAAGAGTGCTCACCTGTATTCTGAACGATGAAGCAGGCATTACTCCCGAGCGGATACATCTCTCGCTTACCGAGGGAATCCTTGACGGCGGAAAAACCGAAATTATAGGCAACACGGTTGTCTGTGTTAAAGATTCTGTTCTCACGGTCAATCCCGAAAGAGAAGCGGATGAACAGTGGCAGGCGGATTTTTCGTCACTTTACGCTGAGCTTCCCGTCGGAAAAATAAAAGCAGAGATTTTTAACAAAAATGAATTACCCCGGAAACATATTGTTCATAATAAGGTGTTAGACTATGAACGCATAATCGGTAAATGTGTTATCCGCAACCGCCGTGCAGGGGATAAAATCCGTCTTGCAGGCAGCTCGTGTACAAAAACACTCAAAAAGCTATTTAATGAAAAACACCTTGAAGGCAGAAACAACCGTCTCATCCTTGCCGATGACCTCGGCGTTGTATGGGTTGAAGGCATCGGATGTGCCGACAGGGTTAAAATTACACAGAATACAAAAACAATACTTGCAGTGGGAGATGTTCAAAATGATTGAGAAGGATATCGAAAAAGTATTTTTCAGCAAAGAGGAGTTAGCAGAAATTGTAAAAAAACTCGGTGCTCAGATCAGCAAGGATTATGAGGGCAAAAACCTTCTTCTTGTCAGCATACTCAAGGGCTCTGTTATCTTTATGGCAGACCTTATGCGTGAAATCACCGTACCGTGTGAAATCGATTTTATGTGTGTTTCAACCTACGGCAACCGTACCGAGTCATCGGGTAATGTCAGAATTATCAAGGACCTTGACCTTAATCTCGAGGGTAAGGATCTTCTTCTCGTTGAGGATATTCTTGACAGCGGTGTAACACTTTCTCATGTATGCAGAATGCTCGAAACACGCAACCCCGCAAGTATTAAAATCTGTACTCTGCTTGATAAGCCTGAGCGACGCAAGTCAAATATCAAGGCTGATTATGCAGGCACATTTGTACCCAACGAGTTTGTTGTAGGCTACGGTCTCGACTATTCAGAAAAGTACAGAAACCTTCCGTATATCGGAGTTCTCAAGCCTGAGATTTACGAAAACAACTGATACACAGGAGTGAAACCATTGAATAACAGTCCTAACAAAAACAACAACAATAAAAACGATAAGCTCAAAAGGCGCATAATGACCTTTCTGCCTTATGTCCTTATTCCGCTTATAATGGTCGGCGCAATCACCTTTGCGGGAAAAACCGCCAAGGAAAAGTCAGAGAAGACTGAGTATTACCAGATTGTGCAGTATTTTGACGAAGGCAAGATTGACAAATTCTCACTCAACCTCAGCAGCGGTGCGCTTAAATATAAGCTTGTCGGTGAGGATGAGAAGGAAAAGGAATACCGTGTTCCGAATGTCAACATTTTTGTCAATGACATAAATGACCTTGTCCGTGAGCATAACAAGGCCGCGCAGAATAAAGAGGATATGATTGAGTATGAATATATTTCAGGCTCAACAGGCTCGTGGCTTATGAATCTTATTCCGTCCTTCTTCACTGTGGGAATTCTTGTTCTTCTTTTCGCTCTTATGATGCGTAAGATGAATTCGGCAGGCTCCGATATGAACAGAACGCTGAATTTCGGCAAAATAAACGCAAGGAAGCAGAAGGACGAGAAAAATAAGACTACCTTTGATCAGGTAGCAGGTGCCGATGAGGAAAAAGAGGAGCTCAGTGAAATGGTTGACTTCCTCAAGAGCCCCAACAAGTTCAATACCCTGGGTGCGAGAATCCCCAAGGGCGTGCTTCTCGTAGGCCCTCCGGGTACAGGTAAAACACTCCTTGCCCGTGCAGTTGCAGGTGAGGCGGATGTTCCGTTCTTCTCTATATCAGGCTCTGATTTCGTTGAAATGTATGTCGGTGTCGGTGCATCGCGAGTCCGTGACCTCTTTAATCAGGCTAAAAAAGAAGCGCCGTCAGTTATCTTTATCGATGAAATCGATGCTGTCGGCCGTCACCGCGGTGCAGGTATGGGCGGCGGACACGACGAAAGAGAGCAGACTCTCAATCAGCTTCTTGTTGAAATGGACGGCTTCGGAAAGAACGAGGGCGTTATCATTATAGCCGCAACCAACCGTCCCGATATCCTTGACCCGGCGCTTCTGCGTCCGGGACGCTTCGACCGTCAGGTAACCGTCGGATATCCCGATGCGAGCGGCAGAGAGGCTATTCTCAAGGTTCACGCTAAGGGCAAGCCGCTGGCTCCCGATGTTGACCTTAAAATCATTGCTAATTCAACCGTCGGCTTTGTCGGCGCAGACCTTGAAAACCTTCTCAATGAGGCAGCTCTTCTTGCCGCAAGACGAAGCAAGAAGGCGATCACAATGGAAGAAATTGAGGAAGCAACCCGTAAGGTAGTTATCGGCACAGAGAAAAAATCTCACAAGATGAGTGAGAAAGAAAAGCGTATGACAGCCTTCCACGAGGCAGGTCATGCCGTTGCGAGCTATTATCTTGAAACACAGGATCCCGTTCACGAGGTTTCAATCATTCCCCGCGGTATGGCGGGCGGATATACGCTTTATGTTCCCAAGGAGGATAAAACCTACCGCTATAAGTCAGAAATGCTCGATGAGCTCGTTTCGCTTCTCGGCGGCAGAATGGCTGAACAGATTGTCCGCGGCGATGTTTCAACAGGCGCTTCAAACGATATTGAAAGAGCAACAGAGGTTGCGAGAAAGATGGTCACAAAATACGGTATGAGTGATGATCTCGGCCCTGTATGCTATGCGGAATCAAATGATCAGGTTTTCCTCGGCAGAGATTACGGCCACGCGAAGAATTATTCCGAGCTTACCGCAAGAGCAATCGATCAGGAAATCAAAAAGATTATTTCCAACGCTTACGAGCGTACAGAAAAGATTCTTACCGAGCACAGAGATAAGCTTGACGCGCTTGCAGAGTATCTTGTAAAGCACGAAAAAATCGGCGCCGAAAAGTTCAATCAGCTTATGGAGGGCACACTCGTTGAGGAGGAAGAGCCTCACGAGATAATCGAATCGGTTGATGAAATCAAAACCGATGATCCCGAAGAAGTAATTGAAGAAACAACCGAAGAAACAACCGAAGAATAAAATAAATCCACTCACTTCACAAAATGATGAGGTGAGTGGATGTTTTTTTACTGCTTCTGTTCGGCAGACTGAGGAATAATACCGGGATAGAGCAGGTCGTGGATATATGATTTTGTTTCTGCCCAGTCGAGGATAAGAACCTCCTTGCCGTCGCGCATCGTCAGTGATGTTGCGTTGTGCGGAATGATATCCTCCTTTATCTGCATTGAAAGGTATTTTGGCGCGTTAGTTGCCTGACTGACAAGCTCTGCTTTCGTAAAGTTTGTTGTTACAAGCGGTAATACATCATCAAGAAGATCAAACAGAGTTGTTACCGAAGAGCCCTGAAGCTTCTTTGCGATAGCGTTGAGAACTGCACGCTGTCTGCCTGTTCTCTTACGGTCAGAGTCGATTTTTCTCAGTCTTGCATAAGCTGCGGCTGTTTCACCGTCAAGGGTGTATGTGCCTGCCTGATACTTGCCGAGAATGTAGCCTGCCTCCTGAGCCGTCATTTCGATTTTAACTCCGCCGAGTATGTCGATAATCTGCTCAAAGCATGAAAGGTCAACCGTAACATATTTGTCAATTCTTATCTTATAGTTAAGCTCAATGGTTTCAATAAGAGTCTGAGCACCGCCGTAAGCGTGAGCTGTGTTCAGTCGCTTGTTGCCGTGACCGGGGATAGCTGCATAAACTGCACGCGAAAGGGAAACCATATTGATAACATTGTCAATGGTGTTTATTGAAAGAAGAATCATTGAGTCGGAACGGGGAAGATACATTCCCTCAAACATGACCTTTTCATTTTCACCGTAGTCAACGCCGACGAGAAGAATATTGTATATTCTGTCGTCATACCACAGAACATTATCATCAAGGTTTGCGCGGATATCGGCATCGGCATCAACCTGCTCTTCAAAAACGAGGGACTCTTCCTTATCAAGCTCGGGGCTGATCTCACCCTTTGAATCACCGAAATTCATTTTGCTCAGATAGCTGTTGACAAAAACTGCTCCGCCGCCGACGAGAAGAGCAAGAACAAGCACCAACGCTGTCAGCACCTTCAGAGCACCGTTGCCCTTTTTCTTTTTCTTCTTTTTATTTTTGCCCTCAACAATATCCTGTGAGGTGATTTTGTAATTGTCATTTTCAGGGGTTATAGATTGATACTTATTCTTATCCATAAATATTCCTCCTTAATCTTGATAGATATTATATAATAATTAAAAAAGAAAATCAACATATTGCACATTTTAAAGTTTGAATGTATAATTAAATATATTTTAAGTTGGCGACAGTCGGACCCTGCACGGTTTTGGAAGACAAATTTTCGCTCTGACTGCAAAAAAGCCTTTTGCAATATGGCATATTACTGCAAGTCTTTTCCTTGTCAGAACAAAAATTTTTGTCTTACAAAACTGCTCCGCACCTAAAATTCTAAAGATTTTGGTGTAGCAAGGTGTTTTGAGTCGCCGACATACGCGCGTATTTCAAGACGATAAAACGGCTTGATACGCCGGAAGATTTAAATTTTAGGCGTACAGTGTTCGGCTGTCGCCAACTTAGGGTGAATATTATGTCTGAACTTAAAAATATGATAATAACGCTGTCCGAGTCAAACGGCACTCCGGGACTCGAAACCGATATCGCGGATAAAATTGTCAGCTTTCTTCCCGACGGTATGACAGCTAAAAGGGATAAAAACAACAATCTCATCGCTGAGTTCAATGGGAAGGGCAAAACATATCTTCTTGACGCCCACGCGGACAGAATCGGTCTTATTGTCACTGCAATAACCGACGGCGGATTTCTTCGTGTAGCAAGATGCGGCGGAATGGATGCGCGTGTGCTTGCGGCTCAGGATGTGACGGTATGGGGCAAGGCTCCCGTTTACGGTGTGATAATTTCAACTCCGCCCCATTTGCAGACTCCCGATGATGAAAGTAAGGCGAAGGATATTGATGACATTCTCGTCGATACGGGACTTTCAAAGGAGGAGGCTGAAAAGCTTATTTCTGCAGGCGACCGTATCACGGTCAAGAGCCGCGTATGCGAGCTTTTAAACGGCAGAATTTCCTGTCCTGCCCTCGATGACAGAGCAGGCTGTGCGGTAATAATCCGTGCGGCTGAAATAATAATGCAATCAGAAGAAGTACCCAATCTCAGGCTTCTTTTCTCTGCTCAGGAGGAAACGGGCGGAACGGGTGCTGTTACGGGCAGCTTCGGCATTGATGCCGATGAATGCATCAGCGTTGATGTCAGCTTTGCCGATGCACCCGATATGCCGTCAAAAAAGTGCGGAAAGCTCGATAAGGGCCCGATGATCGGCTTTTCTCCCGTGCTGTCTTACGAAATCAGCAGAAGGCTTGAAGCTGTGGCAAAGGAAAAGGAAATTCCGTATCAGCTTGAGCTTATGAGTGATTCAACGGGAACGAATGCCGACCATATTGCACTCTCGCGTGGCGGCATAAAAACGGGACTTGTCTCAATTCCTTTAAGAAATATGCATACGGCTGTTGAGGTTGTCAGCGTTAATGATGTTGAAAACTGCGCTCAGCTTATTGCTCAGTATATCCTCGGAGGTGGTCTTGATGCTTGAAACAATTAAAGAGCTTTCATTGCTTGACGGCGTTTCGGGCAGAGAACACGCCGTCCGTGATTACATCATAAATGCCGTAAAGGACTATGCCGACAGCATCGAAACAGACCCTCTCGGCAATCTGATTGTTTTCAAAAAGGGTAAGGCAATACCTAAATACAAGGTTATGCTCGACGCTCACATGGATGAGGTCGGTATGATGATAACACATATCAATTCTGACGGAACACTTGATTTTGAATGTGTCGGCGGAATCGACAAGCGCGTTATGCTCGGCAGACCCGTGACGGTCGGTGAAAATAAAATCAACGGAGTCATCGGTGTCAAGGCAGTCCATATGGTACCTGCCGCCGAAAAGCTCAATATGCCGAAAACGATGTATATCGACATCGGTGCAGATTCAAAAGAGGATGCTCAAAACAAAGTCAATCTCGGTGATTATGCCTGCTTTAAATCCGAGTTTGTCGAATTCGGTGACGGACTTATCAAGGGTAAGGCGCTTGACGACAGAGCAGGCTGTGCAATCCTTATTGATATGATTAAGTCCGATTTACCCTACGATATGTATTTCAATTTTGCGGCCGGTGAAGAGGTCGGCTTCGGTATCGCGGCAACGGCCTTTTATAAGGTTAAGCCCGATTATGCGATTGTCGTCGAAACCACAACGGCGGCTGACCTTGCCGATGTGCCCGAAAACAAAAGAGTATGCGCCCTCGGTGACGGCGGAGTCATATCCTTTATGGACAGACGAACAATTTACCCGAAGGACCTTTTTGACAAAGCCTTTGAGCTTGCGAAAAAGCACGGAATCAAGGCTCAGGTCAAAAGTCTTGTTGCGGGCGGAAACAATGCGGGTGTTATCCACAAAACCGCAGGCGGTGTAAAGACTATTACAGTTTCGCTTCCCTGCCGTTATCTGCATTCACCCTCGTGTGTTCTCAAAAAAGAGGATATAACCGAAAGTGCAAGACTCATCAGAGTTCTTGCCGAGGAGCTCGCAAATGGTTAAATGTGTCGAAAAAGGGGATAATGCTTTTCTTTCTTTCTGTGACCGCGATGTTTTCGGCACGAGAATAAAAGCATACTTCAACTGCTACTCAACAGACTACGATTTTGTAAAATTCTGGGTGCAGACGGACGATGAAGGTGCGGTAACTGCCGCAATCAGCCGTGTTGACGGTGATATGACCGTGTCTGCGTCAGATGCGGATTTTGAGGAGCTTTTACAGTTTATAAAAATCGTCGGCTTTACTACAATTCAGTGCGAGCGTGCGGTCGCAAGGCACTTCACCGATGACGAAACCCTGTGGGGCTACGTTGTCGAATTTAAAGAAAAGACAGAAGTAAAAGAAATACCCCTTAAACAAAACCTTGAACTCAAAGAAATATACAATATAATCAAAGCCGAAAATCTCACGGGTGTCGGCGACTACCTCCCGTGGCTGTCGGATACAAGCTTCCGCATTAACCGTAACACGGCAAAGCCGCTGCTTTGTCAGCTTGACGGTAATAATGCAGGCTGTGCTATGGTGCTTTTCAGAACGGATAAGGCATCTCTTTTAGGTGCCGTCGCGACCGTGCCCGAATACAGAGGCAGGGGAGTTGCGCGTGCGCTTGTTACACGTCTTGCCAACGAGGAGCTTACAAACGGAAACCGAGTTGAGCTTCTTTGCAAATCGGACAGCATTGTTGAGTTTTACAAGTCAATCGGCTTTACAGTTACAAATGAATGGAGTTTAATTACAGATGGAACAAAGCTTTTTTAAGATAGATGAAAAGGTCAAGGCGGCGGCAAAAACAGCACTCGAAAAAATCCGACCGCAGTTTGATATCACCGACGAAATCACCGAATATAATCAGCAGAAGGTGCTTTCTGCTTTTATCAATAATCACGTCAGTGAGAGTATGTTTGCCGAAAGCACGGGCTATGGCTACGGCGACAGGGGCAGAGAGGTCATTGACCGCGTTTTTGCCGATATCGTCGGTGCTGAGGATGCACTTGTCCGACACAACTTCACCTGCGGAACGCATACGCTTGCTGTTGCTCTTTACGGAATGCTGCGCCCGGGTGATATTATGCTCTGCGTCACAGGCACACCGTACGATACAATACATTCTGTTATCGGAATCGACGGCAAGGGCGACGGCTCGCTTGCCGATTACGGGATTATATATAAGCAGGTTGACCTCAAGGACGGCAGACCTGACCTCGAGGCAATCAAGGAAGCCGTAACCAAAGAAAAAATCAAGCTCGTTTACATACAGCGATCGAGAGGCTATTCTCTGCGACCGAGCCTTTCGTGTGAAGAGATCGGTGAGATTGCAAAGATTGTCAAGGCTAATTCCGATGCTGATATAATGGTCGATAACTGCTACGGCGAATTTACGCAGAAAATTGAACCGACTCAGGTTGGTGCCGATATTATTGCAGGCTCACTTATCAAAAACGCAGGCGGCGGACTTGCCAGAACGGGCGGATATGTCGCAGGCCGTGCAGACCTTGTCGAAAAGATTTCTTACCGACTTACAACCCCGGGACTCGGCAGAGAGGTCGGCGCAACCCTCGGTATGAGCCGTGAGCTGTTTATGGGAATTTTCTTTGCACCGCATACGGTGGGCGAGGCAATCAAGGCGGCGTATTTCACCGCAGGACTTTTTGAGCAGTTCGGCTTTGAAACAACTCCGAAATCAACCGATCCGAGATTTGATATAGTTCAGAGCGTGCTTCTTCGCAACGAAGAAAACCTCATCGCCTTCTGTCAGGGTATGCAGTCGGGCGCACCGATTGATGCCTTCGTTACTCCCGAGCCGTGGGATATGCCGGGCTATGACAACAAGGTTATTATGGCGGCAGGCGCATTCATCGGCGGTGCTTCGATCGAGCTTTCAGCCGATGCACCCTTGCGCGAGCCTTATGCGGCATGGATGCAGGGCGGTCTTAACTTCCACAGCGCGAAAACGGGTATAATGCTTGCTGCACAGAAAATGGCAGAAAGAGGGTTGATTTAATTGGCATATAACGGAATTAAACCCGAAACACTATTCCTTGCGGCGCAGAATAAATTTGAAAACAGCCG
>JAZQGS010000031.1:0-21679 GCA_045540195.1 Acutalibacteraceae bacterium
GCACTATAAATTTTACGAATTTCTTCTAAATTTGCGCCGTTTATCTGTGATTTGAAGAGAGGAACGGTCACGAGCATACCGCTGTAATAGCTTGCAACTATCGGAGTGAACGCAGGAGCGTTCTCAATTCCCGTAATTGCAGTCATTTCGGGCAGATGCTTGTGGCTCTGTGTGGGTCCGTACTGTCGCGGTGGGCAGTACGCTGTAGCGATTTCGTCAGCCTCATATTCACCGATCATCTTGTTGCCGCCGCCGCTGTAGCCTGTGAGCGAATGACAGGCAAGAAGCGTGTCGGGGGAAAGTACACCCTTTTCGATAAGGGGATATACGAGTGCGATAAATCCGCTTGCGTGACAGCCGGGAACAGCAATTCTGTTGGAATTGAAAATCTTTTCTCTGTGAGCGTCTGAAAGCTCGGGAAAGCCGTAAGCCCAGGCGGGGTTTGTACGGTGTGCCGTCGAGGTGTCAAGCACCCTTACATCGGGATTTTCGATAAGCGAAACCGACTCCATTGCCGCCGCATCGGGAAGACAGAGAAAAGCGATGTCACAGGAGTTGAGCATCTCTCTTCGCGCGTTCACATCCTTGCGCAACTCATCGGAAATGAGCATAAGCTCAATGTCTTTTCTCTCACTTAATCTTTCATAAATACGCAGTCCCGTAGTACCTGCTTTACCGTCAATAAAAATCTTTTTCACCTAATCACCCTATATTCATTGATAATGAATAATTATACAGTAAATACAAATAAAGTCAAGCGAAAAAGCTGAATATTCCTATTTTTATTGCATATATACAATTTATTTTTATTCTTGACAAATGGTTTGTCAAAGTATACAATCAAATTGTTATTATATAAGGTATATAAGAGGTAATTTGATGAAGGTTTTGCAAAAAGGCTTCAATTTCTCGCAGGACGGTCCGGGCAACAGGCTTGTTTATCACCTGCAGGGATGCAATTTCCGCTGTAAGTGGTGCTCGAATCCCGAAAGTATGTCCGTGACTGATTCAGGTGCAAAAAGCTATACGGTTGACGAGCTTTTTGACGAGGTGAAAAGAAGCAGAATGATGTTTTTTGACGGTGGGGGAGTCACCTTTACGGGCGGCGAATGTACCTTGCAGTACGAGGAGCTTATCGAGCTTCTGAAAAAGCTGAAGGAGGCGGAAATATCCACCGCTATCGAAACAAATGCGTCGAGTCCTTATCTTATTGAAATTGCAGAATTTGTCGATTATCTTATAGCTGACTTCAAGCATTACGACAGCGATATACATAAAAAATGGATAGGCGTCGGCAACGAGGCGGTCAGGGAAAATCTCGGGAAAATCCTCGATTCGGGCAGACAGCTTCATATAAGAATACCTCTTATTAAGGGAGTCAATGACACTCCGCAGGGCTTTGTTGATTTCTTTAAAAAGCACGATACCTCAAACGCTGTTTTTGAGTTTTTACCCTACCACGAATTCGGCAAGGATAAATGGACGCCGGAATACGAAATCAAGGACGGCTTTGTCTCTGACGAAACTGTAAAAGAATTTAAGAATTTGTTTGTCTCAAACGGCCTGAAGGTCGTTAAGACTTAAAGGAGAACACACTATGCTTAACATCTACACTCCCGAAAAATTAACCGAGAAGGCAAAGGCACTTTTCAAAAACGAACGCGCAAAGATGCGTCTTGACGGCTGGTTTATTGCAAAGGAGGCCGAGCTTGCACTTCAGGAAAAATATAAGAATGAATCCGAAGAGGTCAAAAAGGCACTTGTTCTGCGCGACCTCGTGGATATAGTTCCGCTTTATCTTGACGACAATCAGATTTTTGCAGGCAGTCAGGACGACGGCTTTGCACGAAGGTATGCTCTTATCAATCCGTCGTTTAAGGTTGAGGGCTTCAGCGGATACTGTGACCCTGCGGCAGTTTTCGGTGATATCGAGCCGAATGACGAATTTACCGCAGAACGCATAGAAAAGGCAAAAACCGAGTTTAGCAAGACCGAATACGCGGTAAAGCTCGGCGAAACCTATGCTAAGTGCGAGGACAGTACAAAAGAGGTTATCTATTTCGTTGAGCAGGTTACGGGACACCTTGTCCCCGACTACCGCTACGCAATCAAAAACGGTCTTCGTTCAATGATTGATTCAATCAAGGATAAGAATGGCAACGGATACAAGGCATTCGCAATCGCAATGGAAAGCGTTATTGCCCTTGCTCACAAGTATGCTGACCTTGCTCAAAGCAAGCTTGCGGACGCCTCCGACGAGCGCAAGGCAGAGCTTGAGCTGATGATAAAAACTCTCCGCAAGGTTCCCGAGTTCGGCGCGGAGAATATGTACGAGGCAATGCAGTCCTTCCTTCTTATCTGGCAGATGATGTGCCTTGAGCAGACCCCCAATCCGTTCGCATTCTCCGTCGGCAATGCAGACAGAATTTTCGAGCCTTACAGAAACGGACTTGACCGCGACACGGTTGCAGGTCTTTTCAAGCATTTCCTTGTTTTCTTCAATGTCGCTGACAGAAGCTGGGCAATTTCACAGAATGTTATTATCAGCGGTCGCGACAAGGACGGAAACGACCTTACAAACGATACATCATACGCTATGCTTGACGCGTATTTTGATATGAACTTACCCCAGCCGATTCTTTCGGTCAAGCTTCACAAGAACACTCCGCAGAAGCTCTATGAGGAGCTCGGCAGATTCTTCTTCACACCGGGCGTACTCACTCCGTCAATGTTCAACGACGATTCACTCTTTGAGGTGCTCGGCGCTAACGGAGTTGACGAGGCTGACCTTCCCGATATCTCAATCGCAGGCTGTCAGGAGCCGCTGATTATGGGTAAGGATAACGGCAACACGACAAACAGCTGGCTTAATCTTCCGAAGATTCTTGAAATGACACTCACGGGCGGTATTTCGACCGTAACGGGTGAAAAGCTTGCCGAGGTTGAGGCTTGCACACTCGAAAATGTTCAGGAAGAATTCTATAAGAATGTAGAGCGCTTTGTTGCAGAAATGGCTCAGTCCGCAAACGGTGCATCCGTTGCGCTTTCTACTCAGCGTGTACCGCTTCTTGCCAGCTTAATGGGCGGACTTGAAAACGGAATAGATATGCGTGACTTCAACGCACAGGGAACAAAATACAACGGCAGCGGCTGTCTTATCCACGGCACATCCGTTATTGCCGATTCGTTCAGCGCAATTGACAAGCTTCTTTCGGAGCGTCCCGAGGATGCCGGCAAGCTTGTTGATGCAATCAAGGCAAACTTTGTCGGCTATGAGGATTTGCAGGAATTCCTGCTTTCAGCCGATAAGTTCGGTAACAATATCGAAAAGGTTGACAACTACGCGGCAGAGGTTGCTTCAAGGGTTGCTGACATTGTTGCAAATGCAAAGAATTATCTCGGCAACAGCTTCCGCCCCGATTTCAGCAGTCCGTCAACACATCTTCTCTACGGTTACTGGGTCGGCGCAACTCCCGACGGCAGAAAGTCAAGAGAAATGCTCGGCTACGGCGTTGACCCGCTTTACGGCAGCGCAGAGAACGGACTCGGCTTCCGTATGCTTTCAAATATGAAGCTTCCGTTTGAAAAATTCAACGGCGGCTATGCTTCTCATCTCGGCATTGACCCGAAATATTTCACATCCGAATCCGACGAGGGCAAGGGTGTTGAGTTCAGAGATAAGATTATCAATCCGCTCTTCTTCAATCCGCTTAATGAGGGCGTTGCACCATTCTATCTCTATGTCAATGTCACAACGGCAGAGATTCTCAAAAAGGTGCTTGAAAATCCGAAGAAGTACGCTCCGAGCGGAGTTTATATTATGAGAATCCACGGCACATTTGTTAATTTCCTCGATTTGTCACCCGCAATTCAGCAGGATATTATCAAGCGTCTTGACCCGAAATCATCTAACTTAGGCTGCTGAGGTAATAAAATGTATTCAATAGGTATAGACATCGGCACGACGAGCATCTGCGCCGTGCTGATGGATTCGGAAACGGGCAAAATTATTTGTTCGGCAACACATAATAACGATTCCTTTATCGAAACACCGAACACCTGGGAGAAAATTCAGGATGTTGCGGTGATTGAGGAAAAGGTTTTTGAACTTATAGACAGCGTTCTTAAAAACGCAGAGGATGTCAAGGTCGGCTCAATCGGAATTTCCAATCAGATGCACGGCATTCTCTATTACGACAAAAAAGGAATTGCCGTCAGTCCGCTTTACATCTGGCAGGACGAGCGCGGAAATCTTCCCTACAAGGACGGCAAAACCTACGCACAGTATCTCGGCAGCTTTGCTGGCTACGGACTTGTGAGGGATTTTTATAACCGCGAAAAATCACTTGTTCCCGAAAATGCGGTCGGCGTATGCACAATCGGTGACTACATTGCGATGAAGCTCACGGGCAGAAAAACTGCACTGATGCATATTACGAATGCCGCCAGCTTCGGTTGCTTTGATATTATTGAGAATAAATTTACTCTCGATAACGGTATGCTCCCCGAGGTTACGGCTGATTTCGATGTTGTCGGTGAGTGGAACGGCATTAAGGTTTCGGTTGCTATCGGTGACAATCAGGCAAGCTTTATGGGCTCTGTCGGCGTCAGCGCACCGCTTCTGAATGTCGGCACGGGCTCGCAGATTTCTTATCTTAACGATACTCCCGTAAAGGGTGAAAATATCGAATCCCGTCCCTATGACGGCAAGCGTTATCTTGTTGTCGGCGCATCTCTTTGCGGCGGAAGAGCCTTTTCAATGCTTGAACGCTTTTTTGCATCGGTTGTGGAAATGACAACGGGTGAAAAATGCGCGTCACTTTATCCTTATATCGATAAGCTGCTCGAAACAAAAACACAAACCGATCTCGTGGCTGACAGCCGCTTCTGCGGAACGCGCTCCGACCCGACAATCCGCGGTGCATTTACAAATGTTTCGCAGGATAACTTCACGGCAGGGGATATGAGCGTTGCGATTCTTTATGCTATTGCGAACGAGCTTCACTCGATGTATACGGGCGAAAAGACCGATACAATCGTCTGCTCGGGCAACGGCATAAGAAAGAATAAAGCTCTGCAAAGGGTAGCGTCCGAGGTGTTCGGAGCTGAAATTAAAATTCCCCGTTATGAGGAAGAGGCGGCTTACGGTGCGGCACTCACCTCACTTGTTGCAATCGGTAAGGCGGAAAACATCGATGAAGCGCAGAAATTGATTATATACAGGTGATATTATGTTCTATGATTTTCCTATCTTTTTTGAAAAGAACAGAGTTTTCCGTGTTTACACGGGAGGTAAGCTCTTTGCAGATTTCTTTTCGGACAATTCAACGGACGGCAATTATCCCGAGGAATGGGTAGTTTCTGCCGTACACGCTCTTAATGAGGGCAGTACTGACGAGTACGAGGGCATTTCAAAAATTCAGGGCGCTGATCTCTATCTGAGCGATGCTCTTGAAAAGTATAAAACAGAGCTTATCGGCGACAGAGAGGATATCGGTATTCTTACAAAAATCCTCGACAGCGCAATCAGATTGCCTGTTCAGGCTCATCCCGACAAGGCTTTTTCCAGAGAGCATTTTAACTCGAATTACGGCAAGGAGGAAAGCTGGGTTATTCTTGCAACAAGACCTGATGCAAGGATTTTCTACGGCTTTAAAAAGGGCGTAACCCTCGAGCAGTTTGAAAAGGCTATTGCCGAGAGTGAAACGAGCAAAACCGCTATGGAGGAGCTGCTCGAGTCATTCCCCGCAAAGGCAGGAGATATTATTTATATCCCTGCGAAAATGGTGCACGCAATCGGCGCAGGCTGTCTTCTTCTTGAGGTTCAGGAGCCGACAGATTTCACAATCCAGCCCGAACGCTGGTGCGGTGATTACAGACTTTCTGACAACGAGATGTATCTCGGACTTGACAAAAAGACTGCGCTCGAATGCTTCGATATGGAAAAGACCTTCCCGGCACCCCTTTCAAGCAAACCGCTTGCAAGTGAACAGGGAGTTGACTATCAGTCGGTTATCGACGAGAGCATCACAGAGAGCTTCAAGGTCAGAAAAATCCTTTTTGACGGCGGAAAATTCACGCTCGACAAGGGCGTTTGCATCTATGTTGTAACCGAGGGCAAGGGCAAAATCGTCGGTGACGGCTACGAAAAGGAAATAAAGAAGGGTGATTACTTCTTTATTCCCGAGCTTATCAAAAATAAATTCGCAATCAGCGGCACGGATATGACGGTTGTTGAATGCTACAAGTAAGCAAAAAGAGTTGGTTTGAATTCAAACCAACTCTTTAATCTTTTATTTATTGATTTCGTTCTGCTGAGCAACAACGCTTTCGCCGCAGTACATCTTGCGAAGAACAGGCTTTTCAATCTTGCCTGTCGGGTTACGCGGAACATCGCTGAAGATAATCTTTCGCGGTCTCTTGTATTTAGGCAGGTCGAGACAGAAATCGTTGACCTCTTCCTCTGTGAGAGTGTAATCGGGCTTGACCTCGATAACTGCCGCCGCGATTTCACCAAGTCGTGCATCGGGAATACCGATAACAGCAACATCCTTGATTGCAACGTTCTTGCGAAGGAAATCTTCAATCTGTACGGGATAGAGGTTTTCACCGCCCGAGATGATAACATCCTTCTTACGGTCAACAAGGAAGATAAATCCGTCCTCGTCCTCCTGAGCCATATCGCCCGTGAAGAGCCAACCGTCAGCGAGAACCTCGTCTGTGGATTTCTCATCCTTGTAGTAGCAGGTCATAACACCGGGGCCCTTGACTGCGAGCTCACCGACCTCACCGCGTGCAACCTCGTTGTGAGCGGCGTCAACAATTTTGACCTCCCAGCCGAAGCCTGCCTTACCGATAGCGCCGACCTTATGAATGTTTTCAACACCGAGGTGAACACAGCCGGGACCGATAGATTCACTAAGACCGTAGTTGGTATCGTAATCGTGATTCGGGAATACTGACTTCCATCGTCTGATAAGACTCGGGGGAACGGGCTGAGCACCGATGTGCATAAGTCTCCACTGGTCGAGCTTGTATTCGTCGAGCTTGATGTCACCGCGATCGATTGCATCAAGAATATCCTGAGCCCACGGCACAAGAAGCCATACGATTGAGCAGTTTTCCTCAGAAACAGCCTTCATAATCCACTCGGGCTTGATACCTTTAAGAAGAACAGCCTTACCGCCGACAAGGAATGAGCCGAACCAATGCATCTTTGCGCCCGTATGGTAAAGGGGAGGAATGCAAAGGAAAACATCGTCCTTTGTCTGTGAATGGTGAGCCTGCTCTGTACGAGCCGCGTGAACAAGGCTTTCGTGGTTATGTAAAATAGCTTTAGGGAAGCCTGTTGTACCTGATGAGAAATAGATTGCACCGTCATCCTCGTCCGATATTTCGATTTTCGGTGCGTGAGTTGAACAGTACTGAATAAGTGACTCATAGCTTTCAGCAAAGGTCGGACAGCCCTCACCTGCATACAGCCACATCTTGACAGAGGGCATTCTGTGACAGATTTCTTCGATACGGCCGATAAATTCAGGGCCGAAAACAACAAATTCAGAGTCGGATTTGTTGACGCAGTACTTGATTTCCTCAGCGGTGTAACGGTAGTTGAGGGGAACGGCAACTGCGCCCGCCTTGAGAATACCGAAATAAATCGGAAGCCATTCAAGGCAGTTCATCATAAGGATGGAAACCTTGTCGCCCTTCTTGATGCCTCTTGTCATAAGAAGGTTGGCAAAGCGGTTAGCTTTCTTATTAAATTCCTTCCAGGTGATTTCACGGCGGTAGAACTCGTTGGGATTAGCCTCGATAAGAGAATAATCACGCCAGGTAACTCTTCCGCCTGCTTCTTCGTTTTTGGGGTTGATTTCAACGAGAGCAATGTCGTCGGGCCAGAGCTCAGCGTTTTTGTTAAGTATTTCTGTAATGGGCATTTATATCTTCCTTTAAACAATTTCCGTCAGTATAACACTTTAAAGCGGTAAAGTCAAGCCTTTACCGCTTTAATTTTAATTTATTTTTTTAGATTTTAAAAATTCCCGCCGTCAAAGCCCCATTTGTCGGTTTCTTCATATTTGACATAAACTCCGTCACCCGGAATACCGCAAACGGTCTTTAAAATGTCACAGATTTCTGAGGTCAGCTTTTCTGCGGCATCGGGACTGATTTTTCCGAGTGCACTGACCTCGACATAGGCAAGAGCCTTTGAATTGTCACCGCGGAACCAGAGTCTCTGATTTGCTTCAAAGCTGAGCATAAGCCAGTGTTCGGTCTTACCGGGGAGAATTTCGATAGCCTTGCCGAGCAGCTCCTTGAGCTCAAGCTCGTCAGCCTCTGAAATCGGCGTATTGGTTTTTATTGAGATCATCGGCATAATATTTTCCTCATTTCTTTAAAAGTTTGTTTCTTGTTGTGCGGATGAGAGCTTCCGCCTCACCTTCATCTTCTGTATTCAGAACGCATTTTTCCATCGGACACATATCGGTTTTATCACGGTTTATTATGTGGTCAACCGCCGTGCCGTAGGTTATTTTTGTCGGCTTTCCCTTTAAATAATCAAGTGCCCTTTCACTTACAAGAACAGCGTGGATTTCTGCGACACCGTATTTCACAAGAAGCATTGCCGCGGCTTTTCCGATAACCTTGTCCGCGACCGATGCACCGCGGAAAAACTGAGGATTTTCGTCAATCTTGTTGAGTATCGGCGCAACTCCGCGCTCATGTGAAATATAAATTTCATCCTTATGTACCGCAACGAGCGTTGCGTTTTCTTTTTCAATAAGGGATATTGCCCTTTGAATATCAGTCATTTTATAAAACCGCCCTTTTTACAAGCGAAAACTATCGGGGGAATGGTGATGAACTGCAGTACGATACCGTAAACGCCCGTAACCGTTGCCGTGACGGCGGCCATAAATCCGCCCTCGACACCGAAAAACTCAGCCGCAATTACAAGCGCGAGCGCATAGACAAGTCTGCCGACGAGCATCGCGAGAACAAGTGAGATAACCGCACCGAATTTTTTGTCCTTGAGCTTGAAGGTGTGAAAAAAAAGACCGCTTGCAAGACCGTAAAACAACAGCTCAACAATCATAAACGGCAGTCTTGCCGAGGCAGGCATATTTGTCAGCAGATGGCTGATAATCGGTGCGAGTGCTCCGATAACCGAAGCGTAAACAGGGCCGAGCAGAAATCCCGAAAGAAGCACGGGAATGTGCATCGGAAGAAAAACCGCACCGACCTGAGGAATACCTGTCAGGTGGAATATTTGCGGCAAAACAATGCTTAATGCTGTCAGCATCGCACCAAGAGCAATTTTTACGGTTTTTGAGTCTCTTTTCATTTCAGGCTATCCATCTCTTTCTGTAAAGTCTTGAGATCTGCACGGATGTTGATTTTTTGCGGACATTTTGTTTCGCATACGCCGCATTCGATGCAGTTGTGAGCCTTTTCGGCATCGTTGAAGTTAGCCCAACGCTCCTTTGCGTTTTCGGTGTTTCCGTAAACTGCATACTTGTTCCAACGGTCAAAGTTTGCGGGAATATTTACACCTGCGGGGCAGGGCATACAGTAGCGACAGTCGGTGCAGCCGTTTCGCATACGGCTGTTGAGAGTGTCGGCGACATCCTGAACGAGTGCCTTTTCGTCCTCGTCAAGCTCCCTGAAATCACCGAAGGTTTTAAGATTGTCCTCAACCTGCTCCATAGTGCTCATACCGCTGAGGATGACCTTGACACCGGGCAGAGTACCGCACCAGCGCATAGCCCATGAGGATGTGGAGGCTTCGGGGTCAACCGCCTTGAATTTTGCCTCGACCTCGTCGGGAAGCTTCGCGAGAGTTCCGCCCTTGACGGGCTCCATTACGATGATGGGCACGCCGAGCTTGTTGCAAAGCTCAACACCTCTTAGACCTGCTTGCTCACGGATGTCGATATAATTGAGCTGAAGCTGAACGAAATCCCAATTTCTGTAAGAGATAATCTCCTCAAATGCCTCGTATTCATCGTGGAATGAGAAGCCGAAATAGCGGATTTTGCCCTCTTTTTTGAGGTTGTCGCAATAGTCGAGAATTCCGAGCTTGAGAATCGTCTGCCACTTTTCCATATCGACCGCGTGAAGAAGATAGAAGTCGACATAGTCAACGCCGAGTCTTTTGAGCTGATCGTTGAAGATTCTGTCAACATCCTCGATTGAATCGAGCTTCCAGATAGGAAGCTTTGTTGCAAGCATATAGGATGACCTGTCATATTTTGCGAGAGCCTTGCCGACAAAGGGCTCACTTTCACCGTCGTGGTAGGGATAAGCCGTGTCGTAATAAGTGATGCCTGCCTGCATTGCGCGGTCGAGCATACGCTCGGATTCTGCCTCATCAATCTTGCCGTCAACTGTGGGAAAACGCATACAACCGAAGCCGAGAACGGAAGCATCAACTCCGAGATTTTCAAATTTTCTGTTCTGCATAGGGCAACCTCCTTAGCGTTATTCGCCTAATTTTACCATACAGAAAAAACAAATTCAATATTATTCTTGAAAATGTGTTTGTATTATGTTATCATAACAGTACTATGTAATCAGAGGAAGATTGCGATGAGCGATAACGAAAAAAAACAGACAACTGAAAAAATGCCGAAGCCTGCCGAGAAATACATCTGGCTGGGCGCGTCGGTCGTGATTGCGATTGTCGGCTACTTCCTTCGAACAGGCGGCGTTCAGCTTCCGTTCTGGGGTACGGTAGCTTTTACCGTTGCACTTCTTTTCACTATAATTGTTGCGGCTCAGAAGGTCAGCACGGAGCGCTTTGCCCTTGCCGAGAATAAAGAGACAAAAAAGAAATACATAATCAAATCAATTCTTTATTATATCTACATTTTTATCGCAGTTTTCTATATTTTCCTTTCCCTCTGGGTTGCAAGGATTCTTTCAATATAAAAACAGACCGCAGATTTCAGAATCTGCGGTCTTGATTTTTTATCAATAATATCTCATAACTGCGACAACCTTGCCGAGGACGGAGCAATCATCGACGATAATCGGCTCGTATGTGTCATTCTCGGGCTGAAGACGGAAATGTCCGTTTTCTTTATAGAAGGTTTTACAGGTTGCCTCGTCATCAACCATTGCGATAACGATTTCGCCGTTTCTCGCGAAGGGTGTTTTCTCGGCAATAACAAGGTCGCCGTCAAGAATACCTGCCTGAATCATACTTTCGCCCTTGATGTGAAGAGCGAAAAGCGGCTTGTCTCTTGTAACCGTACCCGTATAGGGGAAATAGCCCTCAATCTGTTCGACGGCAAGAATCGGCGCACCTGCGGCAACCGAACCGAGAATCGGCACCTGAGTGACATTGTCCGCCTGACCGACAATGCGGATTGAACGCTTGAGAAGCGGGTCGCGCTGAATATAGCCTGCCGCCTCGAGCGCGTCAAGATTTGACTGCACCGATGAGGTCGAGCGCAGACCGACAGCCGCACCTATCTCACGCACAGACGGGGGAACGCCGTCTGTACTTCTTTCTACAAGGAATTCATATATCTTTCTCTGGGTTTCATTTATCTGCATTGAAAAGCCCTCTTTTCTTTATTCTTGAACCCATTATAACACACCTTTTCTCAAAAAGCAAACATTTGTTTGCTAAATTTTATAAAAATTTTTTCTTTATTTTTTAGCGATTTTGTGCTATAATAATAGAAAAATATGGCACAGGAGTATAAAATGGCTCATAAAATACTAAAAAAAGCATCAGTAATGATGATTATATTTCTGATATTCAACATTTTCTCAACAAGTGTTGCCGCAACGGATATTGATGAATTTGCTTTGGGTAACGATATCATCTGCATCTCACACAGAGGCGACTGGCATTCTTATCCTGAAAATTCTGCTGAGGCCGTCAGGGCGGCAGTCAGCTACGGTGCGGTGAGCGTTGATGTCAGAGTGACAAGTGACGGCAAGGTCGTTCTTATGGCTGACGAAACAACCGACAGAATGGTTGTCGACGAGGCCGGCAAAACTGTTTCAAAGCGTGTTTCGGATATGTCCTGCGAGGAGCTGACCTCACTTTATCTCCGTGCTGAAAACGGCGGTGAGGATAAAAAGGTCACCGAATGTAAGGTTGCAAGCCTTGAAAGTGCAATTCAGGCGGCGGGGGATACGGCGCTTATCATCAACACAAGCTGTGATGATTTTTATGCCGTTCACGATTATCTTGAGTCTCTCGGTTTTGAGGATAAGGTTATCTTCCGCTTTAAGGGCGACTCGATGAGTGATATTGACTTTACCACCACGAGTATTGCTGATAACTATTTCGGCAACTATCAGGGTAATATAATTTTTCTGGCAACATCTGCCGTCAAGAAAAGTATTTCCAGCGAAACGCATACAATCGAGCTCGGCAGCAAAAACGGCAACGGTGTGCTTTACGACGAATATCTGATGAGCTTTATTGAAGAGCGCGGCATCAGAGCAATGGCATCTATGGTCGGCGGCAGAAGCGGCAAGCGTCCCGATTCGGAGCGCGGCTGGGATGACCTTATAGCTCTCGGCTACACGGTAATCGAAACCGATTATCCCGAGCAGCTTAACGAATATCTCGGAAGAATTGAAAGTGAGAAAAAACAGCTTGCATATTTCGTTGATTTATATAAGCCGACAGACCTTCAGCCGTATACGACTGACACGGAAAACGCATTTACATCTGCGCTGACGAATGCTCAGGAGCTTATTGATAATGTAGGCTCACTTTCAGAATTACAGAATGCACGCCACGCTCTTCAGTCGGCTTATGACAGTCTGACAATCGGAGAGAAAAAGGTGGTTACACTCAGCTTCGATTTCACAATCGGCAGACTTTTAGCGGTTGTGCTTGTCGGTGCGGCATTTGTTGTATCACAGATTTTACTTTTCAGAAGAAGAGACAAAAACAGAAAAGCACAGTAACAATTAGTTGCTTTTAAATAAAATTTTGAGGTGATAGGTTTGAATGAAAACAAAAAAATCAGCCTCGAAAGGGCTGACTATCCCGAACAGGTCGGCGTATCATCACGAGAGGTAGCCGAGCTTATAAGGGATTTCAAAGAAAGCAATATTGAAGTTCACAGTATTATGATTCTCCGTCACGGCAAGGTCGCGTTTGAAAGTTGGGCGGAGCCCTATGGTCCCGATATTCCGCACGCGATGTATTCTGTCAGCAAGAGCTTTACCTCAGCGGCGGTCGGCTTTGCGGTCAGCGAGGGACTTATAACAACGGACACAAGACTCATTGATGTCTTCCCCGAATTTCGCAAGGATGAGCCTGATGCCAATCTCGAGAAGCTCTCGGTGCATCATCTTCTTTCAATGCAGTCAGGCAAGGGTGTCAGCGTATTCACCGATAAGGGCAAAAACCGCTGGATCAAGGATTTCTTTGACGCTCCGTGGAGCTTTACTCCGGGTGACGGACACTGGGAATATATCAGTGAAAATCAGTATATGCTTTGCGCTATGCTCACCCGAGTTACGGGAATGAGTGTTATCGAATATCTCACACCGCGTCTTTTTGAGCCGCTCGGCATTGATATTCCGTTCTGGGAGCACGATGTTGACGGCATCGAGGCAGGCGGCTGGGGACTTTTCCTCAAGACGGAGGATGTAGCGAAATTCACACTCTGTTATCAGCAGAAGGGTATGTTCAACGGCGAGCAGGTAATCCCTGCCGATTGGGTACATAAATCACAGAAGGTTCAGGCGCTCAATGATTTTGCCAACAAGACTCCTGATTCACAGTCGGGCTACGGCTATTGCTTCTGGCGCTGTGCGGGCACAAACGGATACCGCGCTGACGGTATGTTTTCACAGTTCGGCATTGTTGCCAAGGACTATGATGCCTGCTTTATTCTGACGGCAAGTGAAATTGACGAACAGAAAACACGAGACTGTATCTGGAGACATTTCCCGAAGTGTCTGATTGATATTGACGGTGAGGAAACACCTGAGGAAAGACCTTGTCTTGCACCGCTTGACGACGATCTTCCCGAGATGCAGAGAAGTACCCTTGAGGATTGGCTCAGCGGCAAGAAGATGAAATTCCAGAAGAATCTCGTTCTTTCGACCGCAGGCTTCCCCGTGAGTATGCTGCCCATCCCGATAGTTTATATGTCTGGCGACAGGGCAGGCGGAATCACGAATGTTGTGTTTGAGTTTCAGGACGATACCTGTACGATGACCTGGGATGAGGGCGATGAGCACAATACGATTATCTGCGGTATGGACGGCAAGGCACGCAAGAGCGATATAACCCTTGCAGGAATGCCGTTCACAGCCAACTCGACAGCGGCGTGGACATCGCAGAATGAGCTGACGGTTCATATGCGACCGATTCAGGCAGTATGTCAGAGAATTATAAAATTCACCTTTGATGATGAGGATGAGGTAACCTTCCATCCGTCAAGCAAACCACCAATAACGGCACTTGCAGAGCATCTGAAAAAGGATGTTGATGTATTCTTCCCGCCGTTTGCTCCTGTTCAAAAACTTGGTGCCATTGCCTTTGAGCAAGCGCACCATGTCATAGATGTTCCGCACAAAGGCAAATTTGTTATCGAAGAAGAAAAATAAATTTGTAAAGGGGTTTTGAGAATGTCAGTACCGAATATAATTGGTTTTGCAGTTTTGTTTATCTTACAGGCAGTGACAACCTTTATATTTTTAAAGGTTGAAATCCCGAAGCCCAACAAAAAATCGTTGACAATGAAAATGACCTGTTCGACGATTTTTTTACTCAATGCTTTGCTTGCGATGTTCACTGCAGGTAATTTTTCAAACTATGCATTTTTTATTCTGATCGGCCTTGCTTTTTCGTGGGCAGGAGATTTTCTGCTCCACTACAAGGTGACGGAAAATTGGTTTATTTCAGGTGTGCTCACCTTTATGGTAGGTCACATCTGCTACATAGCGGCGTTTCTTAAGGTGCAGAGAACATATTTCCCCGACGCACCGTTTCTCGATTTTACCGAGGCATTCCTGATGATAACGGGAATCTGCTTCAGTCAGTTCAGGCTCTACACTCACAAGGCGGAATACGGGAAAGCGTTCCTGCCGTGTACGGTTTATATGAATGTCATAATGATTATGCTCGTCAAGGCATTGTGGCTGAGCATAAGATTTATAATGAACGGCACGGTTGAAAACGCACTCGCTACGGGCATCATTCTTGCTCTTGGTGCAGGTCTTTTTACCCTTTCAGATTTCACGCTCGCGCTTCTGCGCTTTACTCACAGATATTCAAAAAGCTATGCGATAAGAAAGGTGAATATCTGGACCTACTTCTATGCGCAGATGCTTCTCGGTCTTACAATTCTGAATATTACAGTATAACGGAGATTTTTTATGAAAAGAATGGCAAAATTCAGCAAGGTCAGTTTTGAAAACTTCTGCTCCGCGTGGGCTGAGGATTTCGGCGGCACCGAGCAGGAGATAAAAGAAATTTATGAGGCAATAAAGCTTCCGCGCCGTGCGACCTCAGGCTCGGCAGGCTATGATATTTACAGCCCTGTTGACTTTAAACTCGAGCCGGGCAGGACTCTCAAAATTCCGACGGGCATCCGTTGCGAAATTGATGAGGGCTGGGTGCTCAAGGTTTATCCGAGAAGCGGACTCGGCTTTAAATTCCGACTTCAGCTCAACAATACTGTCGGAGTAATTGACAGTGACTATTTTTATTCGGATAACGAGGGACATATATTTATAAAAATAACAAATGACTCCAACGAGGGTAAGGTCGTTGAAGTCAAAGCGGGTCAGGGTTTTGCACAAGGCATTTTTGTTGAATACGGCATCACCTACGATGATGATGTTACCGATATCCGCAACGGCGGCTTCGGCAGTACTACAAAGTGATTATTCCGCGTCATCCCAATCAAATTGAGTCAGCTTTCCTGAGCACAGAAGGTCGGGATAGTCCCATTGGCGAAGCACCTCGTAAACTGCGATTGCAACTGAGTTTGAAAGATTGAGGCTTCTTGCGGAGGAATCGTTTATCATCGGAATACGCACACATTTTTCGGGATTGTCAAAGAGCAGCTGCTCGGGCAATCCCTTTGTTTCTTTCCCGAAAAAGAGAAAAACATCGTCGTGATATTCCACATCGGTGTGCTTGTTGAGCGCCTTTGTGGTGAAAAAACGGTATTCACCGCCCTTGTTTTTCTCAAAAAAATCATTGAGATTTTTATAATATGTAATGTCGAGCAGATGCCAATAGTCAAGCCCTGCTCTCTTCAATTTTTTGTCGTCGATTTTAAAGCCCATCGGCTCGATTATATGAAGTCTTGTGCCCGTTGCCGCACAGGTGCGTGCAATGTTGCCTGTGTTCTGCGGAATTTCGGGCTCAACAAGAACAATATTGAGAGTTGCCATTATTTCACCATTTCCATAAGTTTATGTATCTGCGGCTCGAACGCAAGTCCGAAGCCTCTCGGCTCGTCTGAGGGAGCGGTATTTTCAACACAGTCGCAGGTGAAGGTCATCGCAATCTGTACCGCCTCGGTGAATTCCTTGCCGCTCATTACTGCGGAAACAAGTGACGCCGCGAAAACATCGCCTGCACCCGGAAAACGGCCCTCGGATTTAGGAGTAAAGAACATATTCGCCTTACGCGTAAAGCTGTCATATACGGCACAGCCGATCTGTCCGTCCTCGCTCTCGATACCTGTGATGACGATTCTCGGTGTTCCGAGACCTCGAAGCTTTATAAGAAGCTCCTTGATATGCTCTGTGCTGTAAGGTGCTTCGGTGCATTCAACACCTGCAATCATCTGAGCCTCGGTAACATTCGGCGTGATGATGTCAGCCATTGAACAAAGAAAACGCATTTCGTCAACAAAGCTCTCGTCGATTCCGCTGTAAAATTCTCCGTTGTCACCCATAACGGGGTCAACGATACAGAAGGTGTCGCTTTTTTTGAAATCAATAAGAAAACGCTTGACCGTCTCTGCCTGATTTTTGCTTGCGAGATATCCTGTGTATATAGCATCAAATCGGATTCCGATATCCTTCCAATGGTCGGCAAAGGACTGCATCTTATCCGTAAGGTCAGTGCAGACAAAGCCGTCGAATTCCGACTGTGCGGAAAAAATTCCCGTCGGCATCGGCACGCAGTTAAAGCCGCACGCGGATATAATAGGAATACCTGCGGTCAGAGAGCATCTGCCGACGCAGGACATATCGTTAATCAAAGCAATTTTTTTCTGTTTTTCCAAAATTATCATCTCCAACATTGAATTATAACAATTTCTATGGAAAAAAGCAACTGAGAATATTATATCCCGTCGGGAAAACAATATTATCAAGGGGTGATTTTATGAAGAGTTCAACATCTTCGATTATGAAGGGAATCGGTGTCGGTATGCTTGTCGGCGGTGCAACGGCACTCATCGGCGGCAGTATGAAGGGTTCCAAGAAAATGAACTATAAGAAAATGGCAAACAAAGCCATTAAAACTGCCAACAATCTGATGGATACCTTTATGTAAAACAAACGGCTTGCAGTTTTCTGCAAGCCGAGCGTTTTTATTTCTTGTTTCTGAGAATCTTGAGTGTTGTTGTCTTCGGGAATTCTGTGTCGCGGGTTTTAACCTTTGCAACCTGCTTATAGCCGGGAAGCTTCTTGTTGATCTCGTTTACATCACCCTTGATTCTTTCCTTAGCATCGGGAACCTCAAGAGTGTCAAGGAAGAATTCAGCTGTGATAAAGCCGTCCTCGTCGTAAACAACAACCTCCTTGACATATTCGATTGTTGAAAGCTTATCTTCGATTTCCTCGGGAGAAACATTCTTGCCGTTTGAAAGAACGATAAGGTTCTTCTTTCTTCCGCGGAAGAAGAGGAAGCCGTCCTCGTCGATATAGCCGTAGTCGCCTGTCTTGAACCATTCACCGTCGAATGCCTCTGCGGTTGCCTCGGGATCCTTGTAATAACCCTTCATAACATTCTTACCGCGGACATAGATTTCACCTACGCCCTCCTCGTCGGGCTCGTGAATTTTGATTTCGTTACACTCAAGGGGAGTACCGCAGCTGCCGAATTTGAAGTGCTCGGGGTTGTTGGCTGTGATAGCGGGTGAACACTCTGTGATACCGTAGCCGTTGACGATGTGGATACCCATATCATACATACCGCGCTCGTATTTCTCGTCGAGATATGCGCCGCCGCAGATGATGAGAGCAAGCTCGCCACCGAGATTGTCTATGATTGTCTTGAAAATCTTTCTTCTCTTATCAATGCCCAGCTTCATAAGGAAATTACTGATTTTAAGACCCTTCTTGAGAACATCCTCTCTGCCTGTTTTCTTTGCGGTGAACCAGATTTTTTTATAAATTGTTTCAACTGCAAGAGGAACACCTGCAAAGTTGTGAGGATGATAATCTGCGAGATCCTTCTGAATATCCTTGATGCTTCTGCAGATGAAGCCCCACTCAGAAAGAAGACAGCCTGTGAAGAGTGCGCTTACCCAGGAATATGTATGGTGAAGCGGAAGGAAGCCGATTGCGTGGCCGCTCGGAGCAGACTTAACACCTGCGATAGCATCAGCCGCAACGCTGCCCTGTGTGAGCATAACGCCCTTTGACTTGCCTGTTGTACCTGATGTATAAACGATGAAAGCAACATCGTCCTCATTTACGGGCTCGTCGAGATAGGATTTGCCTGTCTCTTTCGCATAAGCGTGGCCTTCCTCGATAATATCGTAATAATCCTCAAACTTGATATACTCTGTGAGAACAACGCCCTCGGTTTTCTTCATCATTTCGATTGAAGAAACAAAGTCCTTTGAATAAATGATAGCATCACAGTCACTTCTGACAATAACATCGGTAAGGTCCTCATCGGGAAGCTTCGGGTCCATAGGGATAACGATCATATTACCCGTGATGATTGCGAAGTAAGCCGCAATCCAGTAATAGCTGTTTTCGCTGAGGATAGCAACCTTTTTGCCTGCGAGACCTTTTTTATAAAGATATTCACCGATACCGCGGAACTCGTAGTTTACCTGATTGAAAGACTTGTCCTCAACCTCACCTGCAAAGTTATAGAACTTATACTGCAGCTTGTCGCCGCCTGCCTGTGCGCCGTAAAGGACGATTTCTTTAGCTGTTTTAAAATCGGGGAGCTTGGGACATTTTCTGCCCGCAACATTAGCCTTCATAGGTTTCATATTTTTATACCTCTCCATCATAATGATTAGTAGAATTATACCATAAACTTTTCAAAAAGGCAACCAAAGCATTACGAAATCGTCAAAATGTATAATTTAAAAGTATGCACGAGCGAGATATAAAACACAAACCGACTTATCTGTCGGACAAGTCGGTTGAATTATTGTGAAATTTTACAGAAGCTTTGCCGCTGCCTTGTCAAGCATAATGATTACGTCATCGTGATTGTTGAGGATTGAGCAGGGGATACGCGGTGTAACCTCGCCTGAATGGAGAGCCTTGACAGCCTCTGCCTTTGCCTCGCCTGTTGCGATAAGAAGAATCTTCTTTGAACGCATAATTGAGCCGATACCCATTGTCATAGCGTATCTCGGCATCGGTGTGTCACCGAAGTACTTCTGGTTAGAATCGATTGTGCTCTGTGTAAGAGTAACCTTGAATGCCTCGTCTGTGAATTCGTCGGCAGGCTCGTTGAATGCGATATGGCCGTTAGTGCCGATACCGAGAAGCTGAAGGTCAATTCCGCCCGCAGCCTTGATAGCCTCGGCATAACGCTTGCTTTCTGCATCACAGTCGGGAGCGTTACCGTCGAGGAAGTTTACATTTTCCTCCTTGATGTCAACCTTTGAGAAAAGGTTTTCGTGCATAAAGGTGTAATAGCTGTTCTTGTCGAACTTATCAAGGTCGCAGTATTCGTCAAGGTTAAAGGTTGTGATGTCCTTGAAGCTGATTTCACCGTTTTCGTACATCTTTATGAGATTGTTGTATGTAGGAACGGGAGTTGCGCCTGTTGCAAGACCGAGAACTGCGTTCGGCTTATTGTTGATAAGCTCCTTGTAAAGCTCGGCAGCCGCAACTGCAATTTCTTCAGCGTTTTCAAAAATTCTGGTTTCCATTTGAACTTCCTCCGAATTATAAAATGATTTCTTTCTGCTCGTCAGATGATCTGTAAATTGCATCAAGAAGCTTTGAAGTAAGAACAGCTTTGTCGATGTTTGCCTGGTTGGGCTCTCTTGTTGCAACAGAGTCAACAAACGCCTTGATTTCTGCGCCGTAGTCGAAGCCTGTTGTCTTGAAATCTGTCTTGATTTCGGTAAGCATACCGTTCATTGTTGAATACATTGTGAACTTTCCGCCGTAGTAGAGACGGACACCTGCCTTTGTGCCGAGGAAATCGACGAAGGTTTCAGCCTCACCGATGTTCTGTGCCCATGCACCGTTGAATGTGATGTTTGCGCCGCTTGTACGGATAAAGCCTGTTACAAAATCATCAACATCATAAGTGCCGTTTTCCATATCGGAAGAATCCTCAGCCCACATACCTGTGTATGTATAGTTCTTCATATCCTTACCGAGCTTGCAGTAAGCTTCGCCCGAGCAGGTGAGGGGAGTCGGATCTCCGAGACAATAGACAGTGAGGTCGAGGTAATGGACGCCCCAGTCGATGAGAACGCCGCCGCCCGACTTTGCCTTCTGGGTGAAGTCACCGCCGAGACCGGGGATTGAACGGTGAGCACGGAAGCTTACATAAACCTGATAAACCTCGCCGAGATCACCTGATGCAATAAGGTTTTTAACATGATTTACATTATCGCAGAAGCGGTTGACAACGCCGATCTGAAGCATTCTGCCTGTCTCGTGGGCAACCTTCTGCATTTCGAGAGCCTCTTCGAGAGTTCTTGCGGCAGGCTTTTCACAAAGAACATCCTTGCCGTCGCGCATAAAGTCGATAGAAATAGGAGCGTGGAAGTCGTTGTGAGTGCAGACGGAAACGATGTCGATATCGTCCTTGCCGAGAAGCTCCTTGTAGTTGTATACAGCAGTACCGCAACCGTATTTTTCAACAGCTCTGTCTGCTCTTTCGGGGATAATGTCGCAGAAATATCTGACCTCGACATTATCGAGCTTTAAATAATTAGGGATGTGAGAACCTGAAATGTTACCGCATCCGATGATTGCAACGCCTAATTTTTTACTCATAAAATCACCTCAGAACAATGATAAATTCATTGTTACAACTTTTTTGTAAAAAGTAAACAGAGTTACGGCAAAATTTGTAAAAAATCGTAAAGAAAAACAGGCTCACGGCAAAACCGTAAGCCTGTTTGGTTTTTAAGTGAAGTCGCAGACCCTTGAAAGGGCGCGGTGCGCTCTTTCTTAATACATTCCGCCTGCCTGGCCTGCCATAGCGGCTGCTGCAGCGGCGTCTGCTGCCGGGTCGGGCTTATCAGCAACAAGTGATTCTGTTGTAAGAACCATTGATGCAACGCTTGCGGCGTTCTGAAGAGCAGAGCGTGTAACCTTTGTCGGGTCAAGGATAAGTCGGGCCAAGCGGTCTTAGGAAGACAAACTGGTAAGACAACTCCTTGGCTCACAGAACGACATGGCTACGATCCGACTTATCAGCAACAAGTGATTCTGTTGTAAGAACCATTGATGCAACGCTTGCGGCGTTCTGAAGAGCAGAGCGTGTAACCTTTGTCGGGTCAAGGAT
>JAZQGS010000032.1:0-11388 GCA_045540195.1 Acutalibacteraceae bacterium
AGCTTCAACATCAGTTAAAATTGATGCTCCTGTCGTTGTAAAGCCTGAAACAGTTTCAAAAACAGCATCAAGATAATTCGGTATCTCACCGTTCAGGAAGAACGGCAAAGCGCCGAAAAGACTGAGCAAAATCCATCCGAGAGAAACAATTACAAAGCCGTCTCTGGAATAGATGGTTTTATTATTCGGTTTTATCCGTGTCAAAACAAATCCGACAACAGCAAGGATTGCCGCTGTTATAAGATAACTGACAAACACATTCTCGCGGTAAATCAAATCGACCGCAACCGGCAAAAGCATCAAGCCCGCTTCACTGAAAAGCAGTATGCCGAGAATATATAAAATCATCTTTCTGTTCATATTTTATCCCTTAATATCGTCAAGGTCGGAAAGACCGGGAATTGTTGTTACTATTATAACAGAATCACCTTTTTTAAGTGTATCCTTACCGTGAGGAATAAAGATATTACCCTTACGGTTAACACAGCCGACGATAACATTCTTTTTGAGCTGAAGCTCCTCAAGCGTAATATCGACGATTGTGCTGTCTTCACCGACATGGAATTCCAACGCTTCAACCTTATTATCGATAATCTTATAAAGTGTCTCAACATTGCTGCCGATATTGTTTTCTCTCGCTCTGACATGCTGCAAAATCAGATTAGCTGTAATATACTTAGGATAAATTACGCTGCCGAGATCAAGAGAACGGATAACCTCTTGGAAAGAAATCTTATTCACCTTGGTAATCGTCTTTGTTTCGGGTGTCACACTCTTTGCATAAAGTGAAAGGAGAATATTCTCTTCATCAATACCCGTAAGACAACAAACGGCATCAACATCAAGCAGACCCTCCTCAACAAGCAGGGAACGGTTTGTACCGTCTCCGCAGATAATGTTTGCATCAGGTAAGATGAAGCTCAGATTTTCTGCTGTCTGCTGATTTTTTTCAATTATTGTTGTGTTGATGTTATGTCTCTGAAGCTGAACGGCAAGATAAAGCGCAAGCTTTCCGCCGCCGATGAGCATTACATTCTTAATGCCCGTTACGGGAATATTAACCTCTTTAAAGAAAGGCGTGATTTCTCTCGGGGGCGCAAGAAGTGCGATTGTATCATTCTCGCAGATGACCGTGTCACCGTTCGGGATGAATACCTCATCCCCTCTTTCGATTGCGCAGATAAGTGCTTTTGCGCGGATTTTAGAGAATGAGTCTTTAATTGATTTTCCGCAAAGCGTACACTTTGAATTAGCAACAAAGCTGACAAGCTCAACCTTACCCTTTGCAAAAACATCAACATTTTTTGCTGACGGGAAGCGAAGAATTCGGAACATTTCCTCGGCGGCCTCTTTTTCAGGATTAACAGCCATTGTAAGACCGAGACTGTCCTTAATAAGTCTGATATCCTCGTTATACTCGGGACTTCTGACTCGTGCGATAGTACCGTTTGCTCCGAGCTTATTGGCAAGAAGACAGCAAAGCAGATTGGTTTCGTCACTGCCTGTCAGCGCAATAAGAAGGTCGCACTCGTTGATTCCTGCATCAAGAAGAACCTTTCGCGATGCTCCGTTACCGTGAATACCCTGAACATCGAGCTCTTCGATAGTATCCTCGAGCACCTTTTCATTCATATCTATGACCGTGACATCGTGATTTTCGGATGAAAGCTGTTCGGTAACAGTGTATCCGACCTTGCCGATGCCGACAACAATTATATTCATAAAAAACCGCCTTTCAAGCTGATTTGTTACATTATAACAAATCTATAAAATAAAGCAAGTATTTAATTATTAACAAAAGTTCATAAAATATTAACCAAAACCTTAAAATAAGGGGTATAATTCAATATGGTGATATTATTATGAGCAGAACAAGGCTTAATGACAGAAATCTTCCTTCCTATACAAAGGGCGAAGAAATATTCAATATGGTCTCACATATATGTGGCGGAGCTCTCGGAATAACGGCAACAACACTGTGTGTAATATTCTCTGCGATTCATAAAAACGCCTATGCGGTCGTGAGCAGTGCGATTTTCGGCTTCACAATGATTTTACTTTATACAATGTCAAGCATCTATCACGGACTAAGACCCAACAAGGCAAAAAAGGTTTTTCAGGTAATCGACCATTGCTCAATCTATCTTCTGATAGCAGGAACATACACTCCGTTTTCACTCTGTACTCTAAGAGAATACAAGACCTGGCTTGGCTGGACTGTTTTCGGAATAATATGGGGACTCGCCTTACTCGGAATTATCTTAAATGCAATAGACCTTAAAAGCTTCAGAGTAATATCAATGATACTTTATCTCGGTATGGGATGGTGTGTAATCTTTACCGTCAAGATAATTATTCAAGCCTTGGGAACAGGCGGATTTATATTGCTTCTCTCGGGCGGAATCGCATATACAGTAGGCAGTATACTTTATGGTATGGGTAGAAAACACCGATATATGCATTCTGTCTTTCATCTGTTTGTCGTTGCAGGCAGTCTGCTCCATTTTTTATGTATTCTTCTTTATGTTATATAAAATTAAGCACCGTATGAAATCACATCATACGGTGCTCTGTTATTTAACCACTGAAACCTTATTCGTTCCGTAATAAGCAAATGCATCAACAGCCTGTTCGGATAACTCCTCACCCGGCACCGCAATCGGTACCGCGGGAGGACACGACACACAGGGCGTAGCAAGCACCCTGCCCTGAGCCTTATCAACAGGTATCACCTCAAACGCACTCAGATAAGCAGCTCTGACCGACATCACCTTTTTCATCGGTGTGATGCTCGGATGTATTGCTTCTTTAGATTTTCTTTTCGGTATTGCCGATAATGTCTTTTCGAGCATTCGCAATTCATCGACTTTATTTTCAGGAGTAAGCATAAAGACAATGAAATCACTGTCACAGAATTCACAGACAATACCCTCAGCTGACAGTATGTCAGATATTTCTTTGCCTGTATAGCCGTAAGCGGAAGCGTTTACTGTGATTTTTAACGGCTCATCGGAAACAATGCAATAGCCTGATTTTATAAGGCTATCTTTGAGAGAATCAACCTTTTTTATAAATCCTGCAAGCTTTTGTCTGTAATCTGACGAAAGATGCAGGTTTGCCGCATCAAGAGACTGTAGAATCAGGTATGATGGGCTTGTTGAGCCGAAAAGTGCGAGAGCCTCTTTCGCGCGCTCAGAAAGCATTACGGGGGCATTATGAGAAATGTGCAGATAAGCACCGCCCGTAATTACACTTAGCGTCTTATGCGCCGAGTCACAGCACATATCTGCGCCGAGATCAATCGGATGCTTTGACTCGGGCAGAAATCTGAGATATGCACCGTGCGCGTTGTCAACAAGCAGCATACTGCCGTTTTTATGACAGACCTGCGCCAGAGCACCGATATCAAGGATATTTCCGAGATAATCGGGCGAGGTCACATAAACCGCAGTCGGCTTTCTGCCGATTTCATCAAATTTTTTCTGCAGACCTTCAGCCGTTACCGTACACGAAATATATGCTTCCGACATTGACGGATATATCCATTCAACATCAAAATCCAGAAGTGCCGCTGCGCTGAGAAAGGTTTTATGAGCGTTTCTGCCCGCAAGAATCAACGGCTTTTCTCCCTTTGACTTTGCATAAAGCACACTCAGATAAAGCATTGCACGGATTGACAGCGACGAGCCTTCGGTCGAATAAAATGTATGCGCACCGAAAAGTCCGCCTGCATTAAGCTCGCTTTCTCTGATAATGCCTTCGGCTTCGTACAGACTGTCTGCGCCGTCAATTTCAGTAATATCGAGTCCCTCGCATCCGAGAATGCCGTTGCCCTTATGTCCCGGCATATGCAGACGCAAGCTGTTTTCACTGTCATATTTACGGACAAAGTCGCAGATAGGTGTATTCATCTTATTCACCTTCAAATGTTCTTGCCACCGCTACTGCAATAGCACACTCCATTCTTTTTTTGAAAAGCTCACAGCCGTATTTATATACACCCTTGATTGATCCTGTTGAGTGGTATGCATTTGCGGCGCATCCGCCTGAGCAATATAGCTTTGCCCAACAGTCGTTACACTCGGGACGCGCGTAGACATTGCACGATGCAAACTCATCCACAACCTCATTGTTTGTCACGCCCTGCCAGATGTCGCCGAGCTTGAATTTCTCTTCACCGACAAACTGATGGCACGGATACAGGTCACCCCAGGGTGTTACTGCCATATATTCGGTTCCTGAGCCGCAGCCCGAAATACGCTTATAAATACACGGACCGCCTGTCAGGTCAATCATATAATGGTAAAAAGTAAAGGGCTTGCCTTCCTTGTCGCGCTTACGCATAAGCTCCGCGAGCTTCTCATACTGGTCGAGCACGATCGGCAAATCCTCCTGAGTCAGCTCAGCTTCATCACCGGGTGCGCAGACAACGGGCTCCATACTAAGCTCGGTAAAGCCGAGGTCGAGCATCTGCTGAATATCATTAAGAAAATCAGGATTAGCGTGTGTGAAGGTTCCTCGCATATAATAGTTTTTGCCGCCTCGTGCCTCGACAAGCTTCTGAAACTTGGGAACGATTGTTTCCCAGCTTCCCCTGCCCGTGTAATCGACGCGGTAACGGTCGTGAATTTCTTTTCTTCCGTCCAGGCTCAGAACAACATTGCTCATTTCACGGTTAGCAAAATCAATCACATCGTCATCGATAAGCATACCGTTAGTTGTGAGTGTAAAGCGGAAATTCTTATTATGCTTTTTTTCAAGGGTTCGTGCGTAAGCAACCATCTGCTTGACAACATCGAAGTTCATAAGCGGCTCACCGCCGAAAAAATCAACCTCGAGATTGTGTCTTGTGCCTGAATTTTCAACAAGAAAATCAAGCGCGCGCTTACCTACCTCAAGGCTCATCATAGCTCGGTCGCCGTGATATTTGCCCTGACTTGCAAAGCAATATGAGCAATTAAGATTGCAGGTATGTGCAATATGGATACAGAGCGCTTTGATAACACCTGAGGTTTTAGCCTTGAGATGTCCTGCAACGGGCTCAAAGGTATCGGGAGCAAAAAGCTTTCCGCTGTCTTTGAGCGCCACAACCTGCTTAAAGCAGTCACGGATATCCTGCGGTGTGATGTCCTCTCTGTCGGCATATTTTTCTGTAAGCTCGTTTATAATATATTCTTCAGGGTGGCTTTCAAACATCGCAATGATATCATAGGCAACCTCGTCCACAACATGAACAGAGCCTGAGCATATATCAAGAACAATATTATAGCCTCCGAGCTGATATTGATGTATCATATCGGTTCTCCTTTAATTAAAAATGCCGCCATCAAGGCGGCATTTAACTTTTTAAAATTACTTGCTGTCCTTCTCTGTGTTTTCGCACTGCTGGTTAGCGATACCGCAGCTTGTCTTACAAGCAGACTGGCAAGATGTCTGGCACTCGCCGCAACCGCCGTTCTTAGCACTTTCACAAAGATTGCGTGTTTCGATTGTCTTAATATGTTCCATGAGAAATACCTCCACAAAAATGTTGTCTGTATTATAACACCTTTAACTGTTCAAGTCAATATCAAGAAGTAAAGAAATATCAGAGTAAATCGTCAAAAAGACGGATATTTGATTTTTCGAGCTTCAGCTCACCTGACTGTTCTTTCTTGATAACCTCGACGATTCTGTCATTGATAGGTGTGGGAATACCGCACTTTCTGCCCCATTCGCAGACAACGCCGTTGATAGCATCAACCTCACAGGGTTTGCCGTTTTTGAGATCCTGAAGCATTGAGGGCTCGATAAGACGGTGCTTCTTCATTGCGATAGGTACAAGCAGAGTCGCTATCGCACGCTTAACGGGATTTGTATAATAGAAGAGCTTTGTTATATCCTTACCCTGAACAGGTGCAAACACTGCTCCTGCCGCATGGCCGACATCGATACATTCCTTCATACAGCGCACTGCAACCTTACGGGCATCCTTATCCTCCGATACATCGCCGAACACGCCGCCGACAACTGTTCCGAGACCTGAAAATGTTGCGTTTATAAGAAGCTTTGACCAACGCGCACCGATGAGATTTGTCTCTTCATAAACAGGACACATCAATTCAAGAATTTCCTTGACGGTGTTGAACTGCTCATCGGAAATGCCCTTCATTTTACCCATATGGAATGAAAGGCTCTCAGCCTCACTTGTAAGTGTGCATACACCCGGCTCTGTAAGAGCTGCACCCCACTCTACCGTACAGCCCATTGTATGCTCATCACCGACAATTTCGGCAATACCCGGCTCGGGGATTCCGTTCTGGAGAGTTACGATAACTCCGTTTTCGGTAAGATAATCCTTGAGCATTGTAACAACTTCCTTATTGAAAAGCTGCTTTGTCATTAGGAAAATAACATCATATTTCTTACTCATCTGATCGGGAGTAATTGCCGTTACGGGAACTGTCATATTAACAGTACCCGTAATAACAGCACCCTTTTCATTGAGAGCCGCTACATGAGCCTTATTACGGTTGATAAGGTCAATCTTTCCGCCGTTCTTTGTGATGTAAGCACCAAGAACAGTACCGAGTGAGCCTGCACCGTAAATTGCACAACTTACTTCTTTCATTTTATAAGCCTTCTTTCAATTATTGAGATAAATTTTTAACATAGTCTCCTGTTAGATAATACAACAATCCTCAGGAAAAATCAACAGAAAACAGAAAAGAAAAAGCGGCCCGGATTACGAGCCGCCTGATTATCAGAAGGGAAGCTTTTTACCCTGCTTCTGCCATTCTCTGAATTCCGCAGTTGCACAGAAAATAACATCACCTGAGGAGTTGATTGCAGTTTCGAGTGAATCCTGAACAACGCCGATGATAAAGCCTACCGCAACAACCTGCATAGCAACATCCTGACCGACACCGAGCAGGGAGCACGCCATCGGAATAAGCAGAAGTGAACCGCCTGCTACACCTGAAGCACCGCAAGCTCCGAGTGTTGCAACAAGGCTAAGAACAATAGCAATAACGATATTTACATTTATTCCCTGAGAGAAAGCCGCCGCAAGTGACATAACCGTAATCGTGATTGCGGCACCGTCCATATTTATAGTTGCACCGAGAGGAATTGAAACGCTGTAATACTCGCGGTCAAGTCCGAGCTTTTCGCAAAGAGCCATATTGACAGGAATATTAGCCGCTGAGCTTCGTGTGAAGAATGCGGTAAGTCCTGATTCTCTGAAGCATCTTAAAACAAGCGGATACGGATTTCTTCTGAGAACAATCGCTACAATCAGCGGATCAACAATGAGGGCTACCGCAAGCATACATCCGACAAGCAAAGCAAGGATTTTTCCGTAATCGGTAAAAATCTCAAGTCCGTATTCACTCACCGAGCCATAAACGAGTCCCATAATACCGAAGGGAGCGAGCTGGATAACCCACGCAACCGTCTTTGATACTGCATCTGAAATATCCTTGAGCACCGTCTTTGTCTTCTCACCCGCAACCGAGCGCAGAGCAAGTCCAATAATAACGGACCAGGTCAGAATGCCGACATAATTACCCTCAATAAGAGCCTTGACAGGATTCATAACCATATTTCCGAGTAAGGCACCGAACACCTCACCGAGACCTGCGGGTGCTGTCTGCTCGATAGTAGTACTCAGAGGAATCGTTACCTTAAATATATAGCTGCCGATAACCGCAACAACCGCGGCAAGGAGTGTGCTGAGCATATAAAGAATTATAACCGTTCTGAAGCGCTTGCCGATACCTTCGCCTGCGCTTGATAGCGAAGCGATAACAAGCACAAAAACAAGCACGGGTGCAATAGCCTTCAATGCACCGACGAAGATGTCACCGAGCACGGTAACAAACGATGCCTGAGGAACCCATAATCCTAAGCAAACACCTATAACAAGTCCGATTGCGATACGAAGAATCAGCGGACTTTTAGAATAAAAAGAAAACAGTTTTTTCATAAATCCTCCAACTTTCAATCTAAAAAATATCAGAAAGAACATTGCTTTATCAAGCTTTTTTCTTTTCGGGAACAAAGAAAATAAATACAAGTGAGCTCACAAGCAGGAGCATCGGATAGAAAAGCTTTGATATGATATCAAACGCAGAAATTTCGTATCCGAGAGTTGTAACAACCGAAAGTGCAACAAGTATCTGTGCGCCGTAAGGCAGAAAGCCCTGAACGATACATGAAAATGTATCGAGAATAGAAGCAACCTTACGGTTGGAAATATCAAAATCCTTTGCCATTTCACTTGCAATCGGATTTGCCATAACAATCGCTACGGTGTTGTTTGCGGTTGCGATATCCATAAGACCGACAAGTATGCCGATTCCGAGCTGACCGCTCTTGTTGCCTCTGAATACCTTTCTGATTCCGCTAAGCAACGCCTCAAAGCCGCCGTTATACTTTATAAGTGCACCGAGTGCCGCAACAAGAACAGCTACCATTGAGGTTTCAAACATTCCCGATGCGCCTGAGCCCATACCCGAGAGAAGCTCAGGAAAATTCACCGCATCCGTTGCAAGCATAATGATGCTTCCCGAAACGATTCCGATAAGAAGCGTCAGAAAGACATTGATGCCGATTATTCCGCTGACAAGAACGAGTATATACGGGATAATCTGTGTAAGGTCATATTCCTTGAGGATTCCCCCCGAAATATCAGCTCCCATTGAAAGCGCAAAGATAAGCGCGAGAGTCAGTATTGCCGCAGGGACAACGATTGCTATATTAGTACGGAATTTATCCTTCATTTTACAGCCCTGACCGTTACAGGCGGCAATAGTTGTATCAGAAATAAATGACAGATTGTCACCGAACATAGCACCGCCGACAACTGTTCCGACACAAAGCGGGAGCGAAAAGCCCGAGCCCTCAGACAGTGAAACTGCAATCGGTGTGATAAGTGTAATTGTACCGACAGATGTTCCCATTGCCGTGGAAACAAAGCTGCTGATTATAAAAAGAACAACCACAGCAAGCCTCGGCGGTGTAACCGACAGCATAAAATACGCTACACTTTCAGCCGAGCTTCTGCCGACAACGCCGACAAATATACCTGCAAGAAGGAAGATAATAAGCATCGTGACGATATTCTTATCACCGACTCCCTGCCCCATTATCTCAAACTTTTTATCAAGAGATACGCCGCGTGTCTGCAATACAGCGACAAGCAATGCGACAAGAAAGGCTACCACAACAGGCACATTATAAAAGCCCATCGGGATTTTCATCACATATTCAAATATAATTCCGAGTGAAAGATAAAAAAGGATAAAAATTCCGATCGGAATCAGCGCAAATGCATTTGATTTTTTCATATCAGAACTCACTTTCATTTATTGACTATGTGATTATAACATAATAATCGACCGAATACAACAAAAAATGCTTTCATATTGATTTGCCTTCACCTTAATGCTATAATGAGAAAAAGCAATCAATCAAGGAGAGTGATTGGATATGAAAAAATTCATCAAAAAGGTGATCGCTATGGCACTTTGCTTATCTATGCTGGCATCCTTGGGAGCAATGAGTGCTTCTGCAAAGACTCAGACCGATTGCGGCGGCAAATGCGAGCATTCACCCGTTATTGTTCTTCCCGGTATCAACCATTCACCGACTTATCTTTATGACGAAAACGATGAGCCCGTGATGTCAGGTAACAGCCATGTCGGCGGTACACTGCTTATTCTTAACGAATCGGCGCTTTCCGCGGCGGCAATCATAAAGGCTGTAGCAAGCGTTCTTGCAACGCTCATTTGTCAGACAAATATCGGTCTTGATAAGGTTGCTTACAGTCTTGTTTCTGATATTTTCAAATATCAGAGATGTGACGAAAACGGAAATCACATCGAAAATCTCAAGACAAAGAGATGGAATCATTCTCTTGAGTATATGACTCAGGAGGATCTCGACTGGACATACAGAATGGTGCCGATGAAAGCTCTTGTTGATGAAATCGGTGAGGATCATGTTTATTTCTTTACCTTCAACCTTGTCGGAGATCCGATGAAGTCTGCGGATGAACTCAAGGAATATGTTGAGATGGTAAAGCAGCAGACGGGACACGATAAGGTTTCCTTCCTGCCTGTCAGCCTCGGCGGTACTATCCTGACCGCATATCTCGAAAAATACGGTCACGATGACCTTGATCAGATCGTAAACGCTGTTGCCTGCCTCGACGGCACAGACATTGTAGCTGATATGATGTCAAGAGAATGGAGACTCGAGGACGAGTATCTCTATCATCAGTTCATAGCTCAGATTTTTGTTGAATCCGAGGACAAGCCTACACTCGGTTATCTTATCAATACCCTTCTTCACATCGTTCCGCGTTCAGGTGTCGATGCGCTTCTTTCGGGTGCAATCAGCGCAATAATTGATACTCTGATGGTCAACTGTCCGCAATTTTGGGCAATGCTTCCGTCATACAGATACGAGGCTCTCGCAGAAAGATATCTCTCGGATAAGCCAGAGCTCAGAGCAAAAACCGACAGGTTCCAGAAAGCAAGGCTCAACCTTAAACAGAATATACTCGATGCAGTTGAAGACGGTGTGCGTGTCAACTCCATCGCAGGTGCAAATCTTGACCTCGGTGAGCAGATGTATACTTATTTCAACATTGTGGCTTCGGCTGAAAAAGTAAACTCAGACGGTATCGTAAACCTCACATCGACAACACTCGGTGCAACAGGTGCGGCTCACACTGATTCACTTGATGATGTGGATTACGAAAAAAATACATACTGCAACGATCCTTCACACAATCACATCTCACCAGACAATATGGTTGACACATCAACAGCTATTCTTCCCGAAAACACCTGGATTTTCCTCAATCAGCATCACGAGGTCGGATATAACGATGTTGTTCTGAATCTCGCAAAGGCAATCTTCCTCGGTGAGGTAACGGATGTTCATTCCGATCCCGAAAAATATCCGCAGTTCAACGGCCCGTGCTACACTCAGGCTATCCGCCGTTGGAAGCTTCCCGATGCGAAGAAGGTTGACCAGTCACTCCTGAGTGCAGAGGATAAAGCTGAGCTCAATGCGGCTATCGCTGAGGCTGAGGATGTTCTGAAAATGACAATCGCTGACCAGCCGAGAGTTGAGGCGGCTGAAAAGAGACTTAATGAAATTCTTCACAAGGTAGGCGCACCGGGTTACGAAAACATCGGTCAGGATGAGCCCTCTCCGCTTGACCCGATTTTTGAAAAGCTCACCTATGCTTTGAGTAAGGGCTCACTCATTATTTTCGGCGGCGGAAGTCCCGTTGATAAGTTCCTTGAGCCTGTAAAGACATTGGTTAAGACGGTTTTTGAAATTGTTTTCAAAAAATAAAATTCAATAACGCATAGAAAAACCACCCGAAGATTT
>JAZQGS010000033.1:0-7588 GCA_045540195.1 Acutalibacteraceae bacterium
GAGATGACAGTTTATCATAGATAAACTCCCTTGCTCTCCGCACAGTAAACTATATCTGAAACCCACCTTCGACGAACAAAAGACGACGGTAAACCGAGCACAAATATCTCCAAGGTCGGCAAGGAGTTGCGTCACCGTCTCCGGATGATGTTTTCATAGTGGATTTTTTGGTATGAGTATGGTATAATTCACCTTGATAAATAAGAATTTGCGCGAAAGGATAAAAATCATGTTTAGAAAAAGTATGACTTTTTTGCTGGCGTTAACTATGTTGGTCACTTTGTTTTCAGTTGTATCTGCCGAAGAAAGTGTTCCCGAAAAGGTAGGCTATGTTCTTGATTTCAGTACCGAATTTAATGATGGCAATTTAAATGCAGAGTATTGGTTGCCGCAATATTTACCTCACTGCACTGCCAATACAGAAGGCTCCTCCGCAAGATATAAAATCGAGAACGGTTGTCTGAATCTGTATATCACAAAGGATTCGCCCGATTATTTCGGCGGTCAGCCCGGTTCAGCAGACCCCGATAACCTTTTATGGATAGCAAACGGTATCCAGACTTGGGAAAAGAATCACCTTCATCCGGGCGGTGCTCAGCAGACGGAAGTGGAGCCTTATGAAGGTTATGCCACACAGTACGGCTACTTTGAGATACGAATGAAAATGCCTGACACAGGTGGCGGCGGATACGCATCATGGTGGCTTATCGGTGTCCAGGATGATACCGACGGAACAGATTCTGTTCAGAACGGTGAAATAGATGTGTTGGAAACCTTTTTCAAGTCACCCGGAGTTTTGGAACCCAAAGTTCACGCTTGGAATGACCCTAATCTCGATGAATGGGCAAGCAAAGTTGAATTGGACGGAGAACCGACGGATTATGTGAACGAATTCCACACCTATGCTATGGACTGGAGACCTGAAGGGATAACATTTTATGTTGACGGAAAAGAAGTGGCTAAGACCATAGAATCACCCCAATACAGAATGTGTATGGTTCTTTCAATGTATATAAATTCAGATTTCAGCGGTTGGGATGAACCTGAAAATGAATATCCTATTGAATGGCTTATTGATTATGTCCGTGTCTATAAAGATAAAAACGGTTATGATGAGAATAACAGACTTACAAAATTCGAGCGCTTCATAAAAGATATGTGCGACTCACTTGCCGCGTTTTGGCATCGTGTTTTATCTTTTTTTCAAGACCTCTGTCCGCAATGTTATCAGTTCTTTGAGCGTTTGTTAAGTAAGATCCCCGCTTTGTACAGAACAGCAAATTCCAATTTATAGAACAGTTCGATAAATAAGAATTCGACTTGCAAACCTTGTAGGGTCGGGTCTCTGTGCCCGATCGCGATCGACATTAAGAATAACGGGCAGGCACAGAGACCTGCCCCAACAAAGTAACTATTTAATATGATTTTCAGTTTCATAAATTCCAATTTGTCGAACTATAAATAGTTACATAAGGCTTTTCTCCTGAGCCTAAGAAAATAATTGTCTAATATGAGGTTCGACTTAGTGAGCGAACGCATGAGAAGAAATCACTCAACCGAGTGGTTTCTTTTTTATTCGATATTAAATGCGCAACGGTGCGGGTTGTAAAACGGCACAAGTTTCGATTGATTTTTAGTATCGTCTTTACTATTGTTTTTTGTTTGACGGTTATGTTATAATTATTCCGATAAAAATTTACGGAGACTATAATATGAAGTCTGCCAGGCTTATCAGTCTGCGGTCGGGCTCTTTACGGTCAGATTAACAGTGACTTGGTTTTGTGTTGAGATGCCGTAATCAAAGATAATAAGGAGTTTTATTATGTTCAGTCTTATTAAGAATTTTTTTGCCGCATTGCTGGCGCTTATTACCTTTGCGGCGCCGTTCGGTGACACTCAGCTTCCCGAGCGTAAGTGCGCGCCCGAGTTCAGCGGTACTTTTCTTCAGTCGTGGATGAGCAGTACCTGGGACGATGAGCGCTGGGCGGCGGAAATCGATTGTATGCAGAGCGACGGTGTTCGGTATCTTGTTCTGCAGGATGTTGCAAATATGGATGCAAACGGAAACTGGACTGTTTATTATAACAGCACAATTCCCGCCTTTGACGGCGCAAGCTTTGGCGGTGATGTTGTCGGTTCGGCACTCAAGGCGTGCAAGGGTACTGACATCAAGGTTTTTGTCGGTCTTACAATGTTTGATTCGTTCTGGCTTCTCGGCAATTTTACGGGTGAATACAAATCCGTATGCGCTATTACTGCCGATATGCTCGAGGATATTTATGACAGCTATTATTCTGTCAGTCCCGAAAACTTCTTCGGCTGGTATTTTACGCTTGAAATCAACAATCAGATAAATTGCGGTCCGCTTATGGGCAAGATGGTCAGGGGCCTTAACACCGTGCTTGACAGAGCAACCGAGGTTGACCCCTCTCTGCCGATGATGATAAGTCCGTATACCGCGCACTATCTTGACCTCGGAGATGTTGCAACCTATTCTCAGTGGCTCACCTTTTTTGAGCGTACCGAGTTCAGAGACGGCGACATCGTTGCGCCTCAGGATGCAATCGGCGCTGACTGGATTGAGGAGGATGACCTTATAAGAATCTGGGAAATGTATTCCAAAGCCTCAGAAAAAGCCGATGCGGATATAAAGCTGTGGGCAAACTGTGAAAACTTCGATATCGCGACAGGTCCGAGCATTCTCGGCGGAACGATTCTGCGCCCTGAGACAGAAAACATCGAATCGGTTACGGCAACGCTTGACCGTTTTGTTATGCAGCTCAATGTGGCTTCACGATATTGTGAGAATATAATCACCTTCTCTTATTCACATTATTATTCACCGAATCTTGTAAAGAGTATGTATATCGAAACCTACCGTGATTATGTTGCCAACGGATATACTCTTGAGGCTCAGAAGCCGACAAAGCCTGCCGATGCAAAGGCTGTTTCTGACGAAAGCGGTATAACGCTTAGCTGGGAGGCATCCCACGATAATTTCGGTATTGCCTATTACCGTATCTGCAAAAACGGAGAGTTTTTCACCCGTGTTGAAAATTACAAGTGGGATTATCCCTTGACGGTAACAGATTCGCAGGGAACAACGGCTGACACATATACGATTGTGGCGGTCGATGCGGCAGGAAACAAATCCGATGCCGAAATGTTCATAAGCTGAATCGGGTTTATCAGGCGGAGAATAGAATGAGCAGAATTATTGAAATTACAGATTTTCTTGCAACCGAGCTCGATGTATACGCGCGGCTGTCCGAGGGACAGCTTCTCAACAGAGAGTTTCTCGAAAAGGGCTTGTTTATAGCCGAAAGCCCCAAGGTTATCGAGCGTGCTCTTGATGCGGGCTACGAGCCTGTTTCGTGCCTTATGGAAAAGAAGCACATAGAGGGCGAGGGCAAGCCTATTCTTGACAGAATCGAGGGCGTTCCTGTTTTCTGTGCGGAATTTGATATCCTCACACAGCTGACGGGCTTTAAGCTGACGAGGGGAATGCTGTGCGCAATGAAGCGCAAGCCTTTGCCGAGCGTGAGAGAAATTTGTGAAAACAAAAAAAGAATTGTTATATTGGATAAGGTTATGAATCCGACAAATGTCGGTGCGATAATCCGCTCAGCCGCGGCACTCGGAATGGATGCGATAATCCTCACTCCGGGTTGCTCCGATCCTTTGTACAGACGCGCCGCGAGAGTCAGTATGGGCACGGTGTTTCAGATTGACTGGACGATTTTACCCGAGGATAGTCTCGATGAAATAAAGGCTCTCGGCTTTAAAACCGTCGCAATGGCGCTCAAGGATGATTCTGTTTCGATTGACGATCCGAAGCTATCGGCAGAAAACAAGCTTGCGATAATTATGGGAACAGAGGGTGACGGACTGTCTGACGAGACCATAAGAGACTGTGATTTCACCGTGAAAATACCGATGTATCACGGTGTCGATTCGCTCAATGTTGCCGCCGCCTCCGCGGTCGCTTTCTATCAGTTAGGCAACAAGCAAAACGGTGTCTGAAATAAAAAATACCGCAGTCGATACAAGGTATCTCTGCGGTATTGTTATTTTTTGATTGCTTTTTAAAGCAGGGTTACGAACTCCTCGTGTGCTTTGGGGTTGGCAAAAACGACATCATTGGGTGTTGAAAAGTTGATTTCGTTGCCGTTATAGTCAAGCGCAATTCCGCCCGCTTCCTTGAGAATCAGCGTGCCTGCCGCAACATCCCACGGCTGAAGAGCCTTCTCAAAGAAAACCTCACATCTGCCGCACGCGACCATACAGATATCATAAGCCGCCGAGCCGCTTCTGCGGATATCGCGCGAAAGATCAAATACCTTTCTGAGAAGCGCGAAGGTTTCGTCCGTGTTTTCAGGGTGGTAGGGTGATGTACCGAAAAGCGCAAGTCCGTCAGAAAGGGGACGGTCGCTGACGGATATTTTTTCACCGTTGAGATATGCGCCCTTGCCCTTTTCTGCGCTGAAAATTTCGTCAGAGTACGGGTTGAGCACTACGCCTGCGATGATTTCATTTTCCTTACAAAGTGCAACGGAAATACAGCTGCAGCGGTAGTCCTGCATAAAGTTTGTTGTGCCGTCAATCGGGTCGATAATGAAACGCAGAGACCTGCTTTCAAGGTTGCTTTCACCCTCTTCACCGACAAACTCAGCCTCGGGGAAAGCCTTGCCGAGCTCGCGGAACAGAAAATCCTGAACGGCAACATCGTATTTTGTGACGAAGTTTTTCTTGCCCTCCTTGGCTGTAATGGTTGATTCCTGATTGTGTGCGGAAAGGATAATCTTTCCTGCCTCTTTTACGATTTGTGTAATTTTATTTATCATAATTTGTATTCGCCTTTCATAAAAAGCACTTGCAGATGCAAGTGCTTTTTGTTGTGGGTTTTATCAGCCTGCAAGCTTTTCGTAGCCCTCAAACATAACTGTTGCTTCCTCTTTACCGAGTGAAAGAAGCTCCTGATAATGACCGAAGGCGAGTGCCATACAATAGTCATTTTCGGGTACGATATAGCCGACAGCATCATTTGCAAGACCGAAGACTATAACATCCTCACCGAAGATTTCACAAAGTGTCTTGCCCTCGTATTCCTTATTGTTGACTGAGCCTTCAGCTGTGAGCTGATTGCCGCCGTATATAAGGTCAGTGCAGATTTCACCGGGTACGAAAGCAACCTTGACATCCTTGCCGAGCTCCATATAGCCGATTTCTGTTGTTACATAGTAGTCTCTGCCTGATTTTTTGATAAGGTAGTTTACAACGCCGAGCTTACCTGCCGCCTGAATGACGGGGTTTGTGACATGCACTTCAACCTGAGCTATTTTGATGTTGAGAATCGGGTCAAGCTCTGTTTCCGAAACGGGCTCCCAGCCCTCATACCACGGAGTATAGTTGTGACCCTCGGTCTGCTCTGCGGTGAGATTGAGGCTCATAAGATATTTGTCAGCGAGAATTTCTTCTTCGCTCATCGTCATACCGAGAACCATCTTGCCGATTTCTCTGCCGTAGTTAGCCGCGATATCAACTCGTCTGTCAGCCTTTGCGCTGATTCTGCCGATATATATACCTGCGATTGAGCCGTTAAAGAACATAAAGTTGTAGCCTGCGTTATTGATTGTTTCGCCGATATAATAGATATAGTCACCCGAAACGCCGTGTCCCTTTGTCGGGTCGTCCTCGGTTGCAAGGCCGACAACATCGGGATGAGCGGACATATTGACAATGATTGTCGGTGTTACCGAAGCGTCGTCGGGAGTGAAAACAAAGCGCTTGAGCTCGGTATCAAGAGAGGATGTCGAGGGTCTGTTCTTGTTGCTGAAATATCTTTCGCCGATATCCTTTCTTGCAAAGGTCATAGTGCCCTGAGTCATTGAGCCGACAGCTTCTGTGATAGCCTCACATACTCTTGAATAGAAAAATTCCATATATTCGGGGTCGGTGCCCTGCTCTGTTTCGATAAGACCTGTGAATGCGCTGAAAATGTTTTTCGGCCACTTGCGGAAGATATCTGTCCAGAGTCCCTGAGTATCAATACCTGAGTGGGCGTGAGTTGCAAAAAGATTGATTGAATTAAGATTGTTCTTTGCGGCAAAATCATTTAGAAGACCGCGGATGTGTCTGATATCACCGTTTGAAACACCGATTGAGTCGACGGTCGCAAAAACGGCAGTGCCTCTGCCCGAGCCGTCATTGAGCGCGATAACGCGCACCTTCATATCGTCAAGAATTTCGCGGACATCGTTTGTAAAGAAGTTCTGTTCGCTGATAAATCCGCCGCAGAAAAGGTCATATTCCTCCCAATTCTCGGGAACAAGGCTCATACTGCTCTGACCGAGAGACCATTTTGCGCCTTTCTTTGCCTCGTTGATAAATTCTGCCGTGCCTTCATAGAAGTTGTCATAAACATATTCTTCCTCGTCGATGAACTTATCGTTTTCTTTTAAGAAAAGATTGACAACGCCGACGAGATTTTCAAAAACAGTGCCGACAACCTTTGCCAGAATTTTTGTTACAGGCTCAGCTGTCGCTTCAAAGTCGATAGCGGAAGCAGGTACGGCGGTAGCCGAGAAAATCATTACGATTGCAAGAATAACGGATAAAGCTTTTTTCTTCATAAAAACTCCTCCTTGATTTGATGTTATATAAGAAAAATATCACAGAACGGTGGGGTTGTCAAGGGTAGGGTGGCGGTAGACTTTGTTTTTATATTGTGATATAATTACCTTAATATTTTTAGTAGGAGATACATTATGGTTGGAATTATGGATATCGGCGGAGGTTTGCGGGGCAATTACGTCAGCGGAATTATTGATTATATGCTTGACAATTCAATCGATATTGAATACTGCCTCGGCATTTCTGCAGGAAGTGCAAATCTCATAACGTATATCGCAGGGCAGCGCGGCAGATTAAAGCGATTCTACGAGGAATATTCCTTTGAAAAGCGGTATATGAGTATGGGAAACTATTTCCGCAAGGGGATGTATATTGACCTTGATTATATCTATTCCGATATTACGAACAGCTACGGCAAGGACCCGTTGGATCTGGATGCGATAGAAAAATCGCCGAAAAGATTTGTTGCCGCCGTAACGGATGCACAGACCGCGGAGCAGAGATATTTTTATAAAAGTGATTTGAAATACGATGATTTTACGCTGTTGAAGGCAAGCTGTGCAATTCCTATTGCAACGCGCAGACCCGTTTTGTTCGGCGAAAAGGAGTATTTTGACGGCGGAGTATCCGACCCTATTCCGTATAAAAAAGCGTTCGAAGACGGATGCGACAAGCTGATAATTTGCCTGACACTTCCTGTCGAGTATCAGAAAAATGCTCTTCCGAAGCAGCTCGCGGATTTATTGTTTTTAAAATATCCGAAAATCGGAAAAGCAATATCCGCATCTCATACGATGTATCATAACAGGATAAACGAAATTCTAGAGCTTGAAAAGCAGGGAAAGGTGCTGATACTTTACCCGAGGGAGTGCTTCGGGGTCAAGACAGCTTCGAGGAACAAGGAAGGTCTCGAAAAGCTTTATCAGCTCGGATATAAGGATGCGGAAAAGATTAA
>JAZQGS010000034.1:0-10660 GCA_045540195.1 Acutalibacteraceae bacterium
TAAGCTAGTAAGACCCCTCAAGGACTATGAGGTTGATAGGCTGCAGGTGTAAGAGTAGTGATACTTTCAGCTGGGCAGTACTAATAGGTCGAGGGCTTGACCATAAGAAATTATTGGCAAGGTAAGAAAGCGAAAAGCTACAACTCAATTTTACTATCATGTCTTTGTTCAGTTTTGAAGGTGCGTAACCTATATCGAACCAAAACCGTAGCAATCGCTACGGTTTATTTTTTTGCCTGTCTTTACATTTTCAAACACTTATGTTATATTATAATTACCACATAAAACTCAAACTGAATTATTCCAAGCAGAAGTGGGCATATTTTACTTTGGTAAAAGTGCTGACTTCTAGTTCCATTTCTGCGAGGAAGTGAGAGTTTTGTGTGGTAGCAAATCGAGGTCGTGCATTTTTCGGTGTGTGTGACTTCGGTTGCACACACTTTTTTATTTGGAGGAGATACTATGAGAATGAGAAAACTTTTAGCGTTAGTTCTTACTGTAATTATGGTAATGTTAATATTACCTATGACAATATCGGCTGAAGACACAGTCACCCCGATTTCAGAGTGTGGCGGTGTGATAAAATCAGGTGCAACATATTCAATTTCCACCGCAGAGGAATTTTTGATGTTTGAAGAAATGAACGATAAGTGCAGTGGAGCAACAATCATTCTTACAAACGACATTACAATTCACGATGGAATTTTCTCCGTTGACGAAAATCAAAAGCCTTTGTATAACGGCACATTCGTTCTGCCTGAACCTATTGAATCTATTGATTCTTTCTACGGCACTTTCGACGGTCGGGGTTATGCAATCTACGGCTTGTATATAAACGATGAATTAAATGCAGGCTTGGTTGGAACTTTAGATGGAACTATTAAAAACATATCTGTTGAAAATTCACTTATTATAGGTAACGGAGATGTAGGTTCAATCTGTGGTGATTCATCTTACAGCTCTAAGGTTGAAAAATGTTTTTCAAGTGCTATTGTGACAGGTAATCCCACTTATATTGGTGGGATTTCGGGTGATTTCGGAGGGACAATGACAGATTGCTTCTTTTACGGAACAGTTATCTCCGATAAAACAGTAGGCGATGTAGGCGGAGTAGTTGGTATGGCTGCCGGTACTTTTATCAACTGTGCCAATGCAGGTGATGTTTACGGCTACAAATCAGATAATATTGGTGGCTTTGCGGGCTTTCTTGCTGGTAGCGCACAAGGTTGCTCCAATACAGGCGATGTTTATGCGAATTATGTTGCAGCAGGTTTTGCAGGTTATGTTATAGGCGAGTGCAAAGAATGTTTTGCGGCAGGTGAAGTTTACGCAAAACTTCCGAGTAATTTTATGTCATATTTTGTAGGCTATCCTCAACCTTCTTATGATAATTATTATCCTGATTGGCCATCACTTGGCGGTGAACTGGGAAATATGTTTAATCCTTGGAGCGAGGGGTTTTACGATAATTTTAAAGGATGCTGTTTTATTGCTCGTTACGGCGATACTGCTGATTATAACGGAGACTTTGATGAAGATTATCAGCGTTATCTTGATTCAATAGTACCTGACCTGTACGGTATGGGACAGATCGTAGACGACCAGGGATTGCAGTCAGTTTCGGAAGATGTTTTGAAAAAAACAGACAAATATTTATGGATATATCATTATTCGGATTTCGTTGTTGATACAGGTAATGAAAATAAAGGCTATCCAATAGCCGAAAATCTTCAGCGCAGAACTGTCGCACCGAGCATCACAAATGTAGAATACGAAAAATCATTCGACACAAGAAATACCTTTACAGTTACAGTCGAAGGCAGACCTGCAATGATTCAGTTCATCGAGCCGACAAACGGCACAAGAACTTATGACAGAAACCATAAGAATGTAACCATTAAAAGCTACGATGCAGACGGTAACGAGGTTAATTCGCTCGACCGTACAGCAGCTTATGAGGTATGGAGCATCTATTCGAATATGATGCCGAATGTCGAAATCAGGACACGAGCAAAGTACCTTTCAGATGCAAAGTACACTTGGGACAGCGAAACCTACGATTTTTCGATGATACTTGCAAATCCTATTGTTTCAATGGAACTTTCTGCAACATCAGGTAAGAAAGGCCCTGTCCCTGCAACAGTTGTCGCTGATGAGAAAACCGAAAAGGTAATGTTCAAAATGCCGAACGGAACATCCGTGACTGTTTCATCAACCTCAACAGACGAAAACGGGAATAAGATTTTCACCGGAAAGGCTTGGATGAACGAAGACGGACTTAATGAAATCAAGGTCAAAATTTACCGTAAGAATGTATGGAAAACAGTCGGTACGCTTGAATACACAGCCAGCTGACGGATGTTATATACATTTATCTTAATAAAATCAGATTACAAAAACAAAAAGAGTGGCTTTTCAGCCACTCTTCGTTTATTTATAATCGAATGTCGCCCCTGAAAGGGGAGATGTCACGAAGTGACAGAGGGGTTCTTAACCAAAATATCTCTCAAGAAGACCCTGGAATGCTTTGCCGTGTCTTGCTTCGTCACGAGCCATTTCGTGAACTGTATCGTGGATAGCGTCAAGGTTTGCTGCCTTTGCTCTCTTTGCAAGGTCAAACTTGCCTGCTGTTGCGCCGTTCTCAGCTGCTACGCGAAGCTCAAGATTCTTCTTTGTTGAGTCTGTTACAACCTCACCGAGAAGCTCTGCAAACTTTGCTGCGTGCTCTGCCTCTTCATAAGCTGCCTTTTCCCAGTAAAGACCGATCTCAGGATAACCCTCACGGTGTGCAACTCTTGCCATTGCAAGATACATACCAACCTCTGAGCACTCGCCCTCGAAGTTTGCGCGGAGATCCATGATGATGTCCTCAGAAACGCCCTGTGCTACGCCTACAACATGCTCTGCTGCCCAAGAGAGATTGTTCTCTTCCTGCTTTGTGAACTTCTCTGCCGGAACCTTACACTGCGGGCAGAATTCAGGTGCTGAATCTCCCTCGTGAACATAACCGCATACGCTGCATACCCATTTTGCCATAATAATTTACCTCCAAAATAATTTTAAATAATTTGTTTTATTATAAACAGCTGTCACATACACCGATGAATGTTATCGTGTGTGATGTAATTCTGCCTTCAACGAAATTGTGAGCCTTTTTCTCGATATCCTCAAGCACGGGGTAGGCGACATCATAAAGCCGCTTACACTCCGAACAGAGCATATGATAATGATTCTTTGAATTGCCGTCAAAGTGATCGGCACCGCCGACTGACAGTTTCTGAATCGTTCCTTCATCTGAAAGCATATTCAGATTTCTGTAAACCGTACCGAGGCTTAAATTCGGCATTTTGATTTTAAGTGCGAGATAAAGCTCCTCGGCGGTCGGATGGTCATGCCTCTGGCATAACTCTTCAATGATTGCATCGCGCTGTTTACTGTGCTTCGTTACTGCCATTTGTATGACCTCCTTGAATCAATAATGATAATTGTTACTATTATTATAATTGGTTTTGAAGTTTTGTCAATAGGTTTTTGAAAAAATTTTTGACTATTTTCAAAAATATATTCATAACCGATGAAATTAAAGCTTTTTATAAAGATTTAACACTTAAATTTTAATTTGTCGAGGAGAATTCGGGATGGGAAACCCGTCCCCTACAATATGCAAATCAGGTTTTTGATTGTAGGGGATGCGTTCCGCATCCCGCCAAAGTTTGCACAGATTATAATTTGCGAAGCATTAAATCCTCGGACAGATGATATCTGCCCCTACCGCCTCGAATGCAACTCGCGCGGTAGGGCGGGGGCTTGCTCCCGCCGTTTAAAAACGCGGCGCAGCCCCACAGCTTTTGTCGTAAGGCAAAAATATCGCTTTGCGCAAGCAAAATATCGCTCGCCGAAAGGCGAATTTAGCTTCTGCGTCAGCAGATATTTAGCAGCAGAGGAATGCTTTCCTCTGCTCGACAAACTCCAATTTATCGAACAAACCAAATTTCATTCGTATGGTTCGGTGCTTGACGACGAACCGAGATTGTTTAATAAACTGACGGCGTGGCGTTTACGACACGCCCTACACACCTTAATATAATAACGAACAATCCGCCCTGACAGATGTCAGAGCGGATTTCCTGATATAGTTCTTTAATTGATTTTATTCACTTTACCTTTAACAACATGATACTGATGTCTTGTTGCAAGGGTGAGAAGCGGTCCGTCGGATTTGAGATTATCCGTATATACATCGCGGATCGTATATTCCGCCGCCTGCTTTTTCATCCGTTCGATTTTTTCTTCGTCTTTGCAGTTGCGGCCGATGGCCTTGCCCGTCCTTGTGTCGAACTCTGTTGCAACTATAAGGTCAACGCCGAGCTTATCACAAATCGGTTTAATCTGAAAAACAGGAGAGGCAGAGCAGACGATTGTCTTAACGCTCCTGTCTCTGTTTACAAAATACGGATTGATTTTATGCGCGTATTTCTGCCAGAAGAGTGTTGTCTCTTTTTCGCAGTCAACACTTTTAAGCGGAGAGTAGAAAATTTCCTTGAATTTTTCTGTCGGAACGATTCCGATAAGGAATCCGATAAGATTCATCAGATGCCACGGGAAATACAACAGAAAGCGCGGATGTCTTTTTAACTCAAAAAGGTAAAAATATGTACCCGACTCACCGTTGAATATCGTTTTATCAAAATCGTAAACATCAGCAAGCATTAAAATTCAACATCCTTTTTGCCGTCAAGTGTAACAGCAATTTTCTTGTCGCCGTAAATAATCTCGTAGTCACCCTTACCGTCAAGCGTGAGCTTTGTCAGCTTACCCTCAGCCCAGTCGATGTCAACCTTAACTCCGCGCTTTGCTGTAAGACCGTGGATATGACCGTCAGCCCACTTATCGGGGAGAGCGGGAAGGATGAGGATTCTGTTCTCAAATGACTGCATAAGAGCCTGAGCGATACCGCTTGTTGCGCCGAAGTTACCGTCAATCTGGAACGGGGGATGAGCGTCGAACATATTCGGGAATGTGCCGCCTCTGCCGCGCGGATATCTGGGATTGATATATCTGAGCTGATTATCAATGAGTTTGATAACCTTATCCTTATCGCGAAGTCTTGCCCAGAAGTTGATTTTCCAGCCGAGGCTCCAGCCTGTGCCGTTGTCACCGCGGATTTCGAGAGTTCTTCTTGCAGCCTGAGCGAGCTCGGGAGTATCGTCAACATTGATAAGGTCAGCGGGGAAGAGTGAATAGAGGTGAGAAACATGGCGGTGATGCGGATCAAAGCCGACCTCATCCTTATACCACTCGAGAAGCTGTCCTTTTGAACCTGTTCTGAAGGGAAGAAGCTTGTCATACTTTTGCTTGATTTCGGCAATAGTCTCGCTGTCTGTACCGAGGATTTCCGCAGTCTTCATAATGTTTCTGAAAAGGTCGCGGATAATACCCATTGTCATATATGTGGTCTCGCTGATTGAGCAATCCTCATGACCGATCTTGTATTCATTTTCGGGTGATGTCGACGGCGCAAGAATGAGATATCCGTCCTTGTCCTCGATCATAGTATCAAGACAGAAGCGTGCCGCTGATTCCATAATCGGAAGTGCCGTATCCTTGAGAAAGTCCTTGTCGAGAGTATATTCATACTGCTCATAAAGGTGGCGGCAGAACCAGGCACCTGCCATCGGCCAGAAAGACCATACGGGATTACCCTTTGACGGAGTGGGGATTCTCCAGAGGTCAACATTGTGGTGAACGCAGAAGCCACCCGCATTGTAATAATTTTTTGCAACCTCTTTACCGGAAACTGAAAGCTCCTTGATAAAGTCGATAAGCGGCTGGTTGAGCTCGGGCAATGAGCAGGTTATTGTCGGCCAATAGTTCATTTCTGTGTTGATGTTTGTTGTGTAGTTTGAACGCCAGGGTGAGCACATCTTGAATGTCCAGATGCCCTGAAGCGTCATAGCCTGTGAGCCCTCACGGGATGCTGCAATCGTAAGATAACGGCCATAGTTGAAAAGAAGACAGTAAAGATCGTTGTCGTTTTTCTTGTTATAAAGGAACTCGTGAAGACGACGGTTTGTGGGAGTTGAATCCTTCTTGCTGTTGCCGAGGTCGATTGAAACTCTGTCATAGAATTCCTTGTGATCGGCAATGTGAGCTGCTTTGAGAGCCTCAGTACCCTTAGCACAGGCTGAGTCGATTCTCTCGCGGCAGATACCCTCATAATCCTTTGTTGACTGATAAAGAGGCTTGTCCCAGCCTTCAAAGTTACTTTCGGCTGTAAGGATAATCGTTGCGCTTGTTGCATCCGAAACTGTAAGATGCTTCTTGTTGGTCTTCACAACACCGTCGGTGATAACTCTGAATATGCAGGCAAACTCGACACCCTTTTTCTCACCGTCAAAGTATTCTGTAACAGCGTGCGGATCGTTTGAGAAATCAATATTACTCGGACAGATACCTTTTAAAATATATGTATCATCCTTAGTCTCAACATCGTTTTTAAGCTCGCAGTTAACCATAACATTAAAGTCGAGCTTGTTCTTGCCCTCGGCCTTCATTGAATAAACGAGAACCTTGTCGGGATGACTGATGAAAGCCTCACGGATGTATGCGGTATCGTTTGCAGTGTATTCAGCCTTTGTGACAGCGGTAGCAATATCAAGCTCGCGTCTGTACTGCTTTGCACACATATGCTTGTTTGTTGTGATCATAAGCTTACCGAGCTGAAGATACCATTCGCAGTCATCACCCGTAAAGTTTTCTTCGATATAATCTCTTGCTTCGATCATCTTGCCGTCGAGTGCAAGCTCACGAGCCTTTACAAAATGCTCGTACTTGTTGTCAACGGCATATTTATGTGAATAACCTGACCACAGAGTGTCAAGGTTAAGACCGACAGTTTCCTTGTCAACACCGCCGAAGACCATTGCACCGAGGCTGCCGTTACCGAGCGGAAGTGCCTCAACCCACTCTTTTGCAGGGTGATTGTACCATAAAATGTGTGAACCGAGTCCCATAAAAATTACCTCCATAGTAAATATAAGATAAGTATACATTATGTGACTGATTAAAGTCAATTGATTGTATTGCATTTTTTTGGATTTTATTATACAATATATAAGTATAATTCTGTATTTTGATTGGAGAATTTATGTCACAGAAGGTTTTGATTGTCGGTGCGGGCGCGGCAGGACTTATTGCCGCAGGAACGGCATCGGCTTACGGTAAGGATGTTACAATACTCGAAAGAAACGAGCGCCCTGCACGAAAGGTAGTTATAACAGGTAAGGGCAGATGTAATGTCACAAATAACTGTAAGGAGTTAAGCGAGCTTATCGCGAATGTGCCCGTCAACGGCAGATTCCTTTACAGTGCATTTTCAAATTTTATGCCTCAGGATACAATCGAGCTCATTGAGGATATGGGTGTGCCTCTTAAATGCGAGAGAGGCAACCGTGTCTTTCCTGTTTCAGATAAGTCACTCGATATCGTTGATGCACTTGTCCGCTACGGTACGGATGACGGTGCTGAGATTATTCAGGGCAGGGCAAAGGAGCTGCTAATCGAAAACGGAGAGTTAAAGGGCGTGCGCACCTTTGACGGTGATGAGATATATGCCGACAGCGTGCTTGTCGCAACGGGCGGAATGTCATATCAGGCAACAGGCTCAACGGGTGACGGATACGAGCTTGCGCGGCAGGCAGGACATACTATTGTCGAGCCCAAGCCGTCGCTTGTACCCTTGAATGCCCACGAGGGCTTCTGCTCCGAGCTTATGGGACTTTCACTTCGCAATGTCGGAATGAAGGTTGTCGATACAAAGAAAAACAACAAGGTTGTCTACGAGGATTTCGGTGAAATGCTCTTTACCCACTTCGGAGTATCGGGACCGATGGTGCTTTCAGCTAGCTCGCATCTGCGCGATATGGAAAAGGGCAGATACATTATATATATAGATTTAAAGCCTGCGCTTGACCGCGAACAGCTAGATGCAAGAATACTCCGCGATTTTTCTGAGAATACTAATAAGAACTACATCAATTCGCTCGGCGCGCTTCTTCCGAGAAAGCTTATTCCCGTTGTTGCCAAGCTCAGCGGAATCAAACCTACGGTCAAGGTCAATCAGATTACCCGTGAAGAGCGTCAACGACTTGTCGAGCTGCTCAAGGCGTTCAAGGTAACCGTCAAGGGCTTCAGACCGATTGACGAGGCTATCATCACCTCGGGCGGTGTCAAAGTTTCGGAGATTAACCCGAAGACAATGGAATCAAAGCTTCTCAAGGGACTTTATTTTGCCGGAGAGGTCATTGATGTCGATGCCTATACGGGCGGTTTTAATTTACAGATTGCATTTTCAACCGGTAAGCTTGCCGGAGAGAATATTTAGGAGGATATTTATGGCTATAAATATTGCTATTGACGGCCCTGCAGGTGCAGGCAAATCAAGCATCGCAAAGCTTGTTTCAAAGGAACTCGGATACATTTATGTTGATACGGGTGCGCTCTACCGTACAGTCGGCCTCTATTCAATACGTAAGGGTATTGACACAAAGGATGCCGATGCCGTAACAGCTACACTCAAGGATATAAAGGTCGAACTCGGCTTTGTTGACGGAGCACAGCATGTTTTCCTCAACGGTGAGGATGTTTCCGATGCTATCCGTACTCCCGAGGCATCAATGGGCGCTTCAAATGTTTCCGCAATTCCTGCCGTCAGAACATTTCTCTTTGATTTACAGAGAGATATCGCAAAGAACAACAACTGCATTATGGACGGCAGAGATATCGGTACAGTCGTTCTCCCTGATGCTCAGATTAAGCTTTTCCTCACGGCTTCAGCCGAAGCAAGAGCCGAAAGACGCTATAAGGAGCTTATCGAAAAGGGTGAGCAGGTGGAATTTCAGGATGTGCTTGATGATATAAACAAGCGCGATTATCAGGATTCACACCGCGAAATCGCACCGCTGAAGCAGGCTGAGGATGCAATCCTTGTTGATAACAGCGGTTGCAATCTTGAGGAGGGCACAAAGCTTGTGCTCAGCATCATAAGAGAAAGACTTTAAAAGATATTTTGAGGAATTTTAAATGCCCTATAATTACGATTTTTCAGACTATAAGTCCCGTCCGCTGTATTCGGTTGTCCGTCCGCTTGCGGGACTTATAACGAAAACAAAGTACAGAATCAACTACATCGGAGCGGAGAATCTGCCTGAGGGCGGAGGATTCATTCTTGCGGCTAATCATATCACCGCGCTTGACCCTGTTATTGTGTCTGTCGGATGCGATAAGACGATGCACTTTATGGCAAAGGACGAGCTTTTTAAAAACAAGCTCATCGGCTGGGCAATGGCACAGCTCAATGCTTTCCCCGTGGACAGAACAAAGTTTGATGAGGATGCAATCAACTACGCGATAACGCTTGTCAAAAACGGCGGAATACTCGGCATTTTTCCCGAGGGCACTCGTTCGCCCGACTATACTCCGCAAAAGGGTAAGGGCGGAGTGTGTTACATAGCAAAGATGTGTAAATGCGATGTTGTGCCCGTTTCGATTTATACCTGCGACGAGGCAAAAACGGGAACAAGGCTTACCGTGCGTTACGGAAAGCCGATAAAGCACGAGGAAATGAAATTTGATCCGAACAGCACGAAGATGAAGGATTTGCGCCACGCGACAAATCTTATTATGGAAAAAATTACAGAACTCTGGAGCTTGAAACATGGAGATTAAACTTGCAAAAACAGCAGGCTTCTGCTTCGGTGTCAACCGTGCAGTTGATATGCTTTATAAAATGGTTGAGGACGGAGAAAAGGTCTGCACCCTCGGCCCGATTATTCACAATCCGCAGGTAATTGACGACCTTGCCGAAAAGGGCGTTGTCATCATTGACAGTGAAAAGGATGTACCTCAGGATACAAAGGTTGTTATCAGAACTCACGGTGTCGAAAAGCAGGTGATTGATTCCTTAAAGCAGAGGAATGTCGATTTCTGCGCTGCAACCTGTCCCTTTGTCCGCAAGATTCACAAAATTATAGCGGATAACTCTGACGAGAATACTCTTGTTTTTATCGCGGGTGATGCCAATCACCCCGAGGTGCAGGGCATCAGAAGCTACTGCAAGGGAGAGAGCGTTGTCTTCAAAAACAGCGATGAGCTCATAAAAGAAGTCGAAAAGCATCCCGAATATGCCCAAAAAGAAATTATTGTTGTCTGGCAGACGACATTTAACACCGTAGAATACGAAAAATGTTTAAAAAATATAAAAAAACACTATACAAATGCAAAAATTTTTGATACAATATGTAGTGCTACGAATGAGCGTCAGGAAGAGGCAATGCGTTTAGCCAAGACCTGTGACGCCATGATTATAGTAGGAGGACGGCAAAGCTCCAACACTGCGAAGTTGAAGGCTGTGTGTGAGAACTGTTGTCCGACTTACCTGATTGAAACCGCAAAAGAGCTTTCTCAGATTGACCTTAGCGGCTGCAAAAGGGTAGGTGTAACCGCAGGAGCATCGACTCCGGCGGCAATCATAAAGGAGGTACTTTCAACAATGTCGGAAAACACAAACGCAATCGAAAACGTTATTGAAACAGCAGAGGAGGTGGCAACGACTTCTAACGCTGAAGATATGAGTTTTATGGAGGCACTCGAAGAGTCTCTT
>JAZQGS010000035.1:0-62198 GCA_045540195.1 Acutalibacteraceae bacterium
CATAGCCGTCCTTACTGCTGTCAAGCTTTAAGTAACGGTGGTTAGAGTCCATACCGCGGATTTCCTTACCGTCGAGGTAGGCAATAAACTGCGGGTCCCACTGCTGACCGTTGGGTGCAGTTGAAGAAACGTAGAGTTCAACATCCTGACCTTTAAGCTCCTCGGGAATTTCGATGTGCTTATAGAACCAGCGGGGCTCCTCGGGATTTGTGCCCCAGGTCTCGGTTACGCCGAAGTCCTGCCAGCCTTCAAGCTCGGGTGACGGCACCACATTATCTTTTTTATAGTCACAGGGAAGTGTTTTCCAGCCTGTAACATCAAGACGGACGGGAGTGATAAAGCCTTTTAATTCTTCTATCATTGTCCGTATTCTTTTATCAAGTAATTTATCCATAATCCAACTCTCCGCATCTTAAATTAATTCTTGGATTTTTCGGTTTTTCCGAGCATCTCGAAAAAACAGAACAGATAAGACAATTATACTTACAAAGTCCTCAAAAGTCAACAAATTATGACAACGTAAATTGCAGAAAAAACACAGTTTTTTTGCAGAAATCCGATTGACATTTATTGCTTGCTTTGTTAATATAAAGTGATTGACTATATTAGAAAAAAAGAGGACGTTTCTTATGTTACTTGACAAGACAATTCACATTCCCGATCTCGGTGATGTCGGTGCAGACAGCGGCTTTCACGTGCTTGAGACAACAGAGGACGGCAAGTTCTCCGTCGGCAAGAACGGTGTTGTTGATATCCTTGCAACAGGCGACCAGAAGGTTGAGTTCGTTTCATTCGGCTCACACACTCTCGCTTGCGTAAAATCAGCAATCGCATATCCGACATATTACCCCGTTCAGCCCGTTCAGCTTGATATGCCCGTAAAGGCTGTGCTTATGGACCTTGACGGTACAACCGTTCGCAGTGAGGAGTTCTGGATCTGGATTATTCAGATGAGTATTGCAAGTCTTCTCGGCAACCCGAAGTTTGAGCTTGAAGAAGCTGATATGCCCTTCGTTTCAGGCCACTCTGTTTCTGAGCATCTTCAGTACTGTATTGATAAATACTGCCCCGGCGCATCTCTTGACAAGGCTCGTGACTTCTATTTTGAGCACACTCACAGAGAGATGGAAGAGATTATGGCAGGCAGAGGCAAGGACGGTGCCTTCACTCCGACAGTCGGTGTTAAGGATTTCCTTTATGAGCTCAAAAGCATGGGTGTAAAGATTGGTCTTGTTACATCAGGTCTTTATGAGAAGGCTTGGCCCGAAATCCTCTCTGCATTCAAGACTCTCGGTATGGGCGACCCGAAGGATTTCTACGATGCAATCATTTCTGCAGGCTTCCCCCTTCGCAAGGGCTCTGTCGGAACACTCGGTGAGCTTTCTCCGAAGCCGCATCCGTGGCTTTATTCCGAAACCTCAATCGTCGGTCTCGGTGAAGCATTCGCTGACCGCAACCATGTTGTAGGTATTGAGGACAGCGGCGCAGGCGCTTGCTCCGTGCGTCTTGCCGGCTATACAACAATCGGTATCGCAGGCGGTAACATTGTTGAAAGCGGCACAAAGGCTGTTTGTAACTATTTCGAGGACAGCTTTGAGGATATTTTAAAAATTATAAAGGGATGATCGGTTGATGAAAAAGTTTTCGGCTAAAACCGTTATCAGCGTAATGTCTTTGACACTTTTCGCTCTTATGCTCGTTGATGCCTACCTTGACCACAAGAAGGATATCGACGAGAGCATCACAAGACTCAAAACAACTCTGACACCGAAAGAAAACGCACAGTCTGTTGCCGTTATCGGCTCAGAGGATGAAGCAAATACACAAGGAGATGTGACAAATGGACAATAACAAGAAAATCAGCTGCCACTTTATATCCAACACTCACTGGGACAGAGAGTGGCGCTTCTCCGCAAGAAGAACACAGTATATGCTCGGCTATATGCTCGATATGCTCATCGACATCATCGAGAAAAATCCCGAGTATAAGCATTTCCACCTCGACTCACAGACAATGCCCGTTCAGGATTATCTCGAGGTTTATCCTGAGAAGAAGGAGCTTTTCAAGAAGCTCGTTTCAGAGGGTAAGATCGGTGTAGGTCCGTGGTTCTGCCTTCCCGACGAGTTCACGGTCGGCGGTGAAGCTCTTATCAGAAACCTCCTTCTCGGTCACAGAATCGGTAAGGAAATGGGCGGCATCAGCAAGACAGGCTATTCACCCTTCGGTTGGGGACAGATTTCTCAGCTTCCGCAGATTTATGCAGGCTTTGATATTCACTTTGCTTCCTTCTACCGCGGTGTTAACGAGTATACAGCTCCCCGCTCAGAGTTCTATTGGGAGAGCCCCGACGGAACACGCATCTATGCTTCTCGTCTTGCAAAGCGTCCGCGTTATAACATCTGGTATATCGTTCAGCGTCCCGTTTACTATAACCAGTCAAACGAGAACAACCGTGATATGGTATGGAACGACAACAATGGTGTTTTCAAGTTTGTAGATAACGAGAATCAGAAGCTCGACTATCAGTATACACATCCGTTCTTTGAGTATCACAAGGAAAACATCAAGGAGCGCGCTGAGCAGGCTATGCGCGAGCAGGACGGCGACTGGACAACCTCTCACCGCTTCTGGTCACTCGGCCACGATTCATCCTGCCCGGACATCCGTGAGGTCGATATGATCAAGGATCTCGACGAGGTTCTTCCGAATGCCGAGGTATTCCACAGCACTCTTAAGGAGATGGAGCAGGGCATCATCGACGAGTTTGACGAGAACTCACCCGTTCTCAAGGGCGAGATGCGTGAGCCCTTCACAAAGGGCAGCGTAAGTCCCGTTATGGGCTGGATTCTTTCTGCAAGAACATACATCAAGCAGGATAACTTCAAGACAGAAACTCAGCTTATGAGCTACGCTGAGCCTCTTGCAGTATTCTCTGCACTTGCAGGCGCTCCCTTCCAGAAGAACTTCATTGATCTTTCATATAACTATCTTCTTCAGAATCACGGTCACGACAGCATCGGTGCCTGCGGACGCGATATCGTTTATGAGGATGTTGTTTCCCGTTACAGACAGTCCAAGGAGCTTTCAAACTGTGTTTACGAGCGTGCATTTCTGGATGTTGCAGGTGACATCAAGCTTGACGGCTTTACCCGTGACGATGCCGCTATCGTGGTTTACAACCCCGCTCCGTTCAAGAGAAGCGAAAGCGTTCAGATGACAATCGAGCTTCCCGCTGAGTGGAAAACAAGCTCATTCAAAATCACTGATGTTGACGGCACAGCACTTACATATCAGGTGCTTGCAACAAACAAGCATGTCGCACAGATCATTCAGAATCCCAACGATGTCGCAAATGTTCTTCACACATATCAGTGCAAGATCGTTGTTGATGTCAAGGATATCCCCGGCTTCGGTTACAGAACACTCAAGCTTCAGCCGCTTTATAATGTCAGAGCAAATACTCCGAAAACAATGCTCAAGAAAGCACAGGTTATGGAGAACGAGTATCTTCGCGTTTCATTCAACGCAAACGGTACATACAATGTGCTCGATAAGGCAAACGGCAAGTCATACGAGGGACTCGGCTATTTCAAGGATACAGGCGAAATCGGCAATCCCTGGGAGCATATCGTTCCCGAAAACGACGAAACCTTCACAACTCTCAACGAGCGTGCAAAGATTACACTTCTTCACGAGGGCGAGCTCGAGGTTGCATACAAGATTGAAATCGACTGGGCACTTCCCGAGGGACGCAGCATGGACGAGAAAACCCGTTCACCGCACCTCAACCCGTGCAAGATTGTCAATATCGTAACTCTCCGCAAGGGCGCTAAGTATCTTGAAATCGAGACAACAATCGACAATCAGTCTGAGGACCACTACCTCCAGGTAGCATTCCCGACAGATATCAAGTCAGAGTTCTCTTACGCTCAGGGACAGTTTGATGTTGTTAAGCGTCAGGTTGCAAAGCTTGTCTATTCACTTTATGATGAAATCCCGATGACAGTGCATCCGATGAATTCATTCGTCGATGTTACTGACGGAACAAACGGTGTTGCTCTTCTCAACACAGGCCTCAAGGCTTATGAAGCAAGTGACGACGAGTGCGGAACTGTTTATCTTTCACTTCTTCGTGCATTCCCGCTTCGCATCTGCGTAACATCAGATATGCAGGATTACAGCAAGGTTGACAAGGGCTCACAGTGCATCGGCAAGAATACATACCGCTACGCATTTATGCCTCACGCAGGCGACTGGGAAGAGGGCAATGTATGGGGCGAATCAGAGCGCTTCAACCTCAGCTTCGGTATCGCACAGTTTGCACCGACAGAGCACGGTAAGAACGGTCTTGTTCACTCATTCCTTGAGCTCGAAAACGAGAAGCTCAATGTCAGCGCAGTTAAGCTCAGCGAGGACGGCGAGGGCTATGTAGTCCGTATCTTCAACCCGTCAGACTGTGCTGTTCAGACATCAATCCGTCTTAACGGCGGTATGGCTCCGATTGAGAAGGCTCAGTCACCCGTTGAAAGACAGCGTGCAGAATTTGAGCTTCCCGCTTACTCAGGTAAGAAGTGGAGCGAGGTTAAGCTCGTAAGCCTCGAGGAAAAGGATGTTGCTCCGCTCACAATGAAAGAGGACGGCTTCGTTGACTTCGAGATCACAGGCAAAAAGATTCTCACAATCAAGTTTGTCGGCTGATAAAAAATTTAAAGGAGTTGTGCTTCGGCACAACTCCTTTTTTGTTCAGTTATGAAAATATATCCGATTGGTGACAAAGGTGGTAACTCCCTCGTCCGCCCATTTCTGTATCGTTTCGGCGGTATCGACTGTCCAGCAGGCAAGCGGTATTCCCGCCGCCTGAAGCTTTTTGATTTTTTCGGGAGTATTCTTCTTGTGATTGCCGTTGAAGCTCACACCCATATCCTTGTTTTCGAGACATCTCTCAAGCTCGTCATCCGTAAGCTTCGAGACAAGCACATACAGCGGTACATCACCGTTGAGCTCGCGGACAATTTCTATCGCCTCGCGGTGGAAGGAAATCACCGAGCAGGTTTTTGTAAAGCCGTATTTCTCAACGAGTGCGAGAAGATTCTCAAGTCCCTCACGGGTGTAATCCTTGATTTCAATCATAGGACGGACATTGTATTCAAGACAGGTCCTGAGCGCCTGTTCAAGTGTCGGGATTTTAAGCTCGGGATAGCTCTCTGCGTCCGCGCCCTTGACGATGTTGCAGGTTATAAGGTCGTAATATGTATATGACGAAACCTTGCCCGACTTATCACACACAGACCCGATATCCTCGTCGTGCATCAGCACCCATACGCCGTCCTTTGTCTGACGGACATCAATCTCAACAATGTCAAAGCCGAATTCAGCCGCCTTGCGTATCGCAGGCAAGGAATTTTCGGGTGCCTGAGACGAATAACCGCGGTGAGCAACAAGTGTTATTTTTTCTCGTTGAGTCTGTTTGATAATAACATCCGTCAGCGGTATCGGCGGTTTAATCTCAAGACGCTTTTTTGTGCTTGCCGCAGACATTCCCCATGGAACGGCAATAACCGCGGCAAGAACGATTGCAATGAGTGCAAACGGCCATTTTTTGCGCTTCATTATGCGAAGCTTTCTTTTAATCTGTTCTTTGTTCAAGGACTCACCCCATTATCGGAATTTCAAGTAATGCAAAATTAAAGCAATTCAGAATAAACATCACTAAAGCGAGGATAATTGCCGTGTTGTAAATTATTCTTGCTTTCTTTTCTTTTGAGGCTGATATCAGCACGGCGCAGGCAAAAAGAGTGAGCATATCGGTAAAATAAAACACCCTCTGCCCCGAAGCATAGATTGATGAGCTGAAGCCGAGCACAACCGCGCTTGCCACCGATGCGGCAAACAAAAGCGACACCGTAAGCCCGAGCTTTTTATTCTGTCTTATAATAAGAATCAGCATAAGTGCGAAAAGCACAAGCAGTAAAAAGCACATCGCAAGAGTGATGATATTCACAAAATCATAGTCTCCGCTTTTAAAAAGCTTTTCAAAACCCTTGTCGGGAATTGTATGTTTCAAAATAATATAAACGACATTTAATCCGCCGCAGACAGCAACGAAAAATGCAATAAAAGCTTTTGCGAAAATTCTTTCTTTTTTACCGCTGTAAGCCGAGCTGACCGTCATAAAAATCAGCACAGCAAAAAGTCCCGTAACGATAAGCGACATAAAGAAGGAATAGCCGAAATAATTCGCAAAGCCGCAAAGGCTTTTTTCAAAAGCATTCATCTCGGTGTAGCGTGCAAACGCACCGCTTTCCATTTCGATTCTGCCCGTCATTCCGGGTGAGGAAAAGAGCCACACCGCACTCGCAAAGCCGAAAAACATCGGCGGAGCGTGATAGAATTTTAATTTCTTTTTGAAAGAATTTGCGATAAAAAGAACAATCAGAAATGCGATTGTCAGCGCCGCCGTCTGCTCCTGCGAGCAGGCAAGAAGCGAGGCAAAAACCGCAACTGTATTTAAAACAATTTTGTTGTATTTTATTTCAAAAAGCTCAAAGGTCAGCGGTGCAACCGTCAGCAAAAATGCGGTGAACGGGAAAAGAAATGTGAAGCTTCCCGCAAACCAGAATGCGCCCGGATTGAGCGCACCGATAAAAACAAGAAACGGAACACAGCAGCAAAAAATATTTTTCTGTTTCTGCGTAAGAGTTCCTTCAAAAGCTCCGCAGATTTTTTGCAGAAACCACGCGATAAAAACAAATGAAGCCGAGGCAGAAAATTTCCAGAAAATCGGATTGATTTTCAGAAAGCTCATCATCAGGAATTCGCTGACTGTGCGCCCCGAAACCGTATGATATCTTTGTGAAAGCCAATCTGCAAGCCTGAAGCCCTCTTCGTTTAAAATCCCGAGAAAATGTCCGTCATCGGTTTTGATAATCAAATGTGTGAAGAAAAGGTAAAAGGCAAAAGTAACTGCACTGAAAATTATCAGCGGAGTGTTGGATTTGTTTTTCAGATTGAGTATTTTACCTCACCTCTTTTCTGTTTGTTGCGGCAAATCGGGGTGGTTTATCTATTTATTAAATATCTCCATAAAACCATATCCTAGTTTTATGGACAAAATCTAAATCGTTAATCGTTTCATAATATCCTTTTTCTTTTAGATTTGTGTCAATATGTCTAAGTTGGATAAAAGACATACCTTGTTGAACTATCGGAGACCAAGTTTGCTCATCAGATTCTCTTGACCAAAATGAATCATAATAATTTCTGTCATAGAAAATTATTATTTGTGATTTCCAAAGGTCCGATTCATCAATAAGCGCTACCACCCTACAAAAAGACAGATCACAGGGTTTCTGCTCAATTATTTCAGCGGTTTTGTCAAGCCAAGCCTTACAGAATGCAGTTTTGATTTTTTCTCTGGTTTTTGGTGATGAAATAAAACGATCACTCGGAACAAGGAAATGTTCATATTGGCAGTCTGTATTTTGAAAAGGACATATTTGATTTATATTGTTGAGCAACGCTTTCAATTTATGTTTTTGTCCTCGTTGCTTTTTGTTTCTCATATATATTCACGCACCAGCAAATAAATTTTTATTAAATATTCGGCGGGAGCAAGCCCCCGCCCTACCGCAACAACCGTATTAAGGTGTGTAGGGAGTGGCGTTTACGACACGCCGTTAGTTTGTTAAACAATCTCGGTTCGTCGAGAAGCGCCGAACCCTACGAAATGAATTTTGGTTTGTTTGATAAATCGGGGTGTAAAAGGCGCCCCCGACAAATTACATTTCTCTTCTTAAATATTCCTCGATTAACAAAGGTTGAATGAGCGGGTAAGTCCATTCCGTCGGTAATGTTTCAAACAAGCAAACACATTCCATTTCGCTGTGCAATTCGCTTTCAAACATCTGAATATCCGCAAAAAATAACATACCGTAAGTTTCTTCGCCTGTTTGATTTACTCTGTTTTTACCAACAACAGAGTAAACGCAGACAGGAGAAATAGTGTAGCGTGTTGCTCCTGTCTCTTCTTCCAATTCCCTTTTGGCAGTTTCAAATATCTGTTCATTATGTTCTCTGTGACCACCGGGAATTTCATAGGTGTTTCTCTCCTTATGTTTACAGAAAACCCATTTGCCATTGTGTTTAGAAATAATAACAGCAAATTTTAACAACTCATCATCTATGTTCTCATAAAAATTAACTTTCATTATTGCCACCTGTTTCTTCAACTCACCACATACGGCTTTTCTTTTGTGCCGTTGCCGCCGCAAATTGTTACCGCTTTACTTTCAAGATAAAATGCAGGGCAGACACCCATAAGCGTATCCGTGGGAAGAGTTTTATAAAATCCGCCTGACTGCGTTACCGCCGCCACGCTCGATGAATTGGTTTCAATCGGACCGCTTGTCCAATACCAGCAGTTTTTGCGGATAACCAATTTGTTCGAGCTGTCATTCCTGATTGCTGATGCAGTCGGTGCTTTTACCCTTTTTCTTTCGCTGAATTGTTGTAACTGCTGTTTTGAAAGTAAAAACATTGTATCGCCGTCTTTGTTCTGCTTTACAATGTCCGTTGAGTTGAAATTTTCTTCCGACAAAAATCCGCTCTCACTGTTAAGCCATTCGCGCAAATCACTCGTAAGCCAATCGGAGGATTTGTCGTCATACGCTTTAAAGCAGATTGCATTCATGCTCCACGCAAGCGGTGTTTCGCTGTCATTAACAATTTCCCAGACTATATCCTCGTCGTAAATTTTTCCAAAGACAAAAAAGTCTCCCTTTTTGAGTTCAACTTTCTTTTCATCTGCTTTTTCTATCGTTACATTCTGCTTATAGAGCGCATTATACAAGTCCGCCTTGTGCCGCGGAAGAACCACAGACACAAGGCAGAAAATAATTGCTGAAATTGATATAATTGTCAGGATTGCTTTTTTCAAAAAATCATCCGTTCAAAGCTTTGAAGCTGTCTTTGTTATTCTTATAAAGAGTCTTGAATACATTGAAATTCTTGTCATAGACTGCTCTGTTGGCTGCGTTCGGCTTGAAGGTCTTGACAGCAGGAACATAGTCCTTTACCTTGCTTACATTTTCGATAACGCCGAGTCCGATACCGACCATTGCCGCCGCGCCGACAGCACCGATATCCTGCGGACGGTTGACTGTTTCAACAGTCTTGCCCGTGATATCAGCAAGAATCTGACAGGTTACATCTGAAAGTGCGCCGCCGCCGACAAAGCGGATGACATCAGAGGTCTTGACCTTTTTATTCTGTGCCTCAAGCATCCAGTTGAGGTGGAAGCAAACGCCCTCGATAACCGCACGAAGCATCTCGGATTTGCCTGTATCAATGCTTATGTTAAAGAACATACCTGCGGCATTCGGGTCCTCAAACGGACAGCGGTTGCCGTGAAGCCACGGTGTGAATACAACACCGTTTGAGCCTGCAGGAACCTCGTTGATAACCTTTGTCATATAATCGTAAAGGCTTGTATACTCTGTTTCGGGATCCTCTGCGACATCCATCTTCTGCTTGAAAATGCCGATTTCGTCAAGGCAGAGGTGGTCACGAACCCATTCAAGACACTTGCCCGCCGTTTCGAGCTCTGCAAAGTAAACATAAGAATCGGGATCTGCGCCGACGACAGCCGCAATCATTGCCGATGTGTCAACGAGCTGATTTTTAACAACCGTTCCTACCCAGCCTGATGTGCCCTGATAGATGTGTGTGTCACCGACAGCACCGCTGCCTGCACCGACACCGATAAGTGAAGCGTCGCTTCCGCCGCCGAATACGGGTGTACCCTCGGCAAGACCGAGCTGTTCAGCCGCCTTTGCGGTAACCTTGCCGACAACATCGGTTGACTTGAGAATTTTCGGAAGATGGTCAAGATTTATGTCAAAAATGCCTGTGACGCTCTTGCTCCAGCCCTCCTTGCCCTTTCTTGTATCGAAAAGAAGTGTTGCAAAGGCTGAGTCCTTTGTCATTGCGAATTCGTCTGTACAACGGCTGATAAGGAAATCCTTGACATCAAGCCACTTATATGTTCTCTTGAAATTCTCGGGCTCGTGTGCCTCAACCCACTTGTATTTGTAAACAGGGTCCTTAACACTGCAGGCAACTGCGCCCGTTGCGATAAGTGATTTTAGAAGCGGCACGATGTTTGCACCCGCAATCTGCAAGCCGTATGCCATATATTTCTTAAGCTCTTCCTTAGCGCGCTGGTCCATATAACTCATAGCTCGGCGGACAGGATTACCCTCTTTATCAACGAGGACAAGTCCCTGAGCCTGAGAGCAGAAAGAGATACCCGCAATCTCAGACGGCTTTATATCTGTTTTGCTGAAAAGCTCCTTTGTGGTTGAGCACATTGCGCCCCACCATTCGTCAGGATCCTGCTCAGCACCGCCGTCACCAACCATATAAAGATTGTATGCGCCGTAAGCGTTTGTGATGGGTCTGATTGTTTTATCAATCTCAAAAAGACAGGTTTTCATACCGGTTGTTCCGACATCATAAGCGATAACATAAATAGCCATTTTTAAACCCCCAATGTTTATTGAGACTATTGTAACATAAAAATATAAAGATTTGTAAAAAATTTTTTAAAAAATGCAAAAAAATATTTAATTTTTATTTAATATATGGTATACTGCATATTGGATATAAAGCGTTATCGCTATATTTTACCAAATATCATACATACATCGGAGGAATTAAAATGGCTAACAACTTTGCTATCACCAAGTACCTTGATGCTGATGCTGTTACAAAACAGCTTGATGCGCTTATCAAAAAGCCCATCTACAGCGTTAAGCCCGAGGCTCTTAAAAAGTATGAAGAAGAGTATTTCGCAAAGAAGTGTGCAAAATCCAAGGAAATGATCGAAGTCGCAAAGGGTCGTATCCCCGGCGGCGTTCAGCACAATCTCGCATTCAACTATCCGTTCCCGCTTGTCTTCACAAAGGCATCAGGCAACAAACTTTATGACATCGACGGCAACGAGTATTATGACTTCCTTCAGGCAGGCGGCCCGACAATCATCGGCTCTAACCCTGAATCAGTCCGCAACAAGGTTATTGAGCTTCTCAATGACTGTGGCCCGTCAACAGGTCTTTTCCACGAGTACGAGTACAAGCTCGCTAACAAGATTGCAGAATGCGTTCCCTCTGTTGAGATGTTCCGTATGCTCGGTTCAGGTACAGAGGCTTGTATGTGTGCTGTACGAGTTGCCCGTCTTGCAACAGGCAAGAAGAACATTCTTAAAATGGGCGGCGCATACCATGGCTGGTCAGATCAGATGGCTTACGGTATGAGAGTTCCCGGTACAAAGAATCTTCAGTCACCCGGTGTTCCGATGTTTGTATTCAAGCATACAGACGAATTCTTCCCGAACGATCTCGAAGACCTTGAGAAGAAGCTCAAGAAAAATCAGCTCACAGGCGGTACTGCAGCCGTATTCCTTGAGCCCGTCGGCCCCGAGAGCGGCACCCGTCCTCTCAGCAAGGCATTCGTTAAGGGCGTTGAGAAGCTCTGCCGTCAGTACGGCTCACTTCTCGTATTCGACGAGGTTGTTACAGGCTTCCGTATCGGCGTTTCAGGCGCACAGGGCTATTTCGGCGTAGATCCCGACCTCACAATCTTCGGTAAGATCATCGCCGGCGGATATCCCGGTGCGGGCGGTATCGGCGGTCATAAGGATGTTATGGCTCACCTCGGCGCAGGTCTTGACGGTTCAGGTAAGAAGGTTAAGAAGGCAATGTGCGGCGGTACAATGGCTGCTACTCCCCTTTCCTGCGTTGCAGGCTACTATACACTTTGCGAAATTGAAGAGACAAACGCTTGCGAAAAGGCAGGCCTTATGGGTGACAGACTTATCAAGGGTCTTCAGAAGTCCATTGAGAAGCACAACCTTCCCTTCGTAGCATTCAATCAGGGCTCAATTTGTCACCTCGACACAGTCGGCACAATGCACTATTCAATCGACTGGTCAAAGCCGTGGCAGATTCCTGATGTTCTCAAGCAGACAAGTGCCCGTAAGAAGGAAATGGAGCACATGGGTGCTGCTTATATGGCTGAGGGTATGGTTACTCTCGCAGGCAGCCGACTTTACACAAGCGCAGCTTACACTGAGGCTGACATCGACGATGCAATCGCTCGTTTCGACAGAGTATTCGACAACTGCGGTCGTATCGGCTAATTTAGGAGAATAATTATGGCTTACAATATTCAGGAAGCAAAAGAGCTTGTTGTTGAAGCAGGCAAAAAACTTCTGGAAACAGGTCTTATTGCCCGTACATGGGGTAATGTGAGTGCGAGAATTTCCAACACTCAGTTTGTAATCACTCCGAGCGGCAGACCGTACGACACTCTCACTCCCGACGATATTGTTGTTGTTAACATTGATGACTGCTCTTATGAGGGTGATATCAAGCCCTCAAGTGAAAAGGGCGTTCACGCCGATGCTTACAAGCACCGTCCGAGCGAGAATTTCGTAATCCACACCCATCAGATCAAGGCTTCTGTTGTCGGTGCGGCAGGCATCAATGTTGATGTCCCTGAAAAGTATTCAGGTCTCTTCGGTGACTGCATCCCCGTTGCCGATTACGGTATGCCCTCAACATCAAAGCTCCGCAAGGCCGTTGAGGACGCTTATGTCAATTATCCCAACAGCAAGGCTATTCTTATGAAGCAGCACGGTGCGGTTGTTACGGGTAACAGCTTCGAACAGGCTTTTGAGGTTGTATCTGAGCTTGAAAATCTTTGTGAAGAGAAGATTCAGAAGGCATATATGCTTTATGAGGGCACTCCCGAGTATTCATATAAGGGTATGCTGAACAGCTATATCAAGGCAGTCGGCGTAGGCAAGATGCCAAAGCAGATTGCGGATTTCGGTGAAAGCACACGAATCGGCTCTAAGTTTGAAATCCGTTATAAGAACGGCAAGAGCTTCACCGTTGACATCAAAACTGCTAAATCAACATCAGCCGAGCCTGTTCCTGCAACAGCAATGGTACACGCTGAGATTTATGCAAAGACAAATGCCGCTTATATCAAGCACCTCACCGCAAGTGAGATGATCGCAGTCAGCGTTGCACAGTCAACGATTATCCCCCGTCTTGACGACTTTGCTCAGATTGCGGGTACGAAAATCGGAAGCTTCAGATGGGACGGCTCACGCGCATCTGCAAAGCTGGCAGCAAAGGCTGTCAAGGGCAACAACGCTGTTCTTATCGCAGGCGCAGGCGCACTTTGCACAGGCACAAAGGAAAGCGACCTTGATGCAGTTGAGCTTATTATGTCAAGAGAATGTCAGACTCACATCGGTTCTGTTTTCTTTGGCGCAGGTGATTCACTCAGCGCACTTGACGCAAACATTATGAGAATCATTTATCAGACCAAGTATTCAAAGAAGGCTGAATAAACCTCAATAAATTACCTCGTCGGCTAACCCGACGAGGTTTTTGTTTTTATCTCTTTATTTCTTTCAAAATATGTGTTATACTGTCTTTGGAAATAAAAAAGAGGAGAAAATAAAAATGGCGGACACAATTTACAAGGAAACACGAAAGAGGCACGGACTTACCCGTGACGAGGTATGTGACGAGGCTTCGGTTCTTAACTCCCCTCTTCAGCCCGAAAGGCTCGAGAGAATTGAGAACGGAAAATTCGGCATCACGCCCGACGAGGTTATGCTGCTTTCAAAAATTTACGGTGAGCCGACGCTCTGCAACCTTTACTGTTCAAAAGAATGTCCTATCGGCAAGAAATATGTTCCCGAGGTTGAGGTCAAGGACCTGTCACAGATAATTCTCGAAATGCTTTTTTCACTCAATTCGATGAAAAACAGTCAGGAAAGGCTTATCGAGATAACCTCTAACGGTCAGATTAACGATGACGAAATCCGTGATTTCGTTTCTATTCAGCGAAAGCTTGAAAAGCTCTCAATGACTATCGAAAGCCTTCAGCTCTGGGTTGAGCAGATGCTCGCTGACAAGAAAATCAACCTCGAAAAATACAACAAAATAATCAACGAATAATTTCAGCGGATATCGCGCAGCCGTGCGGTATCCGTTGTTTTTGCACTTTTTGCAGAAATCAGGTCAGTTTTTCTTCACTGAATGTTATTCATTTTGCGTTCGCGATGCTGTATCATATAATCACACAGGCAAGAGAGCTTGTTATGCGATACCGTATCGCCCCGTCGGCATATTTTCGGCTTCGGTGCAGGATGTTATAGAGCGAGTCCCATAAGGGAAACAAGGGAAAGAAGTAAAATGTGTCGGCGATATCCTGTGCCGTTGCTTCCCGCAGAACATAAAATGTAATGAGGTGATCTGATGATCGATTTTTTATTGACGGTAGTTTTTATTGTGTTGTTTTTTAAGGCATTGAAGCTTCTGTTTAAAATCACTTGGGGTATCGCAAAACTTTCGGCAATCATACTTCTTGTACTGTCACTGCCTGCACTTGTGCTGTGTCTGATTTTTGCAGGAAGTGTCGCGCTGCTCATTCCCATTGCTATTGTCGCGGCAGTTGTCGGAATAATCAAGCTGTTTGCATAAAAAACGCTTGCAGACCGAGGTCTGCAAGCGTTAATTTTATTTCTTTTTCATATTTTTTCTGAGCTCAGGCTCAATAACATCGGGAGTTCTTGCGCTGACTGCACCGTCAGGCTGAATTTCACCCGCCTTGGTCAAAGCAACCTTTGTAAGGAACGGTCCGACAAGCTCATAAATGAGAACAGAGAACAGAATAATGTTTGTAACAATCAGTCCATCAGCGCCGAGCGTCTCAGCCTTGAGCGCCATTCCGAGAGCAACACCTGCCTGAGGCAGAAGTGTGATGCCGAGATATTTCACGATATGCTCGTCACAGTGCACAGCCTTTGAGCTGACGCGTGCGCCGAAATATTTACCTAAGGAACGGAAAATAATATATGCGACACCGATACAGACAACAATCGGATCCTTGAAGGTTGACAGCTCGAGCTCCGCGCCGCTGATTACAAAAAAGAGGATGAAAAGCGGTGCCGTCCAGCGGTCAACTCTGTCCATAAGCTCTTCAGAGAAATCACACAGATTACAGAATACCGTGCCGAGCATCATACACACAAGAAGTGATGAGAATGCAATATGAACGCCGCCGATATCGAGCTCAACCATTGAGAGCGCAACCGTGATGAAAACAAAAGTGACAGACATTGCAAGGCGCTTTGAACGCGAATGGAAAAACTTTTCAAAGAAGGTGAAGAGAACACCCATAATAAAGCCGAGTAAAAGTGAAAGCACAACCTCGAGAATCGGCTCAAGAATAACGGATATCGCATCAACCTCACCGTGGATGAGCGCCTTTGCAACACCGAAGGATACCGCAAAGAGAATCAGACCGACTGCGTCATCGAGCGCAACAATCGGAAGAAGAATATCGGTAAGAGGGCCCTTTGCCTTATACTGACGGACAACCATAAGAGTTGCCGCAGGTGCTGTTGCCGATGCGACCGCGCCGAGCACGATTGCCGTCGGAAGCGGAAGCTTATCTGGAATGATGAAATGAAGTCCTATAAGTGCGGCATCAACAATAATCGTTGTGAAAACCGCCTGAAAAATACCGATAATCGTCGCCTGCTTACCCGTATGCTTGAGCTGTGCAAGACGGAACTCGTTACCGATTGAAAAAGCGATAAATCCGAGCGCAACATCGGGAATAAGCTCGTATGTTTTTATATCCTCCATGCTTGTAAAGCCGAGTCCCCCGATACCGAAGGAGCCGAGGACATAGGGACCGACAAGAATACCTGCAACGAGGTATGCCGTAACGGCAGGAAGCTTAACTAATTTTGCCAGACGGGAAAGCATAAGTCCCGCGAAAAGGCAGACAGATAGACTCATTAAGGTCTGCATAAAAAACATCTCCTTTGCGGCTGATAGTATAGCACAAAGGAGATGTTTTGTCATTGTCAAAAATGTATAAGACTCAGGGATTTTTTAAAGAATTTTCGTTCAAGGTTTTAATGTTTTGCTGACTTTTTTATGCTCTGCAGATTTCGTGATATTTAGCCTCGAGCTCGTTGTAGTGAGTATAGTATTTCTCCTGCTCTATAAAGCTCTTCGCGCGGGTATAGGGCTTTGTGATACGGTTATACTCCGACTCCTTTTTAAGATATCTGCGAAGCTCCTGTTTGATTCTCAGGCTGTCGGCAAAGCCTGCCGCTTCGCGGTTGATAAGCTCTTGCTTTTCGCTGTCGTCGGGCTTGACGATATTCTCAATTCCGATTTTTCTTATAAGCTTTGCAGATTCCTTCTTGATTCTTGCAGACGCGATTGCATCGGCACGGATTTCCTTTTCCTGTGCAGTGCCCTTAGGCAGTCTGCGCGCCGCCTTTAATTCCTGAGCCGCGTTTTCGTAGAAATAAATCTCTCCGTTTGCAAAATCTGCGTGCGCACAGCTGAGCTTGCTTGCTGCCGCCGCACCCGAAAACTTGTTGAGGTCCTCCATAATGATAGGTGCACGCTCGATTGCAAGATTCTCTTCCCTGATTCGGTGAAGCTCGTCCTTTGCGCTTCTGATAGCCTGAGCGCGGATTTCCTTTTCTTCATCCGTCTTTTTTGGCAGTCTGCGCGCGTTTTTCAGCGCAGTTTTGTCAACGGGTGTCTTTTCCTTGCCGTAAAGCCTTTTTGCCTCAAGAACAAGCTCCATAGCATCCTCAAGCTCTCCGTCTTCAAGCACGCCGAGAGCGTGGTTTTCAAACATTGCACGGATTTTAAGCACGCTGACATAAGCGCGATGCTTGTTTTCGGTCAGGTCATAGAAGCAGAACGGAATAAGATTGAGAAGCGCTCCAAATGCTGAACAGATAATGAGCACCTCAAAAAGATTATTTCGCAGAGTGTCGTTATGAAGCACCGAGTAATCCTCGTGGATTCCCATTTTTTCATAAATAGCGGGATAAACCATTCCCGTAAAGAAGCTGATGACCGTACCTATCATACCTAACGGGCCGAAAAGTCCGTCAACTCGTACACCCGTTTTCCACTGATGATAGTCTCTCATATCTGCACTTATGTTGTGCTGAACGATATTCCAGAAGGTGTTTATAAATGCGTTGAAATACCACAGCACGCATATCATAATGAGGTTTTCGTAGACGAAATATAGAATTATCAGTATAAAAATGTTGATTGTGTTTGCAGTTATAAGCAGGTTGCGTTTACCCATCCATTTGATGACGAACGGTGCAGCAAGCATTGACCAGAGGCTGGCGTTACCGATGACTGTGTTGGCAAGACCGAGCATTTCCTGGTATTGACCGCCGTAACCGTAAACAAATGACCAGCCCAGAACAACACCATATCCCGATTCAAGAAAAACAACCCACGCGGCAGCCTGTATAATCCAATAATACTTGTTCTTTGCGACCTCGCGCAGGGCGTCAAGCATTCTGACGGGCTCAGGCCTTTTCTTAGGCAGAATCAGCCTCTCCTTAACCTTACGGAAGAAGAAAAGACTCATAAAAAGACCGATTACCGTAAAAACGGGATAAATAATTCTGTATGTCCAGATATTGTCAAGGCCCCAGGTCTTGCCCGCAATAAGAGGAATGAAAAGGTTTGTAATCGACGGTGCAAGTGAATAGACAACCTGAGAAAGACTCATAACCGTAGCGCGTTCCTGCGCATCGGGGCTTATAATCTGTTGAAAATATGTATAGCTTTCGTTATAAAAGCATAAGAAAACATTCAGAAGAAGATACATAGCCTCAACCACAATGACCTTTGTTATGTAGTTGAAGTTTTCATACGGCAGCCACACAAACAGCATCGAAACGATTGCTATCGGCACAGCGGTCATCTGAATAAACGGCAGGAATTTTCCGCCCTTGATGTGATGGTTATCGTAATACCACGCGCGGAAAATTCCGAGCGGTATGCCGATAAGATTGGCAACATTGAGCATAATCTGCAGGTCCATCGGCCTCAATCCTATGCTCGCGCCGACAAGAAAGTTTGACGCGTTGAGAGAAATTGTTCCTGCAAGAAGAGTCAGCCAGTTAACACCGAAGCCTGCACCGCTCAGCGATGCAATCTCCTTATACGGAATATAATTGCCCTTAGGCGGAGTTGTCCAGTATTCCCTGGCGGTGTTAAAGGTAGTTTTGATTTTCCCGAAAACCTTACCCTTACTCATATCTGCACCTCTTTCGGTTATCGTTTGTATGATGATTATAGCATATGACTGCATAGCTTTTCTACTGAAAAAACGCACAAAAAAACTGCCCGAGTTTTATCGGGCAGTTAAAATTTATTCTGTTTTCAGAATTACAGCTTCATTGCAACATCCCATGCGCCCCAGATAACTGTACGAAGGTTACCGACCTTCTGAGCGTCACCGATGATGTGAACATGCTTTGCCTTTTCTGCGATAGGAGCGGGCTTGTAGCCGACTGAGAGAATTACATTATCTGTCGTAATTGTGATTGACTTGCCGTCCTTAGTCATAACAGAAACGCTTGTGTCTGTAATTTCTGTTGTCTTTGTCTCAAGGTATACGGGAACCTTATTTGTCTTGAAGAAGTCGCGGAGGTAGCTTGTGTTAGCAAGAGCAACACCGGGAGTTGTGATAAGGTCATCCTGCATCTCGATGATTGTCGGCTTCTTGCCCTGGAGGTAAAGCTCATAAGCGATTTCACAGCCTGTAAGACCGCCGCCGACAACAACAACATTGTCGCCTACTGTCTTGTTGCCGAGAAGGAAGTCAACAGCTTCGATTGCCTTTTCAGCGCCCTTAACGGGAATCTTGTTGGCAACTGAGCCTGTTGCGATAATAACCTCATCAGCGCCGAGAGAAGCGATATCCTTGACCTCAGTATTCATATGAATCTTGATAGCATCGTAACGCTTAACCTCACGGTTGTACCATGCGATAAGGTCACGGTCCTTTTCCTTATATGACGGAGCAGCTGCAGCAATGAATACGCCGCCGAGCTTGTCGCTCTTTTCGTAAAGGTCAACCTTGTGACCGCGCTGTGCACAAACGATAGCAGCCTCCATACCGCCGATACCGCCGCCGATAACAGCAATCTTTTTCTGCTTCTTAGCAGGAAGAATCTTATACTTCTTGGACTGCATTGTCTTCGGGTTGATTGCGCAGCGGGAAAGTCCCATTGTGTCAAGGAGGTCCTGAGTGTTAGCATGACCCTTTGATGATGAGAAATTGAAGCAGCCTGCGTGACAGCAGATACAAGGCTTGATATCCTCAACTCTGTCCTCGATAAGCTTTGTGATCCACTCGGGGTCAGCAAGGAACTGACGGGCAACACCGACACCGTCGATCTTACCCTCTGCTACTGCCTTTGCACCGACATCAGGCTCCATACGGCCTGCGCAGACAACGGGGATATCAACAAACTTCTTGATGTGAGCAACATCCTCGAGGTTACAGTTCTGAGGCATATACATCGGGGGATGTGCCCAGTACCATGAGTCATAAGTACCGTTATCGGCGTTGAGCATATCGTAGCCTGCATCCTGAAGATACTTTGCAGCCTTCTCTGATTCGGGCATTGCACGGCCGACCTCTGTATACTCTTCACCGGGCATTGCACCTTCGCAGAAGCCCTTCATCTTTGACTCAACTGAGTAACGCAGAGAAACGGGATAATCGTTACCGCAAGCTTCCTTGATAGCCTTGACAACCTCAACTGCGAAACGGTATCTGTTCTCAAAGCTTCCGCCGTATTCGTCAGTACGCTTGTTGAAGAATTCGATTGAGAACTGGTCAAGAAGATAACCCTCGTGAACAGCGTGAACCTCAACACCGTCAACACCTGCATCGCGGCAGAGCTTTGCTGTCTTTGCAAAAGCCTCGATGATTTCGTGAATCTGATGCTTTGTCATCTCGGGACAGATGATATCGTGTGCCCAACGGGAGGGCTGCTCGCTGGGAGATGCCAGCTCGTGTGATGTATCAAGAATAGGCTTGATAAGTGCGCGTGTAAACTTGTTTTTGTGAAGCGGTGCAACAAGCTCTGTGATAGCCCAGCTTCTGCCCATACCTGCAGTCAGCTGAACAAAAAGCTTTGCGCCTGTCTTATGGATTTCATCCATAAATTCCTTAAGCTCTTCAAACATCTTAGGATTCTGCCAGAGCCACTTGCCCCAGAATGTGTCACGAAGAGGTGCGATACCGGGGATGATGAGACCGACATTGTTGTTAGCTCTTTCAAGGAAAAGCTTTGCAGCCTCCTTGTCAAAGTGACATCCGCCGAGCTCGAACCAGCCGAACAAAGATGTACCACCCATGGGACACATAACGATACGGTTTTTGATTTCAACATTACCTATCTTCCAGGGGGTGAATAAAGCTTCGTACTGCTTATCCATTTTCAAACACTTCCTTTTTAGTGTAATTTTACATACATCAATATAATAAAATAAATCTCAGACAATGTCAATCGGTTATGTGAAAGTTTGTCAATAAATTAACTATTTTTGTGCTTATTTCTCAGTAGATTCAATCCAAAATTATAAAGCGGAATCAGATAGAGATAGCACGCTGTCAGAATACACGCTGACGGTGCATCGATAGATGACAGCGGAACCGTGGCTGCGATTGACCACGGAACAAGCGGAGCCATTACAACCGCCGTGTTTTCAAGGCAGTATGCCATTTTTTCGTTGTCCTTTTCAATATCACCGCAAAGCTGGTGCGCGAGCATAATTGCAAGCGTCTGATTGCACGAAATAAGGCTCGAGAGTATCGAGGTTACAAAAACTCCGCCGAAGGGAGTCAGCTTACGGCTGAGCTTCATCAGAATATCGTGAATCGAATGAAGCAATCCCGTGCCCTCAAACATACCCGAATAGCACGCAGAAATGAGTACAATACAAAACGCGTTTGCCATAGAGACCATACCTCCGCCCGCAAGCAACGAGGCAACGGCAGGCTCTGTCGGCTTGAAGCCGAGAACAGACATCTGCATAATTTCGACAAAAGGAATATCCTGAACAAAAGCGCAGATAAGCATACCGCAGATAATGCTTATGCTCATCGTGATTTTGACATTCACCTTGAAAAGAGAAAAAAGAATGATCACCGCCGCGGGAATGATTGCGACGGGATGAAGGTTGAAGTTGTCGGTGAAAATGCTTTGTGTTGCACCGATATCAAAATCGGATTCAAAGCCGATACCTGCAAGAGCATAGACCGCACAGGTTATCACCAACGGAACAAACGATGTTCTGAACATCATCGCGATATTTTTAAAAAGATTTGTTTTTGTAAGTGAGCTTATCAGCAGGGCGCTTGTGCTCATCGGTGAGCATCTGTCACCCCAGAACGCACCCGACAGCACTGCTCCGCCCGAGATAAGAATAGGGATTCCCATACTGTTTGCAATGGTGATACAGATAACACCCATTGTTGCGGATGTGCCGAAGGCAGTGCCTGTGAGAAATGATATGAGTGCGCACAGCAAAAAGCAGATAAGCACCATTGCGTGGGGATTGCAGAAGCGCGTCGCGTGGTAGACTATGTATGGAATCGTTCCGCCCGCGCGCCACACCGCAGTGATGATGCCTATAAGCACGAAATTGAACAGGATGTTGCGGACGGTTTTCACTCCCGAGAATGCAAGCGTAAGCATCTCTCGGGCACTATGCTTTTTATAAATTCCGTAGAAGAACAGAAGAAAGAATCCGAAAACCAGCGCAATCAATATTGAAGCGTCAAATGCGACACACGCGAACAACGCACCGACGAATAAAACAAGAACAGCAATTTCGAGCATAGCCTCACCTCCTGTGGGTTGAAAATACCAACCCACATACTATATCACAAATTACAACACATTTCTACATTTTATAAAAATAAAAACGGTGAGATTTTCTCACCGTTTAAAATATGAGCTTGTTTACATTTTCTTGAATCCGCCGTTCACTGTCAGCGTGTTAAGAATCACGACCGATGTCGAGTCGACGGGCTGACCGAATGCCTTATAGTTATTCAGTCGGATATCAACAGTATACTGCCAGGTTCCGTTGACGATCTTTCCGTCGGGATCAATAAGCACCCTGACTGTCGGATTTGTGTAATAAAGCTTTGTTTCCTTTTCGTTGAGTTCAAGCGGAAGCTTGAGGTCCTCGAGCTGCTTTGTGACAACGCTGATATCTCCGACCGTTGTGATTGCGTGGCCGACAGAGCCGCTGTTTTCATCCTCGTTAGCGCCCGAGGTCTGTTTGTTCATTGTCATTTCAATGACGAGCGCACTACCGTTTTTATACGCCCTTGCGCTCGCAACATCTGCCGCGGTAAGGTTATTGTAGCCGCCCGTAATTCCGTCCTTTTCGGTCGAATTGTTTTTAAGCAGAGTTGACATTATCGGCACGATAAAATCAATTTCCTTGCCGTTGACAAGAACCTTTTTCATTTCGATTTTATGCTGAGATTTGACAGACGAATGTGTCTTTTTTGCCGCATTCTTATACGCTTCAACAATCTGTGCCTTTGTCCATTTTTCGGGATTATCCGATTTTGCGGTTGTGGCAATCGCCTGCGTTACCGAGGTGTCTTTATTGTCGGTAGTTGCGGTTGTGTCTGAGGTGTCAGACACAGCTTCGGTTGTGGTCGCGGTTGTTGTGGCATCGGTTGCCTCGGTTGTGAGCTTCTCGCTGACATCACTCGTTGTCTGTTCAGCCTCGCCGCCGTCACTCTTGCCGCACGCCGCCAAAGAAGCAATCATAATTAAACAAAGTATAATCGCTGTGATTCTCTTACTTATCATAAATATCCCCTCAAAAGCTTATTGTGTAATAGTTTATGCTTTAATCAATAAAAATATAATTATCTGAACAAGCCGAGATCTATTCCGTCTGCAACAATCTTTCCGCCCGCCTTGTTCGGATGAAGATAATCACCGCCGAGATATTCCTTGCGTGAGCAATTCGGCTTGTCAGGATTGACGCACAATGCCGCTTGATCATACACGGCATAGAATTCAGACTTGTTCTCTTCGAGAAGTCGGTTATATTCGTGAACGAGCTCCTCTTTTTCGGGACGCGAATCAATGCATTCTCCGAAATTCAGAACATTGAAAACAATCAGCTTTTTGCCCTGAGCCTTCAGCTGTTCGTTGATAGAACGCACCGCATTCAACGCCTGCATCGCTGTCGGCTTTTCTGATTTAGGGGCAGATATTGAGCCGTACTGCAAAAAGTCATTTGTACCAAGAGCAAATACGACAAATTCCGTGTCGGGATAATTCAGAACATCTCGCTCGATTCTGTTGAGTGCGCTGATACCGAAAAGCCCCTTACAGATAAAGCGTTTTCCGAAATCGTGCAGGATTCTGTTGCCCATAATTGACTTATTTATAACAGAATATCTGCCGGGGAATTCCTCGCGGATACGCTGTGCAAAAGCGTTTGTCCAATAGCCCTGCTGACTTATCGAATCACCGAAAACCGTAATCGCCGTTGCACCTGTATTATTAAGAAGCTCAACAGACTGAAAAAGCGGAATCGGCTTGTGGAAATACATTTTGAGAAGCTTTGACGCGACCTCACGCACGCTGTCTCTGACACGCGGCTGATTGGTGATATCCTGACGCGCCGCCGCATCACCCTTGACCGTAATCAGATTGACATTATCGATGAGATTTCCGCTTCTGAGCGAGCCTTTTACCACATAGGCGCTGACACAGAAATATTCTCCCGCCTCGACCGCAAGTGCGACGGAATCAGTTCTGACGATTTCACCCTTTCGGATAACAAAAGAGGCTTTTCCGTCAACCGTGACGCTTCGGGCATTACCGATAAGTATGCCGTTTTTATCACAATTCGCAACGGTAACCGCTCCGATTTCAATATCGTTTTTGGCATATTCATTTGAAAGCTCAAGACGGATAGCTCCGCCCTGAATGTCCGAGCAGATAACCATACGGTATGTACGCGGACATGAGGGATAATAGAAAAATGACAATGCGGAATGCGCCTGTCCCCAGGACTGAACCCATTTTTCTGACATAAAGACCCTCCTGTGCTTTACTTTAAAACAAACAGATTCAGCTTTTTATAAAGCTCTTTTCTCTGTGTTGCTTCGGCAGTAATTTTTTTTGGTTCGATTTTAGGTCGCTTTCCGAACATCGAACGGATAACATATCTTCCGAGATAAAACAGCCATCCGAACGGCAAAAGCAGCTTGAATTTTTTCGACGCGGGCCATTTCGCATAAATAATATCGTTGACCGATTCAATAAACTGGCTGACCATCAGCTTTTCTTCGATTCCGCCCTTTGAGGCATTCGAGATAAGCAGGCTTTCGTGTGTTCTCGCGCCCGACTTCTGTCCGAAGTTGCCGCCCTTGAACATATCCCTGACGATGCCCTCCTCGAGCTCTCGGTCACGCTCACCCGCCCAGCTCTTTTCGGGACATCCGAGAATCAGCGTGCAGATACGAGTCATCAGCTGTGTGAAATCCCAAAGTCCGATTTTTTTAAGCTTTTCTTCAAAAACATTGCAGAATTCATCGTCCGAAAAATCCCTGACAAATACCGCCCAGTCACACAGGTGACGAAGGCCGATTCCCTCCGCCAACAGATGATGCGACATATGAAGCAGCATTATAAGTCCGTGGTGAAAGTCCGACGGAACAGTAATTTTTCCGAAGGCAGTCACCTGACAGCGCGTGCAGTCAAGGATATCCGCAAGATAGGCGTGAACATCCGCGCCGACCTTGCCGTCAGGAATTCCTGCAGGCTCAAAGTGCATCTCGTAACGGCATCCGTTATATTCATAAACGATGTGATAGAAATGTCCCCTGTCGCTTTTTTTGAAGCCTTTTTCAGTGAGCAAGGCGTCGGTTCTTTCATAATCCGAACGGTTTATAAGAAAATCCACATCACCCATCGAGCGCACAAACGCGTCGGGATAATATGCCGCCGAAGCGGCTCCCTTGATGATGGTGTAGCTGATGCCCGCCTCGCTGAGCAGCGAATGCAGAAATGCGTGAGCATTGTTGACCGCAATGTTGCGGCTCATCTGCATTTTAAGAAAATGTCTGATGCTTTCAAGCTCCTCTTCACTGCAATAATCACTGTTAAGCCTCGAAAAAGCCAGCATCGGCACAGTCTGGATATATGCCTCATATTTCAGCGCAATCCAGTCAGGATTCTCCACAGCAAGTGCCCGTGAGGTCCCGTTCAACGCATCAGAAACAAGAAAAAGAAGCGTTTGTTCAGTTTCTGACAAAAAATCCAATTTACCCACTAAACAAACCTCCTTTGAATTTATATTCTTTCAACACAGGGCAACACCGCGTTACCCCAATCCTTGAACCAGTGTCTCAGGTTACGGGACTTATCACTGTGTTCTATATCAAAACGCATTGCGGTCGCACGGTCATAAAACATTACCGTTCCCGCCTGATCCTCATCATAGAGAATAACATCAACCGTATACTTCCCCGGCACAAGATAGGATGTATCAAATTCATACTCTGCGGTATTAACGCCCTTTTTATGCTCAAGCTCACCGCCGAAAATAACTCCGACCGGTGTTGTGTCAATGCCGTTGATAACCATTTTCATCAGAAGACGCTCATTGTCGTTCTCACTGTTCCAGGTTATACGGAACGGAACCTTGTCTCCATAGTTTAACTTGTTGATTTTCGCCTCATAAAGGTGAAGATTCTGAAGCAAATGCCGCTTATTGCATTTAGGATGCCGCTTAGCCCCTGAGGTATCAAAGAACACAGCGTTATCCATCTCATCGTTCTGCATATATACAGCAATAGCCTCTTCGGTTGAGCCTTCAAAAATCTTTTTACCGTGTCCGAGAACAATGCAGCGCTGGCAAAGACTTTTTACCGTTGCCATATTGTGGCTGACATAAACAACTGTTTTCCCGTCCTCTTCGGCAACCTTTTTCATTCTGTTGATACATTTATTCTGGAAGTTTACATCACCGACAGCAAGAACCTCATCCATAATAAGAATATCGCTGTCAAGATGTGATGCTACCGAGAAGGCAAGCTTAACCTTCATACCGCTCGAATATCTTTTAACGGGAGTATCTATAAACTGCCCTACCTCAGAAAATTCAACAATTTCATCAAATTTCTTATCTATCTCTGCCTTGCTCATTCCGAGAATGGCGCCGTTAAGATATACATTTTCACGACCCGTAAGCTCAGGATGAAAGCCCGTTCCGACCTCAAGCATACTTGTTATTCTGCCGTTAAGATAAATGTTTCCCTTGGTCGGTGCCGTAACACGGCAAATCAGCTTGAGAATTGTCGATTTACCGGCTCCGTTATGTCCGAGAATGCCGATAGTTTCTCCCTTTTTGATATCAAAGGACAAATCGTCAAGGGCAAGAAAACGTTCGTTTTTACCGTGAGCTTTTTCACCTATTTTAAGATTAGGGTCCTCCTTATGTAACAGCTTTGCAAGGCCTGACTGTATTTCACCCTTGAGAGTCGCACCGCCGATAGCGCCGAGGCGATACTGCTTTGAAACATGTTCAACTCTTATTGCTAATTCTTCCATATCGCACCTCACACTGTATCCATAAAGGTTTTTTCGGATTTACTGAACATTATCGCACCGATACACGCAACCGCTACCGTTGTCACGCAGCTGATAGCATAAAATAGCCAATCAATTTCACCGATTCCGAGAAAAGCGTATCTGAAAATATTGATTGACGGTGTAACTGGATTGAGCATATAGATCTTATACAACAATGTTCCCGGTGCTAACTGAGAACGGCTGAACATATCATAGGCCACAGGCGAGCAATATGACCAGAGGCTGACACCAAATCCGACAATCATTGTAAGGTCACGGTATTTTGTTGTCAGCGCAGAAATCATCATTCCGAAGCCCATGCCGAGAACAGCAAGCTGAATCAGCAAAACGGGGGTCATAAGAATATAAAGATTCGGTGCAACACCCGCATCGGTAATTATATAGTATATAAGGAAGCAAAGCATAAAGGCAAACTGAATGAAAAATCCGATAAACTGTGAAATAGCAGTCGAAATCGGCATAACCAAACGGGGAAAATATACCTTTCCGAGAATGGCAGAGTTTCCTGTAAATGTGTGTGAGGTTTCAGAAAGACAGCTTGAAAAAAGTGTCCATACTATCGTACCCGAAAGATAGAATATAAAATTAGGTACGCCTGATGCGCCGAGACCGGCAATGTTTCCGAAAAACACAGAATAAACAACCGTTGTAAAAAACGGCTGTATAATTGCCCAAGCCGGACCTAAAACTGTCTGCTTATACTTTGCTACAAAGGTTCTTCGCACAAAAAGGAATATGAGATCCTTACAGCTTTTAAGACCTTTAATATCCATATCAAAAAGCTTGTTTTCAGATTTTACGATCGTTGTCCATTTTTGTTCCATAATTTATCTCCTGTGGTTTTCACTCTAAACTCTTACAAGAGTATTTACCTGCGGGTTTATTAAGAAGTTTTAATATTTTTACGCTACCGGGAAAAGGTCTTGTATCGCTCTGAATACCTTCCGGCTTCCATTCCTCATCCCAATGAACCTCACTGTTATACCTCAATGGAGTTCTGTTATTAATGATAATCTTATTCTTGAACGGCAATTCATCAAATTCACGTAAATGAGCTTCCGTACATAGATTCATTCTGGACATTTTAATAATAATATTATCAAAATTAACCCTGGCTTTTCTGCGATCCCACTTTTCCTTTGCCTCGGCTTGTGTTTTGTAGTGAAGAAAAACAATTTCAACATCACCGAGTAAGCCGATCGGCTTGTCCAGTTGATTTCTTATTTTTAATTCTTCAAAATATTTAGATTGTTCTGCATCAATAAAGGTTAAAGGGATCTCAAGATAATACTTTAAATCCGAAACAAACTTTATATAATCCGGAGCAAAAAAGTACAGTCCGACTGTCGGTGAAAGGTACGGCATATCAAGATACTGATATGCCCGTCCTGCCCAGCAGTTATTGGATATTATCGTAAAGTCCGTGTTTCTCAGAAGCAGCTTTGTGAAAAAGCGTCTGATTTCATACGACCTTTCCCGAAACCATTGGCCAATATTATTCAGTTTTCGTCTCAAATATTGTCCTTCCATAATTCCTCCGTAATCAGGTTACGCTTTCTATAAATTCAATCCACTGCTTCCCTATATTCTCTGCGCTTAAATCGTCTCTTACCCTCGCGGCATTTGACGAGCACCTCTGACGAAGCTCGTCATCCTCGATCATTCTCTTCATTGCAAGATACAGCGCTTCCTCATCCTTCATAGGAACAAGTAAACCGTTTTCTTCATGCCGTATCATTTCCCTAGCTCCGCCTCCTAGGCAGTCTGTACACACACAGGGCAAGCCTATTGCCATTGCTTCAATCATTGAGTTTGACAAGCCTTCAAAGTCTGACGATGAAACAAACATAGTGCAGTCACGGATAACATCGTGAACATCCTGCCGTGCGGGTAAAATTCTGATATAGTCCTGCGCATCAAGTTCCTTTATCATCATAAGGAGCTTCTCTTTAATTCTTTTCTCATGTGGGACAACCGTATTGCCGAAAATTTTAAGTGAATACTCCGGATAAACCTCGTGAAGCCTTATAAATGCGCTGATCATGAGCGGAAGATTTTTCTGATGGGCAATTCTGCAAAAATTAACCAAAACCTTGCTTCTTTCTCCCTCGTATGGTTCGGGCAAATTTGCTTTTACAGGATTTCGGATAACAATCGCACTCTGGAAAGTATCGTCAAAAAACTCAAGCTCATCGTGCGTTTGTAAAACTGCCCCTGAAGCATTTTTAAGCATAGCAAACAAGCTTTTTTTCTTTTCCGTATCCTTTGAAAAATCAATTTCCGGTGCATTTCTTTCAGCGTATATTATCTTGCTTCCGAAGTGCTCTGTTGCGCAAAATGTCATATCAAAATACTCAACACCAAATGTGATATATACGCTGTCCTGATGCTTTGCGGTATAGGTAAGCATTTCCTGACCTTTTCGGGCTCTGCGGATTTCCTCAGCTGCTTTTTTATCAAGCTCTGGAAAAAGCTTTGTAAGGTATCTCAGCTTTTTGAGCGTTTTAATTTTTTTTTCGTGTTTGTTGTTTATTTTCTTGACATACGAATCATTCTTTTTTGACTCAGTAAACTCCTTGAGTGAAACGAGGCTTACACCGCTTTCCAAAGTAAAGAACACATCTTCGGCAACTTCTTTAGTGACAAGTATATCTACAGAGTACCCGTGCTTTGCAAACTCATTTGACAAATTTGTAGAATGCATCGGAACTCCGCCATTTTTGTAATTACCTACCACAAATACAATGTGCTTCATTATCTTTTTCCTCTTAAAGATTTGTAAACCGCGTTTTCTGTAAGACTGTTAATCAACGGATTTACATATTTTCTTTTTAATTCTGATTTACGATTGTAACGCTGAGTATACGGAATGAATTTTTCCGCTTTCTTTTCTTCGATAAACTCATAATACTTTCTGTAAAGCGGACTCAGCTTCTCTGTCGGTATATGGCCTATGAACCTCTCGCATATCGGATCGTTAATAATCTCATTGATAAGCTCAACCCGTTTTTTTCTGTCATTGGGACACAGAGGCTTCATCTCGTTTTCAATGCAGTCTGTCGCAAAGAAAAAAGCGCGTAAATGCATCTGATCCATAAGATCAAGCTCTTCAAAGCTTTCGGTATCCTTGTACAGAATGTCTATAAGATAAGTGTAGAGCGTCCACATGTTCTTCGTGTATCCGCGGGAAAGGGAATCTGCTACAACACGGTTATGATACAGCGGCTCAGTGATATAATAATAATTCTGGGCCACAAGAGTTACCTCATATGTCAGCTGCAAGTCCTGACTTCTGCGAAGTCTGCGGTCAAACTTGATATTGTTCTTTTTAAGCGTTTCGGATTTATAAAGGCGCAGACAATTCGACCACCGTATCGCACGCTTGCTTCCGTTTTTACCGATATAAGCCAGTGTTCTGGATAATATTTCCTTTTTAATCGTCTCTCTGTTATACGGTCCTTCCTTCATTTCAGGAGAGAAAACATAGCTGTTCGCGTTTTGAACACAATTACAAAAAACTATATCGGAATTATTGCTTTTTGCTGACAGATACATTTTTTCGTACATATCCGGCTCAACCCAGTCGTCCGAATCGACAAAGCCTATATACTCACCCGCTGCTTGTTTCATACCGTCATCACGGGCAGCGGCTAGTCCCTCGTTTTCTTTGTAAAAATATATAACCCTCTCATCACTAAGATATTTTTTGCAGATATCGGCGCTACCGTCTGTTGAGCCGTCGTCTATGAGTATTATCTCGATTTCCTTGAGAGTCTGATTGACAATGCTGTCAAGGCATTGCTCAAGATATTTTTCCGCATTGTATATGGGAACTATAACGCTGACCTTAATCATTTATTACATTCATCCATTTCTCGATAATCTTGTCCAGTGACTGCTCTTCTCTGATTTTAATGGCATTGCGTGACAGCCTTTCCGCCAATCCGTCCTCTGTAATAATTCTTTTCATTGCTTTCGCCAACGCATTGGCATTCTTAACGGGGACAAGGAGTCCGTTTTCTCCGTCACGGATTACAGCCCTTGCTCCTCCTGCCGGGCAGTCTGTGCATACGCACGGCAGTCCGATCGTCATAGCCTCAAGCATAGAATTGGACATACCTTCGTAATCCGAAGAGGACACAAACATTGCATAATCCTTGATGCTTTCGTGGATGTTCTTTCTTGACGGAAGAATCCTGATGCAGGAATCACATTGACGGCGGCGGATTTCCGCTTCAACAATCTGCAAATATCCTTCGACGCCGTTTCCTACCGGATCACCTATTATCTCAAGCTCATACTCGGGAAAATCCTTTCTGAAAATCGAAAACGCCTGCACAAGAAGGCAAAGATTCTTCTGATCGGAAATTCTGCAGAAATTTACAATCTTTTTTTGTCTTTCTCCGCTGTGCGGTTCAGGCAGATCTGACTTTACGGGATTAAAAATCACCGTTCCGCTGACACCCGCATTCTCCTCGTACCATTTTTTTACATCAGGTGACTGGAATATAATTTCATCAGCCCTCTTAAACTCGTTTTTCAGAAAAGCCATAGTCGTTCTACTTGCTAAAGACTGACACGGGTCTCCTCTTTCGGAAATCACGACCTTGTTGTTTTTTGTTTTACTCAGAAGGGTAAGAAAAATAGAATCATACAAAAACGCCACAGCGGTTGCATTTTTATGCTTTTTGAAATAATCTCTCAGCCATTGTACTCGTCTGTAATTACGGGCACGATATTTAAGTACCGATGCCTTTACCTCATTTCCGGCTTTGCCTACCAGTCGGGCATAAAGCATAGCTGTTCTTGATAATGCCAGCCTGCCGTCCGTCTCGTCAGGCAGAGATATAACGGTTATCCTCTTGTCTATGTCGGCAAGCATAGCGTCATGTAGAGTCTGATGTGTCAGGATAAGCGTCACAGAGCAGCCTCTTTCTGCCATAGCTCTTGTCAGCAGAGATACCACTCTTTCTGCTCCTCCGCCGTTCATCACCTTTATCAGAAAAACAATTTGTTTATTCATTTTCGGAGCACCTTTGATTTTAAATCACGGATTTTTTTTACCGCTTTTTTCTTTGCAAAAAACAGTATAATATAGGTATATTCTTTTCGCTTGATCTTTTCAAGCAGTTTTCTGTATGTTTTGTTTTCGTGTTCGTTCGGGTTGTTTGCCGCCTCCTCGGGCAGCATTGACAGCCAGTCATAATTAAGAATAGCCCTGACATCCCCGATGCTTCCGGCATTTTCCATATATTTTGAAAAAGTATACATCGTTTCGTTAAGCCATCGTGCATTCAGCTTTTCGCGGTTTTCTGGAGTATCCATACCCCATTGAGGAAGAAATTCCATAAATCTGTCGTAGACATACAGAATGTTGTTCTTATCTATTGTTTCGACATTAAAGCTCCGGGAAACACTTTGCAGGTTCGTTCTGTAATTATACAACGGTTTATTGATATAAATTATTTTTTTTGCTGCAGAAAAAAGATATATCGATTGAAACCAATCCTCTGCCATTTTTTTATCGTAAAACAGGCTGTAATCTGTCGGATCTGATCTTAGTATATCTGTTTTAATCGCCTTGTTCCACAACGGGATAACAGCCGTCGACAGTATAAGTGCACTATATATTTCTTCCTTGTTTGTCTCATCAAACACCTTTTCTGTAAGTGAAAGAGTATTTGTCTTCGGGTGCTTACATCCTTTGGTGAAATATGAAAAAGAATACATCACCATATCTGTATCAGAATCGCGCATAAAAACTGAATCGACTTCTTCCAGCAGATTGTTTTCAGCAAAGTCATCAGAATCGACAAACAGACATATATCTCCTTGCGCAGCCACAATCCCGTTTTCACGAGCAGCAACTACACCATGATTCTCTTTGTGAATAACCTTTATTCTTTTCGGATATTCCTCGGCATATCTGTCACAAATTTCACCCGATTTATCTGTTGAGCCGTCGTCCACGAGAATTATCTCATATTCTCCGTTATAGGTCTGTGAAAGCAGTGAGTCCACACACTGCCCGATATATTCTTCGACATTGTATACCGGCACAAGTATGCTGAATCTCATCTTACCCTCACTCCTCTAATATGTTTTTCCATTGATCCTTAAAAAGCTCAAGCTCCGACGAAAAAACCTTTGATTTCAGATTGGTTATAATAGAATCCCTGAGAAATTCATCATTAATCAAAGTCATAACTGCTTCGGCTATTGCCTGAGCATTGATATCGCACACAATTCCGTTCTTTTTGTCATCAACAAGCTTTTTGCCGCCGACTGTTGCGGTAGTAATAACGGGCACCGCTAGCTTCTGAGCTTCCTCAATAGTCAGTCCCCATGACTCCTCATAAGACGGCTGAACATAAATGTCGCAGTTTAACATATATGGATACGGATTTTTCTGCATACCCGTAATAATAATTCTGTCACTGAGACTTTTCTCAGAAATCATCTTTTCTATCCTTGGTCTTTCTGGGCCGTCGCCGACAAAATACCAACAAAAATCAAAACCGTGGTTTTTGAGAATTTCTGCCGCTTCTGTAGCAAGATCAAAGCCCTTGACATCGGCAAAGCGGCCGCACGAACACAATGTCAGCGGTTTGCATCTTTCAACGCTGAAAGCCTTGCTCTGCTCTGTCACAAAATTCTTGTCGGTATAGTTCCCGACAATCCTGATTTCCGGCAGAATATCGGGATACCACTTTTTCAGAAGCACTTTCTGCTCATCATGAAGTGCCGCAATACAGTCGAAATCAGGTAATATCTGCTTATGCAGCTCGTGATGGTCGTCCGTACTCGTATGAAAAAATACGATTTTCCTGTCTGCGTTTATATACTGTCGGACAAACATCGCTTCATATCCCTGAACATAAGCAACTGCTATGTCATAATGACTGTCCTTAAAATATGCTCTGTACTCATATTGCAATGAATCTGCAATGATTTTCTCTGCGAGCTCCGTCTTTGCTTTTTCTTGCTTTTCTTTATTATCGGTTATTTTATATATAAGCTCCTGTATTTGTAAGCTTATCGCATAAGGCTTTCTGTAGTAATGATTCGGGTCTGTGTTGATTATAATCTTAACTCTTTTATCGACATAGAGAATCAGCTCTGTACGGTTTTTACGCAGATAAAGCGTAACATCGTATTTGTCGTAATCCAGTGCCTTGAGGGCACTGATGAGTGATTTCTGCACACCGCCGATAGTCATATGATGAGCAACAATCAGGACCTTCTTTTTTTTCATTAAAACAGCTCCATCCATTTCTTTGCTGTATTTGCGAGCGAAAGCTCTTCGCGGATTTTAGCCGCATTTTTCGAAAGCTTATCAGAAAGCTCTCTGCTTCCCGCTATTTTTCTGAAGGCTTCGCACATTTCTTCACTGTTACCTACCTCGGTCAGAAAACCGTTTTCGCCGTTTCTGATAACTGCCGCTGCACCTCCGATGGGACAGTCGGTACACACAACAGGCATCCCGATAGCCATTGCCTCGAGCATCGCGTTGGACATACCCTCGTAATCAGATGAATTAGCGTATATTGCATCCCTGATAATCTGATTATGAACCTGCGCATCGAACGGAAGAAAATCAATACATTCCATAATTCCGAGTTGCCCGGCAAGTGTGATTGCTTCATTTAGTGATGCCAAGTCATCGTTATTCTGCGTCTCACCGATAATTTTCAGTCGGTAGTCTTTAGCTTCCTCGTGAAATTTCGCAAAAGCATCAACCAGAACAGACAGGTTTTTCTGTCTTGATATTCTGCAAAAGGTCGTAATACACTTTTCTCTCTCGCCCGTATACGGTAGCGGCAGATTATCCTTGATCGGATTGAATATCACCGTACCCTTTTGTGCTATTGCGGGAGGATATATTTTTTTTGCATCCTGTGTCTGAAAAACAACCGCATCAGCACGCTGATAATATTTTTCAATAAATCCGTAGCCATAGCGTTTTTTCATAAGTCTTTCGGGATTGCCTCGTTCTGACACGATAACCTTATTATCGAGTCCCCGCAAAGCAAGCAGTGTCATCGGAATTGACGGCTGAAGAAAGGATATAATCGTTGCCCCCGGGTTGTTTTTGAATATTTCTCTTAAAGCTTTGATTTCACCGCTGTATTCCGAAACAAACGAAAGATAGGCAAAGCTTGCCGGAACAGATTTTTTAAAGACCTCAAAGCTTTTGCAGATAACCGACGAGAAAATTCTCAGAAGTCTTCTGCCGATCTTACTTATGACATTTCTTTTTTGCTCATTGTCTTTGATTGATGTAACGGTAATTTCCGGATTCAGATCACGGTTTATAATATCATCACTTTTTGTTGAGGTTATTATAAACTCACAGCCGTATCCGTTTTTGTGAAATTCGTTAAGAAGCAGTGCCGCAACGCGTTCTGCGCCTCCGCCCTTCATCACGGGCATTACCATTAACACTTTTTTGTTCATTGCTTTATCTCCGTAGCTTTTTAAGCGGTACTTCAATCAATTTATACATTACCCAGAAGACCTTTCCGTAGCATCTCATTTTCAGAGCCTTGCTTGAAAATGCGTCATTTTTTACAATGTCATCGGATATCTCTCTGAGCTTTTCTTTGTTTTCGTTTTTGTCTTTCTTATTAAGCTTTTCGTATATATTAAAACAGTTGAATGCACATCTGATGATGTACGCTCTGGCAAAATCCTCATCGGCTATGCCGATATTTTCCGAAAATTTCTTTACCTCTTCATAAACCCTCGTAAAGCTTATAAATTTATCCGAGTTCTTTTTAGATGTCATTATGGAGTTTTTGCGGTATCTTCTGTGATACAAAGACTCCTTGCATTGTGAGACTCTTTCCGCACAGCAAAGCACCTGATATGTAAAAAGCATATCCTCATAAAAGATGCCGTTCATAAAGCTTATATTGTTGTGTGTAAGCAATTCTTTTTTTATAAAAAGTAAAGGAACTGCACTGTGAAACTCATCGTTTTTCTGCATTTCTGAAAAAACTGCTGTTCCCTTGTCTGTCTTGTAGCTGTGCTTTCTTATATAATTCTGACTGACCTTAAATCCGTCTTCGCCGAATGAAAATGCATCAAAAAATACCACATCCGAGCTGTCCTGTTCAGCAGCTTCAACGAGACTTTCCATGGTGTTATCCGCAATATAGTCGTCACTGTCAAGAAAATAAACATATTCACCCGATGCCTTTTCCAATCCCGCATTCCGTGCAGAGGAAAGTCCTTCGTTAGCCTTATGAATAACGCTTATCCTGCCGTCTTTCCAAGCATAGGAATCACAAATACTTCCCGACGAATCCGTTGATCCGTCATCGACAAGAATTATTTCGTACGAGGTATATGTCTGTGCGAGTACGCTGTCGACACATTCACACAAATACTCTTCGACATTGTAAACAGGTATTATAACGCTGACCGTTGCTTCGTTTTTCATAAAAATCAGCCCTTAATATTTTCTTTCAGAACAATCATTACGGTTGCCGCAAATCTTTTGACTTCCGATATGATTCCGTAAGAGTAATGCTTTTTCATTGCCTTTTGTACGCGCGGATCAGGCTTCACCGCTTCAATCGTGGGATTAGAGATTGCTTTCGTGGGATCGACCTTCATTTTTTCGGCATCCTCACTCATACTGTGCACACCCGATTCGTCACAGCCGATGTTGCTGATATAGGAATATCGGGGATACACCGTCCGCTGACCGTTTTTTACAAGATGCGCGCCGAATCTGACCGACCAGGAGCTTCCGTTGCCCTTTGTCTGCCTGTACAGACGAAGAAATCTGTCACTTCCGTTGGAGTTGAGCTTTCTTATAAGCTTCGGGGATTTGTAAAAATCGGACATATTCTTAAGCTCCCAATCCACTCCCTGCCATCTGTCTGCCCAGGTTGCCCAGGTCCAGCTACACGAACGGTTTGCCGTAAAAATGTCCTTGTCATAATCCTCGGGAAAATCGAACACCGGGGCATAGCCGGATATTGCTCCGACTGTTTTATCGTTTTTGAAGAAATCAAGACAGCTGTTGATATAATCAAGAAAATAAGGAGTTGCAACACAGTCATCCTCAACCACTATTGCCCGTCCGTATTTTTCTATAATCCTTGTCACACCGTCTATTACAGATTGCGCAAGACCTTTATTCGTCTCGCTTTCCTCGACTGTAATACTTCTGAAATCTCCGCTTTGCTTTATACTCTGAGCTGCCTCACGGACCCTTCGGACGCCGTCCGATGCGCTCTCATTTTTAGCTCCGTCAGAAAAGATAAAAAGCTCTGTATCCTTTGCGCCGTTACAAGCCGCAAGAGCCTTATATGTGCTCATAAAATGATCTGCCCTGTTATAGACAAACATTATCACAGGCGCTTTACTCATATCGGATTCTCCTTTTTGCTTTCCGAAAGGATTTCTTCATATACCTTCAACAGCTTTTCTGCGTTAAGCTGAGGATCGTGAGTAACCGCCGCTCTTCTCTGTCCGTTTTCCGAGAGTGAAAGTGCTAACTCATCGTTATCAAAAATCCTCTTGATGCTCCACGCCAGAAGCTGAGGATCGTCATTTCTGTAAAAAATCGCTTCCTTACCGTCCTCCGCCATATCGGGGACACCGCCGACATAAGCCGCTGCACACGGAGTGCCTACAAGCATAGCTTCACCCAGGGTATTCGGACTGTTTTCGATTGCCGAGCAAAGGACATACGCATTGACCGTGGCAAGCCTTTTTGCAACCTCATCTGCGTTAAGCGGTCCCGTAAATTCAATATGATCCTTTACACCAAGATCGCGGATAAGCTTTTTAAGATATGCCGCATATCCTTTTTTTATAAAGGAGCGGCTGTCATTTTTCTTGTACGGCTCATAGCCTGCAACATAAACCTTAACATCGGGATACTCCCTTATAAGCTCGGGCAATGCCTGCACCACAAAATGAAGTCCCTTTAATGCAAAGTAACCGTTACCGACATAGATGGAGTGGCGTTGCATCCTCTGTATATCCCATTTTTCAGTGTAAAACGGTGATCTGAGAACACGGTTACACGAAAAATATTTTGCCTTGGGATTAATTGCATATGTATGAGCCCTGTCCCAGGTTGTCCGTCCGAGAATATACTCTGCTTTTTCTATGATTTCGCGTTCTGTGTTCATCCGGGGCTTATACCATTTTCTTTTTCTCAGATGAAGAATCAACGCAGCAAACATCTGAGTCAATGAGCCCGATAAAAGCATATCGTCAACCTGAAGCTGTCCGCACTGATATGAATACTGACCGTTGAGTATTCCCTGCATTGATGCAACCGCAGGTATTCCCGCCTTTTTCGCCGCGTCAATCATCGCTCTCGCGTGCGGAAATTCCGTTCCCTCTATCTGTATAACATCGGGTCTGAAGTTTTCTATAATACGGGTACATTTTTTCTCCAGCTCTGCTGCGTTGGTTTTCGCCGAGTATGAGAGACTGTAATACTCCACCGAATCAACGGTTTCTTTAAAGTCCGTCCCCTCTTCGCACTTACACGCTATGGCGAGGCTGACATCTTCGTTTTTTCTGAGCTGCTCCGTCATTGCCTCAACCCATCCGCCTAGAACCTCTGTCTGTATATTAAGTTTTTTTGCAGCCTGATTCGGTATCAGGTTTGTACTCCAGAGTATTCTCATTCTTCAACACCCGTCCATCTGATAACATCCTCAAAAAGCATAGGCAGAACCAGTAAAATCATACATACAAAAGAATATGTGAAAGAATCCAGTAATGAAATAAACAAAAGTGACACCATCGATGCATTTGCCATTGACGTTATAAATCTATTATTGTATTTTTGCTTGTAATACCGCGGAACTGCGTAGAACATCACGGAAAACATAACTCCGCCGAATACACCGTATTTGGCTATAATATCAAAAAAAGCAGAATGACCGCCGCCACCATCTCGCCAAAGAGCTCCTATCAAAGGATATTTTATAATTGTATCTATACTTCCCTTATAAGCAACCATTCTGTCCTGAATTGAACCTTCCGCAGCACCGCTGTCGCTTGTTGCAACAAGGTCATTGATTTTTTTTGCAACAGCTGTTCCGTCAAAAAACTCCAAGAGAAAGCTTCTGAAGTCGTGAAGGTAAAGTATCGCCATCATTGAGCCCGCAAAAATCGCAAGAGCCGTGAAGAATGCGCTGACGCTGTTTTTTCCCTTATATAAAAGCAAGATAACTGTTCCGACTGCCGATGTAAAAATAGCCAGTGAGTATCCCGCTTTTGACACCATCATAACAAATGTTACTGCCCATACACATCCCACGGCAAATTTCAGCCAGTTTTTCCTGAAGGCCTTAATTGTCCACGCAAGCACCGCAGAAGAAACACAGACCTGCGGATATACCAGGCTGTAGCCGCCGACACCCTGTCGGAGATAGCTGTATACGCCCTCATCGTCGCGGACAAGCAGTCTTGCTATGGTGGGATCCTCAACGAGGGCCGAATAAGTCTTAATATTCCATACGATAAGCAGGACAAATACCACTATAAGAATTCCCGAAAGCTCATCCCATTTTCCACGGTAAAAATAATTCATAATAAAACAGATAACCAGCATAAATATCGCTATCTGCTTGAGAATTGATTCAAAATCCTCGGTTTCGATAAAAGTAACCAGAATAACCGCCAGCATAAAAAACAGGGCAGCTACATGCTCCTTTCCGAGGATTACCGGATTTTCTCTGATAAGTAAAATCACAAACCACACTGCCGCCGCCGCGAGGGCTATCAATCGGTAGATAAGATCGATTTCCAACGGAGGAGAGATAGTCCATATAACAAGGTACAGTACAGCGAGCATCTGCACCGTTCCGTATGTAAACCCTCTTCTCAGCATGTTCTTCTCCTATCCGTTCAACCAAGCCTCACAGCTTTTCTTATATTCTTTGTAATCGAATGTTGTTTTTAACTCTGTGCTTCTGCAGCCCTTTTCCGCTTCTTTAAGCATTGCTGCGCTGATATCCTGTATCTGCACGCTGCTAAGAACACATCCGCAGTCTTCGTCTGTCATATAACCTTTGATATCGCTCACATCTGTCGTAATTACGGGGATACCGCAGGTATGTGCCTCTGTGAATTTCGTCGGGAAGCCCGCATTGTTTCTTCTGTCGGATACCCTCAGAAAAACACAGCAATTACTGCTGAGCAGATATCTGATTGTCTGCCTGTGCGATAACGCACCCATAAAAATAATCTTTTTTTCTTCCTCGCAAGTAAGTCCGATATCCGGATAAAGCCTTGCGAATTCTTCGCGGGTGATACCGATCATTCTCAGTCGGATATCATCCCTTTTTATATTTTTGAAAGCCTCAACTATCACATCGGGCTTTTCCTTGTTGCCGTCGGGCACGCCTGCAAAGCAGAATTCGAAAACACCGTCGTTCTCCTCGCAGGACTGATGCCAGATGCTGTCATCCGTATCAACTAGCGGAGGGAGAAGCAGAAGCTTTTTGGCTTTTCGGTAATTCTCTGCCATAAGTGAGCTTATAACTATCATACCGTCGGCAATGCGGTGCGCGAGTCTGCGCACGGCAAGCTCGTCGACATATTTGAATGCTTTTTTGAAAAATGATCCGCTTGTGCTCTGCGTCCATTCGGTACAGTCGTATATAACCTCAATATTTTTGCCTCTGAGCGCATTTTTCACTGCGCAAAGAGTGATGACAGGCAGGTTGTAAAGAACAACCATTCTGACATCCTTATATTTGTCTGTGAGGCTGATAATTTCCTTAGTGCTCAGTGTATGCTCAATCCACTGCTTTGTTGTAGCAGGATGAGACTGCTCATACATATTCTCGCAATTTCCGACTTTTCTGATGCCTTCAAACGAATCCTCCGACGCACCGAGAAAAACCGTTGTGTAGCCGAGAGCTGAAAACAGCTTTCCGTTTGCAACAACTCTGTTTGCGGCAGCACTTCTGTCGGGAAGAAAAAACTCACCGACATAAATTATCGTTCCGCGGCTCACGCTAAATTCTCCTTATACCAGTCAATCGCCGCCTTGATTCCTCTGTCAAAGCTCCATTCGGGATTGTATCCGAAAAGCTCTTTTGCCTTTGAAATATCGGCGTTGCTGTGTTTGATGTCACCCGGTCTGTCAGGTCCGAAATTCGGCTCAATATCCACACCGAGCGCCTTGGTAAGACCGTAATATATATCAATAAGATATTCTCTTCCGCCGTAAGCGATGTTAAACGCCTCGCCTGCCGCCTCATGAGGTGCGGCACAGGCCTTGAGGTTTGCCTCAATTACATTTTCAATATAAGTAAAGTCACGGCTCTGTTTGCCGTCACCGTTGATTGTCGGTGTTTCGCCCTTGAGAAGCATCTTGATAAACTTGGGGATAACAGCCGCGTAGGCGCCGTCGGGACTCTGTCTTCTTCCGAAAACATTGAAATATCTCAGACCGTATGTGTCGAGCCCGTAATGCCTTGTATACTGCTTTGCCCACTCCTCATCGCACATCTTTGTCAGTGCATAGGGAGAAAGAAGGTTACCCTCTCTGCCCTCTTTTTTTGGAAGATTCGGCTCGTCGCCGTAAACTGATGAGCTGGAGGCATAAACAAATTTTTTGACATTGTTCTGTCTTGCCGCCTCGAGCATATTGAGTGTGCCCTGAATATTGTTTGCGCAGTAGAACAGCGGCATTTCTATGCTTCTCGGCACGCTGCCCCACGCCGCCTGATTGAGAACATAATCAACGCCCTCGCAGGCCTTCATGCAGGTATCAAAATCCTTTATGTCACCTTTTATAAATTCGTAATTATCTTTATTGATAAGCAAATCTACATTTTCCTGCTTACCTGTGGAGAGGTCATCGAGACAGCGCACTCTGTATCCGAGCTCAAGAATTGCTTCACAGAGATTTGTTCCGATAAAGCCTGCTCCTCCCGTAACAAGAAAGAGGGAGTTTTCAGGAAACACCAGATCCTTATAGCCCATTCTTATAACCTCCAGTATTTGTAGCCTGCTTCCTCGTATACCTTTCGGTCGAGGATTCCCTTGATATCAAGAAGAACCTTCTTGCCTCTTATCATTGAATCGATATCATCGATTGAAAGATTTTTGAAATCATCGTGAGCAACAGCGAGAATAACGGCATCCATATCCTTGACATCACTGATGTCAGCAAACTCAATACCGTAGATTGCCTTTGCCTCTTCGCTGTCAGCCTGAGGATCGGCGATGATCGGAGAAATTCCGTATTCTCTGAGCTCATTGATAATATCGATAACTCTTGTGTTTCTTGTATCGGGGCAATTTTCCTTGAAGGTAAAGCCGAGAATTGCAACTCTTGCATTTTTAACCTGCTTGTCAGCGGCAATAAGATTCTTTACAACATTCTCAGCGACATATCTGCCCATATCATCGTTGATTCTTCGTCCCGCAAGAATAACCTGGCTGTGATAGCCGAGCATTTCAGCCTTGTATGTAAGATAATACGGATCAACGCCGATACAGTGACCGCCGACAAGACCGGGGAAGAATTTAAGGAAGTTCCATTTTGTGCCTGCAGCTCTGAGCACGGACTGTGTGTCAATACCCATTTTATTAAAAATGATTGAAAGCTCGTTCATAAAGGCAATATTGATGTCTCTCTGGCTGTTTTCAATAACCTTTGCGGCCTCAGCAACCTTGATTGTTTCAGCGCGGTGAACGCCTGCTTCGACAACAAGCTCATAAACCTTTGCCACAACATCGAGAGTTTCCTCATCCATACCTGAAACGATTTTTGTGATTGTTTCGAGACGGTGTACCTTGTCTCCGGGATTGATTCGTTCGGGCGAATAGCCTATTTTGAAATCAACACCGCACACAAGTCCTGATTCCTTTTCAAGAATCGGCACGCATACATCCTCTGTAACACCGGGATAAACTGTTGACTCAAATACAACAACCGAACCCTTTGTGAGATTTCTTCCGAGTATACGGCTTGCGCCCTCAACCGGAGAAAGATCGGGTGTGTGATCGTCATTGACAGGTGTGGGAACAGCAACTATATGGAATTTTGCGTTTCTGAGCTGAGTCTCATCTGCGGTAAATTCAACCGTTGTATTTCTGATTGCCTCGTCACCGACCTCACGGGTGGGATCAATGCCGCTCTTGTATAACTCAATTTTCTTTGCATTGAGGTCATAGCCGATAACATCGGCCTTTTTAGCAAATGCAACGGCAATCGGCATTCCGACATAGCCGAGACCGACAAGAGAGATCTTTTCCTCTCTGTTGACTATTTTTTCATACAATGCTGAAAACCCTGACATGATTTATCCCTCACGATTCATTTTGTTAATTCGTTGATTTTATCCATATAAGCCTGAACGACTATGTTTCTTGAAAAGTTTTCTTCGATATATTCTCTGCCGCGCAATCCCATTGCCTCTCTTTCGGCATTCGGAAGAGCGAGGAAGCTTTCGATTTTTTCGCAAAGCTCACTGACATTTCCGCCGTGGTACATAAAGCCCGTGACACCGTCAATGAGCGTTTCCATACAGCCGGGATTATCGGTTGTGATAACAGGGCGCGCACTCGATGCACTTTCAAGCAATACATTGCTCATTCCCTCGCCGTAGGTTGACGGATGAACGGTGGCGTGCGATGCCGTCACGAAGGGCTTGATATCCTTCTGACTGCCGTGATATCTTACGATTCCGCGGTTTTCGAGCTCTTTGAGGTCCTGTTCATAGTGGCTCTCCGTGGGCTCGATAAAACCGAGCAGGTTAAATTCTGTTGCAGGATATTTCTCTTTGATAATTTCTGCCGCGCTGATATAATCGTCAACACCCTTATCGTGAAGAATTCTTCCGATGTAATTGAAAACAATTTTAGCTCCGTCAATTCCGTTTCCGCCGTCGGGATAAGGGGCCGCAGGATATCTTTTTGTGTTGACACCCGAGCCCGGAATCAGCTGATGCTCGACCTTGACGAGACCTGTTTTTTCGGCGAATTCCATATTTGTCGCATTCTGGAACATAACGCACGACGAGAGGCTGTAAGCCATTTTAAAAAGTGTCATAACCAGCTTTTGTGTGAAGCTCTTTTTTCGGATTACGCTTCCGAAGCCTGTTACATTGCTTATAACGGGAATAGAGAAAACTCTCGCCGCGAAGCTGCCGTAAATATTCGGCTTTGCCGTATATGTAAGTACAACCGACGGTCTGTGCTTTGAAAAAAGTCTGATGTAGTGCCACAGAAGCTTTGCGTCCTTGATAATATTTGTACCTCTGCGGTCAATATCGGGGTCATCATAGATATATTCAACGCCCTGCATCAGCTCGAATTTTTCACCGTACGGGCAGGATATCAACACCCTGAAGCCCTCGTCGATGAAGCGTTCAATCAGCTCCTTGCGGAAGCAGTAAATATCGTCATCGTTGTTTGTCAGCACAGCAATCAGCTTGTTGTTCTGTTTCATTCGTAATCACCGTAAAATCATTTTTTAACTGTCTGCGGTTTTTCTTTTCCGTAGTCCTTACCGAGCACGGCAAGAACAGTCATTATAACAACTTTTGCATCTTCGTGAAGACTGAAATTTTCAATCGCTCTGAGATTATAATACATTTTGTCAGGCAGGACCTTTTCAATATATGTTCTTTCGGGATTCTCAGCCTCGTCAAGAAGCTGATTTTCATCCTTGTAATATACACTCGCAAGTGAGGTTATTCCCGCAGGAAGAAGAAGTGTTGCCATCATTTCGTCGGTATACTTTTCAACATATCGGGGAACCTCGGGACGGGTGCCGACGAAGGTCATCTTGCCTCTGAAAACATCTATGAGCTGGCTGAGCTCGTCGATTTTCAGCTTTCTGATAAACCGTCCTGTCCTTGTCACTCTTGAATCATTTCCGACCGTCAGCTGTAAGGACTTATCGGCATCCGTGACCATTGAACGGAATTTGAATATTCTGAACTGTTCACCGTACTGAGTAACTCTGACCTGACGGTAAAAAACAGGTCCTCTTGAATCAATTTTGATTGAGAGCGCAGTCACGATAAAAAGCGGAGACAGAACGATAAGAAGCAAGCCCGAGACAAGCACATCAAGCACTCTTTTGAGCACCAATGTAAATTTTTTCTTTTTTAAGATATTGTAATACCGCTCAACTTCCTTTGTCTTAAGCTCGGGCGGCAGGGCTTCCCACTCACGAAGCATCATAATATCCCTCTCAAAATCCCGCTGTCACAGCGCATTTACACATTTATTTTTTAAAAAGAGTTTTCTTCTTTTCTCCGTATCCGTAGCCATAGCCGCCATATCCGTAGCCATAGCCATAGCCGTATCTTCCGTAACCGTAGCCGTAATGACCATAGCCATATCCGTAGCCGTAGCCCGACAGACCTGATCTGACACCGTTGAGAACACAGCCGAGGATTTTTACATCTGTTGTCAGAAGGCTTTCAATACCGTTTCGGATTTTTGAAATTCTGACAGTATCCTGAAAGACAACATAAACAACCGCATCCGCCGCCTGAGCAACATAGTTTGAGTCAGAAACAAGTCCGCACGGAGGTGTGTCAACGATGATGTAGTCGTAATCGTCGCGCACCGTGTTGAAAATTTCTTTTAATTCGTCAACATCGAGGAAAAGCTTGTCCTTATCCTGCTTGAGAAGAGTCATAAAGGAGATCTCATATTTTTTAAGCTCTGCAATTTTATACTGAGGTGTTACGGCAAAATAATCGAGCTTTTCCGCATCCTCACCAAGAAGTCCGAGAACACTCGGATGTCTTAAATCCGAATCAACAAGCAGAACCTTTTTGCCGTAATCGGCAAGTGCAAGTGCAAGATTTGTTGAAACGGTTGTCTTACCCTCGCCCGGAGCCGTGCTTGTAACCATAACAACCTTTTCGTTACCCTTGAGGGCATTTGCAAAAAGATTTCTGAGCACTCGGAAGGACTCCTTGAAGCCTGTTCCGACCTTGCTGTTGGTAAAGAGAATTGATTCGTCAATCTGCTTCGTTCTCTTTTTGAAGGTAACCGCAGGAACTGAGCCGAGAAGCTCAACATTGAGCTCCTTTCGGATATCTCCTTTAGTCTTGATAGTGCGTCGCATAACCATATAAACGAGGATGATGACAACGCCGATAATAAGACCTATAAGCACACCCGTGATTGCCTTGTTCATATAATCTGAGCTGTTCGAGGGAGACTGAGGCACCTGCGGGCTTTTAATAATCTCAAATTTTATGTTTCCGACAGCATATTTCGCAACCGACGGGAATTTTTTGATTGCCGAAAGAAGCACATCATACGCCTGCTGCGGATCGCGACCCGTCGCGGACATTGTGAAAAGGTTTGTGCCGGGTACTGATGCTGCGCTCAGTGATGCGGGAACATAATCGATTCCCATATCCTCACAGATTGCATCGTGCAAGAGATTACTTCCGAGAAGCACCGGGAAGGTTTTTTCAAGCTGAGACGCGGTTGTCGCATCGTAATAGAAGGAATAAACAGAAATTCCGCCAACCGACGAGGTTTGCTGAGTAGTAACCGTCAGAGTAACGGTGGAGGTATACACCGGAACATAGCTCGAATACGCCTTGGCAAACATTGATGCGCCGATTATCAAAGAAATCAACAGACATACCCACCAGAGCTTTTTGATGCCGTTCCACAGGTCACTCAGATAAATTCTGACCTCATTGCCGGACACAGGTTTTTCCTGAATATTCTTTTTTGTTTCTGTCTGATTCATTTAATCAATCATTCCCCTGGTAATCCGAAATCATTTCGAGATCCTGAACTAATCTGTCGTTTGCCGCCTCGCGCGGAGCGTAAGCGTAATAGTGGTTGTAATACTTGTTCTTGTAGCCGTATTTTTTGCCGTAGTAATATCCGCCCTCGTCAACGCCTGTCATACCGAACATAGAAATTGACGGGTAAGCATCGTTGAGGATACAGCCGGCAACAGTTCCGCCAACCTCTTCGATTGTTGAAATCGCATCGTTGACGGCCGCAACGGGAACTCTGTCCGTGCGGACAACCACGATTGTCTCGTCAACAAGCTTGACGATGTCCGTAACCATGGAATCCGCAGAGAGCGGTGCCGTATCGATTATGATGTAATCGACCTTTTTCTTGCAATAGTCAATAACCTTTGCAACCTCTCCGTTTTTGATCCACTTATCATAATCCTCGTGAACATAGGTGTTGAGTCCGAGGAACAGAGATGTCTTTTTGAAGGTTCTCAGGCAAAACTTCGAATACGGTGTTTTGCCGTTGAAAAGCTCGCCGAGCTCATAATTTTCCTTGTATTCTTCTTCAAAAATCTTGTAAAGTGCCGGCTTTTTACGGTCAAGGTCAAAGAGGATAACACTCTTTCCGCTGCTCGCAAGAGAAAGCGCGAGATTCGAAGCTGTCGTTGATTTACCCTCGTTCTCGGCAACGCTTGTGACCGCGAAAACCTTGTGTCCCGTTCTGCGCTTGATAAACTCAAGCTTTGCGGCTGTTTTATGATATCCCTCACTGAAGCGCAGACCGACGAGGTTGCTTCCGTTGATAAGAAGAGATTTCTTTTTCTTTTCAAGGATTTCCTTGATATTCTTGTTCTTTATCTCGTGCGGAATAACACCGAGAAGCTTTGCATCAACCTTCTCTTCAAAAACCTGCTCGTTTTTGACGGTGTCTCTGATAATCGAAAGAACGATAATTATTGCCGCTGATAAAACTGCACAGGCAGACATAACAAGACTCTGATTCTCCTTTGCAGGATTGTTTGACGGGCCGTGAGGCATCGTCGGCAGAGTCAGCGGTGTGATAACCGCATTGTCAAAGACATTGTCGGAAACCTGAGGATACACCGCAAGCACCGCTGTCAGCAGCTCGTAGGAGGTCTGCGGACTTGAGGATGTGACGCTGATGCGGATGAAGTTTGTGTCTGTTATGTTTGAAGCAGTGAGATTGCCGTTGAAATAATCCTTTTGGGCATACTCCGCGGCCTTTTCCTTGACAGAGTGGTCGGCGAGCACCTGAGAAATAACGCCTGCCATTTCACTCGCCATACCGAAGCTTGAAAAGTTTTCTGACATAACACTCTTCTGATTGACAACGATTGTTGCCGATGAGGTGTATTCGGGGGTGTAGAACTGCACGCTCGCAATATATACGCCCATAAGACCGATAAGCACGCTGAGGATGATAACCCACGCGTTGTATATCAGGTCCTTGAGAATACTGTAAATTTCAATAGTAATTTTTTTATCCATAAAATTATCCTACAATCACTATAAGCATTGTGTGTCCCTGAGCACCCATCTCATCGGTTGCGTAATAATGAACCGAATAAGTGCCTGCCTTGCTGAAATCGACATTTGATTCAATCCTGATGCTTTCAACGGGGGGATTGATGATTTCGTCTGTCGATGCCGCGATATACTGCTTAAAATCAAGCGTCTTTCCGACGGGAGTATAAACAAGATAGTTGTTGAGTGTAATCGTCGGTGCACCGGGCATTCTGTCCTCAACGACAAGCGGCAGCTTGATGGTGCTTGTGTCACCCTTGCTGTTTGTAACGGTTGCCTCGACATTGAAAACGCCAGCGGTTGAGCCTGCAAAATCCTTTGAGGTAACAACGATATCCTTTGAAACATCGCCGTCAATGCAATCGGTTGCAGTAAGAATTTCAAAAAGGTTAATGTGCTCATACAGAGAATAGCACAGAGAGCCCGAAAGACCGAATGTGGGTGATTTGTAATTCTTGTATTTTATCTTGCGGACAGCAGTCGCAACATTGTTGTTGCTGTCGCATACCGCATAGGTCACCTTACAGACACCCTCCTCGATAAACTTTGAAATCGATTCGATTATAACCTTGTCTGACAGATCCTTGTCCTTTTCGTCATAAGCGGTAACGCCCTTGAGCATTTCCTCTTTTGTCGCATTGAAGCTGACCTCGATAATCTCCTGATCTATTGTGATCTGAGGGATTGTCTTGTCTGTATTTATTTTTTCTTTTATGAACAGGGCTCCCGAGAAAACGGTCGCGACCAGAAACAGACCGAGCACCGCTATTCTTAAAACTCTCATCATTTAAAAAGCACCTCTGTAAAAACCACGGATCAGAATGGGTAAATTTCTTCGTTATTGATAACCGCACGCGGATTTTCTTCAAACAGAAGCTCAGCGTAATCCATAGAGCAGGTATCGCAGATAATTTCAAAAGCATCCGCAAGGAACGGCGTTCTGACATAAGGGCTGTGTCCGTCACTTGCAACAAAATCGGCAAGTCTTTCGTTGAGAATCCGTCTTGCCGCAATAAACGGAGCTCTGCCGAAGGCTCCCTTTATGCTGCCCTTGTTGACCTGCAGAAGACATCCGATATCCTTCATACGCATTGCCGCATCCTGCTCTTCGCAGACGAAGGCATATCTCTCGGGATGCGCCACAACGGGGACGAGTCCCTCAGAGACAAGCTGCTCGAGCTTGACATACGCCGAAGCGGAATTTTCGTTAAAATCAAATTCAACAAGGATATAGCGTGAGGAATTAAGCGTGATAACCTGCCCCGAGTTCAGAAGTGAAATCAGTCTGCCCGAGCAGAAGACCTCCTGACCCGGATAAAGAGCAACATCAATGCCGAGCCGCGCCAGCCTGTCAGAAATCTCAGAAAGGCGCTCGGCAAAGAGCGGAGAATGATAATTTCTGAAGGAATTCGGAACATTACAGTGCGGTGTTGCAATCATCGCGCGGGTACCGCCCTCGTAAGCAAGCTTTATCATCTTAACAGAATCGTCGAGGCTGTCTGCACCGTCGTCAAGACCGTACAAAATGTGACAGTGAATATCAAACATCATACCCCTCCGATTTTACATAAATACTTAATCATATAATACTATATATGGGTTTTAAAGTCAACAAAATTGCAGTAATTTTGTCGAAATGCAAAATATGTAAATAAAAAAATTCACCCGCGTGATTGCTCACACGGGTGAATAAAATTTTTCAGTTTACGACAGACCATACAAAGCTGAGAACTCTTTTGAAAAACTCAAAAATTCTCACAACGAAAGCCTCTGTTTTTGCCAAAAAGCTGTCAAGCTCAGGCATCACAGGTCCGTCAGGATTGATTGACGGTAAATCATCGCTGTCTGACACGCCGAAATCAAAATCAAATTCGGGCATTGACAGAAGATTCTCAATCTCTGTTATATCGCTGAGCGCCGAGAAGGTGTTGCTCTCGGGAGCGTTGACAAACTTGATGCTGTTGATTGCAAGGAGACTTCCGTCTGTGCTTGTGTTGGATATCGAAATATTGCCATTATTAACAACATCAGTCAGATCAAGATAAGTCTCGGTCTTCGAAGAGACGGTATACTGTCCGCCGTTGATCGTTACTGTCGGTGAGCCCTTTGCGGCACGGACACTTATCATAATACGCATAGTGTCATCCCACTGCGGAATCGAAAATGCGAGTGCATCTGTTCCGTTCGACTTAAGATAAAGCTCACCCTTAGGCGCATTCTTAGACTCGTATGTTGAAACAATAGTTTCGTCACCGGTGCTTTCAACAAAGGTGATTCCGTCCGCAACAGTTCCGTTCATAACCTGATCTGAGCTCTTGAGAATGTCAATGACATTGAAATATGTGGCGTTTCTTTCAGATTCCTTATAGTAGATTTCGGATTCCTGCGGAACGGGATTGTAAATTCTGAAGCCGTCGACATAGTTTTCGAGAGACAGAGTCTCCTGCTCAGAGTCGGACTGAGTTGTGAAGGCTTCTGCATCGGCCGCAAAAGCACCGTCGCCGCCGTTAAGGACTGAAGACTCATCGAAATAAACCATTTCGACATCAGAGCCGATAAGCTCCTCAAAGCCGAGCTCGGAGAGAATAACATCCTCATAAATTTCACCGAATTCTGCTGTCTCGGACACAGCCTGAGCGTCGCGGATACCGAAGGTCTGCGGTCTGTTGACAATCGCGCCCGAAATACTCGGCAGATATGCCGCAGTGGTCTCAATGGTATAAGTCGCATAGTCGCCCCTGAACTTGACAATCGGAACCTGAGTGAAGGTTTCACCGCTAAAATAGGTGTCAACTACATACGACTTGACAATGCTTCCGCTGCTATTCTTGACAGACACAACCTGAACGCCCGTATTCTGACCGCAGACAGAATAAAGGTCAAAGCCCTTGCCTGTAAAGGTCGTTGTAAGAGTGTTACTCCTCTTCTCCGATTCAGAAACCGTAGCAGAAGAATATGTTCCGTTGGAATAAGCAGAGGTGCTGTTTTCGTAATGGCTGTCTCTGCCGTAAATATCATCGTCGGACGAAAGATCCTGATAAAGGGACTCCACGGTTCCGTTATTTGACCACGCTTTATTGTCATTAGCCTTGGTCTCGAAGACTGTTTCTTCAAAATAAACAGTTGACGCAGGAACGATATTGAGCTTAAACCAATCGAAATCACCGTTGGGGCGCTGAATGAATGCATAAGCACCCGTAGAGCCGTCCGCCATAGGCGTTACCAGATATTTAAGCTCCTGCTCATCGTTCACATCAAAGGTTGTTCCGTTAACCCTGATATCAAGGTCAGACGGCATAAACGGAGTCCGGGTATCCGGATTCTGTTCGCGCATCTGAGTGTCAATTGAAATAATTCTTCCGTTGATGTGCGGATCATTCATTATCTTTCCGTAGTCAAGCACATAAGTATACTGCGGAATCCTGATTCGGTCAGACGGAAAGCCCTTGTATACAGAGTTCGCGATCAAATCATCCAAATCACGATAAAGACCTACATAAGAATTTATATCAACCTGAGTGTTTACATAATCTGCTGTCGGGTCTGTTTTGTTTGCACAGTTCTCGTTAATCGCAACATCTTTGATGGTAATAACAAATTTTCTAGCTGTTCCGTCCTTTGTTGCTGTGTCTTTGCCGACATAATGATTCGAATAATCAAATCCGTTAGCAGTAATCTGACCGCTGTTCCAATCTATGTTGGGATTGGTCAGTGCTTCTGCGGAATCATAGTCAAAGGTAAGCCTGCCTAGTGCATCGTAGTACGCCTTGACCTTTTGAGCCGAAACCGTTGAAGTGTCGCTTACATAGCTGAAGACATTCGTGTCAAATTTTTCGCGGATGATAGCTGAATCATCAAATCTTGCCATGGTGTGTAATCTGTTGGCAATAACATCGTTAAAGAATCCAAGACCATAGTTTGAAACTGATGCTGTATCCATAAGCAATTCATAAGTATAATCAACATCGGCAGGGTGGCTATCTCCGATGTTGATACGATCAGTCGCCTCAAGATATTCAGATGAAAGATAGCTTAAAAATTTATTTGTATCAAATTCCGAGATGGCCTCTTCTCCGATTCGCATTGTATAAACAGACGCTCCCATAGCTTTGATCTTCTTGGAAATCTCTATCGATTTATTGGCGATATTATTGATATCGTCATTAAATGAAGTTTTACTGTCATCCGTAGTGATTCCGCCGTCAGTCAAAACAATAACGCAGGCATGGCGGCCGCCGTCATAAGAATAATCCTCCCCGCTTTTCTCAAGCATCTTGTATGCCATATACATACCATAGGATAAATCCGAACCGCCGCCGTTACCGTATCCGTCAGGCGTATCCGTGTTAAATTTGTTTATGATGTTGCTGATGTTATTCAGGTGGTTCTGTTTGTCGACATTGTGGAAAGCATCGGAGTAATCACTGCTATCAGCATTATAGCTGTTTTCAATCTGCACTCTGGTATCTTTACTGTTTATAAAAAATCCGGTAAATGCTCCGCCGGTTGAGTTGTCGGTGCTGTTATTCGGCGTTCCGGTAAACTGACAAAGAGCAATTCGATTAGCACTATCCTGTGATTTAATTCTGTCAACCATCTGCCTGATATACTCTCTCATACCGCCAAGACGACCATCGTCGTTTGTTCCTTCTGAGATTGTATAGTATGGAATATTCGTAAAAGTTGAACTTAGTGAAGAACTAAGAGAATTGCCAGTTGTTTGATCTGTTCGCGTACCCTTAGATTTATCTGAAGGTTCATTTTCTATTTTGCTCTTAAAAACCCCTTCTGTCCAACCATCTGTTGTGGCTTTTCCGTCAACATTGTTAATTACATAAATTTTGTCGTCCCTCTCATAATAAACCCAATAATAACTAGTATAGTATTCCGTGCCCCAACTTTTATATCGATCAACCACTTTAATTGCAAGTCTGAGAGGGTGATATGTCCCATCGGACGCTTTATAATACTCTATTGTTTCTCGGTCAGTCGGTCCTTGTCCATTATCATAAAGACCTGTTACATAGTCCCCCTTACTTGTGCTTGAAAAATCTGTCTGCATTGCCAAATAATCAACAGTTAATCCTATTTTAGCATTGATCTTTCCAAAAGCTGCATCCATTGAATCCGATGTATCCATAACAAATATGAAGTCTGTCGGTTTTGTTGATGAGCTAAGCTTTTTATAATAATTTATCTCAGATGTTGCGTATGATCCGATAGTGATATCATACAGTCCGTTCTCGTTGAGCTTAACATTGTAATCTGTTCTGATATTGGTACCTTCATCTGAAGCGTACGGATCCTTTACCCTCTTGTATATGTAGAACTGTGAAAACTTTGAATCAACCGCACCATCTGTTAAATTTCCGCTTCCCAGATTTTGCGCATGTTTCGCATCCGAGTGGAAGGTTCCGTTTGCCTCAGTCAATTTATCATAGTTAGGTGTATATTCGGTCTTACCGTGACTGCTGTACTGTTCGTTGTATTTCTCTGTAATTGCAGTATCGGTATTATCGTTACACCAAAGATAATACATATTTTGATATATGATAGAAAATTTGCTGTTTTGTTCGGCTTTAATGCTCATATTATTTAGAGTTATGTTGCTGTCGGTAGCCATTGTGATATGGCGGTAATCGAAAGTAAAATATTTGCTGTTGCCGAAATAAAAATCCATATTTTCAAGTCTGAGATTAGAGCCACTGCCACTGTGAGAGATTTTCCAGCGGATTGATTTTCTTTCATCAACCTCATCGCTGATATAAAGATTGTCACCGTCGATTGCATAATCACTCAGCGCATAACCGATAACACCGATCGAGTCACCCGTGTTGCTTCCATCCGGGTTGGGGGAATCATTCCTCGGCAGCTTCTTTCCGCCATAACCGCCGAACGAGTCAAGAAGATAATAAATCTCCTTCTGCGTTACGGGATCTTTGTTTTCGGATTTATAAGCGATGATATACTCTTCGTCTTCTTTAATCTCACTCAGGTTATCCACTTTTTCATAGTGACTTGCCTTAACATCGTCATCAACATCGGGACGAGTAACACCATTGAGCTTGTGCTGATCCACCTTCCAGAGCATCTGAAGCGGAGCGGTGCTTGAATTGCTACCGTATGCTTGCACACCGAACATATAAATATAATCTTCGATTATGCAGAAAGCTTCGCCGTTCTGAAGAACCTGATTTCCGCTATATGACTTTTCAACGCTACTGACGATATGGCAATCCTTTTCTTTGCCGTTAATTGTAAGCCTTGTGTCACCGGGTGAATTGATATCAATATCAGCAATGTCAAATGAACGAACCGAGCCGCCGGAGACAAGCTGAGAATTAGAACGAAGAATATAAATTTTTCCGTTGTTGACCGATGCGTGCTGAATGTCGGTAAGATTGTTGTTAAACAGCACACAATATGTCGGATTGCCGGCGCAATCAGTTGATGAAGAATCCTTCAGATTATTCCATTCTTCAGCTGACGATGAGCCCTTGAGCTGATATCCCATAAGCGCGCTCGGGTATGTATCATTATAAGCCTTTACTGAAGAAGCTGAGCCGTAGCAGTTACCCATCCAGAGAATATTGTCATCAATTCCGCAATATGCAAGCGGTGCATTATGGAATTCTGCAGCAAAATTGATCGTGCCAGCCATATCAATATACCATTTGTTTTGCTCCGGTTCAGATTTTAAATCAATATCTATGTACGAAAGAGGAAAATAACCAATTTGTGTCAAATCAGAGCTTATAAAATAAAGGTTATGTTCTGATGCAGCAATACTGAAATTTGAACAAGTCAAATAATCATACTGACTGCCGTTGCGAATTGCGAATAACGCCACAAAATCCGCACTTTTGGCATCAAGAGCATAGATATAATGCCTTGTTCCATTACTATTTTGCGCAGAAATCAGAACCCAGTCTCGCTTCGCCCAATATGTTACCGACTGAGGCGTGCAATATTCAAGACCCGGGATAACAAACTCAGTCGGCCAGTTTGTGCCTTCACCGTCAAAAAAGATTTGACGATAATGCTCATAGTTAGCTATATTGATATCGAGTTGCTCATAATCGCCTATTTTTATTGTCGCCGCATCGGCCTTGATTGAGAACACAGGCCCGACAGCCAGAAATGTCGTAATAATCATTATTGCAGAAAGCGCAAATGATACAAATCTCCTTGTTATTTTCATATAAAAACCTCCGTAGAATTGTATATAGATAAACCTAGGATAATCCTATCATAAGAATTAGTCAAAAGTCAACATCATTCATCGGGTAAAATGTCGGATATCTATCCCATTCTGTCGGATAACGAATAAAACAAAGAAAAACACCCGTGTGACGAATCACACGGGTGTTTGAAAATCTTGAATTATGACTGAAAAAGAGATTCCTTGCCAAAGGCTGTAGCAGTAAATTTACAATAAACATCAGGATAAGCCAAGGCACAGTTTTCCATTTGTGCAAAAGCATCAGGATCGCCTAACTGCTCAACACTTACACCAAGAATCGCTGCAATTAACTCAAGATCACCGTTTTTTGTTGCACAACTGACCTGTTCACCAGGGTTCTGTACATTACCCGCGAGACGGAAAATAGGCTTAAAATATTGTTTCACTTTTCACCCTCCTTAAAACTTTAAAAAAGTTGAAACTTTGTTGAAGATATTTTTAAAGAAGTTGAATATCTTCACAAAGAAGGATTCAACCTTAGCGAAGAAGCCGTCTTCAGCGGGTTCTTCGGGATTGTTATCGTCGGACGGTGGAACAATATCATCATTACCGTCGTCGGGCTCGTTGTCTTCGGGTTCATCGGCAACCGGTGGAAGCGGAATTTCTACCTTATCACTTGACTGAATATTGATAGGCTTCGTCGGATCCACCTCGACAATATCAAGAGAGAAAATCTCGAAAACATCTGACAATACACTCTGTGCGGCGATTCCGCCTGCACCCGTAATCTTAATATTGTCTACCGCAAGAAGACCGTTGCCGACATTCCTAATTGTTACAGTTGCCTTACCGTCAACTATCTCACCGATATAATCCGTGATATCATAGTACATCTCCATTTTAGAGAGTGTACCGTCTTTAAACTGTCTAGTGTTTACCACAGCCTTAGGTGAACCCTGAGCGGTACGCAAGCTGACCATTACTCTTGAATTTTCATCAAGATTATCAACCGTAAAGGTGATTGCGTTTTCTCCGCTGTGTTCAAGGTAAACCTCGTTCTTCGGACGCCCCTTAAAGAAGCTCTCAAGCTCTTCTGCAAACTTCAGCTCCTGACCGCCCTGTGTTCCGTAGATGTATGAAATACCGCTACCTGAGAATGTACCTGCTCTCATATTATCGAACACATTGTAGTACTTCGCGCCCTTCTCTGAATCCTTATAGTAAGTATCCATATTATCACCGCCGGGATGATAAACTCTGATACCATCGATATAGGAATCGAGAGGAATATAATTCAGCGCCTGAGTTGTGAACGCTCCTTCATCAGCACCCTGAGCACCGCTGCCACCGTTGAGGACAGAATCCTCACTGTACCAGACGAACTCAACATCAGTGCCGATAAGCTCTTCGAAGCCGAGCTGTTCAAGTATAACAGATTCCTTATCGTTTGTAAAGTCACTTGTGTAAGAAATTGTACCATTTTCATCAATAACAGCCGATTCGACGGATTGAGACTGGAGAGCACCCGCTATACTGAGATAAGCAGAAGTAATCTCTACCTCGTATTTCTTATAATCGCCTTCAAAACGGACAATAGGCACCTGATAAAGCGGACCCGGATAGTTTGTATCGTTATAGAATGTATCAACAACATACGACTTAGCTATCGGATACAGTCCGTTTGACTGTTTAGGCTGTGTTGTATCTCGGAACGCGATAACCTGTATGCCTGTTGTCGGACCGCAGACGGAGTAAATATCTGCTCCGTTACCATTGAAGGTCGTCTTCATCGTATCACTGCGGTTATTTGTTGAAGTGACCGTTGTTTTGATAGCCGCACCCTGAGAGTAATTGCTGTTATCGGCAAGATAATTCTCGTCAAAACCGTAAACATCATCCCAGAGAGAAATGGACTGGCGGTCAAAATTGACCGAACCTTCAGATGACCATGTGGCTTGAGCTTTATTGCTTACAGCAAAAATATCCTGTTCAAAATAAACATTTGTTGCCGGAACAATATTGATAGCGAACCAGTCATACTCACCGTTCGGGCGTTGGATAAGAACGAAATATCGTTGCATACCCGTTGCATCCTTATTGATTGTGTAGGTCATATCCTGCTGGAGATTCTCAAAAGAGAGTGAAGTTCCTGCGCTTGATTTTGCAAGACTATAACTACTCTGCTTCTGAAATTCAGTATCAACAGAAATAAGCGTGCCATCGATATCAACGTCCAGCATACCTATTCCGTAGTCAAGAACATAGGTGTATTGCGGTACAACAACACGTGCAACGGGGAAGCCTTTGTGCTTATCGCCGCCGGTTGGGGTCATATCCGATTGTCTAGCATAAACACCTGTGGGCTCTTCAATGTTAGCCAACACATTAACATAGTCTGAATTAATATCGCCTGTATTAATTTCTGACTTGCTCGGCCATACATTGGAAATTTTGATTGTCAGCTTGTTAGCAGTACCTGCTTCAACCGTATGGGTTGCAACATAGTTTGAAGAGTAGTCATAGTTCGTAACCTTAAATTCACCCGTCGTTCTGTTGAAAACATAGTCCTTTTGAAGCGTTCCGTCAGCATTCTCGCCACCCTCTTCAAGCAGTGTAATCTCATCCTCAAAAGACAATCGCATTGCACCGTCATACTTAGCTTTTTGCGTACCAACCTGTATCGTTGATTGAGACAAATCGAAAGCGTTCAGATTGAGTTTTTCTCGGATAATTGCGTTTGCATCAAGTTTAGCGAGAGCGTTCAAAGCATTGTCATTTACCTCTTTTATAAGGGTATCCGTAAACACGTTACAGTTAAAGCCTGACGTTGCAACTTCAATCGTATAGTCTGCTTTCTGTGTATTTTTTGATCCTATCTCGTCAGCTTTCATACCCTCGGCATCGATATGCTCGGAGGAGGTATATGAAAGGAACGCTGTCGTGTTGAAGCCTGAATACTCGGTGCTTCCGACTCGTACGGTGTAAACGTAAGCACCCAATTTCTTCACCTTGTGAGCAGCCTCAACCGTCGTATTTGCTACAGCAGTAGTCGTCGCCATCTGGTTTGAAATATCACCGTCAATTCCCGGTGCGCCGTCGGTAATAACAATAACGCAGGCGCTTCGGTCGCCGCCGTAAAGGTAATTTGAGCCTGAATTTTTCAAGATACCCGCCGCCATATCTACGCCGTAATCGGTATAGGTGTTGGTACCGGCCGATATATTATCAATAGAGCTTCTCAGTGTCGACACCTGACTCGACGAGAAGAACGCATTCGTATAATCGCCCGACTGGAAGCCGCCTGAAACGCTCACGAAGCCCGAGGGCTTGATCATACCCGTGTAGCTGTTGGCGCCGCTGTAAACGTTATCGGCGTATCTTACGACGGCGACTCTGTTGTTAGAATTCTGAGCAAAAACCTTCGCTGCAAAAGCATTTGCAATAGTTTTCAGATTATCAATTCTGGAAGAATCCGAACGATACTCATAACAAATACCTCGGAATACATTTCTGTTGTGAAGACGATCTGCTTCATAAATACCTGTACCAGTCTTGATACCTTCAAGCTGTATAACGGGGCTTGACGGTTTTGTCGTTTTCCACGTACCCTGCATATCATCATTTTCCGGATAAAACCAATACTGAACACCAGTCGTAGGATGCGTATACCACAAATAAAGTTTCTGTTTTTGCTTGTTAGTAACATTAGCCCAGTCGTAACTACCCTGACCTGCGCCAATTACCTGCACGCTGACGCTACACATAACTCCGTCTGTATGCTGAATCCACATCTTTCCTGTATATGTAGCGGTATCACCTTCACTGGTCACTTTACCGGCATCTTCAGTTCCTGCCGCCGCTTCAAGGTCAAAGCTCTCATGTCTTCTATATCCCGTACAATCCGTCGTAGACATCGAGCTCGACGTATCAAGAACAAGAACATAGTCCGTCGGTCTCGCACTTGCAAGCTTTCGGTACTGAAGAGATGCTGTAGCATAAGTATCAAGTGTAAGGTTATAAGTACCGTCCGACTGAACTTCAGCATTAAAGTCGGTATAAACCTGGGTTTCAGCGGTATAGGTATGTGAATCAGGTACACGCTTGTAGAAGCTGAACTGCCCGAGAGAGTAATCCTGAACAGCTCCTCCCATTACGTTGCCGCCACCTGAACCATAATAATACATACCGTCACTATGGAAGGTTCCGGCTACTTCAGTAACGCCCGCATAGACAGGGGTATATGACGGGTTTTGTGATTTATAGTAATCAGTATAAATTTGGAGTCCGTTCGGGTTAATGTCGGAACCGTCGTTACACCACAGATATGATCCTTTACTGTTAGATAACGTTGAAGAAATATAAAACTTTCCTTCCGGTCCGGATGCCACCGTAAGATAGCCACCATTAACCTCCGAGCTTGTACCCGTTGACATTGTAAACGTTCTGAAATCAAAGTTGAGATACGGATTCTGGCTGTAGAAGTGGTCCATATTAGCCAATTTCAACTGTCCGCCGCTGCCGTTATGCGTTACCATCCAACGGATTGATTTTCTTTCGTCCACGGTTTCATCAATATAAAGATTGTTGCCTTCTGTACTGTAGCTTACTATCTTATAGCCAACAACACCCATTGAGTCGCCGGTAAGATCCTTATTCGCACTATCTTTTTTAGGTAATTTTCTGTCACCGTAACCACCGTAAGAATCAAGAGCATAGAGAATATTCTTCTGCTTTATTCTGTCTTTAACGGACGATTCGAAAACGATAAGGTATTCATCACCGGAAGTAAGCTCACTCATATTGTTAACTTTCACATAGTGACTAGCCTTAATATCTTCTGTTACAGTTCGGGCATTATTATTGATTGCATACTGGTCAATTTTCCAGATAACGTCGATAGGTTCGGAGCACTTACTGTCTTCTTTGCCGTTGTAAGTCCAAGCAGCACTTTCGCCGAACATATAAAGATAATCATCGATAACACAGAGTGCCTCACCCATATACAACATCTTTGAGCGAGAGGCTTCCGATGCTTTTCCGCCAAATCTGCTGAAAGTACTTGCCGTAGATTCAATAAAATGACACTTTCTGCTCTGACCGTTAATTGTAAGGTCCTTTGTTCCCGGAGAATTGATATCAATTTCAGCTATATCAAGCTCTCGAATATGGTTTGCACTTTCCGTACGACTCCACGAACGGCTGATGTAAAGCTTACCTTTGTCAACCATTGCGTACTGAATTCTGTCAATAGTCTCATCAACGGCTATGCAATAGGTCGGATCCCCCGCTTCACCTGCCTGAATTGATCTGACATCAAGGTACGTTGAGTCTGTTTTTCTTAATTTTATGTCAGTTATTTCAAAGTAAGTCGAACCAACAGGAATAGTATTGAGATCAAAACGGAAACGATGCAAGCCGGTATACGTTCCGTCAATGCTTTGAATTTTCGGCCAATTAAGCTCCCCTGAATCGCGTTGAGCCGGACTCTTGCCCGCAGTAAAAGTAAACGAATACTTATACTTGCCGTTGCCAATGCTTTCAACTTTTCTAACATCACTCAACGTTGAAAACAATCCGTTCGGAGCCCACACATACACATAGTTTTTATTGCTCGTTGAAGTAAACTCCAATGTATAGCTTTCTCCTTCAACAAGAGGTGCGACTATATCCGAGCTGTTGGTATATGTATTTGCTGCTGTGGCAGTTCCGCTGTTTGTCACCGTACCTGAAACTGTCAGTGTGTTGTTTTTTGTGTTTTCTGTAAAGCTGTATGTACCGGAACAATTACTGTTGTCAAATTTATTGCTGACACTCTTATATTTAAGCAAATTTATCGGTGTTTCCGAAATTCTGATATTAGACATCGTAAAGTCTCGTGCTTCACCCACCTGAATAGCATCCTGGTCAAAACGCATTGTATACGTACCCGTAAAAGAGCCGTCCGTAGACTGCGTTGCCGGCCAAGCTGAATCAGCTCCAGTAGGCTTGAGACCTGCTACGAACTCCATTCGGTAACGGTAGGTTCCGTCAGCAAGCTCTGTTACAGTTGTCTGTGAAGACTGTTTAACATTAGTATGACCTTTTCCGTTAGGCGCAAAAATGTAAAGGTCAGACAGACCCTTATCTGTGTTAGTCGTAAATTCAAGTATATAGGAATTGCCCTCTGTCAATTCAAAAGAAGCAAATGAAGGACAAAACTCGCCGACATACGACGTTGGCGCAGTAATTGAACCGGTAACAGTCACAATACCGGACTTTTGTGTCGCTTTCCAATTGAGGTTTGCATCATTGGCAGATCCCGTACCTGATGTTGCAGTAAGTTTAATAGGCTTACTATAAGCGCCTTTAAGGTATGCCCACTCGTCTGCAGAGTTTGAACCAACAAGCTTATAACCCATAATCATACTCTCATAAGAACCATTGGCAGGCTTGTTATATCTATCGTCACTTGAAATATAAAAATTACCTGCCCAGAGAACACCTTCATCGTAACAGCAGTATGATGTTGCTGCTCCGTTTAACTCACCTGAACAATCAATAGTGTCGTAAATCTTAATATCGTACGCTTTTCCTTCTGCAACATCCATTTCTGCAAGAGGCCAGTAACTGATATCTGAATTCTTATCTGCATAATAGAAGTTATATTCGGACGCAGCAATACCGCCGCCGTGGCTGGTGTTCTTTGTTCCATTGCTGTTATAGATATTGAACAAAGCAACAAATTTACCCGATTTAATGTCAATGGCGTAGATAACTGAATTCTTGCCCTCTCCGCTTGCATCATAAGCAGAGATAAGAATCCATTCCTTTGCATGCCAATACGTCATACCCTGCGGAGTATAATCGTTATTGGAAGATAGTCCGGGAATAACCATATCTGTAGGCCAGTTGTCAGAACCGGTTTCACTGAAAAATCTCGCTTGATACTCCTTATAGATCGACTCATAGTTGTCAACAACATGTGTCTGCGTGATACCGCCAATGGTAATATCATCAGCCGCTTCAGCCTCGATCGTGAACACCGGGCCGACAGCGAGGAAGGTTGTTACCACCATTATCGCTGAAAGCAGGAATGATACGATTCTCTTTGTGTTCTTCATAAAAATACCTCCATGTGAGTTCCGTCTCTTGCGAAACTTATGTTTTCTCGCCGGGGTC
>JAZQGS010000036.1:0-51857 GCA_045540195.1 Acutalibacteraceae bacterium
TGCAAGAGTTATTGACAAGAACACAATCAAGCTCAGATGCTACGAGCGTGCTGTCAACGGCGAAAGCCTTAGCTGCGGTGCTTCGGCGGCGGCAACGGTTGTTGTTGCAACGGAGCTCGGAATGTGCGTCAAGGGCGAGGATATCACAGTCAAGATGCCCGGCGGCGACCTCGTCATCACATACACAGACGAAACAATCCTCGTAAACGGCGATACATACAAGGTCTACGAAGGCGTTGTAGAATATTAAGATTTAATATCGCAATTCAAAAGGCTGTTGCATTTTGCAACAGCCTTAAAATTTTATCTTATACCGTTCCCGTAACCGTAAGTGTTACCGTGCCGGGTGTGACGATAAATGCACCTGTTGTCGGGTTCTGTGTGATTGTTGCGGCGGGAACCGTAATCTGTCCGGGAACTGTTGTGAAAAGTCCTGTTGCTTCATCATAGGTGTAATTTGCAGGTTCAGTCCAAGCTGTTCCTTCAAAGGTCACGCTTGTGATATCGATAATCGGGTCAAATGTGTCCGTAATGCTTGCATTATCTTCAACTGTTGCAGGCTCTGTGCCTGTGTTCTGGATAACGAAAGTATAGGTCAGCTGACCGTTATCGGCAACTGTTGTAGGATTAAGAGACTTTGTGATTGTAAGAGATGTGTCGCTTTCTGCGGGAACTGTTGCCTGCGCGGCGATATCAGTGCTGATTCCTCCGCCTGTAACTGTTGCTGTGTTTGTGATAACGGCATCTGTGCCGAGCGGTGCAAACTCATTGACTCTTGCTGAATAAATAATTGTTGCATTACCGCCGGCAGGTACAGTTACACCGCTTATTGTAAGCGGAGGTCCTGCAGTAACTGTCGGTGTGGCAGTAGGGTCGCCGTTTATAAAATATCTGGCTGAGCCGTCGATATAAGTCAGAGGGACAATGGCTGTTCCGTTAAAGGTATAAGCACCAAGGTCGTCCGTTACCGTAAGATTTGTAAAAGCTGTTGTGCCTGTGTTTACGATGTTAACGGCATAGCTGACTGTATCGCCCACGCCATACTCGCCTGTAAGAGCGGTTTTTGTCGCAGAGATAACCTCAACAAGCTCACCTGTTACAATATTTGAATTAACGGTATTTCCGTTATAGCTGAGTGTTGCCTGATTGAAAAAGGTAGCCATATTCTTCTCCTTTTTGATTTTTGAGACATAAAGCCTCACTAACATTATATGAGGCTTTTTCACGGAGGTTACGCCGCCTCTGAATAAATTTCTGTTGACATTTCGTTGTTAAAGTGCTATCATTCATTTAATAGCTGTGACGAAGAGGGCAGAAGTGTCAGTTTCAAGAGAATCGGCGGTTGGTGCGAGCCGATAACGAGAGCTTCAGATGCCTATGGCTTCCGAGCTGAAAATCTGAAATGACAGTAGGGTTTTCCGTCTTACCGCGTTAGGGTATAGGACTTGTCAGAGTCTAAAGGTGGCAGTATCAACTGCAATTTGAGTGGTACCGCGGGTATATTTCCCGTCTCAAAGTTATTACTTTGGGACGGTTTTATTTTTAGAAAAGAGGTATTTTTATGAGTGATTTAAGAATCGAAACCAAGTGCGTTCAGGGCGGCTACACTCCGGGTAACGGTGAGCCCAGACAGATTCCTATTATTCAGAGCACAACCTTCAAATATGCTACAAGCGAAGATATGGGCAAGCTTTTTGACCTTGAGGCTTCGGGATATTTCTATACAAGACTTCAGAATCCGACAAACGATGCCGTTGCGGCTAAAATCTGCGAGCTTGAGGGCGGTACGGCAGCAATGCTTACCTCATCAGGTCAGGCGGCATCCTTCTATTCTGTATTCAATCTTGCTTCATGCGGAGACCATGTTGTTTCCTCATCAACAATCTATGGCGGAACATACAACCTTTTCGCAGTTACAATGAAGAGAATGGGTATCGAATTCACATTCGTTGAGCCCGACTGTTCAGACGAGGAGCTCGAGGCAGCATTCCGTCCGAATACAAAGGCTGTTTTCGGCGAAACTATTGCAAACCCTGCACTCAATGTGCTTGATATCGAACGATTTGCAAAGGCTGCACATGCTCACGGCGTGCCTCTCATCATCGACAACACCTTTGCAACACCCGTCAACTGCCGTCCATTTGAATGGGGCGCAGATATCGTAACTCATTCAACCACAAAGTATATGGACGGTCACGGCGCAGGCGTCGGCGGATGTATCGTTGATTCAGGTAACTTTGACTGGATGGCACACGCTGACAAGTTCCCCGGCTTGTGTACACCCGACGACAGCTATCACGGCGTCACCTATGCCGAGAAGTTCGGCAACGCAGGCGCATTCATCACAAAGGCGACAGCACAGCTTATGCGTGACTTCGGCTCAATCCAGTCTCCTCAGAATGCATTCCTTCTCAATCTCGGACTTGAGAGCCTTCATGTAAGAATCGCAAGACATTGTGAAAACGGACTTGCTGTTGCAAAGTTCCTTCAGTCAAGCGACAAGGTTGATTGGGTAACATATCCGTCACTTGAGGGTGACAAGTGCTATTCACTTGCACAGAAATATCTCCCCAACGGCTCATGCGGTGTTGTCAGCTTCGGTCTTAAGGGCGGAAGAAAGGCTGCTGAAGTCTTTATGAAGAACCTTAAAATTGCTGCTATCGAAACACATGTTGCCGATGCAAGAACCTGCTGTCTGCATCCTGCAAGCGCAACCCACCGTCAGATGAATGACGAGGAGCTTGCTGCGGCAGGCGTACCTGCAAACCTTGTGCGCTTCTCCTGCGGACTTGAGAACGCTCAGGACCTCATCGATGATATCGCACAGGCACTTGCTAAGGTTGAAGATTAAGATTTAATACTAATTTCAGAGTTGATTTAAATGCCAATTAAAATTCCTAACGAATTGCCTGCAGTAAAGGTGCTCAACGAAGAAAACATCTTCGTTATGACAGAAACACGCGCCATTACTCAGGATATACGACCGCTGAAGATTTTACTTTTGAATCTGATGCCTAAAAAAATTGAAACAGAAACACAGTTTGCGCGAATTCTCGGTAACTCACCGCTTCAGGTGGAGCTCGAGCTCATTCACACTAGCTCGCACAAATCGAAGCATACCTCAGCTGAGCATCTTCTGACATTCTATAAGACCTTTGATGAAATCAAGCACAAAAAGTATGACGGAATGATTATCACGGGTGCGCCCGTTGAGCTTATGCCCTTTGAGGATGTCGAGTATTGGGATGAGCTTTGCGAGATTATGGAGTGGAGCAAAAAGCATGTAACTAGTACCTTCCATATCTGCTGGGGCGCGCAAGCGGGACTTTATTATCACTTCGGTATCGACAAATACCGTCTTGATAAAAAAATCTCGGGTGTCTATCCGCATAAGGTTGATTACAAACGATCAATTCTCTTCCGCGGCTTTGACGATATCTTTATGGTACCTCAGTCCCGTTATACGAGTGTCAGACGCGAGGATGTAGAGGCGGTTGATGCGCTCAAGATTCTTGCGTCGTCAGATGAGACAGGTGTCTATGCAATGTCTACCGACAACGGCAAGCAGATTTTTATCACGGGCCATTCGGAATATGACGCTACAACCCTGCGTGACGAATATTTCCGCGATTGCGAAAAGGGACTTGATATTCAGATTCCGAAAAATTATTTCCCTGACGACGATCCGACAAAGATGCCGCTTGCAACCTGGCGCGCACACGCGAATCTGCTTTTCTCAAACTGGCTGAACTACTTTGTTTACCAGACCACACCGTACGATATTGAGGAAATTCAATAAAATTATCGGCTTGCACTAATCTGCAAGCCGATTTTTATCGCATATTTTCTTTATAATAAGTATCAGAATCATAAATATTCCGATTCCCGTTGCAACTCCGCACGAGTCGATGAACATATCAAAAGCTCTGCACGCTCTTTCGGGAACAAAGTGCTGATGAATTTCATCGCTGACCGCATACAGCGCACCTGATAAAAAGGGGATAGTAAAGCTCTTTTTACTCGAAACATAAAAGACACTGCCCGTAAGACAGAAGCCGAGCGCCGCAAATTCGGTAAAGTGTGCGATCTTTCTCAGAGTGTTGTGCGAGATAAACTGACCGATGAAGCTGACAAGCATATCAAGAAGACTCTGACTCAATGCCTCGGATTCCTCAGCGGAATCAGCTGAAAACATAAAAATTATTACCATAACCGCAACCGTCAGTATTATAAAAATGACGGCAAGCGGTTTATTTTTTTGAAGAAAAACCATCTCAGTCGAGTCCTCCGTTGATAAAGCTGATGCTTTCAAGTGCGGCGGACGGTGCAATACCGAGGGCTTCTCTGTTCAGAGCAACATAGTCACCATAGGTGTATAGAGGGCAGAAAACACCGCTGTTTATAAGTGCCTGCTCACAGGTCTTCATACCCGATAAAATTCCGTCTCCCGACAGCGTTGTGATAACCTCGTTATAAAGCTTATCGTAATTCTCACTTGAATAATTGAAAATATTTTTTGAATTATCGGTTGTAAAGAATTCGAGAACATCTGTCGGATTCGAGGTTTTAGCCGTAATCTGAGTTACGGCAAGCTGATAAGAATCATCCTTGATTGCCTTGCTGAGAGCCTCGTCGTCGACGATTTCTACCTTTGCGACGATGGTTGTGCTCAATACCTGCTGCCAAACCTGAATAAGCTTTTGCATCTGTGAGGAATATTCCTCGGTACAGAGAATTTTTACCGTTGCATTTTCGGCCTCAAGCTCCTTGAGTCCCTGTGTCCACAGCGCGCGCGCCGCGTTTTCATCATAAACGACGGAATATGCCTTGCCTGCCGCGTTACGGTATGTGCTCTCACCGTAAAGACAGCAGCCCGGGATAATTCCTGTTGCGGCGGAGAGTGCATTTTCGGGTTTGCTGATTTCCTCGGGCTTTATAAGCATCATAAGTGCCTGCCTGAGTTTTTCGTTGTGCAGAACCTTATCCGAACAGTTAAAGGCGAGTCCTCTGACCTCGTTTTCAGCTGAAACACAGCCGACTTTTTTGTTGTCGGTAAGGCTGAATGCGGCTTCGTCCGAAATGAAGGCGCTGTGATAAGTCAGCTGCTTGAGCTTTGATACAACAGATTCCTCGTCACCGTTGACATTAAAATAAACCGCTGTCGGCATAACCTTCTGTGCGCCGACATAGCCCTCGTTTTTATAAATAACGAGAGAATTATCCTCAGCCCAGCGCGCAAGATAGAACGGACCGTTGCAGAAGGTGTATTTGAGCGCAAGTCCGTATTTTGCGTGAGTTGACTTGAAAAATTCCTCATTGCACGGCATACACAGGGGGAGAGTCAGAATTCTGAGAAAATCGGGATTTGCTCTTTCAAGTGTAATGACAAGCGTTGATTCGTCTGTTGCCTTTACGCCCAGCTCGTTTGTCTGAGCCTCACTGCTGTGAATCTTCTGTGCATTTTTGATGCAATAAAGAAGCTCAGCGTCGGGCGAATCCGTAATCGGGTCGATTGCCCGCCTGAAAGCGAACTGAAAATCATAAGCCGTAACCCTTGTTTTGAAGGTCTCGAGATAATTCTCATCCTCAAGCACGCCCTTGAAGGATTTGAGCAGCTGCCAATTTGTATCGTCACGCAGGTTAAAGGTATAAACAAGTCCGTCTGACGAAACGCTCCAGCTTTTCGCAACGCCCTCAACAATCTTGTTCTGATCGTTAAGTCTGACAAGTCCCTCATAACAGTTGTTGACTATAAGTTTTGCCTCTCTTGTCTGTGCAATCTGAGGGTCAAGACACAAAGGGTCTGATTCAATCGGCATAACAAGACTGACATCATCATCGCCGCAGGCGGTGAGGGTGCCGCAGAGAATGACGGCTATAATTAAAATTGAAAGGATTTTTCTGAACATTTCAAAAACCTCTTTGACAATCTTTTGTTTTTGTAAAAATAACATACATAATACTGAAATATTATAACAAATCGCAGTAAAAAAAGCCATATATTTTCGCTAATTATATTGTTAATTTGTAAAATTTTTGTTATAATAAATTAAATTTTTTCTTAGGGTGATATTTTGACTGATACATTGATTTATGTTATCGCAGCTCTCGGTGTTATTATTGTTGCTCTGATTTTTTATGTTTTAAAAACCGTGAAATCGGGCAAGGATGATACGAGAATCGCGGAGCTTGAAAAACAGATTTCGGCGCTGTCACTTTATCTTCAGAAAACCTCGGGCAGTAATGCAGAGGAGTTTGAGCGCAACCGCCGCGAGATGAATAATTCACTTCATCTTATGACGGGCAAGCTCGATGAGATGACAAAGCTTAATTACGAAACTCTGTTAAAGCTCAATAAGGATATGACAGATTCGCTGACGCTTATCCGAACAAGCAGTGCCGAGCTTAATGAAAAGCAGACACGCACCCTTGACGCGGCAATCGGCAAAATGCAGGAAAGCAACGAAAAGAAGCTTGATCAGATGCGAGAAACGGTTGACGAAAAGCTGACTGCGACTCTTGCAACAAGGCTGGATTCTTCCTTCAAAACTGTTTCCGAACAGCTTGAGAATGTCTATAAATCTCTCGGTGAGATGAAGGAGCTGTCAAGCGGAGTCACAACAAATGTTACGGCGCTCAACCGTGTTCTTACAAATGTCAAGGCACGCGGAACCTGGGCAGAAATTCAGCTTGAGGGCATCCTCGACCAGACGATACCGAATATGTATGTCAAAAATTATTCGGCTGTTCAGGGCTCAAGAGACCTTGTTGAATTTGCGGTTAAAATTCCGTCGAGTGACGATTCATCAAAATTTACATATCTTCCGATAGACTCAAAATTCCCGATGGAGGACTACAAGCGTGTATGTGAGGCGGCGGACAATGCCGATGCGGTCGCTCTTGCGGCGGCAAGAAAAGCGCTTGAGGACAGAGTTCTTCAGGAGGCTAAGACGATAAAGAAGTATATCAATGTTCCCTCGACAACACCCTTTGCAATTATGTATCTTGCGACAGAGGGACTTTATGCAGAGATAACCTCATCAAGCTCGGGAATAATTGATAAAATTCAGCGCGAAAACATTATGATTGCAGGTCCGACAACGATTATCGCCCTTCTGAACACTCTTTCAATGGGCTTCAAGGCGGTCGCAATCAACGAAAAGGCAAACGAGGTCCGTCAGCTTCTTGCTGTTACCAAGGCTCAGTATGAAAAATTCGGAGCCGTGCTCGATAAGGCGCGAAAGAAGATTGACGAGGCAGGCAAAACGCTCTCAGAGGCGCAGGACAGAAACCGCATCATTCAGAAAAGACTCAGGAATGTTGAAGAAATTGATTCTGCCTCCGCCGACGAATATCTCGGCATAGAGGGCGGAGAAAATATAACGGATTTCATTTAAAGGAGATATAAAATGAAAAAGACAGCACTTTTCACAAAAAAGCTTTTGTCAGTCGTGCTTGCGCTCGCAATGCTTATGGCTGTAGTGCCCTTCGGCGCTAATGCGGCGGATGTCATCAAGGCAGCCTTTGCACCGACAAAAACGCTAAACTTTGCGGCGATTTCGGATGTCCACTATTATCCGAAGGAGCTCACAGGCAACTATTGCGATGCTTTTATGGATGCAATGAACAGATCAATCGGTAAGGAATCCTATGAATCAGAGGGAATCCTTAATTCTGCACTTGCAGCGCTCGAGGAGCACGCAAAGTCAAACGGAATGGAATATGTAATCGTATCAGGTGACCTTACCTCAAACGGTGAATATGTTGCGCACGAAAAGTTTGCAGAGCGTATGGAAAAGTTTGAGGCTGATACAGGACTCAAGGTTCTTGTTATCAGCGGTAACCACGACATCAACAGACCTGATGTTGCGGTTACTTATGAAAACGGATATAAAGAAAAGACAAGACCTATAACTCCCGAAGAGTTCCTCGATGTTTATGCTGACCTCGGCTATGACCTTGCATATCACACCTATGTTCCTTCGGCAGGCAAGGGTAATATGCTCTCTTATTCTGTCAAGGCTGACGGTTTCCGCATTATTATGATGGATACAGGCAAGTACAGCTCTGATATGACAGACGACGGTACGGATATCGGTGATACATCAGGCGCAATGTCTGAAGAGTTTGTTCAGTGGGTGCTTGACGAAATCGCTGATGCAAAGGCTGACGGTGAAACAGTAATCGGCGTCAACCATCATAACCTTGTTCCTCATTTCCACAATGAATACAAGATTATGAAGGGCTTCAACCTTGACGGCTGGCAGGAGATTACTGAAAAGTTTGCAGATGCAGGTATGAATTTTGCTTTCACGGGCCACATTCATATGAACGATATCGCTCAGCTTGTCTCAGATAACGGTGAAACAATGTCAGAGGTTTGTATGTCATCATTGACATCATTCCCGAACTATTTCCGTGAGTTTGAGATGACAACCGACAACACAGGCAAAACAGAGCTCGATATCGAAACCTTTGATGTTGACTGTGTTCTTCCTGTTACGGTTAACGGCTATACCTTTGAACAGCCGTTCAGAGAGGAATCAATCAAAATCACATATTTTGACGAGGGCGGTTGTGCAGGCTTTGCAAGAGAATTCCTCAGCGGTTATGTAAACGAGCTTGCTCCCGTTGTTCAGGAATACGGCATCCTTGAGGCTCTTAAGGTTGTATTCGGTCTTGATGTTGAGGAGCTTCTCGGCGGACTTATCGGTGAGGGTATCACACTCGGACCTGTCGGTATTCTTACAATGAAGAATGTTATGAGCCTCCTCGAGGATATCGACGCTCAGCTTTCAAAGCACTATTTCACAGACCCCGAAGCAACAACAGAATATCTTCTTAATTCAATCGACAAGCTTCTTACAATTCCTGTTTCCGAGCTTCCCAACGACACCTTCTATGACGAATACGGACTCGGAAGCAAGACAGAGCCGTCAACACTCGACGATCTCGTAATGAACACAGTTCTTTACGCTTACCACGGCGCACTCGATCCGAGTGACGACGAGTTTATGCTCGACGCTATAAACAATGTTGAAAACGGCGATGTTGCAAGTCAGATGTTCTACACACTCTTCGACATCCTTGCAAATGACCTTCTTCAGAATCAGCTTCTTGACGACCTTGAGCTTAATATCGACGAGCTTTTCCCGCTCGGCTCATTCGGTTTCCTTATCGGCAAGATTCTCAATGTTACACTCAACGCTTTGTTCCTCGGTGATACAAGCATTCTGAATATGGCTAATACAGTTATTCCGATGCTCAAGTTCTTCGGCGTTCTCGATCAGGATTCACTTATGGGTATCGTTGAACATCTTATGGAAGAATACATAACAGAGTCTCTTCTTGAGGGTATCGGTCACTCACTTGCAAATATTGTCCGCGACTTCGTTTTCGACTACAATTTTGCTGACGATATGAACGCAACAATCGTTTATGACGGTAAGGTTGATGTTGAGGCTACAAGAGATAATTACAGACTTCCCACAGCGGTCACTGTAACCTTCGGTGAGGATTCAACCTCAAGAAACATCAGCTGGTATACAAAATCAACCGTTATGGGCAGTGACATTCAGATTCTTGAATACGCTGAGCCTGCATTCGCAGACAGCTCAGACATCATTCCCGACGGTGTAACAGTAACCGCTGAAACCGAAAGAACAATCAGATCCTATCCGGGTATCGACTTCGGTATTATAGGCATTATGCAGTATGAGTTCCCGATGAACAGACATACCGTTACTGTTTCGGGTCTTGAGGCAGGCAAAAAGTATGCTTACCGTATCGGTGATGCATCAAGAGGCTGGTGGAGTGAAACCGGCACCTTCACAATGGAAGACGGCGGTGACGAGACAACCTTCATCCATATTACCGACACACAGTCAATGTCAAAGATTCAGTATGAGAGAGTTGCAAAGGTGCTTGCGAAGGCTTCTGAGCTCTATCCCGAATCAGGCTACATCCTCAGCACAGGTGACAATGTTGACCACGGCAATAACTTCAATCAGTGGAAGTGGCTTCTTGACGAATCCTCTGAAACCTTTATGAACACCGTGTTTATGCCCACATCAGGCAACCACGAGGATATGGGTGAAGAGGCAATAGTAACCAACTTCACAATCTCAAACGCACCCGATCAGGATGTAACAACAGGTATCTATTATTCATTTGATTACAATAACACCCACACAGCAGTTCTCAACGCTAACCTTCTTAACGAGGATGAAGGCTTCAGCGATGAACAGATTGAATGGCTTATCGAGGATATGCAGTCAAGTGATGCCGAGTGGAAGTTTGTTGCAACACATAAGGCAGTTTATTCAAACGGCTCACATTATGATGACGGTGATGTTATCGCAATGAGAGAGCAGTTATCAACGCTTATGCCCGAGCTTGATATCGATATCGTATTCCAGGGACACGATCATGTTTACCTTCGTACAGATGCGATGATTGACAACAAGGTTGAGTCTGTTACAACATCAACAACCACCTTCAACGGCAAGGAATACACAGTCAAGGAAAATCCGGAAGGAACTGTTTATTCTATCAGCGGCTGCTCAGGCGTTAAGATTTATAAGCAGAAGGATGCGGCTCTCACAGACGAGCTCTTCCCGAGAGCAGAAGCGATTTATGATGCAGATTATTCAATCTTCACAGGTATCAGAATTGTTGGTGATACACTCTATTTTGATGCTTACGAGGTTAATCCCGAAAACGGCGAGACAGAAAATATCGATTCCTTCGCAATCCGTAAGAATCTCAACCCCGACGATACAACAGACGGCGGTGATAAGGACTTCTTCGATAATGTGACAGAGCTTTTCGAAAATTTCGCGGCAAAGGTTACAGCATTCTTTGCAAAAATCCTTGCCTTCCTCGGTATCAACGATACTCTCGGCGGTTTCTGAGCTTAATTAAATAACAAAATCGGCTTGTGACAAACATCACAAGCCGATTAACTTTTTATTCATCAGTCCTTGCCATCAGGTCAAGGGCTTTTTTTATCACCGTCAGCTGATCCTCACCCTGAATCACCTTAACCGCGATGTGCGGTTTACCTGCAGCAGAAACCGTGATTCTGCCCGGCATATATTTTGCGAGCATCGAAATCTTTTCCATCTGCAGGTTTTCGATAAAGAGCTTAACGCTGTTGCCCGTTCTGCCGATTTCGTAAACACCCTGCTTGAGTGCGGAATTTCTGAGAAGTGAAACCGTGATAAGTCCCATAACGCACTGCGGCGGTTCACCGAAACGGTCGATAAGCTCGTCGATAACATCGTCGGCGTCGTCCTGAGTCTTGATGTCGGCGATTCGGCGGTACATCTTGAGCTTGTGCGGAACATTCTCGATATAATCACCGGGGATGTGCGCATCAATCGGCAGGTCAATAAGACATTCCTTTTCGGGAATTGCGGGAATTTCACCCTTTTCCTCACTGACTGCCTGTTCAAGCATCTTAAGATACATATCGTATCCGACCGCCTCCATGTGACCGTGCTGCTGTGCGCCGAGAATGTTACCCGCACCGCGGATTTCAAGGTCGCGCATTGCAATGTGGAAGCCTGAGCCGAATTCGGTATATTCGCGGATAGCCGTCAGCCTCTTTGCCGCAATTTCGCTTAATTCCTTGCCCCTTGTAAAGGTGAGATAAGCACTTGCTCGTCTTGCGGAACGGCCGACACGGCCTCTAATCTGATGAAGCTGAGCGAGACCGAGTCTGTCAGCGTTTTCGATGATAATGGTGTTTACATTCGGAACATCGACACCTGTTTCGATAATTGTTGTGCAGACAAGCACATCAATTTCACCCTCAAGAAGTCTGCGCCAGATGTCGCTGAGCTGATCCTCAGACATCTGTCCGTGAGCGACGGCAACCGTGTGGTCGGGGAGGAATTCCTTGAGCCTTGCGGCGCATTTTTCAATGGTCTCCGTGCGGTTGTGCAGATAATAAACCTGACCTCCGCGCCTGAGCTCCGAATGAATTGCCTGCATAATAACCTCAAAGTTATATTCAATAACATAGGTCTGAACGGGATGTCTGTCATGCGGTGCTTCCTCAAGAATTGACATATCCCTGATTCCCGACATCGCCATATTCAGAGTACGCGGAATGGGTGTTGCGCTGAGCGTCAGCACATCAATATCAGGATAATTTTCTTTAAGCTTTTCCTTCTGGGCAACGCCGAAGCGCTGTTCCTCGTCGACTATGATAAGTCCGAGATTGCGGAATTCGATATCCTTGGAAATGAGTCGGTGCGTGCCTACGATGATATCAACAAAGCCCGATTTAAGGTCGGATTTTATCTTTTTCTGCTGTGTCGCAGGCACAAAACGAGAAATCATCTGCGCCTCTATCGGAAAGCCCTCAAAGCGCTTGCAGATTGTCTGATAATGCTGAAGCGCAAGAATGGTTGTCGGAACGAGGATTGCGACCTGCTTGCCGTCAGCAACAGCCTTGAATGCCGCACGCAACGCAACCTCAGTCTTGCCGAAGCCGACATCACCGCACAGAAGTCTGTCCATCGGATACGGCTTTTCCATATCGTCCTTTATTTCCATAATGCACCTGAGCTGATCCTCGGTTTCGTCAAACTCAAATCTGCGCTCAAAGTCATTCTGCATATCAATATCGGGCGAGAAGGCGTGACCTTTGATCTGCGTTCTTTTTGCATAAAGGTCGATAAGCTCCTTGGCGATATCCTTGACTGCGGAACGAACGCGCGAACGCGTTTTCTGCCATTCCTTACCGCCGAGCTTGTTGAGCTTGACCGTGCCGTTTTCACTCTTTGCACCGATATATTTTGATACCTGATCGAGCTGTGTAACGGGCACATAGAGCACATCGCCCTTGTCATATTTAATTTTGATATAATCCTTGATTTTGCCGTCAGCCTCAAGGCTTGTGATGCCGTCAAAAATACCGATACCGTGTGCCGTGTGAACAATATAATCACCCTTGTGCAAATCCTCAAGGGAGTTGAACATATTTGCCTTGTTGACCTTTTTGCCTGCTTTTCTGACAGGAAGAGCCGCACGGCTGCCGTATGTGATTACGGTCAGCTTTGCATCGGGATACTCAAAGCCTGCTGAAAATCCGCCGGGCAGAACGATTACCTTACCGGGAATACATTCCTCGGGCGGTGAGGGGAGATACATTGCGGCAATACCCTCGTTTTCAAGGTCGCCTGCGAGCGCACTTGCGGATTTTTCAGTTCCTGCGATAACAAAAACAGCGTTGCCCTTTTTGCCGTAAACGGGTCGGATATCATCAATCAGCACGGAGAGCGAGCCGCTCCACGGGCTGAACTGCTTCGCGTTGAAGGTCACAAGACTCTTGACGGGAGTGTCAAAAGAGCCTCGTGTCATATTGTCAAGATAAATTGCGCCGAGGTCCTCATACATTGTCAGAAGCTCGCTGAAATCGAGCATATAATTATCAAGACCGTTACAGATGATTCCGTCCTCAAGATAAGCCTTCAGATCCTCGTGAAAAATCTTGATACAGGCGGTTGCACTTTCCTTGACAGAAAAGCTCTCTGTTATGAAAACGAGCGGTTGCTCGATATAATCAAAAATTGTGGCAGGGCAGGGGTAGATAAGGGGCATATATCTGTCAATATTAGGAAGATTTATACCTCCCTCAAGCTTTTCGAGGTCAAGCCTTATGCTGTCCTTAACCTTGTTAGTACCCTTGCCGCGAGCATTTTTTATAAAGTCCTCAAGAAGCTCTGCGAGCCTTACGGGATTACAGCAGATTTCATTTGTCGGTGTAATCGTAACCGAACGCGTTGAGTCGATTCTGCGCTGACTCTCAACCTCAAAGGTGGAAAGACAGTCGATATTGTCACCCCAGAATTCAATTCTGTAAGGGTTTTCACAGTCGGGAGAGAAAATGTCGATAATTCCTCCTCGAACGGAAAACTGACCTGAGCCGTCGACCTGAGCGCTTCGTGTATAGCCTGCATTGACGAGCATTTCGATAAGCTCATCCTGTCTGATTTCCTCGTCAACCGTGAGAGTGATTCTCTTTGCAATCAGCTCCTCGGGCGGAATAGTGTATTGCAGAGCCGCCTCGACCGAGCAGACAACGGCACGCACCTTGCCGTCAACAAGATTGCCGAGTACACTGAGCCTCTTATGCTCATATTCTCGTGACTTTACATTGTCGGGGCGAAGAGTGATGTCACCTGCAGGAAAAAGCTGAGCTTCACAGCCGAAGGCATTAAGATCCTTACAGAGCTTTGAAGCCTGAGCCTCATCGGGCGTAATGATAATTGCGCGGTGTGGAGACAAATCTTCACACACGGCTGAGATAATATGTGCCTTATGTATAGCCGAAAGACCGACAACTCCTGCAGGGAGGCGTCGGTTGTTAAGGTCATAAATAATTGACCGATATTCATTTAATCCTTTCAGCGCTTTGGTAAAACAGGACATAGGGTCTCCTTGTTAAATGTTAATGCCTGCACTTCTGAATGCGGCGGTAAGCTTATCTGTGTCTTTATCGTCAAAGCAATGACCAAACATACCGAGGCTTTTGGCCGCTTCGATGTTGACAGGGGAGTCGTCGATGAAAAAGCATTCGTCGGGCTTTAACGAAAATTCTCTGAACAAAACCTCGTAAATCTCTTTTCCGGGTTTAATTAAATTATACTTGGCAGAAATGATAAATCCGTCGAAAAAGTCAAAAGCGGGTACACTTTTTTTGAAATCGTCAAACCATGCGGGACAGTTTGAAAGAAGATAAATGTTATATCCGTTTTGCTTGAGTGATTTTACGATAGGATACATCTCTTTTATCGGAGGCATTTCACCCTCATGATCGAGAATCATTTTTCTGATCTCACTATGAAGCTCACACGGCAGATCCCTGCACATAATGCCGATAGCATCTTCCACCGCATAGTCGCCCTTATCCATAAGCTTCCATTCGTGTGAAGCAAAAGTCTTTTCGTTTATAATGTCGTGATATTTCGGGTCAAAATGCGTTGCAAGACTGCGTTTTGCATCAAAGTCAACCAACACACCGCCCATATCAAAAACTATATTTCGGATTGCCATTTTCCCACCTCCGTACAACTCTTAATTATACTATAATTTGTATGTAATTGCAAACAATAAAATCTGAATTGTCTGCACAAATTTAATTAAGCTATGCAAAACAAAAAAAGAGGAGGAAACCTTCCGTTTCCTCCTTTATATATTCAGCTTTTAAAGCGCAGCCTTCAATTCCTCAACCTTATCTGTCTTTTCCCACGGAAGGTCGATATCTGTTCTTCCCATGTGTCCGTATGCAGCTGTCTGAAGATAAATCGGACGGCGCAGACCGAGATTGTCGATGATTGCAGCGGGTCTCATATCGAATACCTTATCGACTGCTACTGCAAGCTCTGCGTTAGAAACCTTACCTGTACCGAAGGTGTCAACCATAACGGAAACGGGCTTTGCAACACCGATTGCATAAGCGAGCTGAACCTCACACTTTTTAGCGAGCCCTGCGGCAACAATGTTCTTTGCAACATAGCGGCACATATATGCAGCTGAGCGGTCAACCTTTGTCGGGTCCTTACCGCTGAAGGCACCGCCGCCGTGGCGTGAATATCCGCCGTAGGTGTCAACGATAATCTTACGGCCTGTAAGACCTGAATCGCCCTGCGGACCGCCTGTTACAAATCTGCCTGTCGGGTTTACATAAATCTTTGTGTTCTCGTCGATGAGAGAAGCGTCGATTGTCGGCTTGATAACGAGCTCAATAACATCCTCACGGATTTTGTCAAGCTCAACATCAGCGCTGTGCTGCGAAGAAACAACGATTGCATCAATTCTTACAACCTTATCGTCGTCATACTCAACAGTAACCTGAGTCTTACCGTCTGCACGAAGATAGCCGAGGTTGCCGTTTTCTCTCTCCTCTGTGAGCTTGAGAGCGAGCTTGTGTGCGAGTGAAATCGGCATAGGCATAAGCTCGGGTGTCTCGTCGCATGCATAGCCGAACATCATACCCTGGTCACCTGCACCGTGGAGATTGTACTTGTCCTCTTCGCCGCCCTTGAGCTCGAAGGATGCGTCAACGCCCATTGCGATGTCACCTGACTGCTTGTCGAGTGAGGTGAGGATAGCGCAGGTGTTGCCGTCGAAGCCCTTTTCTGCACTGTCATATCCTATGTCGCAGATTACCTTTCGTGCGATTGCGGGGATGTCGATGTTAGCTGTTGTTGAAATCTCACCCATAACAAGCACCATACCTGTTGTACAGCAGGTTTCACAAGCAACTCTGCCGTTGGGGTCCTGAGCCATAATAGCGTCAAGAACTGCGTCTGAAATCTGGTCACAGATTTTATCGGGGTGTCCCTTTGTTACTGATTCTGATGAAAAAAGATGTCTTGCCATTTTAAAGTCCTCCTTTTTTGACAACAAAAATGCCCTCGGCGCAAACCGAGAGCATAAAAACCTTATCTTTCGGCTACACCGCAGGATTTAGCACCTTGCATAACGCAGGTTGCTGAGCTTCATAGGGCCTGTTCCCTCAGCTACTCTTAATAAGTTGTCGGAATTTATTTAATTTGCATAAATGAATATAACACAATTTATTCAGATTGTCAACAGTTAAGAGAGATTTTTGCCCTTGAGCAGGGGAGAAATTTTACGGTAAATCAGGAAGGTAATGGCAACACTTGCGAGCCCCTTAACGAATGTGAACGGCACATTGAAAACAAGAATTGCCTTCCAAATTGAATCCATACTCGGCATAATAGCCTGATACATTCCGAGAATTGCCTGCTCGGGAATAAGAATCTCCATATAAATCGGATAGGTGATAAAGTAATTCACAAAGAAGCACGCAACAGCCATTGCGAGATTTCCGACGAGTGAGCCGATGAGAGCAAAGCCTCTTGTGCGCTTTATCTTATAGAAAAGACCTGCGACGAAAACGAAAACCGCACCCATAAGGAAATTTGACAGCTCACCGACAAACTGTGTTGAGGTGATAGGCAGGTGAAGTGCGTTTTTCAGAAGACAGACAAGCACTCCGTAGCCAGGTCCGTAGGCGAAGGCGGTGATAAGTGCAGGAAGCTCCGAAAAATCGAATTTGATGAATGACGGCATAATCGGCACGGGAAAGTCGAGCATCATCAGCGCAAAACCGAGAGCTGACATAATTGCCGTTACGGTCAGCTTGCGGACAGTTTTAATGTTGTTTCTTTTACCGGTTGTTCCCATAATTGTAACTCCTTTTCTGTTTTCAGCGAGAGTTATCAACGAAAAATCCCCATACACGAATGTACGGGGATTGGTTTGTAATATACAAATCTTCTTCCATCCGGACTTTGAGAGTAATAAATCTCTGCTTACCGTCGGCTTTGGAATCTCACCAAATCTGCTAAAGCTCACGGGCTTATGGACTTAAAGTCCAAACACCGTCGGTGGGGAATCTCACCCCGCCCCGAAGATAACTGTTCACTTGGGATAATTATATCACTTAGATTTAGTCAGGTCAATATATGCGGTGCACTTCATTCTTTTTGGTTGATTTTTAATAAGAAATGTGGTACAATATCCGACAATATGACAAAAGGGCGGTGAGGGTGTGCTCAAAAAGAATGACGAAATAGCTTTGACAGTCAAGAGCTGTACCGTGCAGGGCAGCGGTGTCTGCGATTATAACGGAATGACTGTTTTTGTCCGCGGTGCCGTAACAGGTGACCATATCATAGCGCACATAATCAAGGTCAAGAAAACCTATGCTGTCGGCATCATCAAAAAAATCACACAGCGCTCACCGATAAGAATAAAGCCTGAATGTGCTGTTTCTGATAAGTGCGGCGGATGCTGCTTTGCTCATATCAGCTATAAGGCTGAGCTTGAAATCAAGCAGACTCAGGTTGCCGACAATTTCAAGCGCATCGGCGGTCTCGATATTGATTTAAAGCCGATTATCAGCTCACCGTCATCCTCGCGATACAGGAACAAAGCGCAGTATCCTGTCGGTAAGGACGGCGACTTTGCAAAAATCGGTTTTTATGCGCCGATGTCGCACAGAATTATCGACTGTGCGGATTGCTCACTCCAGCCTGAGGATTTCAAGAGAATAGTCGATATTTTCCGTGATTGGATAAGAGAAAGAAAAATCAGCGTCTATGACGAAAGCGCACACAAGGGAATGCTGCGGCACATCTATATCCGCAAGGGCTTTGCGACAGGTGAAATTATGGTCTGCCTTGTCGCGAACGGCAGAGATATTCCGTTCACCGACGAGCTTATAGAAGAGCTTGAATCCGAAATAGACGGACTTAAAAGCGTTATCCTTAATGTGAATACCAAAAACACAAATGTTGTCCTCGGTGAAGAGTGTATCACGCTCTACGGCTCAGACTATATCACGGACGAGCTGTGCGGACTTAAATTCAATATTTCTCCGCTGTCGTTTTATCAGGTCAATCACGACGGTGCGGAAATTCTTTACAATAAGGCAAAGGAATATGCTTCACTCACGGGCGAAGAAACTCTCATTGACCTCTACTGCGGAACAGGTACAATCGGTCTTACGATGGCTCGCGAAGCAAAGCAGCTTGTCGGTGTTGAAATCGTACCTCAGGCGGTTGAAAACGCCAAGAAAAATGCACAGCTCAACGGCATAGACAATGCACGCTTTATCTGTGCCGATGCCTCAAAGGCGGCTGAAATTCTCTTTGAAGAGGGGATAAAGCCCGATGTCGTGATTCTCGATCCGCCGAGAAAAGGCTGTGACGAGGCTTTGCTGGAAACTGTGTCAAAAATGTCACCCGAGCGTGTGGTCTATGTTTCCTGCGACAGCGCAACCCTTGCCAGAGACTGCGCAAGATTCCTGAACTACGGCTATGAGGTCACCGAAGCCACCCCCGTTGATATGTTCCCGAGAACGGGAAATGTTGAGTGTGTGGCAAACCTAACTCGAAAATAATTTTATTTTTCCACTTGATTTAATTTGTGAATAGTATATAATTTAATTATAATGCTTTGGAGGTAGACTATGGACGGCAGAAATCTTGGTAAGATTGATGAGCTTCTTGAAAGCACATCCGCAGAAAAAAGAATTAAGTTTGATTTTTCAGAGATAGAAACAACAGAAAGCAAAATTGTTATCGATAACGAGCCTGAGGAAATTCCCGCACCCGTGATTGATGTCACACCCGTTGAGGAGCCTGAAGAGCCCGTGATTGAGGAAATCGTAATTGATGAGCCTGAAATCGAAGAGCCCGTAATCGAGGAGCCTGTATTTGAGGAAGAGCCGATTGCTGAGGAAGCCGAGCTCGAGCTCATCGAGGAGTCCGCTCCCGTTGAGGAGGAAGCTGTTGAAGAAGAGTCTGTTGAAGCCGCTGAGGTGGCTGCCGCAGCTGTTCTTATCGACCAGTTTATTGATGACAGTGAGCCCGTGATTGAGACTAAGCAGAAAAAAGAAAAGGTCAAGAAAGAAAAGCAGAAGAAGGAGAAGCAGCCCAAGGATAAGAAATCCAAGGTTAAGTTCCTTCAGATAGCGCTTATCGTTATTGTTTCAATCGCAACCGCATGGACTGTTATGTATACCGTTGACCATACACTTGCGGCTCAGGGAATTTCTCCGATGTTTGCGATTTCCGAAACCGTTTATGACGATTACAGCCGCAGCTACAAGTGCCTCGGCTATAAGGTGCAGTTTATGTTCGATTCGAATGACCGCCTTACACAGAAATGTGTTCCCGCCTGGGAGGACGGTCCGAACGATATCAGAGTTCAGCAGGGTTTGCTTTTTGAAGTCAACTGAATCACTTTTCGGGATGCCTCGGCATCCCGATTTTTGTTTAAAAGCCGATTTTAAAGGGCATAATAACCTAAAAACAGACTTGTTTTTTGAAAATATTTACAAAAACACTTGATAAATCTTTCACACATTGATATAATAATCAGGATAGGCGAAAGCCTTAAAGATGTAAGATAAAGGTGAGGCGGAACAGCCGAGCCTATATAAACCGAAAGGAGATTTACAACATGATCAACTATTCACGTGAAGTAGAGGAAATGTGCTGTGTAGCCAAGGGCCCGAATCACGGTCCTGCTCCGATCCCTGAAGAGGGCAAGTGGGTTAAGGCTTACGAAATCAAGGATATTTCCGCTTTCACACACGGTGTGGGCTGGTGTGCACCTCAGCAGGGCGCTTGTAAGCTTTCACTCAATGTTAAAGAGGGTATTATTGAAGAGGCACTTGTTGAGACAATCGGTTGCTCAGGTATGACTCACTCAGCTGCTATGGCTGCCGAGATTCTTCCGGGCAAGACAATCCTTGAAGCACTCAACACAGACCTCGTTTGTGACGCTATCAACACAGCAATGCGCGAGCTCTTCCTTCAGATTGTATACGGCCGTTCACAGTCTGCATTCTCAGATGACGGTCTTTCAGTCGGTGCAGGTCTTGAGGACCTCGGTAAGGGCCTTCGTTCACAGGTTGGTACAATGTACGGTACAAAGGTTAAGGGCGTTCGTTACCTTGAAATGGCAGAGGGCTATGTTACCCGTATGGCTCTCGATGAGGACAATCAGGTTATCGGCTATGAGTTCGTATCACTCGGCAAGATGACAGACTTCATCAAGAAGGGCGACACACCTAACGACGCATACAATAAGGCAATCGGTACTTACGGCAGATTCGCTGACGCTGTTAAGTACATCGACCCGAGAAAAGAATAAGTAAGAGGAGGTAAATTACAATGGCATTATTTGAAAGCTACGAGAGACGCATTGATAATATCAACGCTGTTCTTGCTGAATACGGTATTTCTTCAGTTGAAGAATGTAAGGAAATCACTCTTGCAAAGGGTATCGATTGCGATAAAATCGTAAGAGAAACACAGCCGATCTGCTTTGAAAACGCAGTATGGGCTTACACAGTAGGTTGCGCTATCGCAATCAAGATGGGTTGCACAAAGGCTGCTGACGCTGCTGCAGCTATCGGTATCGGCCTTCAGGCATTCTGCATCAAGGGTTCAGTTGCTGATAACAGAAAGGTTGGTCTCGGCCACGGTAACCTTGGTAAGATGCTCCTTTCAGACGAGACAGAGTGCTTCTGCTTCCTTGCAGGTCACGAGTCATTCGCTGCTGCTGAGGGCGCAATCAAAATTGCACTCAACGCAAATAAGGTTAGAACAAAGCCTCTTCGCGTTATCCTCAACGGTCTTGGCAAGGATGCAGCTATGATTATTTCAAGAATCAATGGCTTCACATACTGCAAGACAGAGTTTGATCCCTACTCAGAGACAGTTAAGGTTGTTGAAGAGAAGGCATATTCAAACGGCCCGAGAGCAGATGTAAGATGCTACGGTGCAGATAATGTTCCCGAAGGCGTTGCAATTATGAAGCTTGAGAATGTTGGTGTTTCCATCACAGGTAACTCAACAAACCCGACACGCTTCCAGCATCCTGTTGCAGGCACATACAAGAAGTGGTGTAACGAAAACGGCGTAAACTACTTCTCAGTTGCATCAGGCGGCGGCACAGGCCGTACACTTCATCCGGATAATATGGCAGCAGGTCCTGCTTCCTACGGTATGACAGATACAATGGGCCGTATGCACTCAGACGCACAGTTTGCAGGTTCTTCATCAGTTCCCGCTCATGTAGAGATGATGGGTCTCATCGGTGCAGGTAACAACCCGATGGTTGGTATGACAGTTGCTTGCGCAGTTGCAGTTGAAGAGGCTTCTAAATAAGAACCTGACTTCGTCAGAACCTTGTTACTCGCTTTGCTTGTAATAAGCTCTGAAACCCTTATATATCAACAAAAACGAGCTCTATCTCACTCCGAGATAGGGCTCTCAATTTTTGCTCAGTGAAAGTAAAGCTGTTTAAACAGTTGCTTTTTGTTTTCAACGGGTGGTATAATTGTTCATATAATCCTGATTGCGTGGGGTGTTATTATGAAATACAATCTTGTCGTTGCAGGCGGAGGGCTCAGCGGTGTTGCGGCGGCGGTCAGCGCGGCGCGTGAGGGTCTCAAGGTTCTGCTTGTTGAAAAATCGGGCTGTCTCGGAGGTGCGATTTCCAACAATCTTGTTTATCCCTTTATGCCTTATTGGACAAAAAACGGCACTGCAAAAAAGTATCTGTCACAGGGTATTTTTAAAGAAATCAAGGAGCGGCACGACAGATATGTCGATGATTGCAAGGATCACGAGTTCAATTCAGAATATTTAAAGATAGTTCTTGACGATATGACAGCTCAGGCGGATGTGGATGTTCTTTTTCACGCCGTTGTTTATGATGTTAAAACCGAAAACAGAAATGTCACATCCGTTAAAATAACTGCCAAGGCGCAGAAAATGACCGTAGATGCGGATTTCTTTATTGACGCAACGGGTGACGGAGATTTATTTTATCTTGCAGGCTGTGATTATCAGTTAGGCCGTGAAAGTGACAGTCTTTGTCAGCCGATGACAACCTGCTTTCGGATGAGCGGTGTTGATCTTGATTTGTTTACTGAGGAAAGGCCGAGACTTCAGCAGCTTTATAAAGAAAAGCAGGCGAGCGGCGAAATCACAAATCCTCGGGAAAATATACTTGTCTTTTTCGGTGTAGGGGAAGATGTTCTGCATTTTAACTCAACCCGTGTTGTAATGCTTGATCCGACAAATCCTTTTGATGTAAGCAAGGCTGAGGTTATTGCGAGAAAGCAGATTCACGAGCTTATCAGCTTTTTGAAAGAGAATTCGGGTGCATTCGTGGAAAGTGCCCTGATTTCGGTTGCAATCAATATCGGTGTCAGAGAGAGCAGAAAGCTCAGGGGAGTTCATATCCTGACAGGTGATGAGCTTATCAGCTGCACACGGTTCGAGGATTCGATAGCCCTCGGCAATTATGATATTGATATTCACAGTCCTACGGGCACGGGTACAAGCCACAGATATTTCTCTGACGGAGAGTATTACACAATACCGTACCGCTCTCTTTTGCCAAAGGAATATGACAATCTTCTTGTTGCGGGCCGTTGCATTTCGGCAACGCACGAGGCACAGGCATCAGTCAGAATAATTCCGATTTGCTGTTGTCTGGGTGAGGCGGCAGGCACGGCGGTTTCGATTGCATATAAGACGAATACCGATGTTCATTGTATTGATGTAAGCTTACTGCAACAGAAGCTTAAAAATAACGGAGCAGTGCTGTAATTTTTCTTGCTTAATTACCACAAAATGCTATAATATAAAAAAGAGCAGGAGGGGATAATATGCAGACTGTAACAAAGCTTTCGTCAGAGCGGATTCTGGCATTTTACAAGGAGCTTGACAAACACAAAATCGAAAACCACGCGCTCATAATTATGCAGGGCAGAGAGGTGCTGTTCGAGAATTATGTCTATCCGTATTCTGCGGATATGCCTCATACGATGTTTTCTGTCACAAAGTCGATTGCATCCACTGCAGCAGGCTTTGCTATTGATGAGGGACTTGTTTCTCTTGATACAAAAATCAAGGATGTTTTTCCGACACACAAGGCTTGTGCGAGTGATGAATGGGACAGCTTAACGCTGAAAAGTGTCCTGACGATGACGAGCAATAAGCAATTCTCTTTCACCCAGGATATGACGGGCGATTACGTCAGTATGTTTATGGAGGCGCCATTCCGCGATAAGGAACGCGGCTTTTTATACAGCAACAACGACGCGCATATTGTTGCGGCGGTCGTGCAGAAGCGCGCAGGAATGAATCTTGTCGATTACCTCACACCGCGACTTTTTGAGCCGCTCGGAATAGATGCTCCCTTCTGGGAAACAAATTCTGCAAGTGAAAATGTCGGCGGTACGGGCTGTCATCTCAAGCTGCGCGACCTTGCAAAAATCTGCCGTTGCTATGCTGACGGCGGCAAGTGGGAGGGCAAGCAGGTTATCCCCGAATGGTGGACGAAGGAAGCCACAAAAACGCAGGTTGTTATCGACAACGGTGAGGATGACGGATACGGTTATCTTTTCTGGACGTCCAAGGGCGACCGCTTCAGTATGGACGGTATGTTTGGTCAGCGTATTACATATATCCCCAAGTATGATGCGGTTATTGCAAGCTTCAATGCCTGTGTCAATGACGACGATTTCAGAACTCCTCTTGAGAACATTCTGCCCAAAGCATTTGAGGCTGAACCAAACGAGGAATACGACAAAAAGCTTGCGGAATACCTTGAAGCAAAAGGGGAGAAGCCCGTTGCCTGCAAGCCCGTTCCGTCAATTCCTGTCGGCAAGACCTTTTATCTTACTGCGGCTTCGGACAAGCTTGCAAAGGTTATGTTCCCTGCAGGACTTATCCCGCGTTCAATTACATCAAGTCTTGCCAAAAGACCCGAAAAAAATCTTAATGAGCTTAAATTTGAATTGAGTGCAGATGTGCTGCCAATCCGTTGGAAAGAAGACAACGATACTGTTACAATCAACTGCGGTCTTGACGGCGCTCCTAGGATGTCTGAGAGCACAATCAAGGGCTACACTTATAAAATATGGGCTTACGCCTATAATAAAAACGGAAAGCTCAATGCGGTTGTAAAGCCCATCAATACACTTGCAACGCAGTATATCGAATTTGATTTCGACACGGACGAGGTTACAATGCAGATGAAGGGCACACCTTCATTCCCGTGGTTTATCAGCCGAAATGCAGACCAGAGTGCATTTGTCAAGAACAGCGGTGTGTTCAAGCCTGTAGTTATGAAGGCTATTGACAAGGTGCTTGCGACAACGGAATTGCCAATGAAATTTAAGACTAAATAAAATCAGTCGGATAAGACCTGAATCTTATCCGACTGATTTTTATACATTTTCGAGTTCTTTAAGCTTCTCGTCAACCTCAGCCCTTCTCTTCATAAGCTCAGCCTGAATAGGCTCAAGTCTCTTCTTTGAGAGGGGATAGATGATTGTGAGGATAAGAATGAGGGTGTAAACGATTGCAGGTACGATTGTACACATCTTATAAATGTTGTGACCAAAGCTTCCTGCTGCTGTTGTGATAGTGTTTCTGACCTTATCGGTGTAACCGGTCTTCTTAAGAAGCTGCATTCCGCCTGAGTCTGCAATCGTCTGACCGAGCTTTCTTGAGAAAGTGTAAACGGCATAGATTGCACTTTCACTGTGTTCACCTGTCTTGTATTCGTTATAGTCGATGACATCCATAACGATTGCCCAGTTGGTGATACTCATAAATGAGTATCCGAAGCCTGTGATTGCCTGCATTATGAAATATGTTGTAACATTCGGAAGGAATACTGCATTGAAAATACTTGCGAGAGAAGAAAGGCAAAGTCCGAAAACGCAGATTTCCTTTTTACCGAATTTTTCAACGAGCTTCGGCATAATAGGAATCATAATAGCCATCGGCGCGTATGTGCAGAGAGTGTTTATGATTGAAAGGTTGGAATCGCCGAAATAGTTTTTGAAAAGGTACTGGTTGAATGAGCCGTACTGAAGAAGTCCGCTGATAAGCACACCCGACAGCGTAACCGTGATGAACGGAAGGCTCTTGAAAAGAGGACCGTAGGTACGCTTGAGGTTGATTTTCTTCTTTTCAACGGGAACCTTGACGCGTTCCTTTGTTGTCTTGTAGCAAGCAAGATAGGAAATAATAGCAAGTGTTGCGAGAATAACAGCAAAGATAAATGCTTTTTCACCGCTGAAAACGGAAACCTCTTCGTTGGTTTTCGGGTCAACAAACTTGTTGTAAACCACCATCTGACCGAGAAGCGTAACAACAGCACCGCCGACACCGCCGCCGATTGAACGGAAGGTTGAAAGAAGCGTTCTGCCCTTCGGGTCATCCGTGATAACAGATGCAAGCGAGCCGTAAGGAATGTTGACACCTGTGTAGAGCATACCGAAGCAGGTGTATGTAACATACGCAAAAATAAGAATAACGATATAGCTGTTTACAAACTTGTTAATACCGAGGAAGCAGACTGCCATCGAAACACAAAGCGGAATCGAAAGCCACTTGAGATAAGGCCTGAACTTGCCTTCGGGAGTTGATTTGCGCGCGTCAACGATAAGTCCCCACATCGGGTCGTTGATTGCGTCCCAGAGTCTGGTTACAAGGAAAAGAATAGTAATATCGTTATAAACCTTTGCGGAATCGAAACCGACCATAAGGCTGTCTGTGTAGAAAACCTTAAGGAAGGTTGAAATAAATGTAAGTACAAGCAGATTACCGATATCACCGAGCGTGTAGCCGAAGCCTTCCTTGATGCCGATGGCATTCGGATGCTTCAGTGCGTTCGCAGGTGCGGCATTTTTCTTTTTGCCCATAGTTAGTCACCTCGAAAATTTAATCGCTATGATTGTAACCAAAAATCCCCCGAATGTCAATCATTCGGGGGAAATATATTTTTATCCGAGATATCCTTTTACATTTGTTTCATAGTGACCTGTATCCTGAAATCCGTTTTCAGTGCGGATACATTCGCCCCACTTGCGAGCAATTTCCTCATAGGAATCGGTCTGCACCTTTGCACGGTGGAAGCCGTCCTTACTGCCTCTTATGCACCAGTCGGAGCTCCACATACCGTGACCCGTTGCCTTGTAGGTCCAGAGTGTCCAGCTGTAATCGAGCTTGTCGAGAGTTTTAAAGCAGTTTTCCCAGGTTGTTTTCTGGTGGGGATAAAACTCGCCCATATACATCGGCACATCAAAATAAATCCACTTTGTGAAGAAGGCGAAAAGGTTAAAGATAAAGTTTGAGTTGTTATAGAAATGAACCTGATAAACAACATTGTCCCAACCCTTTGTCCACGCCTGCGGAAGCGCGAATGCCGTCCAGATGCATTCCATTGTGATGATGTGATCGCCGTCAACGGCTCTTACTGCATCGTAAAGTCTTGAGTAAGCCATAGTGTTGTTCTTTCTTCTCTCAAGCTCACCTGACGGAACATCGCACATCGGCTCGTTAAGAAGGTCGTACATTGCAACTGTGGGGTTGCCGACAAATTTTTCTGCGATTGCAGCCCAGAGCTCGTCTGTCAGTCTGCGGTAGTTTTCACCCTGCTCGGTGTCCTCATAGTAGCCGCAGGAATGACCCTTACCGCTGTGCGGAGCATCGCTGTGATAGCCGACAGCGCCGTGCATATCGAGAATTACATAAAGCTCACGCTCTGAGCATTCCTCAACCACCCATTCAAGACGAGAAAAATCCCATTCTCCGTTTTCGTCAAGGATTTTTGTGCCCTTGTCGTCATAGTAAAAATTTCTGAACCAGAACGGAACACGCACACAGTTAAAACCCATTTCTTTAATTTCGTCAAGGTCGTATTCTGTAATCCAGTTATCCATATATGTGTTGAAAAGCTCGTAAGCCTTTTCTCTGCCGAAGCGCTCTTCAAGCGTTGTGAGAACTGAATAATGGTCGGTTGCTTCCTCGTAGGGTGAGAGCCAGTCCTCCCAAATCATCCACGAGCCGAGGTTGACTCCCTTAAGCTGAATTTCCTCGCCCTTGGCATTCACAATTTTTCTGCCCTTTGCGGTAAGGAAATCTTCGGCGGTGAAGCCTGTGATTTCGTCAGAAGCTTCGGCCGCAAAGCCGACCGCACAGACCGAAAAAGCGGTGATAACGGCGAGCATCAATGATAAAAGCATTTTAAAAGTCTTTTTCACAAAACCACTCCTTAAAAAGTATATAAAAATTATATTACAATTTCCAAACTCTGTCAAATAAATGAAAAAGACTTCCGAAAAAACGGAAGCCTTTAGTTGGCGTTTAGCTCGAAAAATTGGAGGTTGTCTGTTTCTTTTGACACCTCATCCGCCTCGTTCCTCGGCACCTTCCCCTCGAGGGGAAGGCTCTGAAAATCACTGCTAATAAAGGCTTCTCCTTGAGGAGAGGCTCCGCCGTAGGCGGTGGTGAGGTGTAGGTTGCAACGCAACCGTTATTTAAAAACTCCCCGACAATAAAATTTTCAAAAATTCGGTTTTGCTATTGCGCGGTGTCATTTTAAATTGTATAATTTTAGAAATGTATTTTATCTTTTGGAGTGGTAATTTTGACAGAGCTTCTGATAAAAGTTTTTATTAAAGACAATGATAACATTACGAGTCCGACGGTGCGCGGTAAATACGGAATACTCAGCGGCTGTGTCGGTATTGCGGTCAATATCATTCTTTTTATTGCTAAATTTCTTATCGGTACTATCACCAACAGTATCGCAATCACGGCCGATGCGGTCAACAACCTTTCCGATGCAGGCTCGTGTGCTGTTACTGTTTTCGGCTTTCATATGTCGGGCAAGCCTGCCGACGAGGAGCATCCCTTCGGACACGGCAGAATCGAATACATAACCGCTATGGTAGTTTCATTTATCGTTCTTTTTATGGGCTTCGAGCTCGGTTCGCAGTCAATCGATAAAATCCGTAATCCCGAGGATGTCACCTTCAACCTTGTCGGTGCGATTATTATCGGATTATCTATTTTCGGCAAGCTATGGCTCGCTCTCTTCAACCGTAAGCTCGGAAAGAAAATCAACTCCCCTGCTATGTCCGCCGTCGTCGCCGACAGTCTGAGTGACATTGCCGCAACAAGCGTTACTCTTATCGCACTTATTCTTTCACGCTTCTTCCCGTCTCTTCATATCGACGGCTGGCTCGGTATCATTGTTGCGTGCTTCGTTCTCAAGGCGGGCTACGGTATTTTCAAGGAAACCTTAGGCGCGCTCATCGGTGAGCCGCCGACAAATGAGACCGTCAAAATGATTGAAGAAAAAATTCTTTCTTATGAAAATGTGACGGGAATACACGACCTTATTCTTCACAATTACGGCCCTGACCGCTTTTTCGGCAGCGTTCACGCTGAAATGCCTGCTGACATTGATGTTCTTGTTTCACACGACATTATCGATAACATAGAACGCGATATTTACAGAGAAATGGGAATTCAGCTTGTTATCCACTATGATCCGATCGAGGTCAACAACGAGCGTGTGAACGAGCTTCGCGGGATTGCCTTGAATGCGGTTAAAAGAATAGACGATGCTCTTTCAATTCACGATTTCCGCGTTGTTGACGGTCCGAGTCACACCAACCTGATTTTTGATATTGTTGTTCCTCATAAATTCCCGATGAGTAACGATGACCTTATGGCTGAAATTTCCTCAGAAATATGCAAAATCAACCCCAAATTCTTTACTGTGATGAATATTGAGCACTCTTTTGTATAAACTCAACAAATAAAACCGCTTTTTTCGAATTATATTTTTCGTGTAAAATGACGGGTTTTGTCTTTAAAAAATCTGTCAAATATAGTACAATAATGTTGTATTGTTCAATACTTAACAACTAATTACTGCAAAGGTGGAACGGAAATGAAAAACAAGGCAAATTACAACACTATTCCCGTCGGTCAGCTCGGTATTATCGCATTACCCGGTTGTGAAGAGCTCGCTGCAAAAATCGACCATTATCTTAAAAAATGGCGTTACGAAAGAAACAGTGAACATAAAAGCACTCTCGCTTTTGCAGGTTATGAAAAGGACACTTACATCGTTGATATCAACTTTCCGCGTTTCGGTACAGGTGAAAGTAAGGCTGCTCTCAAGCAGACTGTAAGAGGCTACGATATCTTCATCCTCTGTGATTGCTTCAACTACGGTGTAACATATAAAATGTACGGAATGGATGTTCCGATGTCTCCCGGTGATCATTTTGCTAACATCAAGCGTGCAATCAGCGCAATTGAGGGTAAAGCAAAGAGAATCTCTGTTATTATGCCGATGCTCTATGAGGGCAGACAGCACAAGCGTTCAAGCCGTGAGTCCCTCGACTGCGCTATGATGCTTCAGGAGCTTTACTCAATGGGTGTTGAGAACATCATCACATTTGATGCTCACGATGCAAGAGTTATGAACGCAATTCCCCTTTGCGGTTTTGAAAGCGTTTCACCTGCATACCAGATGATCAAGTCAATGGTACGCAGCATCGATGATCTTTCACTCGATAAGGACAACCTTATGGTTATCTCTCCCGATGAGGGCGGTATGTCGCGTTGTATCTATTATTCAACCGTTCTCGGTGTTGAGCTCGGTATCTTCTATAAGCGCCGCGACTATTCAAGAATTGTTGACGGCCGTAACCCGATCATCGCTCACGAATTTCTCGGTGACAATGTTGCCGGCAAGGATGTTATCATCGTTGACGATATGATTTCTTCAGGTGAATCAATGATCGAGGTTGCTACAATGCTCAAGGAGCTCAAGGCTAACAGAATTTATGTATTCTCAGCCTTCGGTCTCTTCTGTAACGGTCTTGAGGGCTTTGACAAGGCTTATGAAAACGGTCTTATTTACAGAGTTTTCACAACAAACCTTATTTACCGTACACCCGAGCTTCAGAAGAGAGAATGGTATGTTGAGGTTGACCTTTCAAAGTATATTTCATATATGGTTGGCACTCTTAACCACGACACCTCAATCGGTGAGCTTCTTGATCCCGCTGATAAGATCAACAAGCTTCTTGCTGAAAAGGGACTTAAATAAGATAATATTAGTTATAATTCAGGCGTTGCTTCCGAAAGGAAACAACGCCTGAAAAACTTTTATATTCTATGTTTTACACAAATTTTTCTCCGCAAAAAGTTTGTTAAAATATTATCATTTAGTGATATTCGACAATATTCAATGCTATTTCGGCATTATTATATGAATATTATTGACATAGTATTTTCGCTCTATTGGTAATATTGCACATATTTAATATTCTGTATTTGTGCATAGTGCTTGACAAGCATTTCCTCTTCTGCTATAATACAGACACAAGGTAAGAGATTACCAAATAAAAGAAAGGAATGAATTTATTATGTCAATGGAAAAAATGTACTTTGAGGCTGCTGAGGCAGTAATCGACGAAATCGCAAAAGAAAAATCACTCTTTTCATTCCGTACCATCATCAAGCTTATCGCTGCAAATTCTATTGCAAGAAAGATATGATGATGTGCCACTAGGGTGGCCTCACAACTAAAAAACGGGGTTGGACTTCGTCCAACCCCTTAATTTTTTTATTTATCTTTCGATGCTCTCAACAAGCTCCATAAATGCTGTGATTGTTGCTGAGCCTGCCTTCTTACCTGATGCAACGATTTCTTCGTTCTCGCCTGCAAGAAGGCTCTTGAATTCGTTATCGGGAAGGATATAGCCGACCTGGTCGTTCATAAGACCGAATACGATGAGCTTCTTATCTGTTCCGACAACCTCCTGCATTGAGGGATAATCGAAGTTTTCACCTGTCCATGAGTCCGCGCCCTGGAGGCATCCGCCCGAAGCGATTGCAGCCTCAAGCTCACCGGGAACGAGTGCAACTGCAAGCTCTGTGCCAAGCTCGAGATAACCGATCTCTGTGCAGATTTCTGCATTGAAGTCAAAATCGTCAAGAGATACAACTGTGTTTGAGATTGCGCCGAGCTTACCGGCAAAGAGAAGAATCTGATTTGTGATGGGAACATAATACTGAGCCATTCTGAAGTTGAGAAGAGGCTCAACCTCGACCTCAGGTGTTGCTTCGTCGATAAGGCGGTTTGCAAGCTCTGTGCCGTAAGCATTGATTCCCTCAGCACTTGTCAGGCCCTCGGGAAGCTCAAGCGGGCTGTAATCAGAAGAAATTGCAAGCTCTGCACCGAGAACAACCATAAGGTTTGCATCCTCACGCTCGTCGATAACCTGCTCCATATAATAAGGATAGTCGCCTGTTACCTCTGTTCCTGCTGCGCCGTTACCTACGCAGTGAATCGGAGAGTTGACAATCCAGGTCTCTCTGCCGCCGTCTGCGGGTACAAAGCGGAACTTATGAAGGTCAGGATCAAGCACATAAGGATCTCTCTTTTCACGGATGAGATCTTCAACATCAGTTGTTGAATAGTAAAGCTTACCCTCTTCCATTGTGTTGACGGCGTTCTTGATTGAAGCCTCTGTGACATTATAGAGATTCTCCATAAATGCCTTGTTTCTGCCGTCAAGAAGCTCGAAATCTGCGCCGAAGAGTCTGTTTGCGATATTAGCTGCGGGGTTTGTGAACACCATCTTGAGAAGGTCACCGTTCATACCGAAGGTGTCAACACAGCTGTGCTGATGAAGAACTGAGATATTGATACCAACGATATCGTTAGCCTGTGCAAAATCTGCAAGCTGAGCACGGATACCTGCAACATCTGTGTTTGAAAGACCGAAGCCGTCAACAACCGCGATAACGATTGTGCCTCTGCCACTGCCGTCATTCATAGCTACACAACGGACACGCTGGTCGTCCCATACCTCTGAGACTGTCTTTGCAGCCGGGAATGAAAGGCTACCGCCGACATAGTGCTTACCGTCAAGCTCGTCGCCTGTCTGAATTGAGCCGCTGCCATAGCCGATACTCCATACTGCATCATCAGCGGGCTCGGCAAGATATTCATCCATACCTGGATAGAACTGATCATTCTCGTATGTATCCTTGTCTTCAAAATCAACAGAGGGAACAACCGCATTGATTGCCTTGAGGACGACATCGATAAGAACATCGACAATGCCGTAAAGGAATTTAAGAAGCATATCAACAAAATCGTCCGATGATGTAGGAAGACGGAAATTGCTGAAATTGAGATAGCCGAGAGTCTGCATAAGTGAGTCTGCAACGATAGGTGCAATCTCCATTACCTCTTCGGGAATCTGCGATGTGATACCTGTTTCGGGAGCCGCTGCTTCTTCAGCATAAGCGTCAACGCCGAATGAAACACTGCCGATTGTAAAAATCATTACAACCGAAAGAATGAGTGAAATTATTTTTTTCATAATCGCACACCTTTCATAATATTATAGTACAGTAATATTTTATCACAAATCACAAACTTTTACAATATTATTCCGTCTGTGAATAATATCCAAAATGGAGGTTGTATTTTTGTATGAGTTGCTGTATTGCTGAATTAAGGAACAAAGAGGTCATCTGCAAATCAAACGGAGCAAGGCTCGGTAATGTTGATGATATTGAAATCGACATCTCAAGCGGACGGCTTGTTTCAATTATTATCTACGGCAAAAGCCGTATGATGGGCTTCTGGGGCAAGTGTGAGGACCTTATTATTCCGTGGTGTGACATCGATGTTATAGGTGAAGACACCATTCTTGTCAACTGCACCTGCTCTAAGCCCTGCCCTGCACCAATGCAGATAAAAGGAAAATGGAATATGTGAAAAAGCACTTGTAAGGCCTCACAGCTTTACAAGTGCTTCTGTTTTTATTTTGAATTAAAAAGCGTTCGGAATTTTACTGCACGCTCGTATGCAAGACTGACATATTCCTGAGGTGTGAGATTTTTATAAATATCATTCTCGGTTCTTGTTGGTCTGCCCTTTGAAATAACCTCAAATGAAAGCGTACCGTTATAGCCGACCTTATTTATTCTGTCTGCAATCCCCTGCCAATCGGCAATTCCGTCAAACGGAAGAAGGTGTGCATCATCAAGAAATGTCAGCTCATCACCCGTCATACCGACATTGTCGTTAAGGTGAGTGACAGCAAGGCGGCTGCCGAATCTGCCGAGCATATCCTGTGAACGGTTATAGCACATCTCGTGACCTGAATCAAAGCAGAATTTCACATCCGCAAAGCGTTCAAAAATCGCACCGAGGTATTCCTCACCTTCTGTGTTTTCAAACACGAGCTCAACGCCCTTGTCTGAGGCATAATCCACAAGCGGCTCAAGCCGTCCGAGTCCGAGCTCGGTCGGATTATGGTTATCCATTCCGATCACCGCGTGCATAACGGCATATTTCACGCCAAAGTCGTGACAGTCATCAACTGTTCCGTAGAGGTCGCGAAGCATAATTTCAGCGAGCTCACCCTTTTCATCGTGAAAAATATCGTCCATGCCGTAAAAGGGAGCGTGGATATATTCACAGTATAGTCCCAGGCGGTCTCCTTCTTCAATAAGCTCTCTTGCAAGCTCAGAGGTACCGTGCTTTTCACGGTCAAACGCAAACGCATCAAAGCCTGCATTTTTAAGCAGTGTCAGCTGATCCTTCAGAGTCGCATCAAGCTGCATTCCGAGTGAGAGACAGAGTTCGTTGCTCATTTTCACACTTCCTCAAATACATAGCTGCCTGCACCGAGGTTGATAACGGCACAGTTGTTTTCCTTTTCAAACTCGTTCACAGCGTGCTCAACACCGTTGACAAGCACCTTATCCGTAAACACAGGAAGAAGCAGCTTTGCTGATGAGCCCTCGGGAATCGTACATTCGTAAATGAAGTTTTCTTCGTAATTCCACGCACTCTCAATAAGACCTGCAACAGAATCGTATGATGCACGCACCCACTTCATTCTCTGCTGTCCGTCAGGAAGCTCGTCGGCTGTTCTTGTATCAACTCTGGGCTGAAGAAGAATGCTTCTGAATGCAACACCGTCAGTTTCGATACCTGCCATATAGCGGTACATCCACTCCTGAACGGAGCCGTAAGCATAGTGATTGAAAGAGTTCATTCCGACATCGCCGAAGCCGTTTTCGAGCGTGTAGGAATTCCATCTTTCCCAGATTGTTGTTGCGCCCTGGTCAACGCTGTAAAGCCAGGAGGGCTCATTTCTCTGCATAAGAAGAGTGTAAGCAAGGTTATCCTCACCCATCTTTGAAAGTGCGGGGCAAAGGTTATATGTACCGACAAAGCCTGTTGAAAGGCGATTGCCGTTATCCTTGATTTTCTTCACAAGAAGCTCAGTTGCCTTTTTAAGATAATCACCGCTGATAAGATCAAACGCGATTGCGATAACATAGTCGGTCTGTGTTTCACCGATAAGCTCGCCGTCCTTCATAAAGGTGTCTTCAAAATACTTATGAGCCTTTACACGCAGAGCTCTGTAATGCTCTGCGCGGTCAGCCTTACCGAGCTCGTCACTCATAAACGCCATCATATCGAGGTCGCGGATAAGGAATGCAGATGAAAGATATTCATTCTTACAGAAATCATAAGCAAGCCAGTCACCGTAACGGGGAATCGGGCCCTCAAAGCCGTATTTATCGATAAGATTTTCGATATAGCTTTCCATTGAAGCATAGTGCTCCGCAATGAAATCCTTGTCACCGTAGAGCTTATAGAGGTTATAAGGAATAATAATACCTGCATCGCCCCAAGCCGTTGCGTTATCACTGCTACAGTAAGAAACTCTTGGTGCAATATCGCCGTAAGCACCGTCAATCTGACCGTCACGCATATCCTGCATCCACTTTCTGAAGAAGCCGAGAACATCGGCATTATAAGCTGCTGTTACGCTGAATGCCTGAGCGTCACCTGTCCAGCCGAGTCTTTCGTCGCGCTGAGGACAGTCTGTGGGAACGCTGAGATAGTTACTGCGCTGTCCCCAGATTGTGTTTGAAATAAGCTTGTTGACAAGCTCGTCAGAGGTTTCAATATGTCCGATTTCCTTTGTATCAGAGCCGACAACCTCAGCTCTGAAGCCTGTGAGCTCAATGTCTGCATCAGCAGAAATCTCAACAAAGCGGAAGCCGAAGAAAGTAAATGTCGGGCGGTAGTTTTCTTCACCGTTGCCTGAAAGAACATAGTGGCTCTTGCCCTTTGCCGAACGGAAGTTGACGGTATAAACACTGCTCTTAGGTCCGTCGTTGCCGCGCTCGATATCGCCCGAGTCATTGAGGAATTCGGCATAACGAACCTTGAGCTTTGTGCCCTCGTCACCCTTGACGCTGAGATTTACCCATCCGACAATCTCCTGAGTGAGATCGACAACAAGCTTCTGTCCTGCCTTGAGTGAAACGGGAAGCTTCTCGGGCTCGGAAATAACATCAATTTCTCCGAACTTTGTTCCGTTATCCTTTGTGTTTTCGTATACGGTCATTTTCTCAGCCCCGAAGCCGAGTCCGTCACGCACACGGACTGTCGGTCCGACAAACGGCGTAATTTCACCGTCAAAATAGTCGCAGAGCTCTGCCGTCTTCCAATCGGAAACATCGTAGTCTGCGCCTGAAATCTTTTCGTAGCTGTCAAATCTGCCGTCACGGTATTCACCGTCCCATATATCGGCGGTACGGATCTGACCGCCGCAGAGCGCCTTCCAGCTTTCGTCGGTAACAGCTACCTTTTCACCGTCAGCCACAACACAAGCCATAACTGCGGGCATATGCTGTCCGTAATATCCGCCGGAAATTCTGCCTTGATACCAACCCGGTGCGGCAACAAGAAGAATTCTGTTGACACCGTAGCTTACATATTCTGTGATGTCGTATTCATAATAAAGCGTACGCTTGTTATAATTTGTCCAGCCGGGCTTCATCTCATCGTTGCCGACACGCTTGCCGTTGATGAAGATATCAATACAGCCGAGAGCCGTAAAGAAAAGTCTGACACTATTATAATCACCGAGTGTAAAATCTGTCACAAACATCGGCATACCGTCATCACAACGGACATCTGAGAACTGATAGCGGTCTTTTTCTTCATCATTTGCCCAGGGTGAAGCATTGAAGTTTGCATATAAAGTCATATCGGTTTTGATAAGCTTCGCATCTGACCAATAAGTCTTGTCATATTTATACATAAATAACACTCCTAATAAACTTTAAAAGGACAGTCGGCCGTCAGGCCTGACTGTCCTGATTTTTAATCAAAATATACCGGTTTGCCTGTCTGTGCAGATTCGTAGATTGCCTCAAGAATCTGTGTAACAACAAGTGACTGCTCGGGCTTTGTGGGGACCTCTGTATCATTGATGATTGCCTGATAGAAGCCGTTTGCCTCAAGCACCTCAGGATCAGTTGAATCACCGTCATAGAATGCGACACCGCCACAGTCGAAATTCGGAGTTTCGATAACCTGTCTGCCGTTCTTGACATAATTAAGACGAAGGTCAACCTCGCCCATGGTATCAGCGCCGCCCTTGTCACCGCAGAGCATAACAGTCGCTTCCATCGGGTCTGCGATATTAAGAGCCCAGCTTGATTCAACAGAAACGGTTGCTCCGTTTTTCATAACAACAAAGCCAAAAGCTGAATCCTCAACGGTAAACTTTTCTGTATCCCAATCACCCCAGGCGTTTGCAGTGCCGACCTGCTTGCCGAGCTTTTTATAGGATGTACCGACAACCATTTTCGGCTCATGGTTATTCATAAGCCAGAGTGTAAGGTCGAGAGCGTGTGTACCGATATCGATAAGCGGTCCTCCGCCCTGCTCGTATTCATTGAGGAAAACACCCCAGGTAGGAACAGCGCGGCGGCGCAATGCGATTGCTCTGCCGTAATAAATCTCACCGAGCTCACCGTCCTCACAAGCCTTTTTGAGATAGAGGTATTCGTCTCTCCAACGGCTCTGATAACCGATTGTAAGCTTTTTGCCTGTTCTCTGTGATGCTTCAAGCATTGCCTTTGCCTCGGCATAGGTCTTTGCCATAGGCTTTTCACACATTACATGCTTGCCTGCCTCAAGAGCATCGATAGTGATAAAGCTGTGTGAACGGTTGGGTGTCAGAACATGCACCGCCTCGATTGTCTCATCCTTGAGAAGCTCCTTATAGTCCTCATAGATTGCAACATCACCGAGGTTATGCTTATCTCTTGTTTCATAAGCGCGCTCAACGATAATATCGCAGAGAGCAACGATTTCAACATAATCAAGATTTTTAAGCGCATTCATATGCTTGCCGTTACAGATACCGCCGCAGCCTATGATACCGACTTTAACTTTTCTTTCCATAAATTACACCGCCTGAATTTTTAATCAATCAAGGAAAAGATTTCCCAGAGCGATAATACCTGTAAATCTCAGAACAAAAGCAAGAGCCTTTACAAGTGTATCGCAGATAAGTGTTGCGGGTAAGCCGAGGTCAAGGAAGAACTCTTTTTCAGCCTCGGGAGCTCCGTCATACTCAAGTGTGAATGCCTGAGTGTAGATAACGCCGCCCTCACCGATAACCTCAGCTCTGACATAAGAGCCGATTTTATCTGAATAATCGTCGAGGTCGATTGTGTTGCCTGTTGCGATAAACTCACCGTCAGCAATCCAGTGAACGAGATATGCATCCTTTGTGCTGAGTGTGATTGTATCCTCTGTATCGTTGACTGCAACGCCTGTTACCTTGGGAACTGTTGCTGTCTGATCAAACTCAAACTTTGTATCCTGACCGCCGTTCTTTTCTTCCTCAACGATTGTTTCATAGGTCTGCTGAAGTTCAGCCGCAAATTCAGGTGCAATACCTGCCGCAGCAAGCTCTGATGCCCACGCCTTGATTTCTTCACGGCTGCCCATATAATAGCTGGCTGCGAAAAACTCACCGTTTTCCATACAAGCTCTCAGAGCATCTGTTGTAAGCTCGGGCATACACATCCAGGTATAGCCTGAATTAACAATATCGGGATTGTGAGCATCTGATGTTGCAATAGCGTAAACATTTCTGCCGTGAGGTACAACCTTCTGAAGAAGGATATCCCAGAGCTTTCTGTCAAAACGGGTTCTGCCGTCGCCCTTACTGTTGATGTCGATGCCGAGGCAGGAATCGTATTTGAGAAGAAGGTTTGCAAACTTGTTGACGACATACTTATAATGAATGTTATTCATATCGTAAGCGTCCTCATAGCACTCTTCGTCTCTTGCGTTTGAGTATTCACCGGGATGATTGATAATTGAAAGTCCGCCGAGCTTATCAACATTTCTGATAGGTGTTTCGTAGTCGCTTGTACCGCCGACAACATCATTACCGTAGTCAACAAACCAGGTGTTTACATGAGCATTGTTGAAGGATGTCGGATTCTGTTCGTTAGCGAAAGGAACGCGCATCATTGTATGAAGAGCGTTTCCGTTTTCGTCATACTGCTTATAATAATCATCAGCATATGTATAAGCTGCACCGGCATCAGTTGTACCTGAAGCCTTAAGAGGATCAATGGGGCGGTTGCCTTCCTTAATTGAAAGAACAACGCGGATTGTCTCAGCCTCGGTATCCTTATCCCAGCCATAATCGACTGTACCGTGGTCGGAGAGAGCCATAATATCAAAGCCGTGCTCATAATGCTTTTCAACCTGCTGTCTGATAGTCTGATCACCGTCAGAAACAGTTGAGTGGCTGTGAAGGTCTGACTTATACTGATTGACTGTTGACCAGTCAACATTTGCGTATGTGCTGTTGATTTTGTAATCAACATCGCCTGCGGCATAAGCGCCGACAGCTGTGCCCGTAGCGAGCATTACCATTGCGAGCATAACTGCAAAAATTTTCTTTAATTTCATAATGTATTACCTCCGTAAATGCAAGTTTACAGGATAATTTTAGCATAAAGAAGTGTCTAATTCCAGCAAAAAAGCCTCGGTTTTTGAAATTTATCACATTGCACTAAATATAGGTTTCAAATTGATAAAAATAACCAAAAACAGGAGCAAAGGCTCAAGGCCTTCACTCCTGCGTTGTTTTATTAAGATTATTATTCAGCGTTTTTAATCTGCTGTGACCAGACGGAAATAAGGTCGATGACATTGACCTTCGTACTCTGTGTGTCGGAGTTTTCCGCCGTGAGGGGCTCGAGGGCTTCGGTTTCCTGATTATTTACAAGGAACTGCGGATATTCCGCGAAGGTGTGAACTGTCTCCTGTCCCTCGGTATAGATAAGCTTATAAACGAACTCATCGTAGCCGACTGTGTACCAGGTGTGCATCATATCCTTGACAAACCAGGTGATCTCGGGAAATGCACAGGTGGAGGCATCAATCATTCTGTCGGGTGACAGGTGGTTGTGTCCGTCATTGACAGCCTGAATATAATCATCCGCGAAGCTTGTGCCGTAATCAGCACAGGTTGCACCCAGTGATGTATGTCTTGTTTCGATAAGGAAGTCACTCTGAAGAACGCTGTTCTCACCTATCGGAAGTGCGCCCTTACCGTAGTTTGAGAAAATTGCGAAATTCACGCCGTGTGCCATTGCGTCGGCAATGATTTCGTCACACTTGTTCTGCACCTCATAATGGTATTTATCAATCTTCTTTATAAGCGTTGCATTGACATCCTCGTCGAGCATAAACTCCTTTGCCTGCTCATAGGTTTCGGGAGTAACAAAAGTCCAGAGTCCCGGAATGTAGCCGAACAGAGGTTTTATGCATTCGTCATAGACAATATCGTCAATATTGCCGATAAATCCGCCGAGAAACGCAACAACGGGATTGAATACAAATCTCGCAAGCGAGAGGTAAAGTGCACGGTAGAACACCATATCCGCTGAGTTGCCCTCCATAAAGTTGCCGATATAATTGATAAGTGACTGAGGATTTATTGTAAGATCACCTATAAAAAGTGAGCTGATTGTCGCAATTCCGTTGAATGCCGAGGACTGCATAACCACGGTCTCAACGCTGTCATAGCCATATGCTTTAAGGTATGCCATCGTAACGGCTCCGCCCATACTTTCGGAGCGCAAGGCTACCTTGCTGTGACCTGTAAGACGCTTTGTCTCTTCAATATAGTCATTAAGCTCGGCGGCAATATCAAAGACATCCTTACGCCAATCATAACGGAAGGTTGAATAGTCGTCCTTATAATGCTCGGCTCTCGGAGGATTGAAGCGTTCGATATCGACCGTCGGGTTTTTAGGTACGCCGTTTTCGTCACAGCTCGCATCATAGAAAAGCTCCATAACATCAGCGCTGAGTCTGTGAGCAAAGGCGTCGTAATCGCGGGTGATTATAAGAGAAATCAGCGGCAGGATAAGTCCCTTTATCATATCCGTGATAGCCTCGGTCTCCACACCGAAGGCACCGTATTCGTCCTCAGTGCCTGCGTTTGCGACAAGCTCGGTATAAGCAAAGCCTGTTACAAAAATTACGGGAATGTGACCGCAATCACATTCGTCATCAGTTGACTGAGCAAAAATAGAAACACTCAGCGAAAATGCAATTATAACTGAAAGTAAGACTGCAAGAAGTTTTTTCATAATATTACCTCCCAATAAGTTAATTTTAGCACAATACTAAAGCAATTTCAATTCTTAATATTGCTTATTGAGCATATTATTCATTGGTGATTTTATGGGCGGTGCAAAAAAACTTTTTCATAACACAATACTGCTGACTGCAACCTCCTTTCTGATGCGTACGGTTTCGGTCAGCTTTAATGTATATCTTACCAACAAAATCGGCGCGGACGGAATCGGACTTTTTCAGCTGATTGTTGCGGTTTACGGTATGGCAGTCACCTTCGCAGGGGCAGGCATAAGGCTTGCATCAATGCGTCTTGTTGCTGATAATCTGACAACAGGAAAGCACTCTGAAAGACAGATTATGCGATACTGTATTTTGTATTCACTAATATGCGGAACGGTTGTTGCGCTGATTCTCTCGAGCGGCGCAGGTCTTATCGGTCAGAAATGGATATGCGATAAAAGAAGCATTCCCGGTCTGAGAGTGCTGAGCATCAGTCTGCCGTTCGTTGCAGTTTCAGCTGCACTCGGAGGCTATTTCACCGCAGTAGGAAAGCTTGTCCGTTACACCTTTGTTCAGTTTTTTGAACAGCTTTTCAGAATATGTATGACGGTTTTCGCTCTGAAATCCGCACTTTCCTACGGAATAGAAAAGTCGTGCACCGCTATTGTTTGCGGTATGACGGGGGCGGAAATATTCTCTGCATCCTGTTCGTTTATGCTTTACAGACTATCGACCAAAAAGTCGGACACCCTCACAAGGGCGCGGGACATCATAAAGGGTATGCTTCGCATTTCTGTTCCTGATGCGGTCGGTGCCGAGATGCGGTCGGTACTTATGACGGTTGAGCATCTGCTGATTCCTGTCGGCTTCAGAAAATCAGGCAGCAATCCTCAGACCGCTATGGCAACCTACGGCATCATTCACGGAATGGCGTTACCGCTTGTGCTTTATCCGTCGGCGTTGCTCTCATCGCTGTCGGGTCTGCTCGTGCCTGAAATATCCGCACAGCACATTATTAAAAATCATCTGCGTATCGGATATATGATTGCCCGCGTTCTGCACATAGCACTGATTTTTTCAATCGGAACGGCAGGAATAATGTATTTTAACTCGGATATACTTTCACTTGCGGTTTACGGCAACAGCAGTGTCGGATTTTACACTCAGGTGCTCGCACCGCTGATTCCCGTGATGTATATGGATATGACGATAGACGGAATGCTTAAGGGTCTTGACCAGCAGGTAAGCTATATGCGGTATAATATTATTGATGCGGGCATCTGTGTGGCGTTTGTTTATCTGCTTGTTCCGATTTTTGCGGTCAAGGGATATATCATTGTGGTTTTTATGAGTGAAATAATAAATTTCGCGCTGAGCTTTCGCAGGCTGACAATAGTCAGCGAGGTGCGTATCGATTTTTTCCGCGACCTTGTAATTCCCTTGTTGTGCGTTATCAGCTCAGGCAATCTCAGAAACATTATTTTTTATCTGATTCCGCCTCAGCTTTCCGATAAGGGAACGGCAGTTATTGCGATTGTTATAAACGCCGCTGTTTATCTTTTGCTCCTGAGACTTTTCAGCGCGATTGATAAGGAAGAAATCAGGTGGGCAAAAAGGCTGATAAAATCAAAAAAGGGCCCTGAGAGCCGTCGGCTCGCAGAACCCTGAATATTAAATTAAATCATACAAAAATATCCTTGATTTTGTGTATGATAACCTGAATCGCATTCATCTCAACGGTCACCCTTGCAAAGGCTTCGTCAAGCTTTTTGCCGTCCGCCGAATATAGCGTTGCGGTAAGAGTGGCTGTTCCCTTTGAGTTGGCATAGACTGTTCCGTCCTTATCGACAGATGCAACATCTTCGTTATCACTCGTCCAGACAACATATCCGCCGTCAACGCTGAAATCGGTGTTGAGCTTACCGCTGGAATTATATTTGAGCTTGATGTTATTCCAACTGATTCTCAGCTCGTCATCGGTATCGCTGTTGATTGCAAGCATCGTTTCGCCGTCAAGTATTCTCACCCAGGTCATCGTGACATAAGGCTGATGAATATTGATAACCGTGTTAATCTGCGACAGAAGCGTAGGAATCTCCTTACGGTGCGCCTTGATAAGGTCAAGCACCTCGATAAAAATGTCAATGAGTCCTTCAACCTCTTTATCGGTAAGGTCGGTATGCTTTGTCTTTTCAGCTACATAATCGGCAAGATACGACTGATAGCCGTCCTCCTTGATTTTCTCATAGTTTGACGGAATGAGTGAAACCAGGGTAGCGAAAACCATCTTTCCGATTGAGCCTGCCAAATCCTTAACTGTTCGCTTTTTGCCGAGATACTGTCCCGTGAAGAAAATCAGTGAATTTTCATATCTTTCGGAATAGGTTTCTCTGTCAACCATAACCTCGGTTGCAAGATAAGAAAAGACTTTTTTAAAAACAAGCTCACAAGAAAGTGAGTCTTCGGCATTGTAGAAAAATCCGTCGGACTCTTTTCCCGTATGAGCCATAAAGGAATCAAATTCCTTTATCGCCTTATCGTAAAACTCGGGATAGCGCGATGTTCGGCTTGCAGACGGGAGATACAGTGTTCTGCCGTAGGCTCTGAAGTCGAAATTATCCATAACAAACATCGGCACATAATCGCTCGGATTGATGATATTGAAGATGTTATGATAAATCTCGTTATATGAGTTTTTATCCTGTGTTGCCTGCGGTGTTTCGTAAAGGTAGGCATAGATATTTTCGTTGGTAAAGCCTGCATTTCTGATATAGTCGGTATTCTGACCGAGTGTTTCGGTATAGCTGCCGTCAATTATCTCAGCAACAAAGAGATTTGCAATCGAGGAACCTCGGCTGTATCCGGGAACAAGGAGCTTGACCTTGCCGTAAGGCTCAAGGCTCTTGCAGAAATCGTTAAAATATCCGATTGCCGTCTTTTTTGAAATATCAAAGCCCTCGTGGTTTTCACCTGTTCCGACGCGGAGATTTCCGCCCCATTCCATACCGTAGTTACCGCTTCGGATTGCGGCAATAACAATGGTTGTCGGCTCACCGTTCAGCTCTAACTTTTTAGTGCCGAGCGCAAGTCCGACGGTGTCGTAGCCCTCGGTGTCATAGCCGTAGCTTGTAAAATCATATCCGCATTCCTCGAGCATCATTCTGATGTTTTCATCGGGATTTTCGAGGTCGAACGAGCCGAAGGATGCCATTGAAACACACAGTGAATACAGCGCAAGCTCGTGGTTGTAATCATAGGCGTTGCCTGTTAAATACGAATCAGAATATTCGTAAGGATAGATTATCGTCTCGTCAAACCAGTCGCAACGGAATTCATTCTTGCCGGGCTGAGGATTCTTATCCTTTTTAGCAAAGGCTGCTGCGGGCAGACTGACAACAATCATCAGCACCGCAAGAAAAGTGCAAAATATTCTTTTTGATATCTTCATCTGCTCGCCTCCTTTGATTATTTTATAATTCTGAACTCACCGCCGCGCAGGATACGCAGCAGGTCATCGTTTGTTGTAATTTTTTCGTTCGTGATAATTCCGCTTAAGTTTTCAAGATGCGCTTCGCGGTGAAAGTCCGTTCCGCCGACGCGTATCTTCATATTGTTTTTCTCCGCCCAGGCTTCAGCTTTTTTGTTTATATCCGTATTCCCGGCCTTGCCGTTGTAGATTTCACAGCCGTCAAGGTATTCAGGATTTGTGCGGAATATGTAAGGTCTGAACGGGTGTGCCTGAAGAAAAATCATATTATGCTTTTTGCAAAGCTCATAAAAGCGGCGCGGATAGTAGGTCATAAGATTACCGTATTCGCGGATAAATTCGGGAGTAATGCCGTAAACAAGATAATCGTTACCGTTGCCGTAAAAGCGGATTTCCATTCCGAGAAGAACCGTGAAATCATCACCCGCCGCGGCAAGAGCCGCCTCGTATCCCTTCAGGTAAAAATCGACTTCCTTCTGCGGTGCAAAAAGATGCCTGTCAAGAAAGGTCTGCGGTGAATAATGATCGGTTATGACCATTCCCGAATAGCCGTTCTTCTTATAAAGCTCAACCGCCTTTTCCGCAGGACAGGCTGCACATCTGCTCGTTTGAGCCGTATGGCAATGAAGCTCATATTTATATTCCATTGACATCATTTAACCCTGCTCATAATATCGGCAAATGCCGATGAAAGTGTTTTTGCCGCTGAATATCCGAGTGAATTTGTTTCATGGTAGTGTCCGCGGTCAAATTTATCCTTGCCCGTGCTCAGGTAAGGCTGAGTTTTGTGAAGAATAAAGTCATTGGGCGGCACAACATAGCCCGTAAAGTCGTTGGAAACGCCGAAAACAAGAAGATTTTTGTCATCTGCGATTTCAGTGAATGTCGGCGGATTGATTTCAGGACCTCTGCCTGTCGCAGACTCTTCGGCTGACGCCGCTCCGCCGTAAGCAATCTCGGGGAATGCTTCACCCGGAATGAGGAGCACCTGCTGTGTACCGATTTTCATATATGTCATTTCTGAAACGAGAGCCATTTTAAGCTCTGCTGTTTCACTTGCGACCATCTTTGAGCTCATAACCTTGAGCATTGCAAGGAAGGCAAGAACGCCGTTATCAGCGTGATAATAGAACGGCTGCTGAAGCACGGTGATTTCCGCAGGCATTTTCTCGTCGTTGTCAATTCTGAGTGCACCTGCCGCAAGAGCCTTACCCTGCTTTTCGGTACGGACCCATCTGTCCTCCTCGTTTTCAAAGCCCGGGTCAACAGCACCGATTGCGCCGATACCGAAGAGGATGTTGACATCCTTCTCGGCATAGATTGCCTGACGCATAAAATAGGGATAATCGGCACTGCAAAGAGTGTTACTGCCGCCGAGGGTGTTCGGATGTGCGCCGAAATTCAGAAGCCAGGTTTCTTTTTCACCGTTATCGGGAACAAAGCGGAAGCGCGTAAGAGTGTCGTTCACATTAAGCGGCTCGCGTCTCTTGTAATTAGCCTCGGGTACAGCGACTGTTCCGAGATAGAGGTCGCCTGTTGTACGGTTTTCATAAGCCTCGATGCAAATTTCCTTGATTGTCTTAAAAATCTTCTGCATATAGGTATCGACCTTGCCCGTAAAGGGAAGTCTGCCCCAATAGCCGACAGTATCAAAGCCTGCGTGCTGATGAGTGCAGCAGATGTTGACCGCCTTACACTTTGCGGTCTTGCAGAAGTCTGCAAGGCTCTCACGGATGAGTGTTACCTCGGTGTTTGTAAGACCGATGATATCGGCTGTAACCATAATGATACCGCCCTCATCACCGACACCGAGCCACATTGCGCTTGCGGTGAGGTTGTCGTGGATGCCTGTCATATCCTGAGCCATTCTGTGACCTGCGATATAATACTTCTTATCGCCGAAATCGTCAGGCATCATTTCGCGTGAAGCGAAGCCGACATCAAACTTTGTATCCTTATTGTTTCTGATAATTGTGGGCTGTACCTTCGGAAGCTCGGGTGCGGGTCCCTTTTTGCAGATTTTATTGCCCTTTCTTGTTGCTATTTTTTTGACGGCTGATGCCGCAAGATCGCCAATATCCATAATAATAAACCTCCTGTGAAAGTGAGATATATGATTCCGTATACATTATATCACAACATATAGTGACAGACAAGTAAATTTTATATGAACAAAAGATTGAAAAACATCCTGATGTTTGCTATAATAATTTAAATTTAACAAAAAGAGGCGATACAGATGAAGTATGTTCTTTATGCAATTCTTGCCGTTATCGCAGTGCTTGTTTTACTGCTTCTTGCGGCGGTTGTAAGAACAGCTCTTATGAAGACAAAAAAGGCTGATTATACTCCGAATCCCGATCAGAAGAGAACGGATGAATACTGCGCCAAGCTTTCTGAAATGGTACAGTATGAAACGATTTCAAAGCGCGGTGAAGTGAATACCGAAAAGTTTCTCGGCTTCCACAAGGTTCTCGAAAAGCTTTTTCCGACAGTTCACGAGAAGCTTGAAAAGACAGAAATCGACGGCAACCTTCTTTTTAAATGGAAGGGTAAGTCAAGCGAAAAGCCGATTCTCATTATGAGCCATCAGGATGTTGTTGAGGCAACGGGCGAATGGAAATATCCTCCCTTCAGCGGTGAGATTGCCGAGGGCAAGGTATGGGGCCGCGGAACATCGGATACAAAGTGTACCGTTATGGCGTTTTTCCAGGCCGCTGAGGAGCTTCTCAAAGCAGGCTACACACCCGACTGTGATGTTTATATAGCAAGCAGCTGTACTGAGGAAATCGGCGGTGACGGCGCACCGAAAATTGTCGATTATCTCGAAAAACAGGGCGTCAGACTCTTCCTTGTCTGTGACGAGGGCGGCGGTATTATTCAGGATCCGATAGCAGGCATCAAGGGTAACTTCGCAATGGTCGGCGTTTTTGAAAAGGGCTACGGCGATGTCAAGTTCATCGCCCGTTCGACAGGCGGTCACGCAAGTGCTCCCCCGAAGAATACTCCGATAGCAAGACTCGCAAAGTTTGTTGCGGCAGTTGAAAAGAAGAATCCGTTCAATGTTGAATTTATGCCCGAGGTCGAGGCTATGTTCACTCAGCTTGCACCTTATGCAGGTTTCGGACTGAGACTTATTTTCGGCAACCTCTGGCTGTTCAAGCCGCTTATGAAGAAGCTTCTTCCGATGATAAGCGCACAGGCAGGCGCAATGCTTTCAACAACGATTGCATTCACAATGGCTGAGGGCTCAAACGGCTATAATGTTATTCCGCAGGAGGCTTCAATTTGTGCTAATATGAGATACATCCCCCATCAGGGCACAGACGAAAGCCTTGAGGTTATCACAAACCTTGCAAAGAAATATGATATCGAGACAGAGGTTGTTTACAGAGGCTATCCGTCACCCAGCGTTGATATCCACGGCGAGGCCTTCAAGATGGTTGAAAGCGCAATCAACGAGTGCTTCCCCGGTGTCGGTTGCAGTCCCTATGTTGTTACAGGTGCAACAGACGCACGCTTCTATTCAAAAATCTGTGACAGCTGTGTCCGTTTTGCTCCCGTTATTTACGGTCCCGAGCAGATGAAGGGTATGCACGGACTCAACGAAAACATCGAGTGCAACACTCTTGCAGGTGCAGTTGACTTCTATAAAAAGATTATCACAATGCAGAAAAGATAAACAGACAAAAATTAAGCAGTATTGAGTTTGATGCTCAATACTGCTTGTTTTTATGCTACTAACCACTTATATTTTTCCACACTGTAAAGCGGAATAAACGGCACCATAATAGGCACTGTCTTAACATATTTCTGATATTCGGGGTCATTGCCGTAGTTTTTGTTCTGACGGATTTCGAGACGACGGGCACCTGAAAACATAACAAAAATAATTCCGATATAACCGATCGCAACAACGAGCCACTGCCAGCCCGTCACAGCTCCTATACCTGAAATAAGCACACCCGTCCAGAAAACCATTTCGCCGAGGTAGTTGGGGCAACGGACAATTCTGTAAAGTCCCGTATCTACGAAGCGGCGGGGATTGACCTTCTTTGCATTGTTCTTCTGAATATCTGCAACAGACTCAAAAATAATGCCGAAAAGCATAACTGCTGCACCTATGTATGTCCAGACATTACTGCCCACACCGTTGACAAGACGGTAGAAAACGCCCGACACCTGAGTGACATAAAGTGCGGCACAGGTTACCCAGATTGCAATTTTTACGCCGAAAGGAACTGTTTTTCCGTCCTTGATTTCGCCCGTCATATTCTTTTTGTAAGACGAGCTTTTAAGCTCACGGTAAGCGAGATAGCCTCCGAGACGGCAACCGTAAACAATAAACAGAATACAGCAAAGTACGGTTCCGAGAGACAGCGTTTTGCCGTACATAAGCATCATCAGAAGTCCCTCACCTGCTATCGAAAATCCGTAGCCGATTGAAATGAACCATACATAATTTTTAAAGCCTATTGATGAGATAAGCATTGCCGCCGCAAAGAGCAGCCAGAAGGTCATAGGAAATACCATTACAATTCTCCTTATAAATTTTTGAGTATTCTAACATATATGCCCGATAGTGTCAATGAAAGGGTTATTTTATCACAGTATAAATAAGCGGCTGTTTTTCGACAGGCTCGGCCGAAAAGGTCAGAGCCTCGCAGAATTTCTGATATGCCGCAGAAATTTTGGCTTCATCGTTAGTGTAAAGCGTTGCGATTACTTCGCCTTTCTCCACCTTATCCCCTGTTTTAGCCTTGAGGATTATGCCCGCAGAAAAGTCGAGGACATCGCTCTTTTTATTTCTGCCCGCACCGAGAAGAAGAGATGCAACCCCGATTTTTTCAGCATCCATACTTTTTATATAGCCGTCAGCTTCCGCCTTGATTTCATAATAAAACTCGGCTTTCGGGAAAAGATCGGTATTCTCTATCCATTCGGGATTTCCGCCCTGTGCGGCAACCATTTCTTTAAGCTTTGTAAGCGCAGTACCGTCCGCGATTGCTCCCTTTGCCATTGATACGCAGGTTTCCTTATCCTTGCCTGTTACGAGAGTGAGCATATTTGCGGCAAGTTCGATACACACGGTTGTAAGGTCTTCACAGCCGTTACCCTTAAGAGTTTCGACAGCTTCAATAACCTCGAGAGAATTTCCGACAGCATTGCCGAGCGGGATATCCATATTTGTGATAACGGCAACGGTATCTCTGCCTGCAGCCTTGCCGATTTCAACCATAGCCCTTGCGAGTGCTTCGGACTCTTCAACACTCTTCATAAAAGCACCGCTTCCCGTTTTGACATCGAGAACGATTCCCCTTGAGCCTGCGGCAAGCTTCTTGCTCATAATTGAGGATGCAATCAGCGGAATACTGTCAACCGTCGCGGTATCGTTGCGCAGAGCGTAGAGCTTTTTATCAGCAGGTGCAAGGTCGCCTGACTGACCGATAACGCTCAAGCCGATTTTATTCACCTGTGAAAGGAAAGCATCGCCCGAAAGTGTAGTTTTAAAGCCCTCGATTGATTCGAGCTTATCGACAGTGCCGCCCGTATGGCCGAGACCCCTGCCCGACATTTTGGCAACCTTACCGCCGAGCGCGGCAACAATGGGAGCAACGATGAGCGTTGTTTTGTCGCCGACACCGCCCGTTGAATGCTTATCGACCGTGTAACCGTCAATCGACGACAGATCAACCATATCGCCCGAGCGGGCCATACACATCGTGAGCGTTGCGGTCTCCCTTTCGGTCATACCGTTAAAGCAGATTGCCATTAAAAGTGCGGTAATCTGATAGTCCTCGATTTCACCCTTGCTTGCGGCTGAAACGAAGAACTCTATTTCCTCGTCGGTAAGCTCTTCACCGTAGCGTTTTTTGAGAATTATATCGTAAATGCGCATAAAATCACCTCTCGGTTTTGTCTTATACAATATAACATATTATATTCAAAATGTAAAATGAAACAATGTAATTAGGTTTAATAAATTGGAGTTTGTCTGTTTCTTTTGACACCTCATCCGCCTCGTTCCTCGGCACCTTCCCCTCGAGGGGAAGGCTGTTGAAATTGCGATAAATCAAGACTTCTCCTTGAGGAGAGGATCCGCCGCAGGCGGTGGTGAGGTGTAAGTTGCAACGCAACCGTTATTATTCAACATCCCGACAAATTAAAATTTGTCAACCAAAGTGGTTTTATTCTTAAATTCTACTGAAGGTAGGGTGACTTTTGGGGTGGGATGTGGTAGAATTTATGTAAGGTGATGAAATATGGATAACAAGCAGACGGGCAGATTTATCTGCGAGAGAAGAAAAGAGCTTTCATTAAATCAAAAAGATTTGGCAGAAAAGCTTAATATTACGGACAAGGCTGTTTCTAAATGGGAAACAGGCAGAAGTGCGCCTGACATTTCAATGCTCGAGCCTTTGGCGGAGGCTCTTGATGTCAGCGTCGCCGAGATTCTGAAGGGTAAAAAAATAGAAAAAGAAAAGCTGAACGAGGTTTCGGATAAAATCATCGTTCAGACTATGAAAAAATCGAGAAAAAAGATTTTTATCGGGGCTTTTTCGGTGTTGCTTATTCTGGCAAATATTGCAGGCGGGCAAATTCTTTATCATTATTTCAAATCCGTAAGCCCTGAAGATACAGAAAGAATTATCAAATCAGCAGATTTCTCATCAATCGAGGGCGATGAGGATATGGAGATTATAAAATCGGTCAGACGAGGAAAGTATTATGCCTTCCTGATGAAAAGCCCCCGTCACGATGAGGCACATTTAAGAGTTTTTCAAGCCGACAAGATTTTTAAAGACCGATTTATCTGCACAGGCGGTACATCGGCGCAAACAGGAGGAATCGGGCAATACAGCTATTCAGAAAATCATCTCAATACGGATATCTTTTTCGGTTACGCCGTTAAGGAAGAGGTATACCGATATAATTACCGCGGTGCCGAATGTGAAAGACCTGTTAAAGACGGTGTCGTTCTCGACTTTATGATAGAATATAATCACACATGGACACACGCTACGCTGAAAGGGTATTAAAAAAAGGAGTTGCTCGCGCAACTCCTTAATTATTTGTTATTGATTATTCCTCAACAGCTTCTGCTGCTGCTTCCTCAGCAACTTCTTCAACTGCTTCTTCCTCTGCCTTGGGAGCGAGGAGTGCGCGGATTGAAAGACTTACACGGCTCTTTTCAAAATCGATGGCTGTGATCTTGCAAGTAACCTTCTCACCAATCTTGAGAACATCCTGAGGCTTGCTGATATGCTGGTCAGCGATCTGTGAGATGTGGATAAGACCGTCGATGCCCGGGATAACTGTTGCGAACGCGCCGAATGTTGTCATACCAACGATTTCTGACTCGATAACAGTATCAACGGGATAGTCACGGCGAAGGATCTCCCAGGGGTTGTCCTCTGCCTTCTTGTAGCCGAGAGAAATCTTCTTGTTTTCCTTATCAAGTGCCTTG
>JAZQGS010000037.1:0-6927 GCA_045540195.1 Acutalibacteraceae bacterium
ACCAGTTTGTCTTCCTAAGCCCGCTTGGCCTCCGACTTGGGCCGCGAGGAAGAAATGGTAGGCCACAACGCTATTGCTGCAGGCTTCCAGGGTCAGAGACAGTGGACGGACTTCTACCCCAACTGTGACTTCCCCGAATCATTGCTCAACTCATCATTCGATTGGAACGGCGCAAGAGAGCCCTACATCCTCGCAACAGAGAACGATGTTCTCAACGGTATCTCAATGGTCTTTATGAAGCTGCTTACAAAGAGAGCACAGATGTTTGCCGATGTCCGTACATACTGGTCAACAGACGCTGTTAAGCGTGTAACAGGCTACGACCTCGAGGGTAAGGCAAAGGAAGCAGACGGCTTTATTCACCTTATCAACTCAGGTGCTTGCTGTCTTGACGCTTGCGGTGAGGTTAAGGATGAGAACGGTAACGCAGTTATCAAGCCCTGGTACGAAATGACTCAGGCTGACATCGACGCTTGCAACAAGGCAACAGAGTGGTGTCCTGCAGACAACGGCTACTTCCGCGGCGCAGGCTATTCATCACGCTTCCTCACAAAGTCAGAGATGCCCGCAACAATGATCCGTCTCAATCTCGTTAAGGGTCTCGGCCCCGTTGTTCAGATCGCAGAAGGCTACACAGTTGCACTTCCCGACGAGGTATCAGACACAATCTGGAAGAGAACAGACTACACATGGCCCTGCACATGGTTCGCACCGCGTTGCACAGGCGAAGGCCCGTTCAAGTCAGCTTATGACCTTATGAATCATTGGGGTGCAAACCACGGCGCAATCTCTTACGGTCACATCGGTGCAGATATCATCACACTCTGCTCAATGCTCCGCATCCCCGTAACACTCCACAATGTTCCCGACGAGAAGATCTTCCGTCCCGCTTGCTGGAATGCATTCGGCACAAAGAATCTCGAAGCAGCAGATGTAAAGGCATGCGAGGTTTACGGCCCGTTGTACAAATAATCGACTTTCTCACAGAGCGAAGACCAAAAGAAACTTAAAAAGTTGGCGGCTTGCTTAATTGCAAGCCGCTTTTTTATACCGTTTCTTTTTAAACGATTTATCTCTGTGAGAAAGTTTCAGTCTGTGCTGAATTTTTATTACAGTGAACGCACTGCGTAGGGACGGGCGTCCTCGACCGTCCGATAAATTTTTCTCAAAACAAAAGGCTTGCAGATTTCTGCAAGCCTTTACCGTTATTATCTGAGGTTAATCATAAGATACTCATAGCCTTCCTCAAGCTCATAGAGCATTGACTCATCAAGCATTGAGAAGGTTGTGAAGCCGATAACCGCGCCGAGAATTCCGCCGATAATCGAGCCGACGATTCCGAAAATAACACCGACAATCGCACCCTTTGCACAGCTCTTCGCCTTCAGCGGATAATCGTCCTTCCATACAAGATAAAGAATAAGACCAAGCACGGGGATAAGGAAGCACAAAAATGCAAAGCCTCCGCTTTTCTTATCGTCCTCTTTTGCCGTCTTGGGCTTTTCAACCGCTACTCCGCAGTTAACGCACACAACTGCGTCATCGTGGATTTCAGCACCGCAATTTCTGCAATATGCCATAAAATCTCCTCCCTTTTAATTTGTATATTCATTCTATCTTATTTATAATATTCTGTCAACAATAATCTGAGCTTGTCGAAAAAGCGGTATCAATTTCTGTGAAAATCATTGACTGACTTTGATTATAATTGTATAATAACCCTATATGCACTCGGGAGGGATTTATATGTTCAGAGAAGTAAAATCATTTGTTCTGCACAACACATTCAAGGCTTTCATTTCTGCTGAAACTGCCGTCAAAAAGGCGGGCGGCGGAAAGCTTGTGAAAAACATATTTGAGACAGAGCCTGAATATGTCGGCAGCAGTGTCAGAATCTTAAAAGAAACCGACGACACAACCTATATCGCAAAATACGATTCAAAGGGCAGAATTGATAACGGTGATTTCAAGATTATGGTTACAACCGACCTGCATCTCTGGAACGAAAAAGACCTTATTGAAAAGTCGCTCGATATGCTTGCAAAGCATCTTGCGGCAGAAAAGCCTGACATTCTTCTCATAACAGGTGACGCGATTCTCACCGACTTCCAGCAGCTTGACTGCATTCAGTTCGGTAAGTTTATGGAAAAAGCAGGCATCTATTGGGCATACTGCTTCGGTAATCACGAGGCAAGAGCAGAAAAGGAATTTCACAAATATTTTATGCTCAAAAATATTGAAAGCTTCCCGCACTGTCTTTCAAAGTTCGGTGATCCCTCGCTTTTTGGCTTCGGCAACTTCAAAATCAATATTATGAATGCCGACAACACGATAAAGCAGAGCATATTTATGTTCGATTCGGGCCGCGATATGGAACCTGAGCACAACATTGCACACGGTCTTCCTGCCGATATGGAGGGCTATGACTTCATTAAAAGCACTCAGATTGAATGGTACAAAAACAGCATAAAGGCTCTCGAAGAGCAGCACGGCAAATTCAAGTCAATGCTTCTTATGCATATTCCGATAAAGGAGTATGAGGAGGTTGCCGAAAAGGTTGCTGAGGATAAATACATTCCCACCGGCAAGGCAGAAATTCTTTTCGGTGAAATGCGCGAGGATGTCGGCTCATCACCCTACAACAGCGGTCTTTTTGATGCTATCCTTGAGCTTGGAAGCACCAACGCCGTATTCGCAGGTCACGATCACATCAATGATTTCTGTGCGCTTTACAAGGGTGTTTACCTCGTTTACGCACAGTGCAACGGCTACAATACATACACAATCGGTGAAAGACTCGGCTGGCCCGAAAAGGATTGGATTCAGGGCGTTACACTTGTGAATGTTGCGGGTGACGGCTCACTCACATTCAGACAAAGATTTAACAGAGATTATCTGTAGGGTGACGGTAGCAAACCGAACCTGCCCGAAAGCGAGTCTTTTCAGCGCTTTTCGGCGTTTCGGCTTTGAAAGGCGTCAGCCTATCGGCATCCTCAACATCCAAAAATCATCTGAAAATCCTCAGCTTTCGGGTCGAAGATTTTTTATCGAGAGGATTTTTGGCAATTCAAGGCAAAAACACAGCCAATCCTTGCGGATTGGCGAGTATTTTAACAAAGAAGTGGCGGAAATCATCCGATAAAAAACACGGTTCGGATTGCTACCGTCACCCTATTAAAGAAAGGAAAGGTGCGAATTGAAACCTTATATCTTAAAACCACACCTTACAAGAAAAATCACCTTTATGAAAAAGGACGATGCGCGTGTTCCGCAGGCTCTCTTTGAGACTGTAAGTATAGCTCCCGACCTTACAGACTTCCCGTATCCTCTTCCGTCAAAGAAGAGTGATTATACCTGCTTTGCTCAGGGTGCAAACGGAGTTGTCTGGTACGGCGCAACAACGGGACTTACCCGTTACGATGCGAATGCCGAGCGTGCTGAGGACATCATTATGTATTTCAGCGCACACAAGCATCTTGATTATGATAATGTTGTCGCAATTCTTCCCGAGGGCGACAATGTATGGGTACTCAACGGTGAAGACAGCGTTTCTTACATCGAGATGATTATGCTCACCTGTGAGGAGAGAGGCGACCTTCTTCGTGAGGAAACACACAACTATGTTATGCGCCGCGGTATGATCTGCCACATGAATACCACAGAGCCCAAGAACATTAAAACCGCACTCGGTTATACCTCCTGTGACAATGACGGCACATTCACAGCCGATCACTTTGTCGGCGAGGTTTACAGATATGCAACTCTCAGACGCGAGCTTGGTGAGGATCATCCCAAGACAGTTGAGGCAAGACGCCTTGCGACTCTTACATCAGAGGCAATGCTTCTTCTGACTTATGTTCACGGCAGAGAAGAGGGCTTCATTGCCCGTTCATACCATGTCACAGGCGAGCCGCTTCCCGATGACGGACACTTCTATCAGAGAAAAGGCGATGTCGCAACCTGTGCAGAAACATCAGAATCATTACATACAGGCAGAGTCGGTGAGCAGGTACCTTGCACACATCCCATTCCTGACCGCCTTGCAAAGCTTTACCGCGATCTCGGTTATACAGATGACGACCTTTGCTACAAGGCTGATACAAGCAGTGACGAGGTTACAAACCACTTCCTTCACTACCGTCTTGCACACGATTTCCTCGGCGAAGACGATCCTGAGCTCGACGAGCTTATCAAGGATTCCTGCCGCAGAACAATGACTCATATCATCAACGGTAAGTTTGAATTCCTCGAGCATTCGGGCAAGCCGACAACCTGGGCAAAATGGAGCAAGCGTTATTTTGCACAGGCGGGCTCAGGCTATGTTGATGCACCGCTCAATGCCGCAGAGCTTCTTATGTATCTCAAGGTCACAATGCATGTCACAGGCGAAGAGGGACTCTGGAAGGAAACCTACGACGCACTCATCGCTGACGGCTACGCAGAGCTTTCCACAAAGCATTTTGACCGCTTCTTCCAGGGCGCAATCGGTTGCGGTGCTTCTCCTGAAGAGGATCTTATGTACGGTGATAACCTTCTTGCTCTTGCTACATTCTGGATGCTTTGCACTCTTGAAGAGGATGAGGAGCTTCTTGCAACATACCGCAAGTCATTCAAGACCTGGGCAGGTACACTCCTTCGTGAAATGCAGCCCGGTTATGCCTTCCCGATGCTTGCAGGCTGTCCTGATCTTGAGCTTGATTTTGAGCGTATGGCAGACTGGTTCTACCGTCACGAAATAACAAGACACGCCGCTCTTGTCAACCTTGCAAGACACGATGTTCCCGTAAAGAGACTCCGCCACGGCGCAGATGTTGACAAAGAAATGTCTGTTCTGCTTATGCCCGATGAGCGTTCAACAGAAAAATTCGACCGTAACCCGTTCCAGTATCTTAACAGAGACGACAGCAGAAACTCTCACTTTGAGGGCTGTTATCCGTACACCTTCGCATACTGGGTCGGCAGATACCACGGCTTTATCGCAGAGGAGGCTTGAAAATGAGTAAGATTGCAGTTTTAAACGAATTTAGTGTTGAGGCAGTCAGAGACGCCTTGCAGAAGCTTGATTCCTTCAGAAAGCTTATTGTCAACGGTCTTACCGCTTTTGAGCTTAACGAGCTTGAAAAAATTGACCCCGAGCTTTTCGGCGAGGTTGCAAAGTATATCCGTAAGGAAAGATGGTATCCCGCGGTTGGCCTTTGGGTCAGCGACGATGCCGATATGTCAGAAGAAAAGCTTATGCGAAGCGTGCTTTATTCCGTGACATATTTCAAAGAGAAGTTCGATGCTGAATACAGAGTATTTCAGGGAACAAAGATCTGCAACGATGCGTTCGCTCAGATTATATACAATGCAAACTTCGATGCCTGCGTGCTCGACAGTGAAAGCGAAACCTATTGGCTTGACAACGAGGCGTTCACAAGAACTCTTGTTTACGGTGAGCTTGACAAGGTTGATGTAAACGATATCGACGATGAGTTTATCAAGGCAAACGACTTTGAATCAATCGAAGACGAGGTTATGGCAGTTTTCCAGAATGAGCTTGACCTCAGGAGCGTTAAGCAGCCCGTCTATGCAGGCGAGGCAACCGAGGCTGAAAAGCTCCTCGAAAAGGCTGACCGCATCTGTGTTCAGGACGGCAGAAAAGAGAATGACGATATCCGCGAATGCTGGCAGTCACTTCTTCTCGGTGAGGATGAAATGGCGGCTGATGTCGCAGAAAAGATTATCGGTGACAGCACTCTTGACGAAGCCTTTATCAAAATAAATTCGGATGATGTTAAGGTTATCAGCGTGAAATACGCTGAGGACGGCAGTGACGATGTTGTCATCCGACTTCAGGAAACCGCAGGCAAGGAAAAGGCAATCACGGTTATGTGCGATGCACTTGATGCCGGCTTCCGCGCAGAGATTCTTCCCTATGAAATCCAGACCTTCAGAATTATTGAGGATGGATTTGTAGAAGAAACCCCGATCGGAGAGTAAAAAAGCTCTCACAAGGCGAAGAACAAAATAAATTAAAATTTATTTTTAACCGTTTTATCCGATTTGAAGTATCGCATACATCTGCATCGGATAAAGCGGTTTCTTCATCCTTGTGAAAACAGTTTAACTAAAAATAATTTATTGTATATTCAAAAATTTTCAATAGAAATTGACTTTTAATATTTTATAGGGTATACTATAAATGAATTTATTTAATGAATATGCAATTTTTTTCAATGGTGGTGTTTTTGTGGAATTCAAAAGAGAGTATTATCTGAATAAATTGATTACGAAAAAGCATAACGGTCTGATAAAGGTTATTACCGGCATCCGCCGTTGCGGCAAGTCGTATTTGTTGTTCAATCTTTTTAAACAGCACCTTATGCAGGAGGGTGTTGATGAGTCACATATTATAGAGATTCCTTTTGATTCATTTGAATTTAAGAGCTTTCGCAACCCTGAAATTCTTTATCCTTATATTAAAGAAAAAATTGCAGATAACAGTATGTATTATATCCTGTTTGATGAGGTGCAGATGCTGGAAGATTTTGAGTCTGTTCTCAACGGGTTAATAAGGATAAAAAATGCTGATGTTTATGTAACGGGCAGTAATGCACGGTTTTTATCAAAGGATATTATTACAGAGTTCAGGGGCAGAGGAGACGAATTGCATATCAGACCGCTGTCTTTTGCAGAATTTATGCAGGAATACGACGGCAATAAATACGATGCGTGGAAAGAATTCGTTTTGTTTGGCGGACTTCCTCCTGTAGCTTTGCTCAGAAATTCCGAGCAAAAAATTGAATTGCTGAAAAATCTTTTTAAAGAGACTTACATCAATGATATTATTTCCCGTCATAACATTAAAAACAAGGAAGAATTTGAGGAGCTTATTGATATTCTTTCTTCAGGAATAGGTTCGCTGACCAATCCCAAAAAGCTTGC
>JAZQGS010000038.1:0-3649 GCA_045540195.1 Acutalibacteraceae bacterium
TTTCATTTCACGCTCGTGGTCTTCCTTGATTGTGAACTGAATGGTTTTATCTGTCATTGTGAACACCTCCGATATATTAATCCCTATTATATACTATCTTTAACAGGATAACAAGTGGAAAATTTAAAGTAAATGTAAAAATTTTAGCTTCTGAGCGTAATTCCGAGCTCCTTGAGTGCCTCGATAGCACGGTTAACTGCTGAATCAGCCTCTTCGTCGTTGAGAGTATGATCCTTTGCGCGGAGCTTGAGGTTGAAAGCAACGCTCTTCATACCCTCGGGAATCTGTGAGCCCTCGTAGATATCAAAGAGAGTGATGTCCTCAAGAATTGCACCGACAGCCTTCTTGATTGCCTTTTCAAGTGTAAGAACGGTGAGCGCCTTTTCACAAACGAAAGCAAGATCGCGTGTTGATGCGGGGAACTTCGGAAGCGGAGTGTATGTCTTGTTGGCGTTACGGTATTTTGCAATAACCTCCATGCTTACTGTTGCGACATAAACTCTTGTGTTGAAGCCGTAGTTTTCGTTGACAATCGGATGAATTTCACCAAGCACTGCAAGCTCCTCGTCACCTGCGATAAGCTTTGCACAGCGGCCGGGATGGAATGTCGGATTGTCGTTTACGGGAACAACATCATAGTCGGTAAGACCAACCTTTTCAAGAAGCTCCTCGACGCTGCCCTTGAGTGAATAGAAGTCAGCGTTCTTGCCGTACATACCGATAACAGCGGACTGCTTTTCAAGCGGAAGCTCTTCAGTACCGCGGCTGATGTATTCAGTCGAAATCTCATAGAGATAAGCCTCAAGATTACGGTTGTTGTAGTTTCTTGCAAGCACCTCAAGCATTGAGGGGATAGATGTTGTACGCATAACGCTTGTCTCTTCACCGAGCGGATTTGAGATAACTACAAGCTTGCGAAGCTCGCTGTCCTCGGGAACTCTGATTTTGTCGAGAGTCTTCGGACTTACAAATGAATATGTGCAGATCTCTGTAAGACCGCAGGAGATAAGTGTGCTGTCAACAAGCTTTGTAAGCACCTGAGCAGGTGTAAGCTTTGCCTTTGCCTCACCGCGAAGAGGTCTGTTCGGGATGTTGCCGTAGCCGTAGAATCTTGCGATTTCCTCAGCAACATCAGCCTTGTGCTCAATGTCGTTTCTGAAGTAGGGGACATAAATTTTGCCGTCCTTAACCTCAAAATCAATAGCCTCAAGCATTTTCTTCTGATCGTCTGCAGAAACATCAATGCCGATAAATTCATTAACCCAGTCAGGCTCAAAATCAAGTACTGTCTGTTCCTTTGTAACCTTGTTACAGTCAACAACGCCGTTTACGACATCACCTGCGTCAAGAAGCTGGATAAGCTCAAGTGCTCTGTTAAGACAGGTGTCACAGGAGTGGGGATTGAGCTCTTTCTCATATCTTGCAGAAGCCTCAGTTCTCATACCGAGAGACTTAGCAGTTCTTCTGACTGATGCGCCGTTGAAGCAAGCGGATTCGAAAACGATTGTTGTTGTGTCATCCATAATTCCGCTGTATTCACCGCCCATAACGCCTGCGACGGCAACGGGCTTGTTTGCATCGGCAATGACGAGCATCTCTTCTGAAAGTGCTCTTTCTTCACCGTCAAGAGTAGTGATTGTTTCGCCTGCCTTAGCGTTTCTTACGATAACCTGATTGCCGTCAAGATAACGAAGGTCAAATGCGTGCATCGGCTGACCGTACTCGAGCATAACATAGTTTGTGATATCAACAATGTTGTTGATTGCGCGAACACCGCTTGCACGAAGTCTCTCTCTCATCCAGAGGGGAGAGGGCTTGACGCGGACATTCTCAACAACTGCACCTACATAACGGTAGCACTTTGACGGCTCGTCAATCTGAACCTTGAGCATATCGTTTACATCACCGTGGCCGGGCTTTACAACAGGCTCGTTTACCTTAAGCTCTGTCTTGAATGTAGCTGCAGCCTCTCTTGCAAGGCCGATAACTGAAAGACAGTCGGGACGGTTTGATGTGATTTCAAATTCTGTAACTGTATCGTTAAGTCCGATTGCCTCACGGATATCCATACCGACTTCCTTTTTGCAGTCGTCACCGAGAACAAAAATACCGTCCTCAATAGCGTAGGGGAAATCGTGAACCGTAAGGCCGAGCTCAGCAACGGAGCACATCATACCGTGACTTGCAACACCGCGGAGCTTGCCCTTTTCAATCTTATGACCGCCTGCAACGACAGACTTGTGAAGAGCGGCGGGAACATAGTCGCCGACCTTGAGGTTCTGTGCGCTTGTAACAATCTGAATATTTTCTTCCTTACCGACATCAAGCTGGCAGACCCAGAGAGTATCAGCGTCGGGATGATGCTCGATAGCCTCAATGTGGCCGACAACAATATTTTTAAGCTCTGCGCCCTCGACCTCGAAGCCCTCAACCTTGGAGCCCGAAAGAGTCATTTCATCGGCGAATTCTTTGTCTGTAGCATTAAAGTCAACATAATCCTTGACCCATTTCTTTGATAAAATCATCTTTAAAGCACCTCCTTAAAACTGGCTGAGAAATCTGACATCGTTTTCATACAAAAGACGCATATCATCGATGTTGAATCTGAACATAACAAGTCTTTCAAGACCGAGACCGAAAGCGAAGCCGCTGTAAATCTCGGGGTCGATACCGCCTGTCTTGAGAACCTTCGGGTGGACCATACCGCCGCCGAGGATTTCAATCCAGCCTTCGCCCTTACACATCGGGCAGCCCTTGCCGCCGCAACGGAAGCAGGAAACATCGATTTCGCAGGAGGGTTCTGTGAACGGGAAGTGGTGAGGACGGAGTCTGATTTTAGTATTCTCACCGTAAAGCTGTTTAGCAAATGTTTCAAGACAGCCCTTGAGGTCGCCCATTGTGATGCCCTTGTCAACTACAAGACCCTCGATCTGATGGAAGAGGGGAGAGTGAGTTGCGTCAACTGCATCCGAACGGAAAACACGGCCGGGTGCGATGATGCGGATGGGCGGCTGCTCTTTTTCCATAACACGGATCTGCATGGGAGAGGTCTGGGTACGAAGAAGCATATTTTCTGTGATGTAGAATGTGTCCTGTGTATCTCTTGCAGGATGATCCTTGGGAATGTTGAGTGCTTCAAAGTTGTAGTAATCCCACTCAACCTCGGGGCCTGTCGCGATGTTGAAGCCCATGCCGAAGAAGATATCCTTAACCTCGTCAAGAACGATTGAAAGCGGATGCTTGTGACCGATTCTGTTCGGAGTGCCGGGGATGGTGACATCAATAGTCTCTTTTTCAAGAGCCTTTTCCATTTCGATTTTCTTAACCTTTTCGGTAGCCTCAGTGATAAGAGCCTCGATAGAGCTTCTTACCTCGTTGGCAAGCTGACCCATAACAGGTCTTTCTTCAGGGGAAAGCTTACCCATCTGCTTGAGGATAGCAGTAAGCTCGCCTTTTTTACCGAGGAACTTAACACGGATAGTGTCAAGCTCAGCACGGTCCTGAGCGTTGGCAACCATTTCGACTGCCTGAGCCTTGATGTTTTCAAGCTGCTGTTTCATTGTTTTCACCTTTCTTGTATTTAAAATCAGAGTTGAGACGAAAAAATAAGACTCCGTCCCACAGAAGGGACGAAGTCGAAAACTCCGCG
>JAZQGS010000039.1:0-14983 GCA_045540195.1 Acutalibacteraceae bacterium
GTGTTTTTGCCTTGAATTGCCAAAAATCCTCTCGATAAAAAATCTTCGACCCGAAAGTTAGGGTATAGTAAGTCAAACTCTGCACGGTTTTGGAAGCCAAATTTTCGCCTTGACTTCAGAAAAGCCTTTTGCAATACGACAGTATTACTGCAAGGCTTTTCCTTGTCAGAACAAAAATTTTTGTCTTACAAAACTGCTCCGCACCTAAAATTCTAAAGATTTTAGTGTAGCAAGGTGTTTTGAGTTGCCGACATACGCGCGTATTTCAAGACGAAAAACGGCTTGATACGCTGAAAGATTTAAATTTTAGGCGTACAGGGTTCGACTTCCTATACCCTAAGATTTTCAGATGATTTTTGGATGTTGAGGGTGCCGACAGGCTGACGCCTTTCAAAGCCGAAACGCCAAAAAGCGCTGAAAAGACTCGCTTTCGGGCAGGTTCGGATTGTTACCGCCACCCTTAGCTTATTCAACGCCGCCTTCAGACGGGAGTTCGTCAGTCTCATAATCGGGTGCAGGATGCATTGTCGAGGGAACGGTCGGTGCAATTATAATCTGTCTTTGTACAACCTGTACCGTAAAGCTGCATTTAATACCGATGTGTATTGATGCCTCGATTGTTTCGGTGCCCGTACGCCTTCCGAAGTCTGAGGGGATTCGGAGCTTATACTCACTTCTGTCAAGCTTTCGTCTGTATCCGTCGTTATAAACTCCGTAAACAATCAGTCCGCTCGGATCAAACTGTTCGCCGACATAGTATTCCCGCTTAAAGCCCTCTTCAAATCCGACTTCAATGTCAACAAGAACGCTGATCTGAACAGGCATTTTGCGAGAGGTGGATTTCTCGGTCTTGTTTTTATCCGTGACGGTCTGATCCTTTTTGGTTGAGGGGGTCTTGGTGACCGACGGAGCAGTCGTCGTTGTCGTGGTCGTTGTGGTGGTTGTCTGTGTTAAATTCTCGTCGGGCTCATCTTCGGGGGTGAAGATTTCGGCAATCTTCCTTGAAACCTCTTCGATTATGTTGTATTCCGTTGCGCTCGCGATTGCGGTGTTAGCGGTGAGAATCAGAAGCATTGCCGCCGCAACTGCCGCGATTGCCTTTGAAAAACGGATTATTCTTTTTGGTGTATCCTTGTTGCCGTTATCGGCTGTTACGGGGGCGGATACGCTTTCAAATGAACTGCGGATTGAATTGATTGCATCTGCACATTCGTCAATAAAATCAAAATCCGCATCATCCTTACAGAGCTCCGCATCGATAAGAGAGTTAAGATAACTGCAAAGCACTTCTTCTAAATTCTGCGTGAAATCAGGATGAAGAAAAATTTCTCTGTTTACGGTTAATGTCATAGCGGTCGGCCTCCTTTCTCAAAGTCTAATTCTCGGATCATATCGGTTATGTGTGCCTTGAGCCTGATAAGCCTCATTGAGGCGGCAGGGCGCGATATATTCAGTTTTAATGCGATATCGTCAACCCGCGTTTTCTGTATGTATCTCAGGGAGTAAAGCTGTTTTTCGTCCTCGTCGAGTGTGTCAATCAGCCTTTCGGCGAGTAAGTCATAATCAAGGTTATCGTAGATTCCGTCGGTAGTGACGGCACCCTCCGCTTTTTCCAGAGGAACTATGCATCTGACCTCTTTTGATATTTGTTCTTGTCTGCGTTTTACAAAATTTTCTGCCGTACGGTAAAGAAAGGCTCTCGGGTTTTCTATTATTTCACCGCTGAGAAGCTTCGAGTTGAGCACAAGAAATGCTTCCTGAACACAGTCAGCGGCCGCTTCTTTTTCACCTGAGAGACGGGCAAGACAAAAATGGGTAAGCTTCAGCCGATATTCATCATATAACTGCTGCAATAACGCAGCCGTATGTTCACCTGCTGACAAGCACACCGCCTCCTTTCGTAAATTTAGGTGCATTTTTATTTTCTTCTGTTATGTAGTCAGAAAAAATCCAAAATGTAACAAAAAATTTTAAAAAATTTTTTCTGAACAGTATGCACCGCTGATTATAATATAAACGGAAAAACGAATCAACGGATAAATATTCCGACCGTGAAACGGGACATAAAAAATCAGGATAATCTGAAAAACGCTTCAGATTATCCTGTGATTTTTTGATTAAAACTGATAAACAACCTCGGAATATTTTGAAATAAGCTCTCTGATAACCTCGAGCGTGTCCTCTTCACCGATGCCGTCCTTGCGGGGGATATAATTTTCAAGGAAGCCGTTTTCAAACTGAGCGTGGCGCTTTTGCTGATAAGAGCCTCTGTATTCGCTTCGGTCAAGCGGCTGCTTTCGTGAATAGTCCTTGAGCTTTTTCGGATTATCAAAATATGCCGCAAGAGCGCGGAAATACATAAACCAACGCTGAGCGTAGAAATCCTTGATCATTCCGCCCCACTCACACCAGGCGGTGTCATAGAGAATACTGTGGTCAACAGGTCCCCAGATTGTGTGATACATAAGGAAGTTCAGGTCTATTGCCTGCATCTCCTCCTTGTTGTTGGCGAGCGCGTGAGCCTCTTCAAATTTTGTTGAAAGGTTGAGAGACTCCTGCGTTTTAAGAAGCCTGTCCATATCCTGACAAATCTCAAGGAAGAGGTTGCTTGCCTGCTCAAAAAGGCGTACATTTTTATCCTTGAAAAACTCCGTTGACTTGACATAAAGCGGATATGCAAGCTCTGAGAGAAGCTGTCGCACGATACACGCAAGGTCAAGGCGCATCTTATCATTTTTCAGAGAATCGCTTTCGGCGATATCCCGTGCAATTTCGTAAAGCTCACTGCACTCATATTTTCTGACGAGGGTATCATAGGGCGCTGTGTGGCTGAGCTTGGTTGACGGTCTTGCACAGATAATTGAGCCTGAACATTCGGTTGTGTTATAGCAAAGATTTTTAAGTCTGATAATATCGTCACCGAAATCGTCTGTGCGGTATCTCTTAGCCGAATAGTCTCTTACAAATTCGTCCGCATCAAATGCCTCAGAAGCGCTTACAGCCTTCAGTGCGGCGGCGCAGTACATCGGATTTTCCGAGAAGGTGTCGAGCTCAAGTGCCGTGCCGAGAAGATTATCGCTCTTTGAAACGGTATACGGACATCGGCTGACGGTGTCTATGTCACCGCAAAGACCTGTTCGGCCGTACTTGTTGCCCTTGATAGCGACGAGGTGCTTTTTATCCTGCAAAAACTGCGGTCTTTCCTCGTCGGAATCGTTGATAATAATGAATTTTTCGGGTGAAGTCTTTTTAAAAAAGTCCTCACCGATTGAGCTCAGATGAGTGTAGCATACAGCGTTTTCATTGTGCTGAGTGAGAGCCTCAACAAGACCTGCTCCGATCTCGGTGAGATAATTGTTATAGCCTCTTTTGTTGACATCGTAAAGCGGCTCAAATATAAACGAATTCGTTTCACCGATAGCCTCACGCTGAATTTCGAGGAATTTTCTGTTGAAAATTTCAAAGAAAGCATTTTCGGGTGTCATAAAGAAAATCGGCGGAAGATTATACCACATCGGCGCCTTGAAAATTTTCATTTTCATATATTTACGGCGGATATTGAAGGGCACGCTCGGAATGAGAGCAGGAAGAACGGGAGTGATGCCCAGCTCCTTTTCGCGCTCGGTGATTTTTTTGCCGATATATATTTTTCTTTCGAGGTATTCCTTGCTGTGAATGGAGTTCATTGCCGCAACATTACCCGTAAGCTGGCGCATAAGAAAAGACGGTCCGCTGAGAAAATCCGAGGCGGCATCCTCGGGCATACCCATTTCGCGAAGTGTGCGGTAAAGCACGCCGTCAAAGCCGATCGGCTGAAGCGCGGTGTTGATGCCGTGCATTGCCATAAAATCGATTTCTTTTTCCCAGCGGTCAAAGCCCCAGAAATTGCCTTCAAGAGAAAACATTTCATAGCTTGTGCGCGCGCGGATTTTCTGCCTTACCGTGCAAATGATTTTTTCATCGGGAAGGGGAGTTGTTGCGATATATGAAAGGTCAAAGTCACCGCTTGTCAGAACAACATTCAGATATTCGTTGAGATAGCGGTAAAAAGCCATACAAAGGCTGAGATTGCTGTTACCTGCGAGAACGATTTTTTTGTTCTCGGCATAAACCTCATAACAGTCACAACCGTTGTCGGCGTCGATATATCTGATTGTGAAGTTATCCTTGACCTTGGGAATGTTTCTTGCAATAAAATTGAGCATAATTCTGCCTCCGTTTTATACTAAAAGATATTATACATTGAACTGTCGAATAAATAAAGATAAATTTTTAAAAATTCTGTTAAAATTTGATTTTTAGACTTTACAGAAACGGCGTTTTCAAGTAAAATAATATCAATACATCATAAGTAACGGAGGGTTAATGATGTTCAAAAGAATTTTACTTAAATTAAGCGGCGAGGTTCTTGCAGGTGAGCAGGGCCACGGCATTGACTTTGATATGGTCACAAATGTCTGCACCTATGTCAAAAAGGTTGCGGATATGGGCGTTCAGGTCGGCCTTGTTGTCGGCGGCGGCAACTTCTGGCGCGGCAGAAGCTCAGGCTCAATGAACAGAACAAGAGCTGATAATATGGGTATGCTCGCAACTGTTATGAACTCACTTGCACTTTGTGAGGCTCTCGAGCAGCTCGGCGTTAAGGCTCGTGTTATGTCTGCGGTTGCAATGCAGCCTATTGCTGAGCCGTTTGTGGCAAGGGATGCTGTCAAGCATCTTGAAAACGGTGAGGTTGTTATCTTCGGCTGCGGAACGGGCTGTCCGTTCTTCTCAACAGATACAACAGCAGCGCTCCGTGCGGCAGAAATCGAGGCTGATGTTATCTTCAAGGCAACAAATGTTGACGGAGTTTACGATAAGGATCCGAACAAGTTTGACGATGCTGTCAAGTATGATGTTCTTACACACTCAGAGGTTCTTGCAAAGGGACTCAAGGTTATGGACAGCACAGCGGCATCACTCTGCAGAGATAACAATATTGCAATTCTTGTTTTCAACCTTGAAGATCCCGAGAATATTATCCGTGCGGTCAAGGGTGAAAGCATCGGTACACTTGTTAAAGAATAATTCAGAATAAATTGATTTAAGGAGATATTGCTATGAAAGAAGTTTACAGCTCAACAAGAGAAAAAATGACCAAAACAACAAATGTGCTCAAGGATGAATACGCTGCAATCCGTGCAGGCAGAGCTAACGCTGCAGTTCTCGATAAGATTCAGGTTGATTACTGGGGAGTTCCCACACCGATCAATCAGATGGCTGCTATTTCTGTTGCAGAGGCAAGAATTCTTGTTATTCAGCCGTGGGATAAGTCATCTCTCGAGCCCATCTATAAGGCAATCCAGGCTTCTGATATCGGCATCAATCCTCAGAATGACGGTACTGTAATCCGCCTTATGTTCCCCGCCCTCACAGAGGACAGGCGTAAGGAAATCGTTAAGGATATCAAAAAGCTCGCTGAGGATTCAAAGGTAGCTGTCCGTTCAATCCGCCGTGATTCAATCGACAAGATTAAGAAGATGCAGAAGGCATCAGAAATTACAGAGGACGATCTCAAGAACGGTGAAAACGAGCTTCAGAAAATCACAGACGAATTCGTTAAGAAGATTGACGAAATCGCTGCTGCGAAAGAAAAAGAAGTTATGGAAATCTGAGCAGTCTGACAATTTTAAAAAAGGGGGCAGGCTACACAGTCTGCCCTTTAATTTCGAGGAGACCAAGCTTATGGAAAGAAAAATCCCCGAGCATATCGGTATAATTATGGACGGTAACGGCCGTTGGGCAAAGCAGCGCGGACTTGACCGTTCCGAGGGACATAAGGCGGGCGCAAATGTTTTTCGCAGAATCTGTGAGTATGCGAACAAAATCGGTGTCAAATACATTACATTCTACGCTTTTTCAACCGAAAACTGGCGCAGACCTCCCGCTGAGGTAAGTGCGCTTATGAATCTCTTCCGCGATTATCTTGATGAGGCTCAGGAGCGTCAGGAGGAGAATAAGCAGCAGGGTATGCGAATCCACTTTCTCGGCCACCGCGAGGGCGTGCCTGAGGATATCATTGATAAATTCGATACAACTGAGCGCGACTCAAAGGATGCTGACAGAATCGATGTCAATATCGCAATCAACTACGGCGGTCGTCTTGAAATCGTTGACGCTGTCAAGAAGCTTGCGCAGAAGGTAAAGGACGGAGAGCTGAATCCCGAGGATATCACCGAGGACGATATTTCAGATAATCTCTATACCGCAGGTCAGGCTGACCCCGACCTTATCATCCGCCCGAGCGGAGAATACAGACTTTCAAACTTCCTCATCTGGCAGTCGGCTTATTCGGAATTCTGGTTTTCGGATATTCTCTGGCCCGATTTTACAGAGGCTGACCTTGACAGAGCCATTGATGATTTCAACAAGCGTAACAGGCGCTTCGGAGGTGTGTGATGAAAACCCGAGTTATTTCAGCCTTGTGCTATTGTGTGCCCGTAATAGCGATACTTTTCTTTATGGATACACCGGCTTTGCCGATATTTATATCACTTGTCAGCGGAATTGCCGTTTATGAGCTTAATAATGTGACAAAGGTAAAATTACCGCTTATGATAGCTTCAATCGCTGTTGGTGCATTTATTCCGTTCAATGTTGAATATAATTTACTTGATGCGGTCGGTATCACACCGCTGACAGCACTCACGGCATATTTTATCGTGATGCTCATTATGATGATAAAGTGGCATTCAACCGTTAAGTTTGAACAGGTGGCAATGAGCCTTCTTTCTTCGATTGCCGTGCCGAATGCCTTTGCGTGCTGGATAAGACTCAAGGACCTGCAATTTGCCTTTGGCGGAAAGTATGCAGAGTCACACGCAGTTTATCTTCTTCTCTTTGCGATTTTCTGCTCGTGGTTCTCAGATACCTTTGCTTATTTTGTCGGCGTTTTCTTCGGCAAGCATAAGATGGCACCCGTTGTCAGCCCCAAAAAGACCTGGGAGGGCGCGATCGGCGGTATAGTGCTTACCGCAGGTGTGAATGTTGCACTCTATTTTATTTTCAGAAACCGCTTTTTCAGCATCCCGTTCACCGATTGGGAGTGGTATGCGGTAATTCCTATTTCGGTTGTTCTTTCAATCGTCAGCATCTTCGGCGACCTTTCCGCTTCGGTTATCAAGCGTAATTACGGCGTCAAGGACTATGGCTGGATTATCCCCGGTCACGGCGGAATTATCGAGACATTCGACAGCATTGCCTTCGTTCTGCCGACAATGTATGCAATTATCAGCTTAATCAATGCGTTTTAAAAATACCATTCAGGGTGATACTATGAGTAAAACTGTAATTCTGCTCGGCTCAACAGGCTCAATCGGAACTCAGGCACTCGAGGTTATCGAGATGCAGGGCTATGAGGTTGTTGCGCTTACCGCGAGCACAAATACGGATATTATCGAACAGCAGATAAGAAAATCCAAGCCGAAATATGCGGCAATGGTTGACAAAAAAGCCGCCGCTGACCTGGCTGTACGCATTGCCGACACAGATACAAAGGTACTTTCAGGCATTGACGGTGTCTGCGAATGTGCGGCACTCGGTGCGGATTATGTTCTTAACAGCATCGTCGGCATGGCAGGCTTAAAGCCGACTGTTGCGGCGATAAATGCAGGCAGTGAGATTGCCCTTGCCAATAAGGAAACTCTTGTTGCGGGCGGTCAGCTCGTTATGAACCTTGCTAAAGAAAAGGGTGTCAGCATACTTCCTGTTGACAGTGAGCATTCGGCAATTTTTCAGTCACTTCAGGGCTGTGCCGATAAAAAAGAAATCAAGAGACTTATCCTTACCGCATCGGGCGGCCCGTTCTTCGGCAAGAAGCGCGACGAGCTTCTTGATGTAACGGTCAAGGAGGCTCTCAATCACCCGAACTGGAGTATGGGCGCAAAAATCACAATCGACTCCGCTTCAATGATGAATAAGGGACTCGAGCTTATCGAGGCGGTGTGGCTCTTTGATATGAATCCGAACGATATCGATATCGTCGTTCACCGTCAGAGCGTTGTCCATTCACTCGTTGAATATTGCGACAATTCGGTTATAGCTCAGCTCGGTGTACCCGATATGCGTATCCCGATTCAGTATGCGCTCACTTACCCGAACAGAATCCCGTCTCCCGTCAGACAGCTTTCATTGACGGAATACGGTACACTCACATTCTTTGAGCCCGATTACGAAACCTTCGGACTTATCAATGTCTGCCGAAAGGCAATCGACGACGGCGGACTTTTTCCCGCGTGTGCAAATGCCGCAAACGAGGAGGCAAATCTTGCCTTCCGTGAGGGCAAAATCAAGTTCCTTCAGATTGAAGAGCTTGTCCGCTCCGCGGTCGCGGCTTCACAGCGTTTTGATAATTATACTCTTGACGATGTATACGCAATGTACGATTGGGCAAGAGCTTATGTTAAATCTAAAATCAACTAAGAGGTAGCTATGTCAGAATTTTTATCGTTTATAGCAAGCAAATGGACAATACTTGTCGCAATTCTTTTCTTCGGCGTTATCGTAATGGTGCACGAGCTCGGACATTTCACCTTTGCAAAGCTTTTCAAGGTCAAGGTCAACGAGTTTGCGCTCGGTATGGGTCCGAAGCTTTTCGGCAAAAAGAAGGGCGACACGCAGTATTCTGTCCGTCTTCTTCCCATCGGCGGCTTTGTCAGCATGGAGGGTGAGGACGAGGACAGCGAGGACGAGCGTGCATTCAACAAAAAGCCGTGCTGGCAGAGAATTGTTATTGTTGTCGCAGGCGCACTTGTGAATATCCTGCTCGGACTTATTCTCGTTGCGGTTACGCTCACGATTTCTGACGGCTACGCAGGCACAAATTACATCCACAGCTTCAATGTCGATTCAAAGCAGGTTACCGAATACAACGGACTCAAATCGCAGGATAAGGTGCTGAAAATCGACGGAAGAAATGTTATTTATTATACCGATGTGGCATATCTTCTCAGCCGTACCGACGGCAAGACCGATATGACAATCGAGCGCGGCGGCGAAAAAATTGAGCTTCAGGATGTCGAATTAAAGCCGTCACAGGTTATAATTCTCGGCGTTGACAAAACGGTCGGAACGGTGTTTAAAGACACCTTCAAACAGTCGGCAAGCATCTGCCGTATGGTATGGCTTAGTCTGTTTGATATGGTAACGGGCAAATATTCAATCAAGGATGTTTCAGGCCCTATCGGTGTTGTTGATTTTGTATCGGATGCCGCACAGGAATCTGTCAAAACGGCTGACTACACAGGACTTCTGACGATGATGGCACTCATCACAATAAATATAGGCATATTCAATCTCTTACCCGTGCCCGCACTCGACGGCGGCAGACTTCTGTTCCTGTTTATCGAGCTTATCAGACGCAAGCCGATAAATCAGAAATACGAAGCCTGGGTACACGGCATCGGAATGGTGCTCCTGCTGTTGTTTATGCTGCTTATTTCGTTCAAGGATATTTATACTTTGTTTATAAAATAATTAGAGAAAAGAGGTCGGACAATGGAACGCAGAATGACTAAAAAGGTTAAGGTCGGCAATATCTTTATCGGCGGCGATGCACCCGTCAGCGTGCAGTCAATGCTCAATAAGCCCGCCCACGATTTTGAGGCGAGCGTAAAGCAGGCGGTCGAGCTCGAAAAAGCAGGCTGTCAGGTTATCCGCGGTGCAATTCCCGATATGGATGCCGTCGGACTTATCCCTGCTTTAAAGGAAGCGGTCAAGGCTCCCATTGTAGCCGACATTCATTTTGACTACCGCCTTGCAATCGAATCTGTTGCGGCAGGTGTTGACAAAGTGCGTATAAATCCCGGCAACATCGGCTCGGACGACAGAGTTAAGGCTGTTGTTGATGCTTGTAAGGCGAAGAATATTCCTATCCGCATCGGTGTCAATTCGGGCTCGGTTGAAAAGGAAATCCTTGCCAAATACGGCGGACCCACTCCCGAGGCTATGGCGGCAAGCGCGATGTATCACGCTTCTTTACTTGAAAAATTTGATTTTGACGATATCGTAATTTCAATCAAATCGTCAAATGTTGAAAATATGATTAAGGCTTACGAAACAGTAGCCGAAAAATGTGACTACCCCTTGCACCTCGGTGTTACCGAGGCAGGCACGGCGCGAATGGGACTTATCAAGTCAAGCGCAGGTATCGGAAGCCTTCTTATGCACGGTATCGGTGATACAATCCGCGTTTCGCTGACAGATGACCCCGTCAACGAGGTCTATGCAGGTCACGATATTCTCAAGGCTCTCGGACTTAAATCCGACAGCGTTCAGATTGTATCTTGCCCGACCTGCGGAAGAACAAAAATTGACCTCATCGGCGTTGCGAACGAGGTTGAAAACGCTTTGCGCGACTGCACAAAGAAAATCAAGGTTGCCGTTATGGGCTGTGTTGTCAACGGCCCGGGTGAAGCGCGCGAGGCGGATATCGGTATCGCAGGCGGTGACGGCTGTGCAATGCTCTTCAAAAAGGGCGAGATTTTAAGAAAGATTGACGAAAAAGACATCGTCAAGGAATTGTTGGCAGAAATCGAAAAATTATAAAACCTCTTTGCCTCCCTTGCCTAAAGGGAGGGGGACCGCGACAGCGGTGGAGGGATTCTTGATCAGGAAGTGAACTCGTGAAATCAGCAAGCTTTTTAAGCCTCTTCGGCAGCTATCTTGACAACAGCATATTGGCTTATTTCGGCGGAGCAACCGTCGAAAGCATTGAGGCGACCCTTGCTGACCGTACAGTCAGAATGTCCGTCAGCTTTGACGCGCCCGTTGATACCTTTGTTATCAGGCAGGCTAAGGAAGAGCTCAGACGCGTGATGAAGCTTCACGATATCAGAATGGATTTCCGATTCCCGTCCGAGAGCCTTGATATGAATTACATCACGATTTTCGTCAAGGAAATCTGTGAGAATTTCCCTGCCGCAAAATCAATTCTCGACGGTGCCGAGTACAGTCTTGATAACGATAAATTAACTATCCGACTCGCTCAGAACGGCAAGGATACGCTTATAAATCTCGGCTGTGATAAATTTATCCGTGACGCTCTCGACAGCCGATTTGAGCGTCTTGTCCGCGTTGAGTTTATCAGCGGAGCTTCCGCTGAAAGCGATATAGAAAAATTAAAGGAATTCCAGCAAAAAGAGAACAAAAAGCTTCTTGATGCTCAGCCGAAAAAGGCTGTCGTCAAGCCGTCGGCGGCTGAGCCTGCCCCGAAGAATCCCACGGTTCAGACCTTTGAGGATCTTCCGATTTCTCTTTCAAACGCAAAGGCACTTTACGGTACTGTTATCAAAACAAAGCCTAAGCCGATTGCCGACTGTATGCCCGAGGACGGAGAGGTTGTTATATGGGGTGACATTTTCTCTGTTGATGTCAGAGAATCCCGCGACGGAAAATACAGTATCATCAATTTCAGCCTGACCGACTACACATCATCTTACATAGTCAAGGTCTTCGGCGAAAAGAAAAAGTGCGGTGACATCGTCGGCTCTCTCAAGGAGGGCTTGACGGTTATGGTGCGCGGTGCTATCAGTATGGATACATATCAGCACACCTACATCATCACAGCACGCGCAATCACACAAATTGAAAAAATAGAAGAGAAGGACAAGTCTGACGAAAAAAGAGTTGAGCTTCATCTTCATACAAATATGTCAGCTATGGACGGTATGGCAAGCGCAAAGGATCTTGTAACCCGTGCGGCAAAGTGGGGACACAAGGCGATTGCAATCACCGACCACGGTTGTGTTCAGTCGTTCCCCGAGGCTTGCAACACCGCCGCAAAGCTCGGCATCAAGATAATCTACGGTATGGAGGGCTATCTTGTCGATGACGATGCCTTCTATGACGATTACGGCTTTAAAGACGGTGACGAAATCCCCGAGGCTTATATGAACGAGGTCAAGGAGGTAAAGGGCACATATCACATCATCCTTCTTGTCAAAAACACTCAGGGACTTAAAAATCTTTACAAGCTCATTACTGAATCAAACCTCAAATTCTTTAAAAAGCGTCCGCGTATTCCGCGCCACAGACTTATGCAGCTTCGTGAGGGACTCATCATCGGCAGTGCGTGTGAGGCGGGCGAGCTTTACCGCGCGATGATGGACGGCAAAACCGACGAGGAGCTCACAAGGGTTGCATCCTTCTATGATTACATCGAGGTGCAGCCGACGGGTAACAACTCGTTTATGATGCGCTCAGATGATGAAAAATATGCCGATGTGCGTACGGTCTTTGATTTACAGAATCACAACCGCCGTCTTATTTCCATTGCGGACAGACTCAATAAGCTTGTCGTTGCGACGGGCGATGTCCACTTTATGAAAAAGAACGATGCCATTTACCGCGAAATCCTGATGACCACAATGGGCTTCAAGGATGCGGCTCAGCAGGCACCGCTTTATCTGAGAACAACCGACGATATGCTTGAAGAGTTTTCTTACCTCGGTGATGAAACCGCAAGAGAAATCGTTATAACAAATACAAATAAAATTGCCGATATGTGCGAGGGAGATATGACTCCGTTCCCGCGAGGCACATTCCCGCCCAGCCTTGAGGGTGCCGACGAGGACCTTACAAGAATCTGTTGGGAAAGAACAAAGCGCGACTATGGCGATCCTGTTCCCGAAAATGTTGCAAAGCGACTTGATAAGGAGCTAAAGTCAATTATATCCAACGGCTTCGGTGTTCTTTATATGATTGCGCAGAAGCTTGTGTATAACTCAGAGGAGCACGGCTATTATGTCGGCTCACGAGGCTCTGTCGGCTCATCGTTTGTTGCTCACGCCGCAGGCATCTCAGAGGTTAACCCCCTGCCGCCGCACTATGTGTGCAGACAGTGTAAGCACAGCGAATTCTTTGAGGACGGCTCTGTCGGATCGGGCTTCGATCTTCCGCCGAAAAACTGTCCTAATTGCGGTGCTCCGATGCACCGTGACGGCCACGATATCCCGTTCGAAACCTTCCTCGGCTTCAAGGGCGACAAGCAGCCCGATATCGACCTTAACTTCAGCGGTGAATATCAGTTCTACGCTCACCGCTACACAGAGGAGCTTTTCGGCATTGACCACACCTTCAAGGCAGGTACAATCGGTACGGTTGCCGACAAAACTGCCTATGGCTTCGTTAAAAAATGGGCTGAAATCAAGGGCGTTTCGATAAGCAAGGCTGAGGAGGACAGACTGACAAAGGGCTGTGTCGGCGTTAAGAGAACAACGGGACAGCACCCGGGCGGAATGGTTGTTGTTCCTGCTGTCAACGATGCGGAGGACTTCACTCCCATTCAGCATCCTGCGGATGATGTCAGCGGAGGTCTTCGCACAACGCACTTTGACTTCCACTCACTTCACGATACGATTCTCAAGCTTGATAATCTCGGCCACGATGTTCCCACGCTTTATAAGCACCTTGAGGACTCAACGGGAATTAAAGTCTTTGATGCGGATGTCTGTGACCCGGAGTTATATAAGCTGTTCACGACTCCTGAGCCTCTGGGCGTAACGGCTGAGGATATCGACTGCGAAACAGGTACGCTTTCACTTCCCGAGCTCGGAACTCCGTTTGTCCGTCAGATGCTTATGGATGCGAAGCCTAAGAATTTCTCCGATATGCTTCAGATTTCGGGACTTTCACACGGTACTGATGTTTGGCTCGGCAACGCTCAGGATCTTATCAAAAACGGCACCTGTACGATTGCCGAGGTTATCGGTACTCGAGATAATATTATGGTTTATCTTATGCATAAGGGACTTGAGCCCGATATGGCGTTCAAGATTATGGAAATCGTGCGTAAGGGTAACGCGACAAAGCTCCTGACTGAGGAGCATATGCAGGCAATGCGCGACCACAATGTTCCGCAATGGTATATTGATTCGTGTATGAAGATTAAGTATATGTTCCCGAAGGCTCACGCCGCGGCTTATGTTATCGCGGCAATGCGACTTGCGTGGTACAAGGTTTATCATCCGATTGAATATTATGCGACTTATATGTCGGTGCGCGGTGATGACCTTGACACCGTTGCGATTATGCAGGGCAGAGATGCCGTCAAGGAATGTATGCGTCAGATAAAGGCTAAAATGCAGGCTCACGAGGCAACGGCAAAGGAAGAGGGCGTATTCACCTCAATGCAGGTTGTCAACGAAATGATGGCACGCGGTGTCGAGTTCCTTCCCGTTGACCTTTACAAGTCGCACGCAAAAATTTATAAAATCGAGGACGGCAAAATCCGACTTCCGTTCTCTTCAATGGCAGGTACGGGTGAAGCGGCGGCTGTTGCACTGATGAATGCGCGCGATGACGGCAACGGTGAATATATGTCCCGTGAGGACCTGCAGCAGCGCGCAGGTGTCAGTAAGTCGGTTATGGAAACACTTGCAGCCTGCGGTGCGCTCGAGGGTTTACCCGAAAGCACACAGATGAGCTTTTTTACAATGTAACAAAGGGGAATAAAAACATTATGTGGTGGAAAATTCTTTTAGCGGTGCTTGCACTTATTGTGCTTGTCACTCTTATCAGAGCGGCGTTTTTTAAGCCGAAAAAGATTGAAAAAATCAATATCAGAGATGCAAAGATTGACGAGAAAAAGGTCGCGGAGCATCTTTCCGATGCAATCAAATTCAAGACAATTTCAAAGGTTCGCGATGAGGGTGTTGATTGGGATGAGTTCTACAATTTCCACAAGTACCTTGACGAAACCTATCCGCTTGTTGCAAAGAATACAACAAAGGAAATTATTGACAAGGCGAGCCTTCTCTATCTTTGGAAGGGTAAGAATCCCGACCTTGAGCCGATGGCAATGCTTGCGCATCAGGACGTTGTTCCCGTTTCCGAGGGCACCGAGAAGGATTGGAAATACGATGCCTTCAGCGGTCATAACGACGGTGAATTTATATGGGGACGCGGTGCGCTCGATATGAAAAACCACCTTATCTGCGTTATGGAG
>JAZQGS010000040.1:0-1708 GCA_045540195.1 Acutalibacteraceae bacterium
CGCTCCCTTCTGTTTGGATTTATCCATAAAATTATATAATATTCCGCCCTGCATTTCAAGGATTTTCGGCAAAAAAAGAACTGCCCTGCAAAGCAAGGCAGTTAAATTATCCGAACTTATGAAATACCGATAAGTGAGCCAATGAAGCGGATGAATGTGAGGAATACACTCTTGAGAAGATTGAGAATCTGGTCGAAAGAGAATCCGCCGTCAGCATTGCCGTCGTCACCGCCGATATCCTCATCAGCCTCACACTCAAAAACGCAAGTGAATGAAAGCTCCTTGCCGTCCTCTGTGAGGTCAACAATCTCAGCCTCATAACCGTTGACTGAAACGATAAGATTCTCCTGTGCATCAAAGACGAAGCCTTCCTCAGCCTGAGCTGTGATGCAAACGATGTATGCCTCGCCTGCCTCATAGGTCTTATCAACGGGAACAGCTGTTTCGTCTGACGAATAGAGAATTTCACCTGACTCATAGTTCATCCACTGAACGAATGTAAGTGCATAATCAGTACCCTCGTGAGCGTAATCACCGATTGCATATTCACCTGCAACAGGTGCGGCAACTGTGATATCAACAACTGAAATGATTTCGTTTGCAGTCTCGTCCTCTGCAAAAGCAGAAACCGAAAGAACGCCGAGTGCCATAATCAAAGAAAGTGTAATCGCAAGAATCTTTTTAATTGATTTCATTGTATGTATCCTCCGTAAAAATAGTATGCTAAAATTATAACCCTATAATGCTTAAAAGTCAAGCGACATATAAGCTCAAATGTCTTGCGTTTGACAGATGTATATGCTAAAATCAAAACAACAAGTTTGTGACAACTTACTGAGGTGGTTAAAATGAAATATATTCCTTTAGTTAATATCAAGCAGGGCACAAAGTCGGTTCACCGTTATTCAAACGGCAACACTCTGCCCCTTGTTCAGCTTCCGTTTGCGATGTGCGGCTTTTCCGCACAGACTAAATATGAGGGCGGCTGGTACTATTATCCCGACCACAGATTTCTCGAGGGTATCCGTCTGACGCATCAGCCGAGTCCGTGGATTAACGATTACGGCACCTTCCTTTTCACTCCGCAGACAGACAGAATTTATGATAAATTTGACCGCGCGTGGTCAGGCTACCGTCCCGAGGATGCTGTTATGCGTCCCGATTATATGAAGGTGCGCTTTCTTCGTTCACAGACAGATTTCGAGCTGACTCCGTGTGTCCGCGGATGTAAAATCCGCCTTACCTTCCCCGAAAACAGGCAGGGATATCTTACCCTTTTCCCGATAAAGGGTGATTACGGCTATGAATTTGATTTTGAGCAGAACTGTGTCAGGGCTTGGACAAACGGCAAAAGCGGCGGAACGGCCGTTAATTTTAAGACTTATCTTACAGTAAAGTTTGACAAACCTATCGACAAGGAAAAATCACGCCTCGGTGAGGATAACTGCGTACACATTGCTTTTAGCGACAGCGTTGTTACCGCTGACGTTTCAAGCTCCTACATAAGCTATGAGCAGGCTTGGGAAAATATGAAGCAGGACAGCCTCGGCAAAACCTTTGAAGATGTTCAGGAAAACGCCGAAAAGCTGTGGGAGGAGTATCTCTCCCGAATTGAAATTGAAACCGACGACGAAAGACAGCTTAAAACCTTCTATTCGTGTATGTACAGAACGGGACTTTTCCCGCATAAGGCTTACGAAATTGACAA
>JAZQGS010000041.1:0-12324 GCA_045540195.1 Acutalibacteraceae bacterium
CACTAGGCAGCAGAATATCAGCTTTGAGAAAAAGAAAAAACTATACCCAAGAGGAGTTTTCTGATTTATTAGGTGTAACTCCGCAAGCAGTATCCAAATGGGAGAACGATTTGTCGTGTCCTGATGTTATGCTCCTGCCTAGAATTGCCGAAATATTAGGTGTGACTGTTGATGAACTACTCACAGGAAATATCAATCATTATGCTTCAGATAATATCGATACTTCAAAGCTCAAACTGCATATTCAAGTAAATCAAGCGGAAAGAAAGCCAATCAATATTGATGTACCCTTATCGTTTGTCAAAAAAATTGCAAAGTTAGGTAACGGAATTTCTGGAATCATCGGAACTCAAGCTTTAAATAACAATCAGATTGATCGTATTCTTCAGTTGGTTGATGAAGGAGTTACAGGAGAGATTTTAAATCTTGTTGACGAAAACGGTCAGACAGTTATTTTTGAAATCAGATAAAAAATAAGCAGTCTTCACCTGCTGACTGCTTATAATATATGGGGATGAAAGGATTTCGACGGGGATTTTGAACCGTGATAAGCGAGTAGTGGTGCGGGACCACTATAAAATCCGTAGTTTATTAAAAATAAACGACAACAATACAAAATTAATGGCTGCTTAATGCGGCCCATCCTGTTCAGTAGTACCACGGACTGAACAAGGGTGTCGATCAGTGGTGAACGTGAATGTGCCCGTAGCCTTGAAGCGCATCACGGACTAAAGGCTACCGTAGAAGAAAGCCTGTTTGTCGGCGTTCTTTGAGGGGAATCCTAAAAGATAAACTATACTCGTAGAAAGTTGCGGGAATGGATTTTCGGACGCGGTTTCGATTACCGCCATCTCCACCAAAAGCAAATAATCCGAAACTATTGCCAATCGGCGACGGTTTCGGATTATTTTTTATTTATTTTAAAAAAATGTTGACACCTTCGCTCTAATATGTTAGAGTGTATATGAACTCTAACGCATTAGAGAAAGGAGAAATGAATGTGGATACACCAAAGGTTTTTGAAAGCGAATACCGTTTTTGTCTGATTCTGTGGGAGCACGAGCCTATCAAAAGCAGTGAGCTTGTCAGTCTTTGTAAGGAGCAGTTAGGCTGGAAGCCGACAACCACCTACACCGTTATCAAGCGTCTGTCAGAAAGAGGTGTATTAAAAAACGAAAACACCATTGTCACCTCTTTAGTTTCAAAGGATGAAATTCAGGCGTCTGAAATTAACGAAATGGTCGAGAAAACATTTGAAGGCTCTCTGCCAGCGTTTATTGCGGCATTTACAAAGCATCAGAAAATCTCCGAAAGGGAAATCGATGAAGTTCAGAAGATGATTGACCGATACAGGAAAGGAGAATTGTAATGGCTGACATTTTCTTAAAAATAGTCAATATGAGCATTTCAGCTTGTTGGATTATTTTAGCTGTTATTATGTTCCGATTTATATTTAAAAATGTTCCAAAATGGATAAACTGTGTTCTTTGGGGGATAGCAGGCTTACGGCTTGTTATGCCGTTTTCATTTGAGAGCATATTCAGTCTTGTTCCGAGTCCTGAAACTATCACCAAGCTTCCTGATTCACCTAGACCGCAAATCGATTCGGGAAATTCCGTTATAGATAATCAGGTCAACGGATATCTTCAGAGCAATTATTTTGAAGGTGTCACAAGACCGACGAGTAATTTTACAGATATTACGACCATATTCGCAATTATATGGATTGTCGGTATATCTGCACTTATTATTTATACCCTTATAAGTTATCTCAGATTAAAGAATGAAATCAAGACGGCAGTTTTACTTCGTGATAATATTTATCAAAGTGAAGCTGTTGCTTCCCCTTTTATTCTCGGTATAATTAAGCCAAAAATCTATTTACCCTTTAATTTGAATGATCAGGAAATCAGCTCTGTCATAGCACACGAAAAGGCACATCTTCAGAGAAAAGATCATTTGTGGAAGCCGCTCGGATTCCTTATTCTGACGCTTCATTGGTTTAATCCCGTTGTCTGGATGGGATATATTCTGCTCTGTCGTGATATTGAGCTTGCCTGTGATGAAAAGGTTATTAAAGATCTTAATAATGAGGAGCGCGCCGACTATTCACAAGCATTGCTCACATGCAGTGTTAACAGGCGAATGATTGCCGCCTGTCCCCTCGCCTTCGGTGAGGTCGGAGTTAAAGACAGAATTAAATCCATTTTAAGCTACAAAAAGCCTGCTTTCTGGATTATATTAGTTTCCGTAATTACAAGCATTATAGTCGCTTTATGCTTTCTGACCAATCCTGTTTCAGATAAATTACAGAATATCGAAGGACATAAGCTCGAGGGTATTTTAAACAAAAACGCTATTATTACGGTTTCTGACGGTGATAATCAGAAATATATCGGATCTGTAGACGATGATATGCTTAAAAAGCTTTTAAATATAAAAATATCTGATAAAGAGCTGTCGGCAAGCCGCGATGAAAACAGAGATAAATCAAAAACCATTTATATCAGTATACCTGTTGAAAGTGAAGCAATCACCACTCATTTTTCAGAAACAATATGCGTTCATTTTAATAACGATTTTTCTGCGGTATGGGTTAATGATAATATAAAACCGACATTCAGTTACAGTGTAAAGGATTCGGTAAAAGCAAAAAAGCTTTACGAAGCTATTTCAGACTATCCCCTGTCTGACAACAGTAACATAAGTAATGATGAATCTGATTCAATATATAACAACATAATCGATTCGGTAATATTTGATATTGATGCTGACGGAATTGACGAACAATGTGTTCTGAGCTACGGTCCGACATCAGGTCTTTATACCGTTGTGTTCACTGCAACTGAGCTTCACAAAAACGAATCAGATTATATAAATACTTTTAATTTTCAATATACCGGCGGTACAGAGTTTTATAAAAGCTCAGAAAATAAGCTTCAGATTAAATGCAAAAACAAAATTTATGATGAAGGCAAAATTGTAAATGAAGATGATGTTTTTCTTGATATTCACATTGAGGATAACAATATCGTTCTTTTAGAAGGTTGCATTGCTATTCCGTATTGGGGCGAGCAAGGAATTACACCTGATGCATTCTTAAAAAAGATAAATTTATTATCAGAAGCTATAAACAACGCAGTATATAATAAAAAGTACGGCAAATATGTTTTAAGCAAATCAAAGCTTGATAAATATAACAATGCTGTCGGAATGACTGAAAATGAAATTCTTCACATAACAAAGAACGATGAATATAAGATAACAACCGTCTACGCTTATACTTTATATGAGGAATTTTGCATTGATAACGGAGCTGTGGTTTCACTCGCTTCCTCTGCCGAACCCGTCGAATTCAAATTCAGCTTAAACAGCAACAACGAATACGAACTAAAGCATTATCGGGTTCTTGATAAAAAAGAAAGTATTTCTGATTATCTGCCTGAGGATAAAAAGAAAATGGATGATGGCGAGATAATGGAAGGTCTTCGTCAGAATTTAAAACTGAAGAGCAATAATTATTACGGTTATCTTAACGGTGAAGAAAACGGTATTTATGAGGATAAGAACACGCCGTTGACCGCTATCGAGTTTGATCACAGAGAAATGTTTGATATGTTTACCGAGTTGCGCGTATTAAATTTAGAATACCTAAATTCTAGCCATGACATCGGTTTAAAGCGAAGATGCTTTGACGGGAAGAATTTCTATTATTACTGTATCTATGAAAACCAATATGATAAAATATTTGTTTTCTGGCACGGCCACAATCCTCAGCCGATTCATATCCTCGACTATAACGGCACTTTTATTACAGACAATGATTATCCCGATAAAGACGATGATAAGTTTTTTAAATTGATTGCAGACATCGATAAATAGAAAAAAATCACTCCCTGCTGTTGCAGGGAGTGAAAATTTTATTTTGCTTCGACTTTAAAGCCTTTTTTGATAAGCGGAATGAGCGGTATAAACACAAGTAATGCAAAAATAAAGCTGTAAAGGAACATACTTGCTGACGGTACGATAGTCTCAACACCGTATTCATTCATATATGTAATTGCTGAATTACGGCAGGCAATATCGCCCATTACAGGTCCGACAACCATAGGAATGAGAACAAAGAAGATCATTCTGATACCCTGGAAAAGACCTTCCTTACCTACGGGTATAAAGTCTCTGACAGCGGAATTGAGCTGAATTGTAAGAATAACATATCCGATAAGTGTCGGTCCTACGCCGATGAGCACACCTACAAGGTTGGTTGTTCTTGAAAGAATCAGAAGTCCGATAGCCATAAGAATAACCGCAGGAATAAAGCCGTACGCCTTATTCTTAGCTGATACCTTCATAAGAATAATAATGCCTGCAATCAAAAATGCAACAACAAGTACGGCAGGAATAATTACTCCTGCTGACAGGAAGTTGAGTCCCTCGTTTGCGGGAAGAACAACATATTGAAGATATACGAAGAGATAAGGGAAGAAAACCTGAAATGCAATATTAAAAAGACACAGAGACGCAAGTGTAAGATAAAGGCGTGAATTATTCTTAACAACTGACGGTCTGAAGCCGTAGAAAAGATCGCTCCAATAGCTTGAATTGCTCTGAACCTGAGACTTGGGCTCGGGATCCTGTAAAAGGAAGAGACCTGCAACACCGCAGAGTGTAACAATAGCTCCGAGTGCAAGGAAAAATACCTTATAGCTGACCGCACCCGACTGTGCAAATGTGCCGACACCCATAACAACAACCATTGAAAGAAATCCCATAAATGTGAATGCTGTTTCAACCTTTGGTCTCGTTGAGGGAGTTGTAACCTCAGTTACCCACGCATTAAATACAGAGTCGTTACTGGTCGAGCCCATAAATGTCATCACGACATCCATAATTATAACTGCCCATACCGTAAATGTAAGGATTTGTGCAGCTTCAGAAAGACCGAAAATCGAGCCGATTGTATCTCTTGATATAAAGCCGAATAAGCCGGTAACAATACCCCATGCGATATAACCTACAGAGATAAATATTTTTCTCTTACGCATCTTATCGCTGAGTGTACCCATAATAAAGGTAGTTAAAACCGCTGTGATTGCAGAAAGAGCAACCATTCGGCTGATTGCGGTTGTCGGTGCCATTGTGCCCGCAATCGCTTCGGCAGAAGCACCCGCATAAACTGAATTATAAAGGAATGTGTTGAAATACATATTCTCAACATTCCAGGCAATTCCGCCCATAAAATTGAACAAAAGTATGTTCAGCCACAGGCGTTTAGAAAGTTTGTTTTCCATAATAAACTCCCTTTTCAAAATTATTTATTTGATTATACCATATCTTTACATAAATTGAAATAGGAAAAAGAAAAAATCCGAACCTTGAAGGTCCGGATTTTGTTATGTAGTTCTTATTTCTCAGCGAAAATGAGTGACTCAGCAAATCTTGTTGCGATAACACCCTCGGGCTCGCCTGTTTCCTTAGACTCAAGGAGAATCTTCTCGATTGTGTTGTAGATGTTGTAAACTTTCTCGAGAACTGCTTCCTCGTTATAATCACCTGCTGCTTCAGCCGCTGCGTTGATAACGCCGCCGCCGTTGATGATGAAGTCGGGAGCATAGTAGATTCCTCTTGCCTTAAGAGCCTCACCTGACTCAAGGTCAAGGATAAGGTTGTTAGCTGCACCTGCGATAGCGCGGCAGTTGAACTTAGGAATGTTTGTCGGATTAACAACTGCGCCAAGAGCACAAGGAGCAAGAATATCACACTTCTGTGAAAGAATCTCGTCAACTGAAACAACTGTTGCACCGAACTCTTCTACAGCCATATCAAGCTTAGCCTGCTCAAGGTTAGCAACGATGAGCTTTGCGCCTTCCTTATGGAGATGACGGCAAAGATCATAACCAACCTTACCAAGGCCCTGAACAGCGATTGTGAGACCTTCAAGGCTGTCTGTTCCGTTAAGAACCTTAGCTGTTGCCTTGATACCCTGATATACACCGATAGCTGTGTAGGGTGACGGGTCACCGCTGACATGCGGAAGACCGCAGATATGGTTTGTCTTACGAGCAATAACAAGAGCATCGTCGCAGTCTGTATTAACATCTTCAGCTGTGATGTAGCAACCGCCGAGAGCGTTTACAGCCTCACCGAAAGCTTCGAACATAGCTTCTGTCTTCTGTGAAGGATCAGCAATAATAACAGCCTTACCGCCGCCGAACTTAAGACCTGCAGCAGCATTCTTATGTGACATACCTCTTGAAAGACGAAGAACATCAAACAAAGCTTCTTCCTCTGAAGCATACGGCCAAAGACGGCAGCCGCCGATAGCAGGACCGAGATTTGTGTTGTGAACAGCAATAATTGCCTTCAAGCCTGCTTCTTCATTGTTTACAAAGAGAACTTTCTCATGTCCCCATTTTGTAATTTCTTCCATTACATTCATTGTACATCTTCCTTTGCGATAGATTTGAATATATTTAACATATTCAATGCAGAAAATTATACTCCTATTTTTTTTAGTTGTAAATATTTTTTTAGAAAATTTTTTAATTTTTTTAATTTTGACAACAAAAAAAGCCTCTCTTGTATAAGACAAGAGAGGTTTCTGGAGCTGCTAGGCGGACTCGAACCGCCGACCTCATCCTTACCAAGGATGTGCTCTACCACCTGAGCCATAGCAGCAAACTACAACGCTAAGTATAATATCACATATAAAATTTTTTGTCAAGATAAAATCTTATTTTAGTTGACTTTAAAAACGAAAGTGATATAATTTTGTTATCAGGTCAAAGAGGTGAAAATTATGCTTTTAACAGTTGACATAGGAAATACAAATATTACAATCGGCGGATTCAGAAACGATGAGCTCGTTTTCACATCACGGCTTGCAACCGACAGAAAAAGAACTGCTGACCAGTATGCGGTTGAGTTACTTAATGTTTTCAAGCTTCAGAATGCAGAAATTGCTGATTTCAGCGGCGCAATCATCAGCAGTGTAGTTCCTGAGGTTACTGATGCACTTAAATTTGCCGTTATTAAGGTAACAGGCAAAATCCCTCAGATTCTCAACACCGATATCGGCTCAGGTTTGAGCGTTGTTAATGATATCAACGGACAAATCGGTGCTGACATTGCCGCTGTTTCAATAGGCGCAATTAAAAAATATCCTCTACCCTGCTTTGTTCTTGACCTTGGTACTGCAACAAAAATCATCCTTCTTGACGAGACAGGTAAATTTATGGGTTGTACCATTTCACCCGGTGTTGCTATCTCACTTTACGCTCTGGCTTCCCGTACCTCTCAGCTTCCGACAATCAATCTTGAAACTCCAGACTCTTCAATCGGAACAAACACAGTTGACTGTATGAAGTCAGGTCTTGTTTACGGTACATCCGCTATGCTTGACGGTCTGACAGACAGAATGGAAAAGGATTTCGGCAAAAAAGTCAACACCATAATTGCCACAGGCGGACTTTCCAGAGAGATTATAAAGAATTGTAATAAAGAGATAATCTATGACGAAAACCTCATTCTTGACGGATTAAAATTCATTTATGAAAGGAATGTAAATAATGGCTAACACACGCAGGCGCTCAAACTTAAAAACACAAAAATTAGCTATAATGTCGATTCTGACAGCGCTTATTGTCGTAATGTCTTTTACTCCGATAGGATATTTAAAAATTCTTTCTGTCGCAATTACTTTTATTCCGATCCCTGTTGCAATCGGCGCTATAATTCTCGGTCCTGCATACGGCGCAATTCTCGGAGCAGTCTTTGGCATTACAAGCCTTATCCAATGCTTCGGTCTTGATCCGTTCGGCACTAACCTTATGTCGATAAGTCCTGTATTTACAGCTCTTCTGTGTATAGTTCCGAGAATACTTATGGGACTTTTTGCCGGATTGATTTTCAAAGCCTTAAACGGCAAAATCAAAAATTCGATTGTTTCATACGGGATTTCTTCATTCTCAGGCGGATTTCTTAATACAGTTTTCTTTGTAGGATTTCTTATTATCCTCTTCGGTAACAGTTCGGTATTTCAGGATTATGACGGAAATATCTTAGCAATCATTACCTCTCTTGTAACAATAAATGCAGTAATCGAATGGTTTGCTTGTCTGTTCCTCGGAACAGCAGTAGCAAAGGCTCTGAGCAAAACTCTTAACAGAATACAAAAATAAAAAGTTAAGGCACGGAAAATCCGTGCCTTAACTTTTATTTACAGAAGATATCAATATATCTGTTAATAGCCTCATCAATAACCCTGACAGCATCTTCGGGACCACTAACCTCGTCAACAGCTGTTTCCTTATTTTCGAGATTTTTATAAACCTTGAAAAAGTGTGTCATCTCTTCAAAAACATGAGCAGGAAGCTGATCAATGCTTGTGTAGTTGTTATAGTTTGGATCATTGAACGCTATTGCAATGATTTTCTCATCCTTTCTTCCGTTATCAACCATTGAGATAACGCCGATAGGATAAGCTCTGACAAGTGTCAGCGGCTCAAGTGACTGAGAACAGATAAGAAGCACATCCAACGGGTCCTCATCATCACCGTATGTGCGCGGAATAAAGCCGTAGTTTGCAGGATAATGAGTTGATGTATAAAGAATACGGTCAAGCATCAGAAAGCCCGTCTCTTTGTCAAGCTCATACTTTTTCTTACTGCCCTTTGGGATTTCAACGACCATCATAAAGTCGTTGGGATTTATTCTTTTTGGTGAAATATCATGCCAGATGTTTGACATTGTATTCTCCCCTTTCTTTAATTGACCTCAAGTGTTGCAAGACCGCCATCTGAGGTTTCTTTGTATCTTTTAGAAATATCAAGACCTGTCTGACGCATAACCTTTATAGCTTCATCAAGTGAAATCTTTCTTGAATCGCTAAGGAAGGATGCAAGGCTGACAGAATTTATCGCACGCATCGCAGCAACGGCGTTGCGTTCAATACAAGGAATCTGAACAAGACCGCAAATCGGATCACAGGTAAGTCCGAGATGATGCTCGATAGCTATTTCAGCGGCATACTCGATTTTGTCAAGATCTAGCCTGAAAAGCTCACCGAGCGCTGCCGCTGACATCGCACAAGCGCTGCCGATTTCAGCCTGACAGCCGCACTCACTGCCTGAGATTGATGCATTGGTTTTAATAAGGTTACCTATAAGTCCGCCGGTAGCAAGAGCACGGAGAATTTCGGTATCCGAATACCCCCTCTTTAACTGCTGATAATAAAGCACAGCTGGCATAACTCCTGCCGAGCCACAGGTCGGTGCAGTAACAATGGTCTTTCCGTCGGCATTCTGTTCGCTTACAGCAAAGGCATAAGCGCATACCTCACGATTTTCTCTCGTTTCAGCACTTTCATCAATATGCTGTGATGTAAAAAGGTGCTTCGCACGCTTTTGAACATTGAGTCCTCCCGGAAGAATACCGTCAGCATAAAGTCCCTCGCGGATACTCTTTTTCATCTGTGTCCAGACCTCATCAAGATAAATCCAAACAGAAGGACCTTCCACCATTTCAACATACTGCCACAAGCGCAGATGATTGTCAAAGCAGTATTTTGAAATATCCTCATAGGACGATGCAGGATAAATGTATTCGAGCTTCTCAGCAGTGAAATTTTCCATTTCAATGTCACCGCCGCCGACACTCAGAACTTCTCTTTTGTCGATCAGCTCACCGTCGGCAAAAGCGAACAAATCCATTGTGTTCGGATGTTTAAGATCATGTCTGTCATAATCAAAAACAACCTCACATTTTTTCGGTGCAAAGGTTTCAAGAATTATTCTGTCAGTACCGTGGCCGACTCCTGTTTTAGACAGTGAGCCGTAAAGAATAACCTTGAATTCATCTGCGTTCGGATTCATATTCATAAAAATCTTACAAGCCGACTCAGGTCCCATAGTATGAGAGCTTGAGGGTCCCTTGCCGATTTTATAAAGATCCTTGAGGGATTTCATACTGTTTGATTTATTTTTAATCGAAGTGTTTTCCATTTCACATACCCAAATTAAACTTTTTTGTTAATTATACTGCGGTCAATTATAACACCGAGTCTTGTGTCAAAGAAGCGTTTTTTCATCTGCTCTTTTTTGGACAAAACCTTCTTGACAGGAACAGGCTTTCTGAATCGGGTTATATCACCGTCGTCACAGATAAACGGCTGAGTCATGCAGATTCCGCCCTTTCCTCTGAGCTGAGCGCGGACATAACACGAAATCTTGTCGGAATATTCAGAAAGATTTATAACGGATACAGCTTCAGAATCTTCTGAGAATGTATCGGTTCTGATAACTTCACCGTCGGCAATCCAATCAACCGCATGAGCATTGATTCCCTTGAGTGTAATTGTCTGTTCACCCTCATCAGCATTGATTTCAGTAACAGAAGGAGTCGGTCCCTTTCCTACGAAATCCTCACCGAGCTCATTTTTAGCATATCGCGCTATTGAGAAGAAGTTTCCGTTTTCCATTGCAGAACGAAGATTTTTCTGAGAAAAATCAGGCAAAATGAAATCCATAAAAGCAGTATCGATTTCACACACTCTGTGCGCATCGCTGTTCGCAAAGCCCCATACCGTGCGTTCGCCCTCGGGAATGAGTGTTTTAAGAAGCTCGTCCCAGAGTATACGGTCGCTTCTGTTCGGTCTGTCGTACATATTGAGAACTTCGATTCCGAGACAGGATTTATATCTTCTGAGAAGATCGGCAAAGAAATTGATGTTCTTTTCAACCTTGGCGCAGCTCGGATCCTTGTATGCCTGAAGCCAGTCAGTAGGATGGTTGATATGCGAAACACCGCCGCTTTTTTCAATTTTGCGAATCGGAATTTCGTAATCGTTTTCCTTACCGCAGATTCCTTCGCAGGCATCATCGGTAAAATATCCGTTAACATGATTCTTAACAAGTGTAAACATATTAGCTTCAATAGCATTCGGAACGCAGTTGAGTCCGCGTGTCTTGGAACGGCTGTTCAGCTTTGTTTTATGAGTACCGTTAAGAATATTCTTATACTGCTGAGTCGTAGGATGCTCTCTCTTACCGTGCCATAGAAGCTGGAAGGTAAACAGAGGGATTTTTGTCGGCTCCTGATCCCATTCCTTGCCGAGAATTCCGTGCTCAGCAAAAGCAAGGATATCAAAATCATTATCATAAAATCCGTCAATCATATCTGACATTGTGAAGTTAGCATCACTGTATGTCGAGTGAGTGTGAAGATTGGTTTTATAATGATTATCGGGATTTTTAATAAGCTCGGAAATATTTCCGTAGGGATTTATAATTCTGAATTTTCTTTCACCGTTCATAAGGCACCTCTCATTCTGGAGTATTGAAGAAGCTCTTAAACCTAAAACTGTATTTACCATATAATTTTAACATATCATAATTTATTTTACAATAAAATTTTAAATATATAATCAACAAAAATAAAATCGGCAGACTGATGTCTGCCGATTTTGGTGCGGATGTTCATAACACAAGTAGTTCTCCGGCAATACATATTCTATACTTCGTACTCTAATATATTTCCTCGGATATGGAGGAATACATAATGTCAAATATTATTGAAGATTTCTATTGCGGCAACATTGAGCCACAAGAAGTCAATTCAGAATTAACACCTAAACTTAAGAATAAACTGAGTAATCTCGCAGAGAAAGAAGAACTGCTTACTGCAAGATTGAACGGTGAGGATAAGGAGCTGTTTCAAAGCTATGTAAGTGCTTATATTGAATTTTCAACTACAAGTAATGCTGACAGCTTTATATCAGGCTTCAGGCTTGGTGCTAAATTTACATACGACACATTTGTTACTGATTAAAAGGAGAATATAGTTATGAATAAATCATCATTTGAGCAAAACGGCGGAACATACAGAATTGTTGGTGATTACAGAATACCGAATATTACATTACCAGCCGAGGCAAACAAGCCACTGGGTATATGGGGAATGAAACGCAAAGATTATCTTATGAAACATAAACGAGTACAGTTCAATATTATGCTTATGAACGGCACATTGTGGACTCATCTTGCAGAGGCTGATGAACAGGCAGCGGATATGTTCTCTCGGTTGGTAGCACAGATGAAAGTCAATGAGGGCATTACGGAACAACTGAAAGCAGACAACCAAATGGAGTGGGTTTACCGTATGAATAATATTGAAGCACGGGTAAGAGAGATTGTTAATCACGAGTTAATTTATTGTTGAGGTTATTGCTATGTTTAAAAATAGGAAACCTTGTGGCAATAGTTATCTCGAATGTAACCTACCTCCATTTCTGAAAAATTCTATAACAGAATTTGCAGATTCATTAGG
>JAZQGS010000042.1:0-3786 GCA_045540195.1 Acutalibacteraceae bacterium
AGCGTATCTTCGTTCACATAATACTGAAAAAAGCCTATTATCTCCGTGCCGTTTTTTATAAGAATTATCTGCCTTTCATCGCGTTCAAGTCCGTCACTGACAGCAGAAAACCAACAGTTAAAATCCTCATCGCGGCTGTTCCCCGTTGGTGCGATTTCTGCCATATTGTCTGCAAGAATATCAAAAATCTGCCGTGAGAGTGAGACAAAATCTTTCTTATTCAGATACTCGAAATTCATATTTTCTCCTTAGCTGTGTTCGTTAATCCAATCCGCTATGATTGCGTTGTCCTCTGTGTCTATCATTCCGTGAGGATGATGTCCGCGGCATCCGACGCGTATTGTTTTAAGTAAATCCGTTCCCTCAAACGCATCCTCGAGAAGCCTTCCGTTTTCTTCATAGATAACCGTTTTATCCTCGGCGCCGTAGACCATAATTACAGGGATTCTGTTTTTAACAAGCACATCCGCCATATTTATCGGATGCTCGGTAAAATTCATAAGCTGATAGCGCTTTATTCCGGGATACGCTTTTACAAATTCATTCTCCCACACGCGCTCGCAGTCGGCGTTGCCGATTTTTCCCGGGTAGCTGTTGTAATTGAGCACGGGTGCATCAACAAAAACACACGAAACAAGCTCGGGATAAAAGCCCGCAAAGCGTAAAGCGTGAGCTCCGCCGCAGCTCATTCCGACGGGCACGCATTTGCCCGTGACAGAAAAATTTTCTTCAATATATTTTAAAAATCTTGCCTTGATGTCACAGTCTTCCTTTGTCGCAAAGCGCGAAATATTATCAACACCCACAACAAAAAATCCGCGTTCAAGAAGCTTTATTTCAACATCGGGAAAAGCGTTCCAATATTCAACCTTAATCGCGATTTTGCCCACAGGCTCAACCTTGGGAAAAACGACGGTCGCATCGTGTCCCTCAAATTCAAACTCTTCACATTCAAAGCCGTGCCAGATTTCTTTCATAACGAACACCTCACTTTTCTGATTATATCATGATTATATAAAAATTGAAAGTTATATATCTTGATAACCGTCGTAATTTGTGTTAAAATCTGCGTTGCACACTTTTTACGGAGGCTTGCAGCAATGCTAAAAAAATTTATCGGTGACAAACGCTTTTACAAGCGTGTTTTTGCCCTTATGATACCGATTCTTATTCAGAACGGAATTACAAACTTTGTAAATATGCTCGATAACCTGATGGTAGGTCAGGTCGGTCAGACGGAAATGATAGGCGTTTCCGTTGCCAATCAGCTGATTTTTGTATTTAATCTGTGCATCTTCGGTGCGGTATCGGGCGCAGGTATTTTCGGCGCACAGTTCGTCGGCAGCGGTGACACCAAGGGACTGCGCGATACCTTTCGTTTCAAGGTGCTTTTCTGCACCGCGCTCACGCTCGGAGTTATTCTTCTTTTCTCTTTCGGCGGTGATATGCTGATTAACCTTTACCTCAAGGGTGAGGGCACGGCTGAGGATGCCGCGGCATCCTTCACGGCGGGACGCAGTTATCTTAATGTTATGCTTATAGGACTTCTCCCCGCGTCACTCGTTCAATGCTATGCGAGCACGCTTCGCGAGGAAGGCAAGACAATGCCGCCGATGGTTTCGGGTATTGTCGCTGTTCTTGTAAATCTTGTTTTTAATTACATTCTTATTTTCGGTCACTTCGGCGCGCCGAAGCTGGGCGTTGTCGGCGCGGCAATCGCAACGGTTCTTTCGCGTTTTGTTGAGCTTGCAATCGTCGCCGGCTGGACACACAAGAACAAAAGCACCAACCAATTCATTATCGGCACATACAAAAGCTTCCGTGTTCCGCTCGGTCTCGTTAAAAAAATTGCTCAGAAGGGACTTCCGCTTATGCTCAACGAAACGATGTGGGCGGCGGGACTTGCCTTTACCAATCAGTGCTATTCGGGAGAGGGACTTGCAGTTGTTGCGGCGAACAATATTGTTCAGACCTTCTTCAATGTTTTTGCCGTCGCTTTCCAGGCGGTCGGAGTTTCAATCGGTATCGTACTCGGTCAGCTCCTCGGCGCAGGCAAGATTAAAGAGGCAAAGGATTCCTCGGTCAAGCTGATAACCTTCTCTGTTTTTGTCAGCCTTGTCGTTATGCTTCTCTTCTTTGGCAGCGCAGAATTCATCCCCGATTTTTATAAGCTCGAGCCCGATGTAAAAATACTTGCAACAAGAATGATGCAGATTTGCGCGCTCGCAATTCCGTTTGATGCGATAGCAAACGCCTCGTATTTCACATTGCGCTCAGGCGGACAGGCAATCATCACCATTATCTTTGATTCAGGCTTTATCTGGGCAACGATGGCGCCCCTCGCCTTTGTACTTTGTAATTTCACATCACTCACAATCCTTCCGATTTTCGCCTGCTGTCAGGCGGTCAACGCACTCAAGGCCGCCCTCGGACTGACCTTTGTGGGAATGGGCAAGTGGATTCGGAATATTGTTGTGTAAAAAATATATAGTTTTCTGAAAGGAATGATCTTTATGAAAATAATTGTTTTGTCCGGCGGATACAGCACAGAACGAAATGTATCGTTTTCTTCAGGTGTTTTAGTTGCCAATGCTTTAATTGAGAATGGTCACGAAGTAATGTTGCTGGATTTATTTTTAGGTGTTCATAACAAAGATTTTCCGCCTGAATTTCGCAACGAGCCTACATATAGCTTTGCCTTCCCTGAAGAAGAACCTGACTTAGAAGAGCTGAAGCGTTCTTCGGGTTTGGACTCTTTGATTGAGAATAGCGTTCAGGAATTATGCAAAAAAGCGGATGTTGTTTTTCTTGCCTTGCACGGTTCAATCGGAGAAAACGGAAAGTTGCAGGCAATACTTGAAACAAACAATATTCCCTATACGGGTAGCGGATATATAGGTTGTCTGTTGGCTATGGATAAGGATATTTCAAAAGAACTTTTCAAAGCAAACAACATTCTTACTCCAAGCGGTTTTGTTCTGGAAAAAGGCATTTCTGAAATTCCGAACGATATACAGTTCCCGTGCGTTATCAAGCCTTGCAGTAACGGATCAAGTGTTGGTGTATCAATAGTTGATTGTGAAGATGATTTTTCTGTTGCACTCAAAAAAGCGTTTTCTTATGAGGATAAGGTTTTGATTGAGCAATGTATTATCGGACGGGAAATTTCTGTTGGAATTCTCGGCGGAAAAGCCTTGCCGATTATAGAAATTGTCCCCAAAAGCGGTTTTTATGATTATCAGAATAAATATCAGAAAGGTTTTGCGGATGAGATTTGTCCTGCAACAATAGACCAAAATCTCGCGGATTTCATCAAAAGCGAAGCCTTGCGTATTCACAATACATTGCGTTTAGGCTATTATTCACGAGTTGATTTTATTATTGAGCAAGACAGCAACAAGCCTTATTGTCTGGAGGCAAATGCATTGCCCGGAATGACACCTACAAGTCTGTTGCCGCAGGAAGCCGCAGCCGTTGGAATCGATTACAATTCCTTATGTGAAAAAATCTGTCAGAATCCTCAAAATGCATAAATCCGGTTCGTCGGCAAGCGCCGAACCCTACGAAATAAATTTGGTTGTTCGACAAATTGGGGTTTGTCGATGTCTCTTCAATTTTGAAACAAGCTAAAGACAAGTAGCCTTCCCTGAAAGGGAAGGTGCCCGACAGGGCGGATGGGTGGAGCGTAAGCGACCAAAAAGTTCTTTGATTTATCTTGTTTTTCTCGTTGCTTCGCAACGAACCCCTCAGTCACGACTTCGTCGTGCCAGCTCCCCTTTCAGGGGC
>JAZQGS010000043.1:0-12199 GCA_045540195.1 Acutalibacteraceae bacterium
TGATGAACGGCCGCCTACGCGCTTCTGGCCTTTAACCATCAATACATCGTTTTCAAGTGAATCGCAGTAGAAAAATTCCTTCCACTGGTCAGCCATTACGCCGCCGAGTGCTCCGATTCCTGCTTTAATAAGTCCCATAATAAAATCTCCTTTCAGAAATCAATTACAATTTATTTTCATCCCTTGGGCAAATCATAATCAACAACATCTGTTATTGAATAGCCGAAAGGACTGCTTGCATCCGCTTTCACAATTACGGCAAGGCCTCTGTCTCTGTCAAATTCGACATCGGGAGCTCTTTGATCGTGAATAAGGATTTTAACGGAATATGTTCCGTCCTTGTTTTTTTCAACTCCGTAAAATTCTTCGGAACAGAATTTATCAAAAAGATGAGGCTCAACGAGATATTTTTCACCTGTACTGAAGTGAGCTCCCACAACATGACAGTCTTCCGTAAGCTTAACCTTGCTTTCGTTCAGCGAGGGATAAAGCGTTCTGAAATAAGCATCTGCTTCCCAGTCGGAAAGACCAATCATATTTACATAATCTTCTGTGCCGTTCATTTTAAACTCGTTGAGTGTTACGGCGTAAGCAAGGGTACCCCATACAACCTCAGGCTCATACTTGATAAGTCTGTCGTTATAAAAAACATCCGATACCGCACGGGCAATACAAAGCTGATAGAACGCAGAATCCTGAGTTATTTCGTCAGGACTGAACCTCTGTGCCAACATAAGAAGCTTCGTAACAACCTCATAACCGTCAATTACCATATAATAATCAGCGGTGAATTCTCCGCACTCAGCAACAAGTCTGAAATCGGGAATGGTTTCAGTTACATAGCATTCAAATTCATAAACCTTGTCTTTTTCCGCGGTAACTTCGAAAAGTGTGTCAACCGCTTCAAATCCGTCAACAATCGGCGACCACTCAATAGCCTCAAGTCTTACCTTCACACCGTCAACAGGAGAAACAAACTTGAAGTAACCTGCATCCGCTTCCGGATTAATGCCTGTTTCTATTCGTTTCGGCTTGCTTTTAACACTCTTATAATCAGCTGAGCTTCGGTCGGCATAGAGTGTCAGCATCAGTTCGCCTTCGGAAAGCTTGTTTGCAGGCTTAGCCGGTGCCTGTTGTTCGGTTGTCGCAGTCGTAGTGGTGGTTGTAGTTGTTTTCTCCTCATTATCTTTACTGCCGCAAGCGGCAAATGAAAAAACTAAAACAAAACATAAAGCAAGAGAAACCAAGCTTTTGATTTTATCCACTGATATACCTCCTCACTTTTTATAAGGATTTTTGGCAGACGAATAGGGATTTTTGTTTTCCTTCGGCGGATCGGGACGGTTGCCCTCTCGTATCAGCCAGGAAAAAACTGCCGTCTTTATTCCGACACCGACAATCCACAGCGCGATTGCACCGACAAACCACAGGATTGATATATCCAGAAAGAAATGGAGCGCAAGTGCTATCCACGCAGGAACTGTCCATTCAAGGTCGAAAACAAGATTTACACACCAGGCAACAATAAAGCCCTTGTTGCCTGTATACCTTTTCTTTTTCATTGTTATCTGATAACAAGTCTGCCTGAAATCTCACGGTCAAGATTCTGATGATTTGAAAGATACTCATCAAAAATTCCGCGGCAGGATGTTGAAACAACAACAGGAGTGCCGTTTGCCTTGATTTCATCAAAGGAAATGTTGAAGAAATCCTCAAGGTTATTATAATGGAACTGCTGAAGTCCTACCTTATAAACCTTATTATCATCAATCGGCTCGCCGTTGAAATCGAATCTGAGATACTCGTGAGTTGCTCTGTCATAATCAACACGAAGACCTGTTGAAAGCTGATAGAATTCACAGTGTTCACCCTGCCATACACCGTCACGAACCATATGCTTGATCATTCTCTTGAACTGCTCGCCCGTAACCTTGATCATATAGCAAGCATCGTCATAGGGGAAGCATTCGCAAAGGTCAGAGAAAAGGACGATAGGTCCGAGCTGAGTGCTTCTGACACTGCCTGAGCCGAGAAGCATAATGTCAAGTCCGAGGCTCTCGCGCATAATGTCGGAGAACAATCCGCCGAGTGCAGTTTCCTGTGTTCTTTCGGGATGAGTAAGCTTTTTCTTGAAGCGTGTAACGAGTCTGCCGTATTTCTCATCGGTCTGTGACTTGTAGTGCTTGAGGATATTCTCGAGATCCTCATCCTTCGGGCAATGCTCCTTGTTGATGGGAACACTCTGCCACTTGTAGCTATCGATACAGTTGTTATCTGTGTCAATGTTGATATCAAATCTGCCGATCTGGTCGGTACCTGTACCTGCCTGAACAATTACAACATTGTTGACAACCGCAGGCTCATCAATAAATGTATGTGAGTGACCGCCGACAATTACATCAACGCCCCATGCGGGATCGAGCTTTTCGGCAAGCTTCTTATCCTCTTCAAAGCCGATGTGGGTAAGAAGAACGGTAAGGTCAATGTCGGTTGCATTGTATGTGTTACAGATTCTGCCAACCTCCTGAGCGGCCTCGTTGATGTCAACGAAAGAGCCGATAATACCGTCGTTCTTTGTCTGTGAAAGAACCTCCTCGGTGATGATACCGATAAAGAGAATCTTCATTCCGTCAACCTCAGCGATGTAGTGAGGCTTGAAAAGTCTTGCACCGTTTGTTTTGATATGTAAGTTAGCGTTGATAATCGGGAACTTGGCACATTTTTCAATAAAGAGAAGGTGTGCGATACCGTAGTCTGTTTCGTGGTTGCCGAGAGTAACAACATCGGGGGCAAGCATATTCATAATCTCGATTGTTGAAATGCCCTTGAACTCTGAGTCGATAACAGAGCCGCGGAACATATCGCCTGCGATACAGTAAAGTGTGTTCTTTTCTTCGTTTCTTACCTTGTTGACATAACCCGAAAGCATTGACACACCGCCGACAAGGTTATCGTCAACGCTTTCTGCAAGGAAGTCACCGTGCATATCGTTTGAGTGAAGAATCGTAAGTTTTTTGATGTTTTTTTCCATAATAAACTCCTTAAAAACCGGGCAAACAAGATATCTGCCCTATTGTTATATACATTATATTAGATCGTTTTAAAAAGCACATTGTACTTTAGTGCAGATTTTCATAAAAAAGAGCCGATTTTTTACAAAAACCGACTCTGATTCGAGGGAAGCAGTACAAATCCGAACCCGTTTTTTACGGGTGGATTTCCGTTATCCCTTCGTTAAAATACTCGCAAATCCGCAAGGATTTGCTGTGTTTTGTGCCTTGGTATACCGAAAATCTCCCTCGTAAAAAATCTACGACCCAAAAGGTGAAGATTTTTATTGAATTTTCGGTGGTTGAGAGTGCAGGAAGGCTGACGCCTTTCAAACTCGAAACGCCGGAAAGTCTTAAAAAGAACGCCTTTTGGGCGAGTTCGGATTTATACTGCTTCCCTATTCTTTTTTGCCTGTTATTGTTATTCTGCCGTCAAGGTCGGCATCAATATTCTGAACGGATGAAAAATACTCCTCCACAACATCTCTGACGGAGGTTGCAACCGTTCTTGTCGGATGCTTATCCTCGATTTCGTTTATCGGCAGATTGAAATATTTTTCGAAGCTGCTGTACTGAAATTGCTGAAGACCGATTCGGTAAAGTGTATCATCCTCAACAGCCTTGCCGTCAAAGGTAAGCGAGGTGATTTCACCCGTGGGAACATCGTAGCACACTCTTAACCTTTTTGAAATCTGAAAGAAGCCCGAGCCTGCGCCCTGCCACACCTCATCGCGAAGCATAAATTTAAGCATTGAACGAAGCTGACTGCCGCTGACTGTCAGCATCTTCACATTGCCGTCATAGGGGAAGCATTCCGTAAGATTGCGATACTGAACAACGGGTCCGAGCTCCTCGCCGCGGATACTTCCCGACGCAAGGAACATCACATCAACACCCAGTCTTTCAGCAAGAATATCGCAGAACAAATTACCAAGCTGTGTTTCGCGGTAACGGTCGGGGTGAGTCAGCTTCTTCTTTAAACGGGCAACAACCCTGTTATATTTAACATCGGTTATACTTTTGTACGACATGAGAACCTCGTCAATCGCCTCATCCCTCGGACAGTTTTCGGGGGTTATCGGAACAAGCTGCCACTTGTAATCGGCAAGGCAGTTATTATCCGTATCAACCGTAATATCAAATCTTCCGATTCCGTCCGTGCCGACACCCGCCTGAACAACGGGAATGCCGTTGACGACCGCAGGCTCGTCAATGAATGTGTGCGAATGGCCGCCGACTATTATATCAACACCCCACGCAGGGTCAAGCTGTGCGGCAAGCTGCTTATCCTCCTCAAATCCGATGTGTGTCAGCAGAACGGTAAGGTCAACATCCGTCCGCCTGTAAGCGTCACAGATTCTGCCGACCTCCTGAGCCGCCTCGTGAACATCAATGAACGCACCGACAAGACCTTCGCTTTTCGCCTGCTTCATCACGCTCTCTGTAATAATGCCGATGAAAAGAATTTTCATACCGTCAAGCTCAAAAATATGGTGCGAATTAAACAGTCTTGCGCCGTTTGTTCTGATATGTAAATTCGCATTGATAATAGGAAACCTTGCACACTTTTCAATAAAAAGCAGATGTGCAACACCGTAATCCGTTTCGTGGTTGCCGAGGGTAACAACATCGGGGGAAATAATATTCATAATTTCGATTGTCGAAACACCCTTGAATTCGGAGTCGATAACCGAGCCGCGGAACATATCGCCCGCGATACAGTAAAGCGTATTCTTTTCTTCATTTCTTACCTTGCTGACATAACCTGACAGCATAGACACACCGCCGACGAGGTTTTCGTCCACAGTCTGAGCAAGGAAGTCTCCGTGCATATCATTTGAATGAAGCAAGGTCAGTTTTTTATATCTGCTCATAATTTACTCCGCAATCAATTTGAAAAGTTCGTCAGCTATCTCTTGTGCAACAGCGATTTTATACTCAAATCTTGACGGCTGCGGCTCAAGCTCAAGATAGAAATCAAGAGTTTTGTCTTTTGTGCTCAGCGCAAACCAGACCTGACCGGGGATTGATGCCGCCGCGTTTGCAGGGTCAACATTCCCCATTGAGCCCGTCACACCCACACCGATATCGGCGTTGTATGTTTTGCGGCAGGCTTCAGCCATAGCGCAGGCGGTTTCCTTTGAATAAACCGAATATTTATCTATTGTTTCTTCGGGAACGCCCTGCTTGATTTTTGCCTCGTTTGAATATGTTACAAATGCACCCTTCATAATGCCCGATGCACCCTCGGTGTCGCTGATTAAAGATGCGAGCTGACCCGAGGTACAGCTTTCCATTGTTGTGATTGAAATATTTTTTTCGATAAGCATAAGCGTCAGACGACGGTAATCGTCACGCACTTTCTTTTCGCTGTATGTTCTTTGCATATCAGTAATCTCCTTTAAAAAATCATTCTCTTTCCGCACATTTTTTACAACAGAATCCGCCGTTCAGATTCTTACCGTAAACCGTACAGTTATCACAGACCATATCGCCGCAGATTTCGCAACGATTCAGTTCATATAATGCCTCAACATTAGCTCTTTCAAAAGCTCTTTCGTGGTCTGCCGCATAAATAATATCTCTGGCTTTTTTCACATCGTTATTCAAAAGGCTGATTTCTTTAAAGCCCGATACAAACTCAATCACAGGAGTTCTGACAGCTCCTGCGCAACAATCACAGTAGAATTCAAATTCAAACTGTTTTAAAGTTGATTTATCTGCAAAATCCTTTGTAACCGGTTTAAGCACAACAAACACCCTCCTTTGGAATGAAATTTAAGTGATTTTTCCGGCAAATTTCGTCCGGCCACATCAATTCACATTTTAATTTTAACAAATAAATAATAATTGCACATTGTACTTTAGTGCTAAAATTCAAAAAAATCGGCGGTATTTCTACCGCCACTGAATTATAAAATTATGTAATTTTTATTTTACGGGAATCTGAATTGCCACACCTGTTGTGTCACCTTTTCCGTAGATGTCATAGATTTCAAATTCAACTGTTGATGTTGAAGTAAGTTCATAAACTACTGAAGCTCTTACAGTTGCACCTGCATCTACTGAAGAAGTGTAGTTGCCGTCTTCAGGAATATAGTTTCCTGCACCTGATTCAAGAAGCTCAATACCATCCTGATATGCACTGATTTCAGCAAGTCTGTTGATATACAGGCTGTCGTCATTCTTGTTTGTTACATCAAAGTAAACACGAATAAGCTTTTCGCCGTTGTCACCATCAACAAATTCAGATGTGATGTTAGAAATTTCACCCATACCGTCTCTGAATGTTGCTGTTGTCGGCCAACCCTTATTCCACTGCGGATCTGCAACTGTCTTAACCTTAAGGGCCTCTTTCGGAGCACCTGCAAGCTTTGCAAGGTCGATATCATAGCTCAGAATGTCAACAGGATTGGACGTAGCATTTCTGCCGACTAACTTATAGTTAACAGTGCCTGTTGTTTCTGTAAGTTTAAATTCTCTTACGAAACGGATTGTGTGACCGGGACGAACTCTGCTGTTGTAATGTTCAGTTTCTTTGAGTTCAACTTCATAAGGAGCACGAGCCATATCAAGTTCTTCACCGTTCTGTGTTACGATTTCTTCCGCTAAAACATCATGTGCTGTTGTTGTGTAATCAGCTGTTTTGTTTTCGAAGTCGATGTAAAGACGGAGTGCTTTTTCACCGTTTTCATCATCAAAAAGTTCTGTGCCCATAATTCTGTACTCATAGTCGCCGGCTTTGTTTGTAAGCTGACCTTTAGCTAATGCCTGAATTTCAGGTGCCTTTGTTGTGGTTTCGCCACCGTCAGGTGTTTTGCCGCCGTCCTTACCGCAGGCAGCAAGCGCAAAAACCATTACCAATGCAAGCATCAATGCCAATAATCTTTTCATAATAGTACTCTCCTTTTGTTTTGAGAATTTATGTATATTTGCTATACATCAATTGTATTATATAACCTTTTTCTGCGTTGCACATTGTACTTTAGTGCAGATTTTTTAGTTTTTCACAGGGCGAGGTGCAAGCCGTGACGGGTGGATTATTTTTTTGACAATCCCTCAGTCCTTCGGACAGCTCCCTTTACACAAGTGAGCCCGCTTTGAGTGGGTTACATATAACTTTAAAAGACCCCGACAAATTGGAAGTTTGTAGGGATGTTAATTTTTGATTAAATTTTAGTATAGCATAGCCTCCCTTGCCTAAAGGGAGGGGGACCACGAAGTGGTGGAGGGATATTATAAAGAATATTTGAAAAATACATTAAAGGTCTGCGACGCTGAATATCCTCCAGTCACGGCTACGCCGCGCCACCCTCCTTTAGGCAAGGAGGGCAACGCACCAACCGAAATTGTGCGGTAGGGCGGTGGCTTGCTACCGCCGATTTGAATAAATACAGGCGGGAGCCGAAACGGCTCCCCTACAACCAAAACCTGATTTGTATATTGTAGGGGACGGGTTGCCCGTCCCGAAATCACCTCGACAAATTAGAGTTTGTAGTGTTTTGTTTTTATGAAATTAAATGCGTGCAAAGCCTCCCTTACAGCACATCAGCTTCGTCATACCTGCTGTTCAATGGTCAGGCGTTGATATCAAAACAGCACAGGAGCTTATGGGACACAGTGAGTACGGTGTAACAACAAATATTTATACTCATATGGATGAAGCTACCAAAAGCAATGCCTCTGTTTTACAGGAACAATTTAAAAGAGAACCTTTGGTCTCATAAAAAGATTAAGAGCAGAAAGACCGTAATCTTCCTGCTCTGTTTTTAGCTTAAATTAGGGCACGCGGTAAAAAATGTCCCCCGAAACAATGGATTTTTATACACTGAAATGTATAAGAGCCTTTGATACATAAGGGATTGCGGTATTCAGCGGGGGACATATTGGGGGACATATAGCATTCGAAAATTAGCGATATTTTACGGTAAAGTGCGAATTTAGAAAAATAATTTTCGACAAAGAAAAAGCCCGCAAACCCTTATATATCAAGGATTTTCAGACTTTTTGTGGCAGGGGCAGAAGGACACGCCTGTTTCACAGGCTGCGTCCTCGGCGGCCGTTGCTTTGCTCGTTGAGGCGACTATAGACATAGTTGCTTGTTTTTTTATGTAAAAATAATGCAAATAATACGGTCTGAACAGATGAATTTTTACAAGTGTGTATCTGCGTTTGGCAAAATTCATAATTCTATAATATTTCCGGATAAAAATATGCTATAATAAACATACAGGAGGTGTTGAAATGAAAATACAATTTATCGGTGCTACACATGAGGTAACGGGAAGCTGTACACTTTTAGAAATAAACAACAGATATTATCTGGTTGATTGCGGTATGGAGCAGGGTAAAGATATATTTCAGAATATAGCTTTACCTGTATCGGCAAGTCAGATAGATGCAGTATTTCTGACACACGCACATATTGACCATTCCGGTATGTTGCCGAGATTGTACAAGGAAGGCTTTGAAGGCAATATATATGCAACTGATGTTACCTGTGACCTTTGTAATATAATGTTGCGCGATTCTGCACATATACAGGAAACTGAAGCTAAATGGTTGTCCCGTAAAGCCGAACGTGCAGGGTCAGAGCCTCTCTCTCCTATTTATGATATGCAAGATGCTTTAGGTGCTATTTCTTTATTCCGCAGATGTAATTACGGAGATATAATATATCCTGCCGAAGGAATTAAACTCCGGTTTACTGATATAGGTCATCTTCTCGGCTCTGCCTGTATTGAGCTTTGGCTTACGGAAGGCGATGTTTGCAAGAAAATAGTTTTCAGCGGAGATGTGGGGAATACCAATCAAAGGATTATCCGTGATCCGCAGCAGGTAGAAGAAACCGATTATCTGGTTATAGAATCAACATACGGTAACCGACTGCATGAGGCTGACCGCAGTAATGTTATATCGGAGCTTGCAGCTTACATACAAAAAGCTCTTGATCGCGGAGGTAATGTGATTATTCCGTCGTTTGCCGTCGGAAGAACACAAGAGATGCTTTATGCCATACGCGAAATCAAACAAAACGGAATGATTAAAGGACACGAGCATTTTCCTGTGTATGTTGACAGCCCGTTGGCGGCGGAAGCAACAGCGATTTTTATGCAGTGCAATACGGTTTGCTTTGACGAAGAAACACTTTCACTTATTAAACAAGGCATTAATCCCATCTGGTTTGATGATATACGTATATCAGTCACCTCTGATGATTCAAAACAAATAAACTTCAACAATGAACCGAAAGTGATTATTTCTGCCAGCGGAATGTGTGAAGCAGGACGTATTCGCCATCATCTCAAGCACAATCTCTGGAAGTCGGAAAACATTGTTCTTTTTGTAGGCTATCAGGCCGAGGGTTCACTCGGCAGGCGTATCTTAAATGGGGAGAAAAGTGTGATGCTGTTTGGAGAAGAGATTATGGTGAATGCTGAAATCTGTTCTCTGCAAGGCACCAGCGGACACGCAGACCGGGCGGGTCTCCTTGCCTGGATTGAAGGCTACAGGAATAAACCGGATATGATATTTGTAAACCACGGTGACGAAAATGCCTGCGAAGATTTTAAGGAACTGCTCACCCTAAAAGGCTACCGTGCAGAAGCTCCGTACAGCGGAACGGAATACGATTTGATAACCGGCAGAATGACGATTTATGCCGAAGGAAAAACAATAGACAGAACGAATATATTCAAAGGCAAAACCCGTGCCGATATGATTTACAACGAGCTTGTTGCAGAAGCCGAGAAGCTTCTTTCACTTGCTAAAGCCCGAAGAGGCAGACCGAATAAAGATAATGCAAGGCTTACATCTCAGCTTCGGGAGCTTTGTAAAAAAATGAGGGATTAAAGAGAAAATAAACCTTGAGCAAAAAAGAATTACTGCAGAGCCCGTTATTGATATAAGTAGTGTTTCACCATATAAATATGATATGTTCTATAACGGTGATAATGAGTTTGACTATCTTTTGGGCATCTCTTGCGGTAGCTTTCAGTGATGATTTGGTAAATTAGAGCGAAGAATAAGGACCGCCATTCAAGGCAGTCCTTATTCTTAATTTTATGTTAATGAAAAAATAAATCCGAACGCTTCGCCGACGATGGCTAAAGAGTTCGGATTTATCGTATTTGGCAGGGGCAGAAGGACTTGGTCTCGCCTGCCGGCTCGGTCGGCGCTTCTGCTTCGCAGAGGTCTTCACCGGAGACCCGCGCCCCTCGACACGCTCCGCGTGCCGAGGCCTCGAGCCGTTTACACTCAACTAAAAAGAAAACGACCACCTACTGGTGATCGTTTCTTTTTGGCAGGGGCAGAAGGACACGCCTGTTTCACAGGCTGCGTCCTCGGCGGCCGTTGCTTCGCAACAGCACCCGCCTCAGACTTCGGAGCTAAAAACAATTCACCGAATTGTTTTCTTTACGCTCCTCACCCCCTTGGGCTTCAAGTCCTTCTTCTTTTGTACTTTTCCAAAACAAAAAACCATCCGTGTTCGGATGGTTTTGTTTTGGCAGGGGCAGAAGGACTTGAACCCTCGGCACGCGGTTTTGGAGACCGCTGCTCTACCAACTGAGCTATACCCCTATATTTAATTGGTGGGCCATCAGGGACTCGAACCCCGGACCGACCGGTTATGAGCCGGTTGCTCTAACCAACTGAGCTAATGGCCCTTGTTGCTGTAACAGCCTAATCATTTTATCAAAACATTAAGCAAATGTCAATATTATTTTGCGGAATTTTTAAGATATTTTTAATTCTTATTTCAACAGGCTTTTGCTTGTTGACTTTTTCCTTTTTTTATATGTATAATGTTACTGTAAAGGAGGTCGTTTTATGCAATGTCCTGAATGTAACAGTATAATTCCCGATAACTCGAAATTCTGCGGCAACTGCGGCACTGATTTGTCTTCACCGTCCGCAAAGCCGGCAAACAAAAAGCTTACCTTTTTCAAGGGACCGACTGATGGCGGAAAGGGCTATGCCGCGGTGATGACTGCACTTATGGTTTTTCCTGCAACGCTTTGTATCGCGCTCGACCTTGTGTTTCACAAGAATGACGGATGGTGCACCTATGTTGTCGGCGCGCTGATTGTTGCGTGGATCGTTTCCGTTTTTCCCGTACTGCGTCTGACACCTGCGCCTGTAACGGCATTGATATGTCTGTTTTCGGTGCTGTCGTATGTGGCATACATCATCGGCAAAACAGGTCATATTTTCTGGTTTTATAAGGTCGGACTGCCGTTATTCATACTCGCGGCCATCTTCATATCCGTCGATGCGGCACTGCTTGGTGCGGGCAAGCTGAAGGGGTTGCACGCGCTTTCACTCGTCAGCGTAGAAATCGCGGTTTATCTCATTGCGATTGAAGCAACGGTTGATATGCTTTTGTTCAATATGGTAACAATCCGCTGGTCAGCAATCGTGGCATGCTTCTTTATTTCGGCGGTCGCACTTTTTGAAGCGTTCCAGTATGTAATAAAACTGATGAAAAAGAATAAAAGGTGATTGAAATGGCAGAAAAGAAACAGAAAGAAAGTCTCTGGCATGTGATTAAGTTCACACTCTTTTCACTCTCGGCAGGAATTATTCAGGCGGTGTCGTTCACCGCATTCAACGAGGTTCCCGTATTGTTCGGCTTTGCAAAGTTGCCTTACTGGGCATGCAATGTGCCGTCACTTGTATTGTCGGTGCTTTGGAATTTTACACTCAACCGCCGATTCACCTTCAAGTCGGCAAGCAATGTACCTATCGCGATGCTCAAGGTAGCGGTTTTCTATCTTATTTTCACACCCGTTTCGTCATATCTCGGAACATTCGCAACCGAGCACGGCTGGAACGAATATCTCGTGCAGGCGCTCGTGATGCTGAGCAATCTCGTGCTTGAATTTTTGTATCAGAAATATTTTGTATTCCGCAACTCGATCAACACGAACGACCTTGCGAAGAAGGATAAATAAAATGTATTTTATTACGGGAGGCATAATGCTTCCCGTAATTTTTGTTTAACAAAAAAGACACCCCAACACCTGACGGTGTTAAGATGACTTTGGTGCAGAAGAAGGGACACGCCCGCTTCACGGGCTGCGTCCGCGGCGACCGTTGCTTTGCAAGGCTACGCAACAGTACCCGCCTCAGACTTCGGAGCTGAAAAC
>JAZQGS010000044.1:0-15184 GCA_045540195.1 Acutalibacteraceae bacterium
AGAACATACTTCCAGCTCTGTGTGCCGTCAGCGGCATATTTTACGAGCATACCGTGGCCTGCCCAATCCTTGCTGGTGCCTGAAAGATCACCGTCATAGGACTGTGAATATCCGACAGCAACAAATCCGCCGTCTGCACAGTTGTCTGCGGTATAGAAAAGATCCATTGCTCTGCCGCCGAAATACTTTGCGTATTCGCGGTTGACATCCTTGATGTCGAAGCTGAGCTCTTCGTCAATGCCGACAGTTGACATCGTTGTTGTGGTAACATTATTCACTGACGGACGCTTGTTTGTTGTATAGTCCGGTTTTTCGGTAGTCGGTGTAAGCAGAAGCTTTCCGTTTGAATCATACTTGCCTGTGTAATAAATAAGATTGCCGAAGGAATCAACATTGTTCTTGGTGTAAAGCACATTGCCCTTTGAATCAACCTTACCTGTTGTATAGATAAGCTGACCTGAGCTGTCCTTCTGACCTGTTGAGTAAATCTTGTGTCCCTTTTTATCGGTAATACCCACTCTGTCAATAACATTGCCGTTGATGTCTGTTGCACCTGTGATAGCGGTAACATCCTCAGCCTTTACAAGGTCCTCGTCTGTAACGAGACCGAGAGTATCGGGAGCCTTTTCAAGCTCGTCATCATTCTTCTTACCGGGTGTTCCTGAATTGCCGCAAGCCGCAAAGGTTGTGACAACAAGCACAAGCGCAAGAAGAAAAGCAATAATCTTTTTACTCATTGTTATACCTCCCAAGAGTTTATACACACATATAATAACATATCGAAAGCGGTTTTTCAATGTTTTAATAAAAGTTAATAAAATGCAAAAAATCTCCGCCGTCCGAGGACAGCGGAGAGCCTTTTATTTAGAAACATAATGTGACGGATTCTGCTTTTCACCGTTGTAACGGATTTCAAAGTGGACATGAGGTCCTGTTGAGTAACCCGTTGAGCCGATGTATGCGATAACCTGTCCCTGACTTACCTTATCACCGACAGAAACCGCAAGGGCACTGCAGTGACCGTAAAGTGAGGAAAATCCGCCGCCGTGGTCGATCATTACATAATTGCCGTAGCCGGAATTGCTGTGTACCGCGCGAATAACCGTACCCGACTTTGTTGCAACAAGCTTCTTGCCGTGTGCGCCTGCCATCGTGATATCGATTCCGCTGTGGAATTTGTAAACACCCGAAATCGGATCGTTTCTGTATCCGTAGGGTGAGCTGATATACGAATTAGAGTAGGGCACGGGCCATTGCCAGCCCTTTTTGCTGATATTCGAGGGAGCTGAGCCTGCATTCGACGATGAGCCCGACGAGCTGTTATTCGCCGCCTGCTGCTTGAGGAAATCCTCAATCTCAGCTTCGATTGAATCCATTTCTGAATTATACTTATCAAGGCTTATTTCAAGCTGCTTTGTCTGATAGTTGATTGAAGCAAGCTTTTTGTTGACCTCGGTTGACTTTGCAATGATTGTCGACTGAGTTGCGTTAAGCTCGTTTTCAGCGGACTGAAGGTCGTTTCTCTTAACAACAAGAGCCGCCTTTTCAGACTCGACGGACTTTTTCTTTTCCTCGAGCTTTTTCTGCATCTCTTCAATCTCTGCGATTTCCTCGTTGAGCTTATCAACAAGAGCCTGATCGTTCTGAGTTATTCTGCGGAACAGCTCAAGTCGGTTGAGGAAGCCCGACACAGAGGATGATGCGGTAAACATCTCAAGGATTGAGGTTTCACCTGCCATATAATTCGCTCTGATGCGCTCACAGAAAATCTCGATAGTCTCTTCAATTTCCTTGTCTTTTGCAAGAATTTCGGCATCGAGCTGCTTGATTTCCTCATCAAGCTCCTTGATTTTCTTTTCAGTTTCCTTTATGTCGCTGTTGATGATGCTTTTCTGACCGCGTACATTGTCAAGCTGGTCATTGAGCTGAGCAATCTGCTTGTTGAGCTCAGCAATAATTTCTTCCTGTCTTGCCTGCTGCTTTTCAAGCTCCTTGATTTTAGCTTCGCTGTCCTTGACCTTGTCCTTGATTGCCGCCTGCTCATCCTTGAGAGATGAAAGACTCTTTGCATGAGTCTCAGGTGCAAGCGCCGCAAAGGACACAAAAACAAGAGTAAAGCAAAGGAAGAATGATATTATTTTTGTTGCAAAATTATTCTGCTTCATCATAAACAATTCCTCCTTTTTCTTTAAGATACTTCTGAATGGAAATAAGACTTCCGATACCGCCGGAAAGTATACCGATCACCACGAATGCCGCTAAAATATAAAGTGCATATCCCGTGAAGGATGCGACCTCGAAGTTTTTGCTGATCATTGAGAAAAGTGATGTTACCGTCGGCTCGAGAAGAGCATAAATGCCCCACACCACGCCGAGTGAAACGAATGCCGAAATCACACCGAGAAGCATACCCTCAACAATGAACGGCCAGCGGATAAACCAATTTGTTGCGCCGACAGATTTCATAATATTGATTTCAAGGCGTCTTGTGAACATTGTGATTCGGATTGTGTTTGATATGATGAACAGCGAAATCACAAGCAGAACTGCGATAATTCCGATGCTCACATAAGAAATCGATGAACGGATCTGCACGAGCACATCCGCGATCTCTTTATTGTCGCGTACAAGGTCAACATTGTCGATTTTCTCAAGGGCTGCGACCGTGCTCTCGAATTTTGTCATATCAGAGATTGACACCTCGAAAAGGTCGGGCAACGGATTATCGACACCCTCAAAGTAGGTTGCATCCGTTTCGAGGTCGGCAATAGCCTCGTCAAAAGCGGATTCCTTGCTTGTATACTTGCATCGAAGGACATTCGGTGTTTCAAGAATATCCTGTTCAACCCTTTTGACCTCAGAATCTGTCGCATCCATATCGAGATAGACCATAACGACATTTTCCGCCTCAATTTCGTGCATAACGCCCTCGACATTGACGAGCACCATAAATGCAGAGCCCATCATAACAAGACACGCCATAAGAACGGCGATTGATGCGATGGACATCAGACGGTTAATCCACACATTGCGGAAACCCTCTTTGGTAAGATAGCTTAAGCTTCCACCCTTTTTCATTCACCGTCACCGCCTTTCATTTCTTCGGCAGTAACCGTGGATTCTGTTTTTTCGTCATCCTCAAGATAAACGCGGTAGGTGTCTGTATCTCCGACGAGCGCGTCGAGGAAGGAATCGTCCTCACCCTTCTGCTCCTCGGCAGGTGCTTCTGCCTTGTTTTTCTTGCCGAATTTCTTTGTGAATTTATTTTTTATTTTGCCGTTTGGCTGAAGATTAAGGTGTGATGATGAGTGAATCGGGATTTCTCCGTTCTCAACGAGACCGTCCGAAACGACCTCACCGCTGTCAAGCACGATAACACGGTTGTCAAATCTTGTGACAAGGTCGTGAGCGTGTGTGACCATTATAACGGTTGTGCCTGTCTCGTTAAGGCGCTTGAGAAGCTCAACAATTTCAAGTGACATCTGCGGGTCAACATTACCTGTCGGCTCATCCGCGATGATGATGTCAGCGTTGTTGACAAGTGCTCTTGCGAGCGCAACTCTCTGCTGTTCACCGCCCGAAAGCTCGTTAGGATAGCTGTGTGCCTTCTGCGGCAGACCGACAATATTGATAACATAGGGTACCCTTTTGCGGATATCCTTTTCTCTTGCACCGACAACGCGCATTGCAAACGCAACATTGTCATAGACAGTCATATTCGGAATCAATCGGAAGTCCTGAAAAACGATACCCATATTTCGTCTGAAATATGGGATTTTTCGTTTTTTCATTTCGCCGAGGTTGTAATCCTTGATTCTGATTGTGCCGGATGAGGGTACCTCTTCTCTCATCATTAGCTTGAGGAAGGTACTCTTACCCGCTCCCGATGCACCGACAACAAAAACAAACTCGCCTTTATCAATATGTATATTGACATTGCTGAGAGCCTTTGTGCCGTTATCATACACCTTTGACACATTTTTAAAGTCAATCATACTATTGCCTCTGAAAATTAATATTTGATTGGATTGGCGTCAAGATATTTCTTAACCATAAGTGCAACCTTGAACTCGATTGCATCGTCAAACTCGCGAAGGTCAAGACCTGTGAGCTTTTTGATTTTTTCAAGACGGTAAACAAGTGTGTTACGGTGAACAAAAAGCTTTCTTGATGTTTCGCTGACATTGAGGTTGTTCTCGAAGAACTTCTGAATTGTGAAAAGTGTTTCCTGATCGAGACTCTCGATTGAGCCGCGCTTGAAAATCTCGTGAAGGAACATCTCACAAAGAGTTGTCGGAAGCTGATAGATAAGACGGGCGATACCGAGGCTGTCATATCTGACGATAGACTTTTCTGTATCGAACACCTTGCCGACCTCAAGAGAAACCTGAGCCTCCTTGAACGAACGGGCAAGCTCCTTTATGCCGACAACCACCGTACCGATACCGATCTGGGCGTGAACATAAAACTCTGTTGAGAGTGAATCCACGATTGAACGCGAAAGCTTTTCGAGATCCTTGGATTCAATATTACTCTTAACCTCTTTGATAAGAGCGATATCGGATTCACTGACATTTACAATGAAGTCCTTTGACTTGTCCGGGAAGAGATTCTGAATAACATCATAAGCCGAAGCATCTGACTGTTCGGGGATTCTGATAAGAAGAACAACTCTTGAAGCATCGTTGTTGAAGCGAAGCTCGCGTGCCTTTAAGTAGATGTCGCCGGGAAGTATGTTATCGAGAATGACATTCTTAATAAAGTTATTCCTGTCATATTTTTCGTCAAAATACTGTTTGAGATTGCTCAGGGCAACCGCGCTGATATTGACATATTTTTCAGCAAGCTCGTCATCGCCGTCTACAAATACCGCATATTCGGGATGAACCTGATTGCCGAAGGTCTTGTATGTGCAGCCGTTGACAACACAGACATCGGAATCCATAAAGGTTGTAGCCGCCGCAATAGAATTAACCTCGCCGATTCGGCCGAGCTCACTGCACGAAATAATTGTGCCAGACTCGTCGATGATACCGATAGTTCTGTCAATGGCGCTCTTCATCTGATGGATAACGCCCTGGAAAAGTCTGTTTGACATATAAAAACTCCTCACTTATGAAAAATTAACATCAAGTCTTGCCGCCGCTTGTCAGAAATGACAACGCAAACGACGATTTATACAAAATGCCAATCTAAACATAGACATTTTACACAATTTCGGAGCGTTTTGCAAGTCTTTTGAGTGGTTTTTTGCAAAAAATTTTCAAAAAGCGGCTTTTTTGCCGTTGATTTTATCAAAAAGTTACAAATATTCCCTTGTCATTCCGTGCTTTTTGATTTGTGTAAAATCACCATTTATTGTGAATAAATCGGTGAAAAACTCTTTTCGGACACAATATTTTGTTTTTTCGTGGACAAAATTAACAAAAAACGGCAAATATTGTTATTTTTGTAATTTTAAATTTTTGTTCATAAAAAATTAAACAAATACTTTACATTGTATGGTATTTTAAAAGCAACAAAAATAAAAAGGAGTACATTTTATGAAAAGTCTTCTCGCGTTAATCACAGCAACAGCTCTTGTTGCAGGTCTTCTTTCCGCCTGCGGCAAAGTCGATAACAGCATACCCGACGGCACCGAAATCGTGCTTTCGGATTCATCCGTTACGGTCGACGGGGCAAAGGCAACAGACAATACCGCACAGGCGGTCTACACAGCCAACGACATCATATATTATGAAAACGGACACGGCTTCACATATGGTGAGGGTGAGGAAAAAGATGCTCACGAAAAAGCCGAGGCTGAGGCACACACCGTTGTTCATATCAGTCAGGCCGGCACCTACATAATCAGCGGTAAGCTTTCCAAGGGTCAGATTGCAGTTGACCTCGGCAGCGAAGCTGAGGAAAATCCCGATGCAAAGGTTACTCTTGTATTCAACAACGCCGACATCACCTGTACGGTTGCACCTGCGGTAATCTTCTATAATGTATACGAATGCGGCACAGCTGACGAAGAGACCGCAGTAAAGGATGTTGACACAAGCAAGGCAGGCGCGAATGTAATCATTGCCGACGGCTCCGAGAATAACATCAACGGCTCTTATGTGGCAAAAATCTATAAGCCCGACAGCGTTGTTCTCAACGAGGACAGCACCGAGGTAGAGGATGCCGACAAGCTTCACAAATATGACGGCGCGTTTTATTCAAAGATGTCTATGAACATAAACGGCGGTGAAAAGGGCGACGGAAAGCTCAATATTACCGCCGAGAACGAGGGCCTCGACTCTGAGCTTCACCTGACAGTCAACTCGGGTAACATCAGCATCGTTTCGGGTAACGACGGAATCAACACAAACGAAGATAATGTTTCAGTAACCACAGTCAACGGGGGCTCACTCAATATTCTTGTAAACGGCAGTACGGGTGAGGGCGACGGAATCGACTCTAACGGCTGGCTCGTCATAAACGGGGGTACGGTTATTGCTCAGGCTTGCGCGACAAGCGGTGACGCAGGCATTGATTCCGATAAGGGTATCCACATCAACGGCGGTACGGTTTATGCAACGGGCAATATGCTCGACCGAATCTCGGAAAGCAAACAGAATTATGCTGTTTTCAGCTTCGCTCAGGCTCAGCAAAAGGGCACATATACTCTGAAAAACGATAAGGACGAGGTAATAATCGAAAACGAGGTTTCAAACAGCTTCACCTATCTTATTATTTCTGACAAGAAGCTCACTGACGGCAATTATACCCTTTGGAACGGCACCGCTCAGCTTGAGGGCTTGAACTCACAGAACGGAATGGGCGGAGGTATGCAGATGCCTCCCGACGGTGAAGGAAAGGGTGAGGACTTCTCAATGCCTGAGGATTTCTCTCGTCCCGAAGGCTTCTCAAGACCTGACGGAATGAATCCGCCCGAAAAGCCCGATGATATGACTATGCCCGAGGGCGAAGAGCCGCCGTCAAGACCTGACGGCGAGTTCAGACCGAACGGCAATATGCAGGAAACAAGCGGTGAAAAATCATCAGTATTTGAAATTAAAAGCGGCGGAAATTATTTCAGCTCAGTTTCTGCGATATAACAAAAATGCTCAGCCTTTCAGCTGAGCATTTTTTACTGTAAATCCTTCTTTTTAAGCGGGCTTTTGTTTCCCTTATCATCAACCACGCGCACACTTTCGAGCGCCGCAACAAGATTGCGCTTGTAAGCCGCGATGTATTCAGCGCGAAGCTGAGCCCTCTCCTCTGTTTCCTCGGGTGTCAGCTCCTGTACCTTCGCCTTTCGTGCAAGCTCGTTGATTCTGTCAATTTTTTTCTGATCCATTTATTTTTCCTCCTGTATTCTGCCAATGCGCCGTCCGCTTTACCGTCTGTACTTTTTCTTGAGAACAAAGTGGGACGCGATAAAATATACAATCGTAACTACAAAAACGCCTATGCCGATATAACTGAATAAAGGGTTCTGTGTTAACCATCTCAGCAGATTGAATAAAGTCATCACAGAAATCAGAATAAAAACAGCCGCGCTTTGTATACGAAAATCTTTAACATCCATCTTTGCCTGCTCTTCTTTTGGCGCTTTCAGGTAAACATCATCAAGAATAGTGTTTTTACCCATAAGGCACATCAGACCCAAAATCAGCGATGTTAAAAAAGTAAAAACTAAAAATATTAAACCGACTAAAGAAACTGTATTCATTTTCATCCTCATTCCTTAATAAATTCCGACTTTTTAACGCACAAATTTCTTAACAAATACCGATAACATCAAGCCTCCGACCTCAGGCCGTATTTCACTGCAAGGTCGTTACCCCGATGACTTTCCGATCGGACAAACTCTCATACATATTCCGCACACGGCGCCTCTGCCGATGTGCTTAAAATTCTTTTTCATATATTCACTGCATTTTTCGGGGTTGAAAACTTCCTCGCGCTCCATACCCTCCTGCCACAGCGCTCCGCTGATTGCCCCTGACGGGCAAGCCTCAACACAGAGATTACACTGAGTGCAGGGTGACACATAGTCCTGTGGCTCGCATTCAAACGGACAATCCGTAAAAAGCGTACCGAGCCTTACGCGCGCGCCGTACTCACTGTGCAGAAAAAGACTGTTTTTGCCGATTCCGCCGAGACCTGCGAGCGAAGCGACCTTCTTGTGTGAATATCTGCCGTGATAATTCCAGCCGTCCTTGTTGATGCTCTGCGATGCGCCGACGGGAATGTATTTGTATCCGTTCTGCTCTAAGATAAAGCGTGCCTGTAAAAGCACACGGTCGATAAACGCATTAACCGTTCTGTAATGGTGAAAATAAGTGTGAGTCGGCTCGTCGGTTATCTCGTCAACAACTGCATCCGAGAGCTTGACGACGATACTCACCGCGTAGGTTTTGTCACCGAACGGTCCGTCGCTTACCTGCGTAAAGCCGACATCCGCAACTCCGTTATCTTTGAAAAAATTTATAAGCTCTTCCTGAATTTTCATAAAGCTACTCCGTAAACCGCAGTCATAAGTGCGGCATAGTCACCGATTTCATCACCGAGCATTGCAGGTCGCACATCAAGACATTTCACAGTATGGAAAAGTGCCTCCTTCTCAAGCTCCGCCTGCATTGCAGAACGAAGAAGCTCCTCGCTTCGTGCAAATACACTACCGATAACCACACACTCAGGATTGATAATATCCGCAAGAATCGCAAGCGTTCTGCCGAGATATTTTCCGCTTGTACGGTAAATTTCGAGTGCGGTTTCATCTCCGTTTTTCGCATCGGCGGCAATGTCCTTCGCGCTCTTGTCCACGCCGAAAAGTCTTCCGATATTCCTGATTCCGCCGCCCGAGCAATAGCCCTCCGCCGAGCCCGACTTACCGTAGCCCTCAGGGCCGTCCTCGGTTAAGCGGATATGTCCGACCTCGCCTGCCATATCCGACGCGCCGACATAAAGTCTGCCGTCAAGGATAAGTCCTGCGCCGAAGCCCGTGCCGAAGGTGAGAAAAATCATATTCTGCGTTCCCCTGCCCGCACCGAGCTTCCATTCGGCAAGCGCACAGGCGTTGGCATCATTCTGCAAAAACACAGGAACTCCGAAACGCGAAGAAAGGACATCCACAATCGGAACATCAATCCATTTCGGCAGATTCGGCGGACAAAGCACAACGCCCGACCGACTGTCAAGCGGGCCTCCGCAGGAAATGCCGATTGCCGAAAAATCCTTTTCGGCTGAAATGATTTCACAGAATTTTTCTATGATATCCGCCGGCTCTTCGTCTGTATCCGTCGCAAAAGCCGTGCGGGAAATTATTCTGATTTCATCATTCTCATATTCACCGACAATCACGGCACACTTCGTGCCCCCGATGTCAATGCCGATATACTTTTTCATAGTATCACCACACGGATTATAGCATTTATTCTCTGTCAGAATTGAAAATAAATAAACGGGTTTGCATTGGTATATGCCAAAGCAAATTTATGGAACAAACCCCAGATATTCGATATCTGTTATCTGTTTTTGAACACATTTTCCAGTACTCTTTTTATCTTTTTATTCAAACGCTTCTTAAACGAAAGTTGAGGTTGGTAAGGCAATATATACTTATATGCCGCTATATATCCTTCGTCTTTGAATGTATCCAAAAAAACCCTCCTGTCTTTATGCGGCGTTGCCGGATGGTTTAAGTGCATAATTTTCGGTATAACCGCTTCTCTTTCCAGTTCTTCAATAACGGCCTCGCTTTTCACACTTTCAAAAAACTCAAACCCCTTTTTTGTATTAATGAAAACCAAGGACGATCCGTAGATTTTTTCTTTTTCGGTTGCAAACATCACATTATCTGCTAATGATATATCAGAAACTCTTTGAGTTGAAGCAAATTTACATGTGCCGCAAGATAATCGTGATATTAAATTATTTGCAAAAGCCTTTCCAAAGCCATCTTTATATGAATCAACATTGTAAACTTGTTGACGATTATTATCCAGAACTATAAATTTCGACTTAATGTAACAACCTAATTTGTCTCTAAAACCAACATAACACACGCCTTGATCATTAGTTACATTTGATAAAAAGGCCTGATAGAAAGCTGTTGAACCGACTCCATGGCAAACAAAATCTACAGTAATAAGGTTTTCTGGGTGTTCACCCAAACAAGAATAGAGAGCCGCAATTTGGCACGGCGTTCCCGAAAACAACACTTTCTTTCCCCATTCTAATTGATTTTTAACCTGTTTATAAATACCTTGTGTTTGACTTTGAATATATTTGCTTCCACGGCACTTATTAATTTGCTCTACGGTTTCACAGGCTATATGTGAAACATTTTTAAAATCCTCATCAAAAGAAACACCAAACACAACACCATTATATGCAAGCATTTGATTGGCCAAAAGCGCAAAAATAGCGCCCGATGTGCTTTTTTGGTTTTCATCAGATTCTATATAGTCAATATAACCTTTATAAACCTTTTGGATATCACTTGTCCTAATGTTTATGTTTGCAGGACAAACCGTGCTGCACTTATTGCATTCCACACACAAAGTCTCATCAATCTCAGGATAATAAAATCCAACACTGTCGAATTTCATGGTTATACATTTTTTAGGACATATATATTCGCATGCGGAACAACCAAAGCATTTTTCATAATCAGTTATCTTCATTTTTTTCTCCATATAAAGCTTCGTTTAAAAAAGCCTCGCTGTCCTTACAAAGCACCTCAAAAATTTCATTAACCGGTGCGTAATCTATAACTTCTTTCTTTATAAAGCTTTCGTTAATAGATACAATCCTATCTTCTAAACCTGCATATGACAAAACACTTTTAATCCGTGAAAACATATCTATTGTCTCGTCAGTTCTTTTTCTTTCAAAGACATAGAAATCCTTATTGAATAATAATGAAAACGCTGTGCCATGAAAACTATCAGTTAAAATAAACTCTGCGTTTTTTATCAACTGAAGAAAATCTATCGGACCTGCATTTTTCTTGCAACAAGCTATCAAGCTTTCATAAGAAAGATTTGAAACATTTACATAAACTATCGGAAGCCCTGTGTTTTCCTGCACCATTTTCAAATAATCTGAGACGGCCTTTGTGTTCGAAAAAATATAGCAAAAAATATACTTTCTAAAAGGAGTTTTATATTGCGGCTCCAAAAGAGACTGCCAATAGTTTCTGCCGATAAGCAATGTGGGATCTAAAACGACTTTTGCATCTATGTCACACAATTCCTTTATTATTTCTGAGCCTCTTTTTTCCCTGACGGAAACATAGTCAAAATCCTTCACATATGTTACAAAAGTGTCTATATATTGATTTGGAAGTTCTGAAAGGCCAATGCTTGGCGCATACGCAATTCGTTTTTTGTCGCCCGCAAAGCGCAAAAAATATGCCGGGTGGTTTCTATTATAAAAAGTCGGATTCCAAATCTGATCACTGCCACAAACAAACGCATCATATTTCTCACTTAAGAGGGCCAACTCTTCATAACGGCAATAAACATTAACTTTTTTAGAATCGTTTGCACATTCAAAATTCAGATACTTATTTCGAAATTTCTTGAATGCGTAATTCCTCTTATTTTTTTTGAACAATTTTCTTTTTATATATTTTTTAAACGATTTGCCTTTAATAAATATATTAACAATACCAAAAATTTCTCTTGAAATTTTCTCTATAAATGTCTGCACAAATTCATCGTTATTGTAGCCCGATGGTTCAGTATATGCGATTATACGACAGTGGCATCCTAATTTTTCTATTTCGCTTTGTAGTGCCAAAGCTTGCAAACAAGCTCCGAAATTATCTAAGAAACATGTCATTAACGCAACCTTTTTTTTCACTTTTTTCACTCCATTTCATTTTCAAATATATTAACACTATGTATTTTTTGCCGACTTTTTAATCATATATCTTTTATATTTAATTCAAACAATTTATGGGTGTCATTATTACAAGAATTCTCACCACAAATTACGAAACCTGAAGAAAACTGTGTGTTAGCACCGCAAAACCCGTATGAATCACACTGCCGTCATAATGCCGAAGGCCACCATAAACGCAATAACCGCTTTAGCAAGCCATTTACATATTTTTTTCATAGTATCACCACACGGATTATAGCATAATACAATTAAAAAGTAAATCCATTTATAAAAGCCGTGCAAAACAGGACCAGGAGATAAATTTTTCAGTTTGTCCCTCTGACTATACCGTCGGTTGATATTTTCGCCCTTCGGTTTAGATATTCTAAACGAACAAGTTATTGTTTTTTCTCTTTTTTCGGGTTATTATTTGGTTGTAAACAGTACTGTTAAATAAAACACGGAGGCAACAAATATGATCCATATCGGAGAAACAATCAAAAAGCTTCGCAAAGAAAAGAACATCACCCAAGATGAGCTTGCAAATTTTTTGGGCGTGTCTTACCAGAGTGTCAGCAAGTGGGAAAGATGTGAAAGCTATCCTGACATCACGCTCGTACCCTCAATCGCATCGTTCTTCGGAGTTACAACCGACCTGCTTCTCGGAGTAAACACCGTCGATAAAGAAAACAGGATGAAAGCCTATGAGGAAAAGTATGAGGCTCTTAAAACAGAAAAGAAGTTCGAGGAAGCGAGCGAGCTTATGAAAGAGGCTATTGCAGAATTTCCCGACAGCTATCAGTTTCTCGGAAACTATATGCACTCCCTTCTTTCAATCTGTTCCATTGATGACGACCGCGTTTTAAGCGTTAAGCCCGAGATTGAACGGGTTTATAATGTCATTCAGAGCTACTGCACAAACGACCGCATCAGGGTATGGACAAAGGGACTTATGTGTAATTTCATCCGCAAGCTCAGCGACACCGAGAACAGCGGCGTTGACATAAGTGCGCTCAGCCCCATTCTTGAAGAAATGCCCGTTATGAGAAATACGAGAGACTTTATGTCGATGATGCTCTACCCTCTCGGCAGTAAGGAGCGCAATATGGCGTGCGCAAACGGTCTGTCGGAAATGATTCAGCTTATCGGTGAAATCATCAACCGCAAGGCAAGCTGTATTCTCGAACGCGATCCGGACATCATTGAGGCTTATCTGAATTTTGTCGAAACCGCTATGCCTGACGGCGATTACGGTCAGAGCAGTTATCTTGTTATATTCAACTACGGATATCTCGGCGTTATCAGGCACCATAACGGTGATGACGAGGGCGCGCTTGAATGCTTCAGAAAAGAGGCTGAAATTGCGGTGAGATATGAAGCGATGCCGGATATCACAACCCACACCTCGTATCTTGTTGAAGGGCTTGAATTTAACAAGACAACCGCATTCAAGGGCGGATATGACAACATCGCCTATGCAATCAGGGAGGCTCTGGAGGACGGATATCCTCTTTCGGATGAATTCAGGAAGAAAGATGAGTTCAAAAAGATTATTGAATCAATCAGATAAAGCTGACAGCGGAGTGGAATTCCACTCCGCTGTTGCTATAGTTTGCATTCGTTATCATAATACAAGTCTGTGGATCGATTAAAATAGATCGACCAGCTTATCTGACCAATTTTTCAAAGAGTAGGTGCGCTGCACCTGTTTTTTTGCGTTTTCTCGCTGAGCGATTTTTTCAGGTGTGTTGTATTCCAGAATGGCGGTTTCTAATTTCTGTGTGAACTCTTCGATGTTTTCGGAATCGAACCAATATGCACCGTCAATATCCAATTCACCCTGACCGTTTACTTTGGTGAGGACAACGCTGTTTTCGCAGTATACGGCTTCGATGTTTGCATATCCGAAGGCTTCTTGACGGGACGGGCTCAAGAATATGTTGTTTGCCCAGTAATATGCCCCAATATTATTTGTCGGAGGCAAATATCGAATCCAATCAACAGTCTCTCCAAGAATACTATCGGCAAGCTCTTTGATTTTGCTTTCGTTTTTACCGCCAACGATCTGCAGTGTTATATTATACTTTTTTTGCAACGGCAGGGATGCTTTTATTGCTAAATCTACGCCTTTTCGCATATAATCCCATCCCATCATAAGCAGGGAAAATCCCTCGGGCCGTTCAAAACTTTTCTGCACATCCAAACGATCAAAATGGATAGCGTTTACTATAGAAAACACAGAAAACCCGGGATGTACTTTGCGTATATCGTTGGCAATCGCATCGCTTACACCAACGAGTTTATTTTTGTTCCATATAAACTCTGTAAATATGTGTTTGATAGGGTTCTTTTTTGGCTCGCAGCCGCAGTGAAAGAAACGAACAACATGCTTACCACTGAACAAAAGCTTAATAAGAATATCTATTTTTACATCAGAGAAATGTCTGACAATACGATTGATTTTGTGTTTTTTCAGAATTTTAGAAAGCAGTATGAAATTCTGAATGAAATTACTTTCTTGTAAATATGCTCGCTCGTGATCGTTGTTCAGATCTTCGATCCATTTTTGGGCAGCAGTTCCTTTTGCTCGAAACGGGAATAAATAAAAGTTTTCTACATTGTCGTGGTATACCTCTAGCGACTCGAGGGAGTCTATAAAATTGCCTCGATAAAGTGCAGCATAGTCACATATATGTAAAACACGAAAAGTTTTCATATAAACCTCCATAATGAAAAACAAAAGCCAGCTGCCACTATCATTAGCAACTCGCTGTAAGTAGAGCAACCCCTATATTCTCATGCTAATCAGAAGTATAACATAATGGTACACTAAAAGCAATGAGTGAGCAGGTGATCGGGCTAAAAATATTAGAAAAAAACGAAATTTGAATCAGCAGAAAATTGCGATGGATTTGCATGTTTCCGGAGAGGCTTTCATTAAATCACCGCCTTTGATTCATTATATCACACTCAACTTAAAAAGCAAATTCACAAAGTATAAATCTCCACACTTTACAGATACTAACATCACAATTTGAAAATGCAGCGAGGCAAATTCCCCTCGCTAGTTAACACACAGAACACCGTCACCCTAAAGCTTATATGGTTAAAACCCATTTTTAACTTGACAATCCCCAAATTTGTAAGTATAATGAATATAAAGAATTTTGGAATCAAACAAGAAACACTTCAACAATTTGTTCAAAACCGATAAAGGAGGCTTTAGGAATGGAACATAAAGATTTACCGTTACTGTTGCTCGACAATAGTAGTATGATGTCCGTATTGAACGAGGGTTCGTTCAAATGCCACAATA
>JAZQGS010000045.1:0-2272 GCA_045540195.1 Acutalibacteraceae bacterium
TTGAGGGAACGAGAACGTCAATCAACGAAAAGGATGCCGCTGTAATTGATGCAGTAAATAGCGGATCGATGGTTATTGATCAGACAACCGGTAAGGGTGTTAAGGCATAAAACAAATCACAAACTTTTTAAGCGGTATGGCAATCGCCATACCGCTTTTTTCTATGCAAAAAGGGACTGTGTTTTTCACGGTCCCTTAAAGCTTATTATTCAGTTTATGCCTGAACCTTGTGGAAGATTTTCTTGCCCTTTTTAACAATGATCGGGCTAGCGTTTAATTCATCCTTTGTAAATGAAAGTCCGATATCGCTGACCTTATTATCATCAACAGAAACGCCGCCCTGCTGAACAAGTCTTCTGCCTTCGCCGCGTGACTTTGTGATGCCTGCCTTTACAAGAATCTCGAGAATATCAATCTTTCCGTCTGTGAAATCGTCATCAGTAAGTGTTGTTGTCGGCATATTTGCGCTGTCCATAGAACCGCCGAAGAGTGCCTTTGAAGCCTCACGAGCCTTCTGAGCCTCTTCCTCACCGTGAACAAGCTTTGTAAGCTCGAAAGCGAGAATATCCTTTGCCTCGTTGAGCTGACTGCCTTCCCAATCGTTCATTGCATCGATTTCCTCAAGCGGAAGGAAGGTGAGCATTCTGATGCACTTGAGAACATCCTGGTCACCGACATTTCTCCAGTACTGGTAGAACTCGTAGGGAGATGTCTTTTCAGGGTCAAGCCAGACAGCGCCTGAAGCAGTTTTACCCATCTTCTTACCCTCAGAATTCATAAGCAGAGTGATTGTCATTGCGTAAGCGTCCTTGCCGAGCTTTTTACGGATAAGCTCAGTACCGCCGAGCATATTTGACCACTGGTCATCGCCGCCGAACTGCATATTACAGCCGTACTCCTTGAAAAGGTGGTAGAAGTCGTAGCTCTGCATAATCATATAGTTGAACTCAAGGAAGCTGAGTCCCTTTTCCATTCTCTGCTTGTAGCATTCCGCACGGAGCATATTGTTGACAGAGAAGCACGTACCGACCTCGCGGAGCACCTCAACGTAGTTAAGGTCAAGAAGCGAATGGGCATTGTTGACCATCATAGCCTTGCCTTCGCCGAACTCGATAAAACGGCTCATCTGCTTTTTAAAGCAAGCGATGTTATGGTCGATATCTTCCTTCGTAAGCATTTTGCGAAGATCGGAACGGCGCGAAGGGTCCCCGATCATACCTGTACCGCCGCCGAGCAATGCGATCGGACGGTTGCCTGCCATCTGAAGTCTCTTCATAAGACAAAGAGCCATAAAGTGACCGACATGAAGGCTGTCAGCCGTGGGGTCAAAGCCGATGTAGAAAACAGCCTTACCGTTGTTGATAAGCTCTTTGATTTCGTCTTCGTCCGTAACCTGAGCGATAAGGCCTCTGGCTACGAGCTCGTCATAAATTTTCATTGTGTGTCTATCCTTTCTGATTGCGTTTTGTGACAGAAAATAAAAATACCCCCTGTCAAAGACAGAGGACGAATTACCGTGTTACCACCTCTATTTATCATATCCTCACAGATATGACCTCAGCGGGTACAAAAGATACCCTTACGCTTTAACGCGCGCACACGGTACAGCCTACTTAAAAATTGTTCGGTGCACAACTCGGGGAGGTATTTCACACGGCACTCACGTTTTCTCACACCAACCGAAAACTCTCTTTGCTTCGCAACCGTACTACTTTTTCCCGTCACAGTTATTGAAGAGATTATATATTGAAAAACATATTTTGTCAAGCAAAGAGTTGACTAACATTTTAAAATAGGTTAAAATAAACCGACAAATTTGCAAATGGAGAACCTGTTATGAGAATGAGACGAAAGAAAAACCTTGAATCAAGGCTTGATGAGTGTAATGATATACTTTTTGAAATACATTCAGACGATAAGAATTTCAGCACAGCGATTGAAAATAAAAGCTATTTCAGCTTTGATGAAATATTCGGCAACAGTAATCCCGTACATATGGAAATCGGTTGCGGTAAAGGTCAGTTTGTGTGTGAAATCGCAAAGCTCAATCCTGATATCAACTATATTGCAGTTGAAAAGAGCGCAAATGTAATCGTTCAGGCGTGCGAAAAGGCGATTAAAGCGGGACTTAAAAATGTTTACTTTATAAAGGGCGGGGCAGAATACCTGCCGTGCTTTATTCCCGACGGAACAATCGAAAGGCTGTATCTTAATTTTTCCTGTCCGTTCCCGAAGAAGAAATATGCAAACCACAGATTAACCAACAAAGCTT
>JAZQGS010000046.1:0-24133 GCA_045540195.1 Acutalibacteraceae bacterium
AAAGCACCTCCTTCTGGTCTTTTGGCCACCGAAGTGGCAAGGATGCTGTGTTCAAAATTTCACAGCCTTGATATTATACATATAAAAATGAATAAAGTCAAGCCTTTTTGCTATCTTTTTTAAAGGAATTAGTCGTGTGAAAGCCTTTATCTACAAGATATTGGGGTGTTCGGCACGGCTTTTGAAAATCGGCAAAATAGACATAAAAATTATTCGTATTGTTAACAATTTGTCAATGGAATTTGACGGAAAATAGTATTATAATAGGGTTGTAAATTTAGCCGACCACGGCAAAAGGAGAATGATAACCAATGAACAGATTTGTACTTAACGAAACATCATACCACGGCAAGGGTGCTATCGGTGCTATTCCCGAGGAGATTAAGGCACGCGGCTTTAAAAAGGCTTTTGTTGCTTCAGACCCCGATCTTATCAAGTTCGGTGTTTCAAAGAAGGTAACAGACATCCTTGAGGTTGCAGGCATTGAATACACAATGTTCAGCGAAATCAAGCCGAACCCGACAATCGAGAATGTTCAGTCAGGCGTTGAGGCTTACAAGGCAGCAGGCGCAGACTGCATCGTTGCTATCGGCGGCGGCTCTTCAATGGATACAGCTAAGGCAATCGGTATCATCATCAACAATCCCGAGTTTGCTGATGTTCGTTCACTTGAGGGTGTTGCTCCCACAAAGAACAAGTGCGTTCCCATCATCGCAGTTCCCACAACAGCAGGTACAGCGGCTGAGGTAACAATCAACTATGTTATCACAGATGCTGAAAAGAACCGCAAGATGGTTTGTGTAGATGTTCACGACATTCCCGTTGTTGCAGTTGTTGACCCCGATATGATGGCATCAATGCCCAAGGGACTCACAGCGGCAACAGGTATGGACGCTCTTACACACGCTATCGAGGGCTACATCACAAAGGGCGCATGGGAGCTTTCCGATATGTTCCACCTGAAGGCTATCGAAATCATCGCAAAGAGCCTTCGCGGAGCAGTTGAAAACACAGACGAGGGCAGAGAGGGTATGGCTCTCGGCCAGTATGTTGCAGGTATGGGCTTCTCAAATGTCGGTCTTGGCATCGTTCATTCAATGGCACATCCTCTCGGCGCACTCTACGATACACCTCACGGTGTTGCTAACGCAATTCTTCTTCCCACAATTATGGAATACAACGCACCCGAAACAGGTGAGAAGTACAGAGATATCGCAAAGGCAATGGGCGTTGAGGGCACAGAGAATATGAGCGTTGAGGAATACAGAAAGGCTGCCGTTGACGCAGTCAAGAAGCTTTCAGCAGATGTAGGTATCCCCGCAGACCTTAAAGAAATCGTTAAGGCAGAGGATATTCCGTTCCTTGCACAGTCAGCTTACGACGATGCTTGCCGTCCGGGCAATCCGCGCGACACAAGCGTTGAAGAGATCACAGCTCTTTACAACAGCCTTATGTAATTGAATTTTTCCCGTATGTCGTAAGGCATACGGGATTTTTCTGTTAAAATATCTTTACTTTTTGAGAAAAGGGTATATAATGAAAGCATAAATTTCAGAGTAGATTGTTGTGCGTTAAAAACCGACAGGACGGGGAGTTGTCTGTTGGCAGTCAGTATGGCAGTCGCATCCCGCTGAATAGTACCGAGTACGCCTCTCTATTATTCATTACGGATGATGGGAGGTTTTTTATTTGTATTCAAAACGAAAAAAGACAATGGTAAGGCTCATTCTCTGTGCGCTTTTTATCGCGATGCAGGTTGTGCTGTCACGATTTCTGTCAATCAACCTTCAATATCTTAAAATCGGATTTTCGTTTATTCCGATTATGTTTGCATCCTACCTCTTCGGCCCTGCGGGTGGAGTTGCGGTTGCGACCGTCAGCGACCTTATAGGCTCGATTGCCTTTCCGTCAGGTCCGTTTTTTCCCGGCTTTACCGTGACGGCGGCGCTTTCAGGCTTTATTTACGGTCTCTCTTTTCACAAAAACTGCTCAACGGGCAAAATAGTTGCAGGCGTTTTTGCCAACGAGTTTTTCTGCAGCGGTATTCTCAATACCCTGTGGCTGTCGATTATGTATACATCGGATTTCAAAACGCTGATTGCAACCCGTGTGTGGCAGGCTGTGGCAATGGCAACGGTAGAGATTGTTTTTGCAGAAATCTTTTTCAACCGCCTCAAGGTTGCAAAAAGACTCAAGGATATGACTACTAAATAAAAATTACGGAGCAGCTTGGATTGCTGCTCCGTTTTCTTTTCGCTTTTATTTTATTGTAATTTTAAAAAGTCTTGCGCCGTGCGGATTCACCTTTGCGGAAAACTTGCCGTCCGTTACCGTGTGCTCGTTGTGTGACCACATATCCCACACGCTGTAATTTACACCGCTGATTGAAATGTCGGTGATGTCAAAGCTTATTTCGCGCTCCTTGTCATCCGTGTTGAAAAGTGCAACATATTTGCAGCCCTCACCCGAGGATGTCCAGATAATTTCACCCTTGCCGTCTGTTTCCTCTCGGCTGAACTGTCTTGCTCCGCTTGAATTTTTGAGCATATCAATAAGCTCTCTGTTCTGAAGAAGCGAGAGGGTAAACTCATCGTTTTCGCGCATTTCGCCGCCCATCATAAGCGGGGAGCGGAAGATGCCCCAGAGGGTCATCATCGTTATCTGCTCGTCATGGGTGAAGCGTGTGTAGCGGTTTCTGTATTTCTCGAGCTTTTCGGTAAGCTGTATTCTTCCAATCGGAAGCATATCGCAATCGGGCCATGCGCCCGGCTGAACGTACTCCTGCCAGGCGTAGCAACGCTCGAACATTGCGTGGAGCTTGCTCCACTCGTCCCAGAAGTCGCCCGTCATACGCCACATATTTGCGTTAGCCGCAAGATGCTCGTGCTCCCATACGGGTGCAGGTCCGGGAGAAAGGCTGAGAACCATAGGTCTGCCGCACTTGTCAATAGCCTTGCGGAGCATTTCGATTTCTTCTCTTGCGGAATAGGGGTCGTGAGGGAAGATTTCAGTGTTTGCGATATCGTCACACTTGATATAGTCGACACCCCACGAGGCATAAAGCTCAAAGATGGAATCATAATATTCCTGAGCGCCCTTTTTGTGGGTTTCAAGACCGTACATATCGGGATTCCACAGACAGACCGAGGACGGCTTGGCAATATCTCTTGCCGTTACACCCTCACACTTGATTTTAGTGTTGCGGTGTGCCGCCTGACGGGGAATGCCTCTCATAATATGGATACCGAATTTAAGACCGAGTGAGTGTATGTAATCTGCAATGGGCTTGAAGCCCTTTCCGCCTGCCGAAGAGGGGAAACGCTCAACCGAGGGGATGAGGCGCGAATATTCATCCATGCAAAGCTCTGCAAAATAGTGATAATAGAAGCTGTCCGCGGTCGGCTCAGACCACTGAATGTCACAGACAATATATTCCCAGCCGTAGTCCTTGAGGTGCTTTGCCATATAATCGGCATTTGCAAGAAGCTGCTCCTCGTTGACAGCTGCGCCGTAGCAGTCCCAGCTGTTCCAGCCCATCGGGGGAGTAGGTGCTAATTTTTTATGCATATAGAATAACCTCTTTATAAAAAAGAGAAGCCGAAGCTTCTCTTTTTATGTTCTGAAAATTAAAGCTGTGCAGCAAGGTCCTTGATATAAGCCTTGAAGTCCTCACCGATTTCGTCGTGGTTGAGAGCAACCTCACAGTTAGCCTTCATAATGCCGAGCTTGTTACCCATATCGTAACGGATGCCGTCAAAATCAAGAGCAAGAAGGTTACCTTCCTTACCGAGACGGGTAAGAGTATCTGTGAAGTAGAGCTCTTCGCCTTCGGGAGTGTTAGCAAGGTCTTCTGCAAGGTAATCGAATACCTGCGGAGGAGCGACAACTCTGCCGAGGATTGAGTAGCAGGACATAATCTGCTCGTCTGTCGGCTTCTCGATGATGTTGTGAACATCCATAACCTTTTCGTTATCCTCGTGATGTGTAACATCGAGTGAGCAATACTTGGGAACATCCTTTCTGGGAACTTCCTTAACGCCTACAACGCCCTTGCCTGTCTTTTCATAAACATCAACAAGCTGCTTTGTAACGGGATATTCGTCATTGATGATAACATCGTCACCGTAAAGGATTGCGAACGGCTCGTTGCCGACAAAGCTCTTTGCACACATAATAGCGTGGCCGAGACCCTTTGTTTCCTTCTGACGAATGAAATAAACATTAGCAATGTTTGAACAAGCGAGAACATCCTCGTAAAGATCCTTCTTTGAGGGATTCTTTGAAAGCTTGTCCTCAAGCTCGTAGCTGTGGTCGAAGTGATCCTCGATTACACCCTTACCGCGGTTTGTGATGATAAGGATATCCTCGATGCCTGCGGCTGCAGCCTCTTCAACGATATACTGGATAGCCGGCTTGTCAACAATGTTGAGCATCTCCTTGGGAACTGCCTTTGATGCGGGCAGAACTCTTGTGCCGAGACCTGCTGCGGGAATAATCGCCTTTTTGATTTTCATTGTAAACTCCTCCTAAAAAGTTCTTTGATTGTCACATTATATAAAATTTTTAATTACAGACATTATAACTGACGGCAGATAGCTTTCTGCCATAATTGCCGCAAAGCCTGCAAGAACAGAAACGCCGCCGCGGCGAAGAAGTGAATACTTCTGGATATTCGGATCATTCGTTGCCTTGCGTGCGATGCGGATATCCTCAAGCATCTTGTTGCGGTAGAGGCTGTTGGCCATAATTGCCGCCGCCGAGCAGGGAAGAACAAAGGTGATCGAATCAACGATAAGAATATACGGCACAATCGGTCTGAACTGTTCAGCATAAGCGAAAAATGCTGTCATAAAGGCTTCCGCCGTAGTGTCGTTCATATTCTTGAAAAACGCAAGAAGTGTGTCATACATTGCATTCTCAAACGGCTCCAGCGCGGTGTATGCCTCAGCGATTGTGCTTGCATAGGGTGCCGCAATAAGCGTTGCCGCAACGGCAAAGGTCAGGAAGAACGCACCCGCCTTATAAAGCTTGCGATAGAAGAACCACGCAGGGGTAAAGAAGAATGCACCCCAGTTCCACGAGAGGAAGACTTTCTTGCCCTTGTTTTTGAGAAACTTTTTGATATACCTGACAGAATTGACCTGAGTATAGGTGACGGCATCTCTGATTTTTACACCGTCAAACTCATCGTCGGCGTTAAGCTTCTGTCCGTCAATGATAATCGAGTCAGCGTTGAATACGGGCAGGGGAATATCGGGTATTCCGTTTTCTGTGCTGAGAATGGGAACGGAGTTCGCCTTTTCGGGCTCTTTCTCAGGCGCAGGTTCACTCAGCGGAGTGTTGGCCTCACGCCAGTCAAAGCCCTCCACGTGCAGATGCGCATTAACGCACATATTGTTTTTTTTGTAGCATTCACGGTGCTGAGGTGTGCCGCATTCGGGGCAGACAACGATATCCTCGTTTTCGTGCATAGCCTGTGCACAACCGTCACACACTTTGTCATTATAAAACATTTGTCTCACCGGATTGTAAATTTTTACATCTATATTATATCACAATGTTTTACAATAGTGTATAGTATTTTTGAATATTTTTAAAACAAATTAAAACAATTCTTTACATAAGGGAAATTTTACTGTATAATTATGTGGTAAAAATATGTACTCGGAGAGGTATAGTATGGTACAGTTTGAAGAATTAAGACTTCAGTTACTCGGTTACGAGGATAAGCTCAAGGAGCTTGGCGAGGCTCTCGGCCTTGAAGAAATGAAGGCGGAGGTTGCTTCCCTTGAGGAAAAGACCGCACAGGAAGGCTTCTGGGACGATATCGCAGGGACTCAGGTTGTTTTGCAGAAGATTGCGGCGCTCAAAAACAAAATCTCAAAATATGAAAATCTCAAGGCATCATTTGAAGATAATATTACAATGATTGAGCTTTCAAATGAGGAAGAGGATCTCGATATGCTCGAGGAGTGTCAGTCAAGCGTTGACGAGTTTGTCAAGGAGCTTGATAAGCAGACTCTCAGCACTCTTCTTTCGGGCGAATATGATGCAAAGAACGCTGTTCTTACCTTCCACGCAGGTGCGGGCGGAACAGAGGCTCAGGACTGGAATCAGATGCTTGTCAGAATGTATATGCGTTGGGGCGAGCAGCACGGCTTCAAGGTCAGTATGATTGACTTCCTTGACGGCGATGAGGCAGGTCTCAAGTCTGCGGTGCTCCGTATCGAGGGCGAGAACGCTTACGGCTATATGAAGAGTGAGGCAGGCGTTCACCGTCTTGTCCGCGTTTCACCGTTCGACTCGTCGGGAAGAAGACACACATCCTTCGCATCTCTTGAGGTTATGCCCGAAATCGACGATACAATCGAGGTCAACATCAGCCCCGACGATATCAAGATGGAGGTTTATCGTGCATCGGGTGCGGGCGGACAGAAGGTTAACAAGACCTCATCCGCAGTCCGTCTTATTCATATTCCGACAAACATCGTTGTTTCCTGTCAGGTTGAAAGAAGCCAGCATCAGAACCGAGAGGTTGCTATGCGTATGCTTAAATCAAAGCTTCTCGAAATCAAGGAAAGAGAGCATCTTGACAAGATTGAAGATATCAAGGGCGAACAGAAGGAAATCGGCTGGGGCAGCCAGATCCGTTCTTATGTCTTTATGCCCTACACCCTTGCAAAGGACCACCGCACAGGCTTTGAAATGGGTAACATCAACGCTGTTATGGACGGCGACATCGACGGCTTCATCAACGCTTACTTAAAGCAGATTTCTCTTTCAGAACTCAATAAATAAGGATTTGAAAAATAATGAATATTGTTGACATTTCCAGACCGTTGCTGACGACAATCGAATATCCGGGAGATCCCGAAACAAGGCTTGACACGGTGCAGAGCATCGAAAAGGGTGATGCGTGCAATCTGTCGGCTGTGTATGCGTGCGTTCATACGGCAACCCACGCGGATGCGCCCTGCCACTTTCTCGAGGGCGGCGAGACGATTGAGGAGGCTGACCTTAACAAGTATATCGGTCAGTGTACCGTAATCGAGGTTCCGCCGGGAATAATCACGGGTGAATATGTCAACAAATATTTCCCTAAGCACTGCACAAGACTTCTCATAAAGGGTGACGGACAGTCGTTCTTTATGGAAAGCGCCGCCTACGAGGCGGTGGATACAGGCATCTGTCTTATCGGAACGGATGCTGACTCAATCGGAAAGGCGGGCAATCAGCTCAAGCCGCACAAGGCGTTTTTACAAAACGGTGTTGCGATACTTGAAAATCTCGATCTGTCTGAGGTTGAACCGGGCGACTATTATCTTGTTGCCCTGCCCGTTAAAATGGGCGCGATCGACGGCGCGCCTGTCAGAGCGGTGCTTATTGACGATTATATTTTATGGAACAGACTGCACTGAACGGAGGTGCGCGGGTGAAAAGAATTTTTGATTTTACGGCAAGTCTTTTTGCGGTGATTCTGCTTTCTCCTCTTTTTCTCGTTGTTTCAATCTTAATATTTGCGACCGACGGTGGTCCCGTGCTTTTCAGACAGGAGCGTGTCGGTAAGGATAATAAGATTTTCACTGTTTATAAATTCCGCACAATGCGCAACGGAACGGGAGATATCGCAACCTCTGAGCTTTCGGATGCGGATGAAAAAATCACAAAAACAGGCAAATTTCTCAGAATGACGAGTATCGACGAGCTTCCTCAGCTTTTCAACATCCTCAACGGAACAATGAGTATCGTCGGTCCGCGTCCGCTGATTCCTGCCGAAAAGGAAATCCGTGAGCTTCGCGAGCAGTACGGAGTTTACAGCGTGCTTCCCGGCATCACGGGCTATGCACAGATTAACGGCAGGGATAACATTGACGACAAAACAAAAGCCCTGCTTGACAAGGAATATGTCGAAAAGCAGAGCTTCTTATTCGATTTAAAAATAATTTTCAAGACCTTTGTAAAGGTTCTCAAGCGTTCGGATATCAAAGAAAGCTGATCAGGCTTTTCCGAGATATTCCTCAAGTGTCACGCCCTTTGCCTTGATATCCTTTGCGGTGTCAATTCCGACAAAGCGGTAGTGCCACGGCTCATAGACGACGCCCGTGATTGCCTTTGATTTCGCATCCTTGGGATAACGAAGAATGAATCCGTAGTTAGCGGCGTTTTCGTTGAGCCACTCGAATTCCTTTGTATTTTCAAAGCTGTCAGAGAGTGAACAGATGTCCATTGCGAGACCTGCGTTGTGCTCACTTGAGCCGGGTACCATAATGACGGTTGCGGCGGCAATGGTTGCTTCTTTTCTGTCCATTCCCTTCTGCATATTTTCTGAAATACGGTTTTCAAAATTTCTCTTCTGTCTTTCAAACGAGCGATAGCCCGAAATGGGAGTCAGAGTGATTCCGTCAGCCTTTGCGGCGTCGTACATCGCCTGATAATACGGCGCAACTCTGTAGTCAAGCATTACGCCTGAGCCCTTGACCGCCTCGGCAAGAGTCGGCTTGTAATCCTCGGGCAGAGAATATTTTCCGTTGACAAGAATACGCGAAATGTCAACGCTCGTATCCGTCATCTCAGGCAGGAAGCCTGCGTAGCCGTAAGGATATTTTTCCTTATCATATTCGGGCTCGGTTACGGTCTGAGACGCCGATGCATCGGTTGTATCAGTGTCGGTTGTGTCCGCGGATGTCGGCTGAGTTGTCGATACTGTTGTGTTTTGCGTTGAATTCACCTCCGATGATGTTGTGTCCTGAGTGGAGGTCGTTGTGTCGGGATTACCCGTATTTTTATACTGACCGTGGGTTATTACGGCTCCGCCGACAACGGTGACGGCGATGATAACGAGCACAGACTGCAATGCTATCATACGGATAACCTTGGGTGTCATTTTTTTATTCATATATATCAATCCTTTATTTTGTCACTTAATATATTTTATTCAGCATTTGAGCGGTTGTCAAGATTTTTTGACGAAACTGCTTGGAAATAAAGTCCGGGAAGGAAAATCAGTATGAAATCAACACAGAGCGTAGGTAACTATAAGTCTGAGGTCAGACTTTATACCAACTACGCAATCAAAAACATCAAAACAATCTGCAAAAGCTTCGGTCCGCGTCCCGTGGGCAGTGAGGCTGAGCTTCAGGCACAGGAATATCTTGCAAAAGAGCTTGAGACAACCTGCGATACCGTGCTCAGAGAAGAATATAAGTGCTCTGACAAGGCGTTTATGTCGTGGGTACCCATCGGTGCAATTCTGCTTGTGCTTTCAGCAATTTTCTTCACACTCGGCATCCCTGCCGCTTCTCTCGCAGGCGGATGTCTTGCACTCTTCCTCATTGTTGCAGAGTTCATTTTCTATAAGCCCGTGCTCGATGTATTCTTCCCCAAGAAGACATCAATGAATGTAACCGGTATCCGTAAGGCATCGGGTGAAACAAAAAGAAGAATCATTTTCTCAGGCCATGTCGATTCCGCTTTTGAGTGGACATACACCTACCACGGCGGCAGACCTGTTGTTGCAGGAATTATCGTGACCGCAGTTATCACAATTCTTCTGAATATCGGCGGCGGTATCTACGGCATTATTGCAGGTGACGGCTTTGTCTGGACGGCTGACAATCTTGCTCTGAAAATTATCGCAGTTGTAATGTATCTTACCGTTCCCGTTATGATTGCCGCAATTTTCTTCTGCAACTACAAGCGTCCCGTTACAGGCGCAAACGACGACCTTTCAGGCTGTATGGTTTCTGCCGCAGTTCTCAAGTTTATGGAAGCTAACAACATCCGCTTTGAAAACACAGAGGTTGTTGCACTTATGGCAGGCGGCGAAGAAGCCGGTCTGCGCGGTTCAAAGGCTTGGGCAAAGGCTCACGCCGCCGAAATGAAGGCTGACGGCGTTGAGACCGTATTTATTTCTCTTGACACAATCCGCGAATACGACTTTATGGCGATTTACGATAAGGATATGACCGGTATGGTCAAAAACGATAAGAGAGTTGCTTCACTCGTTCAGCAGGCGGCAAAGAATGTTGAAATGGATGTTCCCATAAAGACAATCGAGCTCGGCTCAACAGATGCGGCGGCAATGTCTCAGGCAGGCATTCCCGCAACAGCGTTCACCGCAATGGATCCCTCACCTGCAAGATACTATCATACCCGCCTTGATACAGAGGATAATCTTGATCCGAAAACTCTTGAAGCAGGCCTTAAAATTGCTCTTGAAACAGCATTTTTGTTCGACGAGCAAGGAATTTCATAAATTTCACAAAAACTATTGGCTTTTAAAAAGAAATATGATATAATCTATATTGTACCTAAACTATTTAAGGAGTGGATTTTGCGTGAATAAAAAACTTATTAGACTTTTTGCACTCACACTTGCTGTTCTGATGGTATTCTCTCTGTGTGCTTGTAACAATGCGGCAACAGAAGAGGAAGAAGAAAAAATCGTATATGCATCAGAGGTTCCTTCAGGTAAGGCTGAGGTAGTCGAAAGATTCAATGCCGTTATCAAAACCGCAAAGGAAGGTAAGGTTGCAATTTCTTACTCACTCGACCAGGGTGCAGGCGGCTGTGAATGTGAAAATTCTTATGTTCAGGCTTCCTTCAAGACTATTGCAAACAAGGTAACTGCAACAGACTTTGGTATGTCAACAAATTACGGTGAGCCGACAACCGATATCTTCCCGCTTATGGGTTCAGAAGAGGCAGGCGCACTTGCACTTGCAGATGTTCGTTCAGCTGTAATCACAGACAACGAGGGCGACACAACATACACAATCCTTATCAAAATCAATCCTGAGACAAACCCCGAGCAGGGCGACAGCATCTACGGCAAGCTTTATAAGGTTGAGAAGGATGCAGATGTTCTCAAGCATTTTGATAATATCAAAGACTTTATGACTGTTGAGTCTTATGACGCTGCTTACGGCACAGGCACAATCCGTGCTATCGTTGATAAGGCAACAGATCACATCATCAAGCTCGAGCTCAGCCGTGACATCAGAGTTACAACTGAAATCACAGGTCAGGGTACACTTGAGAGTGTCGGCACAGTTCCGATGTCATTTGACTATTATTCAACAGCTCACTACGACCTCAACTGGGATAACCCCGAAACACAGGAAGTAGAAGCATAAGAAAAGTTAATTAAAAAATTAACGCCTGAGATTCGTCTCAGGCGTTTTTCTTACGCTTTTTTATTTTGAAGCCGTGCTTTTTTCCTGCTTGACCTTGTGGTCAATAACATGGCGGGAAGCGAGCTCGTCAAAGATATCCTCAAGAGAGATACCTATTTCAATCATCATTACCATTACATGATAAGCAAGGTCTGCAACCTCATAGATTGTCTCACCCTTATCGTTGTCCTTTGCGGCAATGATAACCTCGGTTGACTCCTCACCGATCTTCTTGAGAATCTTGTCGAGTCCCTTTTCAAAAAGATAGGTTGTGTATGAGCCTTCCTGCTTGTCGGTTTTTCTGCCCTCGATAAGCTTCATAAGTCCCTCATAAGAGAATTCGTTGAGCTCATCGTTCTGCCATACTGTGTTGTTAAAGCAGGAATCTGTGCCGAGATGACACGCAGGACCTGACTTTTCAACAACAACCGTAAGTGCATCCTTGTCACAGTCGGCTGTGATGCTTACGATTTTCTGCACATTGCCGCTGGTTTCACCCTTGCGCCAGAGCTCCTGTCTTGAGCGCGACCAGAAGCAGGTGCGTTTTTCTTTTATACTAATTTCAAGGCTTTCGCGGTTCATATATGCGACGGTCAGCACCTTTTTGCTCTTGGCGTCTACCACAACCGCAGGGATAAGTCCTTTTTCGTCAAATTTTAATTCATCAAGATTCATTTTTTATAACCTCACTGTAATTCCGTTGCTACGGAGTTCTTGTTTCAGATCCTTGATCTGTACCTCACCGAAATGGAAGATTGAAGCGGCAAGACCTGCATCAACCTTAGGCAAAGCCTTAAAAAGCTTTGTGAAATCGTCAATTCCGCCTGCACCGCCCGATGCAATAACGGGAACATTGACCGCGTCGCATACTGCCTCGAGCATCTCAAGGTCAAAGCCCTTTTTTACACCGTCGGTGTCGATGCTGTTGACAACGATTTCACCTGCGCCCATACCGACGCATTTTTTAATCCAGGAGATAGCCTCCATGCCTGTATCCTCTCTGCCGCCCTTGGCAAAAACACGGAATTCTCCGTCAACACGCTTGATATCGGCCGACAGAACAACACACTGGTCGCCGTATCTCAGAGCCGCCTCGCGAACAAGGTCGGGATTGCGGATTGCGCCCGAATTGACGCTGACCTTATCCGCACCGCATTTGAGAACGCGGTCAAAATCATCAACCGTGTTGATGCCGCCGCCGACGGTAAGAGGAATGAAAATCTTGCTTGCAACCTCGGTCAGAATGTCTGTGAAGAGCCTTCTGCCCTCAGCCGAAGCCGTAATGTCATAGAAAACAAGCTCATCCGCACCGCAGTCGGAATAAAACTCAGCCAGCTTTATCGGTGACGAAACATCCGCAAGTCCGAGAAAGTTTACGCCCTTGACAACTCTGCCGTCCTTGACATCGAGGCAGGGGATAATTCTTTTTGTAATCATTCTGCCACCTCGATTGCTTCCTTCAGGTCGATTGCGCCCGTGTAGTATGCCTTGCCGATAATCGCGCCGTAAAGCTTCATTTCGCGAAGAGCCCTGACATCGTCAATGCTTGAAACACCGCCCGAAGCGATGATATCGAGGTCGAGCTGCTCGCTTAATTGCTTATAAAGCTCGCGGTTGGTGCCCTTCATTGCGCCGTCCTTGGAGATATCCGTGCAGATAAGAGTTCTGACACCCTTGTCCTGCATCTTTTTGCAGAAATCCTCAAAGGTGAAGGCGGATTTCTCTGTCCAGCCCTTGATTGCAACAAAGCCGTCCTTGATATCCACACCGACGGCAATTTTTTCGCCGTACTTTGCGATAGCCTCGTCAAGAAGAGCTTCGTCCGTGATTGCCGCCGTGCCGAGAATAACACGGCTGACACCGATTGAAAGATATTTGTCGATTGTCTCCATTGAGCGGATACCGCCGCCGAGCTCGACAAAAAGTGATGTGTTCTCAACAATATTTCTGATTGTTTCGAGGTTGGGTGTAAGTCCTGTTTTGGCGCCCTCAAGGTCAACCATGTGCAGGAACTCAGCACCGCATTCCTCAAACTTTTTTGCGATGTTGAGAGGGTTTTTATCATAGACCGTCATCTGATTGTAGTCGCCCTTGAAAAGGCGGACGGCTGCACCCTCATAAAGGTCAATAGCGGGAAAAATATTCATCAGAGTGCCTCCGTTTCACAAAATGCTTTCAGGATGTTGAGTCCGACCTCACCGCTTTTTTCGGGGTGGAACTGACAGCCGTAAATATTCTTGTATGCAACTGCGGCGGTCAGCTCTGCGCCGTACTCGGTTGTAGCGGCAACGCTTTCGTCACAGTCCTCAGCAAAGTAAGAGTGAACAAAATAAACGCAGTCACCCTCCTTGATATACTTGAAAAGGGGACAATCGTTCTGTTTGAAGTGCAGAGCATTCCAGCCGATGTGCGGAATTTTCAGCTCCTCGGGGATAACGCCCTGCATTGTGACAACCCTGCCCTTGAGCAGTCCGAGACCGTCATATTCGCCGTATTCGAAGCTTTTTTCAAAAAGCATCTGCATACCAAGGCATATACCCATAACGGGCTTACTCTTTTTTGCCTCGTCAACAAGAACCTTGTCGAGTCCCGTCGCGCGCAGCTTTGCGATTGCATCAGAAAAAGCTCCGACACCGGGAAGTATTATCTTGTCGGCTGAGCGGATTTTTTCTTCGTTATCGGTGACAATTACATCAGCACCGATAGCTCCGAACGAGCTTTTGAGTGAGAAAAGATTGCCCACGCCGTAGTCAATTATTGCTATCATTATAAAACACCTTTTGTGGACGGAATCTCGTCCTTGTATTTCTCGTCAATGTCAACAGCCTTGCGAAGTGCTCTTGCGAGACACTTGAATGTGCCCTCAATGATGTGATGAGAGTTTTTGCCGTCAAGCTGAAGTATGTGAAGCGTAATATTTGAGTTTCTTGTAAAAGCAAGCATAAATTCTTCAACAAGCTCTGTGTCAAAGGTGCCTACCCTCTGAGACGGGATATCAAGACCGAAGGAAAGATAGTTTCTGCCCGAAATATCAACCGCGCAAAGGATGAGAGCCTCGTCCATCGGAAGTATAAAATCACCGTAGCGGAAGATGCCCTTCTTGTCACCGAGAGCCTCGTCAAATGCCTTGCCGAGACAGATGCCGATATCCTCAACGGTGTGGTGGTCGTCAACATAAGTGTCACCGTCACAGCTGACCGTCAGGTCAAAGCGGCCGTGCTTTGCAAAAAGCGTGAGCATATGGTCAAGAAAGCCGCAGCCCGTTGAAAGCTCACTCTTGCCCGTACCGTCAAGGTCGAGCGTGAGGGCAATTTTTGTTTCCGCCGTGTCTCTTTTAATTTCACTTTTTCTCATTTATTTCACTCCCAATATTTCTTTCGTAGCTGTCAGAAGCGCATCCATCTGTTCTCTTGTGCCGATGGTGATTCTGACATAGTCGCTGATAAGCGGCTTTGTAAAGTGGCGGACGAGAATACCCATTTTCTTGAGTGTGAGATAGAATTCCTCACCGCCGATTTTATCGTTGCGTGTGAAAATAAAGTTTGATTTTGAATCGAGAGTTTCAAATCCGAGCTTTGCGAGCTCAGCCTTTGTATATTCACGGTTCTCCGCAATCGTTTTGCAGTTTGTCATATAGTAATCGTTGTCCTCGATTGCCGCAATACCTGCCGCAGAGGTCATACGGTTGACATTGTAGGGGTTGGTTGAATATTTGATTGTATTCAGGTCAGCGATAAGTGCCTCGTTGCAGATGCCGAAGCCGAGTCTTGCGCCTGCAAGTGAACGCGATTTTGAAAATGTCTGTGTCACAAGCAGATTATCGTATTTCTTTGTCAGCTCAACAACGCTCTGAGCGCCGAAATCGACATAAGCCTCGTCGATAATAACAACGCTGTCGGGATTTGTTGTGACAATTTTTTCGATTTCCTCAGCGGTAAGCGCGAGTCCTGTCGGAGCGTTGGGGTTGGCAATAACGATGTTCATACCGATATTACAATAATCCTCAACATTGATGCTGAAATCATCCATAAGCGGAATTTCCTTATACGGAATGTGATTCAGCTCAGCGAAAACAGGATAAAAGGCGTAGCTGATTGACGGGAATGCGATACCCTTTTTCTCGTCACAGAATGCCATAAAGGCAAAGTTGAGAATCTCGTCCGAGCCGTTTGTCATCAGCACATTTTCATACTTCACACCGAAAAGATCAGCCGCCTTTTGTGTAAGCACGCGGCTTTCGGGGTCGGAATAAAGATTAAGTCTCTCACTTTCAGCCTTGGCGTATTCAATAACCCTCGGTGACGGTGGAAAAGGGGATTCGTTTGTATTAAGCTTTATGTATTTCATATCCTTGGGCTGTTCACCGGGGGTGTATGCCACAAGGGTAGAATATTTAGAACTGAAAAATCTGCTCATTTGTCTTCCTCAAATCTGACGGTTGCACTTCTTGCGTGAGCGGAAAGTCCTTCTTTTTCTGCAAAGAATGCGATGTCATCCGCAACAGCCGAGAGTGCTTCTCTGGTGTAGTAGGTGTACTGTGTTTTCTTGACAAAATCGTCAACGGAAAGGGGACTCGAGAAGCGAGCCGTTCCGCTTGTGGGCAGTGTGTGGTTCGGGCCTGCGAAATAGTCGCCGAGAGCCTCGGGACAATATTTGCCCATAAAGATAGAGCCTGCGTGCTTGATTTTATCAAGGAAGTCGAACGGATTGTCCATGCAAAGCTCAAGATGCTCGGGGGCAATCTCGTTGGCAATATCGATAGCCTTCAGAAGGTCGTCGGCAACAATGATTTTGCCGTTATTGTCGATGGATGTTCTTGCGATTTCCTCACGCGGAAGAAGCGGAATCTGTCTTTCAAGCTCTGCGCTGACAGCGTTTGCAAAATTCATATCGTCACAGACGAGAACGGCACTTGCCATCTTGTCGTGCTCAGCCTGTGAAAGAAGGTCAGCCGCAACAAATTTCGGGTTGCAGGTCTTGTCGGCAACAACGAGAATTTCAGAGGGACCTGCAATCATATCGATTGAAACCATACCGAAAACCTGCTTCTTTGCCTCAGCGACAAAGGCGTTACCCGGGCCGACAATCTTGTCAACCTTAGGCACACTCTCGGTGCCGTATGCGAGTGCGGCAACAGCCTGAGCGCCGCCAACCTTGAAAATGCGGTCAACGCCTGCGATTTTAGCTGCCGCAAGAATAACCGGATTAACCTTACCTTCGGCGTTCGGAGGTGTTACCATAACGATTTCCTTACAGCCTGCGATTTTTGCAGGAATGCTGTCCATAAGCACGGTTGACGGATAAGCCGCTGTACCGCCCGGTACATAAAGACCGACCTTTTCAATCGGAATAACCTTCTGACCGATAACAACGCCGTCCTTTTCGTTAAGGATGAAGCTGTTTCTTACCTGACGGGAGTGGAACTCTTTAATGTTTTCTGCCGCCGCGCGGATAATCTCAACAAATTTCGGCTCAACTGCATTGAATGCCTCGTCGATTTCCTCAGCGGAAACCTCAAGTGCGCTGAGCTTCGCCTTGTCGAATTTTTCACAGTATTCAAAAAGTGCCTTGTCACCGTTCAGCTTGACATTTTCTATAATTCCCGTAACGATGTTTTCAACGCTCGTTGCCGCAGTACCGCGTGCAAAGATATCCTTGTTGTCGACCTCGCCGTATTTCATAATTTTAATCATCTGTTTTCACCTGAGCTTTCAGACCGTTTTTAATGTTTTCTATCTGCTCCATTTTAAATTGGAAGCTTGCCTTGTTAGCTATAAGCCTTGCGCTGATGGGAACGATTGACTCTTTCGGCTCAAGGTCGTTTTCGAGAAGGGTTTTGCCCGTCTCAACTATATCAACAATTACATCGGAAAGTCCGAGAATCGGCGCAATCTCTATCGAGCCGTTAAGCTTGATGATGTCGATGTCTCTGCCCTTCTTGCTGTAATAATCCTTTGCGATGCTAGTGAACTTCGTCGCAACGCGAAGTGTGTTTTCCGTATTGTCGCGGAAGTCCTTCTTAGCGGCAACAGCCATTCTGCACTTGCCGAGGTTGAGGTCGAGAAGCTCATAGACATCGGGTGAGTATTCAAGAAGAATATCCTTGCCCGCAACGCCGATATCAGCCGCGCCTCTTTCGACATAAATCGCAACATCTGAGGGCTTTACCCAGAAGTAACGCACGCCTGCCTCCTCGTTTTCAAAGATGAGCTTGCGGTTGACTTCCTTGATGGAGGGACATTCATAACCTGATTTTTCAAACATGGCATAAACCTTTTCGCCAAGTCTGCCCTTGGGAAGAGCAATGTTAATCATTGTTTTCAAGAATTTCCACTCCTTTGCTGCTGAGTCTGAGAAGCTGTCTGTACCTGATGCTTTCGGGGATGCTTTTTTGTGCCATAACATTTTTGCCGTCTGCCGCAAGGTCGTTCACAGCCCTTGCGATATCCGCCGACGGACAGCTTTCGTCATATAAAAGCACGGTGTCAACATCGTACTTTTTGGTTGTAAGATTAAGTCTTTCAAGCGTGTCGAGATAAACGGCAAAGCCGATTGCACCCGATTTTCTGCCCATTTTCTTCATCAGATTGTCGTACTGACCGCCGGAGAGAACGGCTGTCGGCACATTTTCAACAAAGCCCTGAAAAACAAAGCCGTTATAGTAACGCATATCTGTTGCTATTGAAAAATCAATGTTGATTCTCTCGCCAAGTCCGCTTGAACAGAGAAGCGAACAGATGCTTTTGAGCTGTGTAAGAGCGGTCTTTGTCTCGTCCGTGTCACAGATTTCTCTGAGCGCAGGGATAACTCTTTCGGTCTTGCCGTATGTGCCGACAAGAGCAACAAGCTTTTCACATACGCTGTCAGAAAGCTTCTTTTCAGCGCAGAGCTTCTCGATTCCGCTCTGATTTTTTTCGCCGATACATCTGAGAAGTGCCTTGCCTGTCTCACGGTCACAGTCAGCCGAATCAATAACTGCCGAAACGATTCCGATGTTTGAAAGGTTGAGAACAAAGCTCTCGCTGATAGCCTCAAGGCTCTTTGCGGCAAGCATAATTACCTCAAAGATGTTGTAATCGTCGATGTTGCCGATGCACTCAAGGCCCGTCTGCATAATCTCTTTAAAGTCCTGTGTGCTTTTTGAAACACGGTAGACATTTTCATTATAATAGACCTTCTGAACGGTGTCGGGGATGTCCTTTGTATTCTTTACGATAGAAAGCGTAACATCGGGCTTGAGGGCAAGAAGCTTGCCGTTCATACCCGTGAAGGTGATGACGCTGTCGGAAACGAGGAAATCCTTGTTGCGGACATAGAGGTCATATTCCTCAAACTTGCTCATCTTGAACGGAGTGTAGCCGTATTTCTGATAGAGAGAACGAAGGGCAAAAACAGCCTTTTCTTCATTTTTAAGTAAATTTGCGCTGAACATTCTGCCACCTCAATCCTTTTTGGTTCTTTCGATAACCATTTTGTAGCCGTCGTTGCCGTACATAAGGCACTTGTTGACTCGGGTGATAGTTGTGCTGGATGCACCCGTTGCCTTGGTTATCTCGTTATAGTTTTTCTTATCGGTCAGAAGGCGGGCTACCTCGTAGCGCTGAGCGATATCCTGAATCTCCTTGATGGTACAGATATCCTCAAAAAAGCGGTAGCATTCATCAACGCTTTCAAGCGAGAGGATTGCCTCAAAAACCTTATCGATATTTTCGTTGCGTAAGTTCATAAAAATTCACCACTTTCGGGCAGAGAGAAGCCTCTTGCCCTAAAACAATATGACGGTATGTTACCACATTAGTGTGGTAAAGTCAAGCGGTTTTTGCAAGAAAATTCACCTATTTTTAAGAATATAAAAAAACACCCCGAAAGCCTTGAAAAATAAAGGATTTTTGTGCGGTTTGACAAGGGGAAAACGGAGTGATATAATTACGTAAAGGGAAGTGAGAAAATGCAGGTAAAAATCTTAAACAACACGGCTTATAAGAAAATAAAGCTTCTGTGCGACGGCAAAGAGTATTTTATCGCACGCAACGAAACCGCAACGCTTGATGTAAAGGAAAGGTTCAGCCTTAAAATTTTCACGCAGGAGAAAAACCACCTGTATTTCAACTTTTTTGACCTTTTACTTGACGGTTGGTCCGACGATGAAGGCATCATAAACGATATAAATTTTGATGCTGAATTCGAGCTTGAAGCGTACGGCCCGGATGAGGTGAAGGTAATATCGGTTGACAACCTCGAGGCACGCGACGATCACCGTCAGTTTATCTATAATTCGGTGTATCTCAATTCGGAAAGCGTTAAGGTTTTAAACACAGAATATCTTCCGACAGACACAAAAAAGCAGAAGAGAAGAAGCTTGTTTTATCTTCTTTGCCTGTCGTCGTGTATGTGGGCAATAATACCTGCCGTGTTCGGCATTATCTGGACGGGCGCAGTATGGGTGCTTTTGGTAATTGCGTTTTTGTTTTTCGCCTTTACTGTGCCGAGCTTTAAAAAAGCAAGTCGACTGAAATTGCTTTTCTCAGAAGAGCATATAATTGCTTCATTGAAAGAAAAGGAAGCGGAATACAGAGCAAACGGAGGACATCGTGCACCGATTGAACCGAGCGGAGCTATCGAAAAGGGCTTGGACAAAATTTTTGACAAGCTGTTTAAAAGAAAATAACAAAGATAAACCCGTAGCCTTCAACAGCTACGGGTTTGTTGCTTATAATTTATACCTGTCTTGCAATAAGGTCGTCAAAGCTCTCGCGCTTGACGGCTACATAATCCTTGTCACCGTCGAGCATAATTACGGGAGGCTTACAGATTGCGTTATAGTTTGAGCTCATCGCAAAGTTGTATGCGCCCGTTGTCAGAACTGCGATTGTGTCGCCGCGCTCAGGTTTGGGGATTTTTACACCCTCCTGAATAAGGTCACCGCTTTCACAGCAGCGACCTGCGATTGTGCATTCATAGTCCGCCTCTTCGTCCGCCTTATTGGCAACCATTACGGTGTAAGCGGATTGATAAAGCGCATAACGGGGATTGTCCGGCATACCGCCGTCAATGGAAACATAGTTCTTAAAGCCCTTGATTTCCTTGCGTGTGCCTGCGGTATAGAGGGTAAGTCCTGCATCGGCAACGATGCTTCTGCCCGGCTCCATAAGAATTGTCGGCATTGCGACACCGAGCTTTTCACACTCTGACTTAACGAGCGTTGCGATTCCCTCGATATTCTTTGCATAGTCGATTTCGGGGTCGGCTTCAACATATTTTACGCCCATACCGCCGCCGAGGTTGAGAACGCTTGCCTCAAAGCCGAGCTCAGACTTCATATCTGCGAGAAACTTAATCATTATAACAGCCGCGTCACAGAAAGGGTCATATTCAAAAATCTGTGAGCCGATGTGGCAATGATAGCCCATAAGAGCAATATTCTCTTTTGCGAGAGCAAGTCCGACAAGCTCCTTAGCCTGTCCCGTCTCGATAGCCGCACCGAACTTTGAATCAACATTTCCCGTGCTGATTTTTGCGTGGGTGTGAGGGTCAATACCGGGCGTAAGACGAAGAAGAATCTTCTGCTTTATGCCACTTTTGCCTGCCTCGCGGTCAATGGCGTTCAGCTCCTCGACGTTGTCGCAGACAAAATAGCCGATGCCGTTTTCGATTGCAAATGCGATGTCAAAATCCGTCTTATTGTTGCCGTGGAAATATGCTCTTTCCATCGGGAAGCCTGCCTTCACAGCCGTGTAAAGCTCACCCGGGGAAACAACATCAATTCCCATTTCCTCCTCGCGCATAATCTCATAAATGCGCTTGAAGCAAAGAGATTTACTCGCAAAAAGAGGCATCGAGCCGCCGCCGAAAAATTCGCTCATTGCGGATTTATAAATACGGCACTTTTCTCTGATTTTGTTTTCGTCCATTATATATGCAGGTGTCTGATACTTCTGAGCAAGCTCGACTGTATCGTGTCCCGCAAATGTAAGATGACCTTTCCCGTTAATACCGAGGTTGTTACAGATCATAATTTTACTTCCTTTCGGGGAATTAAAGCATATGCGCGCGGATTTCGTCACCCGACTGAGCAATAAGCTGAGCGGGTGCGATGTCAAAAACAGTCTTACAGCCGCATTCGCCGTTCTGACTGAGGCGGTATGCCGCTCTCGCATAAGCGGTAAGCACGCTGCCCGTGAATTCGGGGTTGGATTCAAGCTTGAGGCTGTATTCGATAGTGTGCTTTGTCTCAAGGTCAAAGCCCGTAAAGCCGCTTCTGATAACGCTTCCGCCGTGGGGGATTCCCATGTGGTCGCGCTGAAGCTCCTCAAGTGAAATAAAGTTTACGGTTGTATCGTAATCTGCGAAATAGTTGGGCATTGTCTTGATTTCATTTTCGATTCTTGCCTTGTCTGCGCCGTCCTCGACAACAACGAAGCATTCTCTTGTGTGCTTCTGTCTTGTTGTGAGTGTGGGATTTTCGCCGTTGCGCACGCTTTCAACCGCACTCTCAACGGGAACGGTATACTGACGCGCATCAACAACGCCCTCAATACGGCGGATTGCATCTGAATGACCCTGACTTACGCCCTTGCCCCAGAAGGTGTAATCGTTGCCGTTGGGGAGAATTGCGTTCATATAAAGTCGGTTGAGTGAGAACATACCCGGGTCCCAGCCGACGGAAATAATTGCGATTTTATTGCCTTTTTTTGCGCTCGCATCAACGCTTGCAAAGTGCTCGGGGATTCGTGCGTGAGTGTCAAAGCTGTCGATAACATTGAAATTTTCCGCAATCGCGGGAGTTGACTCGGGAAGATCCTTTGCACTGCCGCCGCAGTTGATTATAACATCAATGTCGTCCTTATAGTCTGCGATTTTTTCGTAGGGATATACCTTGACACCCTCTGTTTTGATCTTTACGGAGTCGGGGTCTCTGCGCGAGAAAACCGCAACGAGCTCCATATCGGGATTATTCTTAACAGCGGCTTCAACACCCTTGCCGAGGTTGCCGTAGCCTGCTATACCAATTCTTATCATAGCGTGACCTCTCATTCAACAATACTGCTCATATTGTAAAGTCCTGCGCCCTTGCCGAGAATGAACTCTGCCGCAGAAACTGCTCCCTCCGCAAACAGGGCTCTGGAATGAGCCTCGTGCTTGAGGGTGATTGTCTGACTGTCGGTTGAAACGAGAACCTCGTGAATACCGACGATATTTCCGCGTCTTACGGCGTGAACACCGATTTCGTTTTTCTCGCGCTTCGCGTTGCCCTCTCGACCGAAAACAAACTGCGCCTTTTCGCGAACGGCTTTTATTGCGTTTGCAATCATAAGTGCAGTACCGCTGGGAGCATCGAGCTTACGGTTGTGGTGAGTTTCGACAATCTCAATGTCGGCATCGGGCATTGTTGCCGCCGCCTTGACAGCAAGCTCACAAAGGAGCGCAACGCCGAGTGACATATTTGCCGAATGGAAAACCGCGATTTTCTTGCCTGCCTCTTCAATGTATGCAAGCTCGTCGGGAGTATGACCTGTTGTTGCAACAACGGTCGGAATATTATTTTTTACGGCATAATCGAGAAGCTCTTTTGTGCCGAGATGATTTGAAAAGTCGATGATAACATCAGCCTTGCCGCTGAAATCGTTGATGTCCGTATAGCATCCGCTTTCAGCCGCCATTTTATCCACCTTTGCGGCAACGGTCATAGTCTCAGAGGCCTCGACGAGCTTCTCGACCTCCTTGCCCATTCTGCCGCAGGCGCCGTTAATGAGTACCTTAATCATACATTCAACCCCTGCTGACGCATAAGTGCGAGCATATTCTGCTTGTGAGTATCCTCCATCGGAGTGAGCGGAAGACGAAGATAATCCTCACCGAAGCCCATAGCAGCCATAGCAGCCTTAACGGGGATGGGATTAACCTCACAGAAGAGTGCGTTGATAAGCGGAAGGTAGTCGAGCTGCATCTTAAGAGCCTCGTCTGTCTTGCCCTCAAAGAACTTGTGGCACATCTGTGATGTTTCCTTGGGAAGTACATTTGAAAGAACAGAGATAACACCTGAGCCGCCGAGTGAAAGAAGGGGAATAACCTGATCGTCGTTACCTGAATAAAGATCGAGCTTGTCACCGACGATAGCCATTGTCTCAACAATCTTTGAGATGTTGCCGCTTGCTTCTTTGATACCTGTGATCATCGGGTGGTCAGCAAGAACGCCGTAGGTTGCGGGCTCGATGTTACAGCCTGTTCTTGACGGAACATTGTAAAGAAGACAGGGCTTTGTGCTCTCGTCAGCGATAGCGGTGAAGGTCTTGATAAGACCGTTCTGTGTAGCCTTGTTGTAGTAGGGTGTAACAAGAAGCATTCCCTCATAGCCGATTTCACAAGCGAACTTTGTAAGGTCGATAGCATAAGCTGTATCGTTAGAGCCTGTACCTGCGATCATCGGAACTCTGCCTGCAGCTCTCTTGTAAGCAAACTCGAGAGCGTCTCTGTGCTCCTCGTCAGAAAGTGTTGAGCCTTCACCTGTTGTGCCGCAGATAACGAGAGAATCGATGCCTTCATCAATCTGCCAGTCGATAAGCTTACCAAAGTTTTCATAATCAATGCCGTCTGCATTGAGCGGTGTGATAAGAGCGGTAGCCGCACCTCTGAAAATACTGTTTTCTGTCATTTTAAAAACTCCTTTTACTAACTGAAATCAAGCAATAAAAAATAGCCGATTTGCATCGACTACCTGCATTTATCCCGACAATACAGCCGTGAAAAAATATAAGATAGCTCTCCGCATAAGCGACAATAGGCGGGATCTTATTCCCGACTACCAGCACAGCCTTGGCCTCGGCTGCCTTCGGCAACGATTCCTTTCACAACTGCCGTAAGCCTTTGCCACGGCCTTGAATAACAGTTGCTACTGATAATGCGATGCGCCTCTATCGTTAATTTTTTATTAACTTGCGGATATATTAACATACTATATT
>JAZQGS010000047.1:0-6924 GCA_045540195.1 Acutalibacteraceae bacterium
CTCTTGAACTCGCCGCACTGTGAGCACTTTACAAGCTCAGGTGCACTCATCTTCCATACGTTTGAACGTCTCTTGTCTCTTCTGGCTTTAGAAACTCTTCTCTTGGGTACTGCCATTTTTCAGCGCCTCCTTATTGCTAAATAATAGTTTTACCGGTCATCCTCCAGCAACTGCTGCAAAGCATCCCACCTGGGATCATATTCCCTGCCGCAGTCACAGGGGCCGTCATTCAAGTCTTTACCGCATCGGTGACACATACCGACACAGTCCTCCCTGCAAAGCACCTTCATCGGCAATGAGAGCAGAATATCCTCTCTCACAAGCGGTTCAAGATCATAATGGAACGAATCAACGAGAATGAAATCGTCGTTATCGTCGTCATTGAGCTCCGTAACCAGCGTATGCTCCAAAGGTATCGAAAATGTACGGCTGAATTCAGCGGCACATCTGTCGCAGGTAAGGTTTAAGGTAAATTCCGCCGAAGCCTTAAGGCTGACGATGTCTGTTGAGTTTTTAACCTCACCGCTGATACGCACACCATCCTTAAACGGAAATCCGCCGTTGAAGTAACAGTCGCTCATATCGAGTGTGAAATCCACACTGCGGGAAAAGCCTTCGTTATTAAAGACAGGTTCAAGCTCAATAAAAAACATAGATTACCCTTCACCTCAAATGTCATGCACCGATTATTATATAGTGTTTAAGGTGATTTGTCAACAGTGTTTTTTAAAATTTTATGCTTATTTTTATGCTTTTAAAAGATTACGGACTTGCCTTTCAACAAGTCCGTAGAATTTGAATGTTGTGAATTAAAGCTTCTGGCAATAATCGAAAATTTCAACGGGAAGCTCTGCCTCATCAGCTGAAATTGTGAAGATGAAGCTCTTCTCTTCAACATGATTCTTGCTAAGCTCGTCAACCTTCTTAAGGAATGCTGCAAGCTCATTGTAATCGCGAGAGCCGATTCTGAGAGTTGCATCGATAAGTACATCTGTGATGTCGTGGTCACCTGCGCAGATACCGCAGAGGAAACCGTAAAATGCGTCATAACCGCTTACGCAGTAGTGGTCTGTATCAATAAGACGTGCACGGTAGTTGACATCATAAGTAAGCTTCGGCTGCTTCTCGACGCATACTACATTGCCGTTTGACTTTTCAATAGCCTCGTTGACTTTCTCAATCAAACGCTTTGTCTTTCCTGAACCTTTTTTGCCTAAAATAAGAGATACCATAAATATATCCTCCTTTGTGTATTTTAAAATCCGTGGATTTCACGAAATTTTAACCTAATCTTGCTTCGAGGTCTGCCTTGCGGTCCTCGTAACCCGGTTTGCCAAGAAGAGCAAACATATTCTTTTTGTAGCTTTCAACGCCCGGCTGGTCAAACGGATTTACACCAAGCACATATCCGCTGATTGCGCAAGCCTTCTCGAAGAAATAGATAAGATAGCCGAGATTGTATTCGTCCATCTTGTCGACCTCAAGAACGATGTTGGGAACATTACCGTCAGTGTGTGCAAGAACTGTTCCCTCATAAGCCTTTTCGTTGACGAATGAAAGCTTCTTGCCTGCAAGGAAGTTAAGGCCGTCGAAGTCGCCTGCCTCCTCCCTGATTTCAACCTCTGTCTTTGACTTATCAAAAACAACTACGGTTTCAAAGAGAGTTCTTTCACCCTCCTGAATATACTGACCGAGTGAGTGAAGGTCGGTTGAGAAGATTGCGGATGCAGGGAAAATACCCTTGCCGTCCTTGCCTTCGCTTTCGCCAAAGAGCTGCTTGAACCATTCGTTCATCATTGTGAATGCAGGCTCATAGCTGACCATCATCTCAAACTTTTTGCCGTTTCTGTAAAGGATGTTTCTGTAAGCAGCGTATTTATAACAATCATTGTTTTCAATATCTGCAACAGAATAAGCCTTCATAGCATCAGCCGCACCGAGCATCATTGCATCGATATCAATTCCTGCAACAGCAATCGGAATAAGACCGACAGCTGTGAGTACGGAATAACGGCCGCCGACATTGTCGGGAACAACAAAGGTCTTGTAGCCGAGTGTATCGGAAAGGGATTTGAGTGTACCCTTTCTTGCATCAGTTGTAGCGTAAATACGCTGTGCGGCGCCGTTCTTGCCGTATTTCTTCTCAAGCATATCGCGGAAAATGCGGAATGCGACCGCAGGCTCGGTTGTTGTGCCTGACTTTGAGATGATATTAACGGAGAAATCTCTGTCACCGATAATCTCAACCAGCTCATTGAGTGAATCAGAGCTGATTGTGTTACCTGCAAAGTAGATTTCGGGTGCGCCCTTGCGAAGAAGATTGTAGTTCTGAGATTTGATGAATTCGATTGCGGCACGGGCTCCGAGATATGAGCCGCCGATGCCGATTACAACAAGAACCTCAGAATCATTGCGGATTTTTTCAGCCGCTTTTTTGATCTCTGCAAACTCTTCTTTATTATAGTCCTCAGGAAGTGTGAGCCAGCCTAAAAAGTCACTGCCCTTTCCTGTACCGTTGTTAAGTGCGTTATGTGCCGCTTCAACCTCAGACTTGATGCTTTCAAGTGAGCCGTCGGGTAAAAAAGCCGCAACATATTTTGAATTGAGTTTTACTGCCATTGTGATTTAGTGCCTCCGAGTAGTTCGTATATATTTAGATTTATTTTACCCTATTACAACCCGTTTTTCAAGTATTATTTAGTAATTTTATATGGTTTTTTTGATAAATTTGGCTCATTTCTTACATAGAACGCTCAACAATCTACAAAAAACCGTTAAAAATGACAGTCTGTCAACATAGTGCGGCGCAGTCAGATTGTAGCTTCCGAGCACTTCAGAGTCAAGCGAAACAATCACCTTTCCGAGAGTCTGCCCCGACTCGACAGGTGCCTCAACGCTTGCCGCAAGTTCAACCCTCTGTTCAATATCATTTTCTCTGCCCTTTGGAATGAGCATACTTGTAACGGACGAAATCTGCGGTGTCAGAATCCTTTCCTCTCCCATAAGCACATTGACATCGGTTATGAGTGACTTATCAATCTGAGGAGTGACGGTTGTATAATTCGCAAAGCCCCAGTTGAGCATCGCCTTTGCGCTCTCAAAACGGTCGGTACTGTTATCTGAGCCCATAACAACTGCAATAAGACTTGTTCCGTCACGCGTTGCAGTTGCCGAGATACAGCAGCCCGCCTTATTGGTTGTGCCCGTTTTGAGTCCCGTTGCGCCGTTATAAAAGCGGATAAGCTTATTCGTATTTACAAGCTCAGTTTTTCCGTCGCGCAGAGAATCCATCCAGATGGTTGTATACTCCGTTATAAGCTCGTGCTTCATAAGCTCACGGGACATCAGTGCTATGTCGTAAGCCGTGGTCAGATGATTTTCGGTATCATCGTCAAGTCCCGTACAGTTGACAAAATTGGTATTTCTCATCCCTAATTGCTCGGCACGCTCGTTCATCATTATCACAAAGCCCTCGTCACTGCCCGCAATGTATTCGCCGAGCGCCGTACAGGCATCGTTCGCGCTGTAAACCGCGGTTGCCCGCAAAAGCTCGTCAACGCTCATCGTCTCGCCCTCCTTGAGCCATATCTGAGAGCCCCCCTTGGATGCCGCAACGGGACTTGTTGTGACGATATCCGTCAGTCGGATTTTGTTGTTGTCAATCGCCTCCATCACAAGAAGAAGTGACATAATCTTTGTGACGGATGCAGGATAAAGCTGTTCGTTCTCATTCTTTTTCATCAGGATTTTGCCCGTTGTCGCATCCATCAGGACTGCAGCCTTTGCCCTGACCTCAACGGGCAATTCCTCGGCGGCGGCAAACACGCACAATGATGCAGCCAGCACCGCCGCGCACAGTATAATACTTATAAGCTTTTTCATAATCAAACCTCCGTTCAAATAAATGTATATGCAGACAAAAGTTAATCTTGCATAAGGTTACATTTTGATTTATAATCTAATAGAATCTGGAGGATATCCTATGAAAATTGCTTTTTTTACACTTGGCTGTAAAGTTAATCAATATGAATCTCAGGCAATGGCTGAACGAATGGTAAAGTGCGGCTTTGAGCTTGTATCACCCAACGAGAAGGCGGATGTGTATGTCATAAACTCCTGCACGGTTACGGCAGAGAGTGACAGAAAGACAAGACAGACCGTGCGCCGCTTCAAAAGAAAAAATCCTGACAGCATCGTTGTGCTGACAGGCTGTATGCCTCAGGCCTTTCCCGAGGATGCGAAGGCTTTAAAGGAAGCTGACATCGTTCTCGGAAACAAAAATAACATAAGACTGCCTGAGCTTATCGAAAGATATTTTTCCTGTTCGCAGAGGGTTATTGAGATTGAAAGCCACGAAACAGGTGATAAATTCCGCGGTGACAGCATCTCGGGCTTTGAGGGCAGAACGCGTGCGATTGTCAAAATTGAGGACGGCTGCAACCGCTTCTGCTCATACTGTATTATTCCCTATTCAAGAGGCCGCGTGCGCTCAAAGCCGATTGATGAGCTGAGGGCTGAATTGCAGACCCTGAGTGATGCGGGCTTTGTTGAAATCGTTCTGGTCGGAATCAATCTTTCGTCTTACGGAAGTGATATCGGACTTAACATCTGCGACGCAGTTGAACTTGCGGCAGGTATGGATTTTGAGAGAATCCGTCTCGGCTCACTTGAGCCTGACCACATCACCGACGATGTTATTGCAAGGCTTGCCAAAATCGAGAAGTTCTGTCCGCAGTTTCATATTTCACTTCAGAGCGGATGCGACAACACGCTCAGGGCTATGAACAGACATTACACAAGTGACGAATACAGACAGCTTTGCACAAAGCTTCGTGCGGCATTCGATGATACAACAATCACAACCGATATTATGGTCGGCTTTCCGACAGAGAGCGAAGACGATTTCAGAGATAATGTGAATTTTGCCAAGGAAATCGGCTTTGAAAAAGTTCATGTGTTCCCCTACTCCCCGCGAGAGGGCACCCGTGCCGCCAAAATGGTACAGATTGAAAAGAACATCAAAGAAAAGCGCAGTCATATTATGATTGAAGAAACAGAAAAGGTCAGACAGGCTTTTCTGAATGAACAAATCGGCAGGACGGTTGAGGTCCTGCTCGAGACAAGGCACGACGACAGCTTCACCGAGGGATATACAAAGAATTATACACCCGTTAAGGTAAAGGGCGCGCATCCCTGCGGTCGGGTTGTGACTGCAAAAATCACAGAGGTTGACGGTGATTTTTGCATCGGTGAAATAATATAATCAAAACAGCTTCTTAGGAGGCTGTTTTATTTTTTTAAAAGGACAATCACCAAATTTTGCCTTGCACATAAAATAGTAGTGTAAGACGAAAGGAGGTCACGACATGGGTTGCTGTAATAACTGGTTTATGATTCTCATCATCATCCTCTTATTCTCTGAGTGCGGTTGCGGTTGCAACAACAACTGCGGTTGCAATAACAACTGCGGCTGTAACAACAACGGTTTCCTCAACAACAACGGTTGCGGTTGCTGACCAGTATGCACAAAAGAAGGCTGACAGAAAAATCTGTCAGCCTTCGATTTTTATTTTGTTAAATCAGTTTCTTCTGCCTCTGTTACCGTTACCTCTGCGGCGGTCGCCTGAAGAACGGCGGGGTGCATCAGAAATTTCGTTTTCGGGAACAAGACCCTCAACCTCGATAAGTGCCTCACGGCGTGAAAGGTTGATTCTGCCCTGATCGTCAATCTCGCGGACCTTAACGATTACCTCGTCACCGACATTGACAACATCAGTAACATTCTCAGTTCTCTTGACATCAAGGTGGCTTACATGTACAAGTCCCTCTTTGCCCGGTGCGATTTCAACGAATGCGCCGAACTCCATAATTCTTGTAACTACGCCCTTGTAGATTGCGCCTACCTCGGGATCGTTTGCGATTGTCTCAATCATAAAGATTGCGCGTCTTGCATTCTCAATATCCTGAGCGCAGACAAATACGCTTCCGTCTTCCTCAACATCAACCTTACAGTCGCACTCTGCGCAGATCTTCTGAATAACCTTACCCTGCTTACCGATAACCTCGGCGATCTTGTCAACGGGTACCTTTGTTGAAAGCATCTTCGGAGCATACTTTGAAAGCTCAGCTCTCGGCTCTGAAATTACGGGAAGCATAACCTCGTCAAGGATGTAAAGACGAGCCTTGTAAGTCTTATCAAGTGCCTCACGGATGATTTCGGGAGTAAGACCGTGAACCTTGAGGTCCATCTGGATAGCTGTGATACCCTTATGTGTACCTGCTACCTTGAAGTCCATATCGCCGAAGAAATCCTCGAGACCCTGGATATCAACCATTGTCATAAAGCGGTCGCCCTCTGTAACAAGACCGCAGGAAATACCTGCAACGGGAGCCTTGATGGGAACACCTGCTGCCATAAGTGAAAGTGTTGAACCGCAGATTGAGCCCTGTGATGTTGAACCGTTTGAAGAAAGAACTTCTGAAACTGTACGGATACAGTACGGGAACTCCTCAACTGACGGAATAACGGGAAGAAGTGCTCTTTCTGCAAGTGCACCGTGACCGATCTCACGGCGTCCCGGACCTCTGCTCGGACGGGTCTCGCCGACTGAGTATGACGGGAAATTATAGTGGTGCATATATCTCTTGGTCTCTTCGTTGTCAATGCCGTCAAGAATCTGAGCATTGCTCATTGAGCCGAGAGTTGTGATTGTAAGACACTGTGTCTGACCGCGTGTGAACATACCTGAACCGTGAACACGGCTGAGGAGGTCAACCTCTGCGTTAAGCGGACGGATTTCGTCGATGCCACGGCCGTCAACACGCTTGCCCTCGTCAAGAAGCCAGCGGCGAACGATGAACTTCTGGAGCTTGTAGAGACAGTCGTCAATCTTTGCGATTTCTTCAGGATAAACCTCGTCAAAC
>JAZQGS010000048.1:0-22397 GCA_045540195.1 Acutalibacteraceae bacterium
ATTGACCCTGTGTTTCACGGTTGCTTTAACCTCTTGCGGACAAAAGCCTCCGCAGGAGGTTACTCCGAGCGGAACAACTGAGAATACCGAAAATAAAGAAATATCTGTTCTTTCGCTTAATAAGGAGTATATTTCTGATTACGAATGGTACAAGGATACCTCCGCAATGCTTGTAAGAAGCGAATATACGGATGTTACCCTTGATAAAGCAATGGAAAAAGACTATCCGCTTCTTGCCAAAGCGCTTGCGGAAACTTCTGTTATGCGCAAGAGAACAATGGAAGACGAAAAGGATAATTTCATTGCTTTGGCAACCGATGAATTTGAAAGCAATAGCGAAGCCTTTTCAACTTATGTTTCAACTCTTGATGTTCAGGTAAGACGTGCCGACAGTGTTGCAGTGAGTATTCTTGAAGACTACGGCAAGGAAGACTCACGCTCCTTCAACGGACTTAATTATGATACCGAGAGCGGAAAAGAGCTTGGTCTTGCAGATGTTTTTACTGACACTTCAAAAATTCCCGCAACAGTTGAAAAGGAGATTATGAGCCGTATAGGTGAAGATGAGACGGACGGTGATACTGCCGTTATTGAATATTTTAAAAACACTCCTGATGACAGTATCACATGGACTCTCGATTACAACGGTGTAGCTTTCTATTTCAATCCGGGTGATATTGCTCCGACAAATTTCGGTATTCAGGTCGTAACCGTAACCTTTGCAGAATATCCCGATTTGTTCAATGAAAAATATACTATCGTGCCCGATGAGTATGTTGTAAGTCTGCCTATATCAGCACCGTTTTACACCGATATTACAGGTGATAAAAAAGCTGAGGAGCTTACCGTTTCGGGTAATTACGATGAAGATACCAAGTTTTACCATACTATAAGCATAAATTCTGAAACCTCAGAATTTGAAGCAGAATGGTTCTCATATATCGAACCATATTATGTTAAAACAAAAGACGGTAAAATCTATCTCTGTGTTTTCAGTGTGAACAATGAAGAAGAGGGAAAAGACTTCACTCTCAGCGTTTATGATTTTGAAAACGGTAAAGTCAAACTCCTCACTACATCAAAAACAGGCCTGGATTGCAAAGGAGAAAATATCTTTGCTTTACCCGCTGACCCGTCAGAGCTTGTATCGGTCAGATGATGAAAACGAATTGAACTGTAAAAAATGAAATAAAAGCTAATGACAAACTCTCCGACATCGGATTAAATCTGATGTCGGAGAGTTCTTCTTTTACCTGAAGCTTTACGGCTTCAGGTTTTTCTTTATTATTAAAAATCTTTTTATCTAACATATTAAAAATGAAGACACAGACTATAGGAATTTCTCACACAGGGACAGATTCTTGTTGCTTGTGGGTGGAGGAGCAATACGGATATGCATTAAGTATTGTTCGTCTGCTGAGGTGCCGTGAGATGCGAATTGTTTTAAAATTCGCAGGCAGGCATCTCCTTTCAAACCAAAACGATATTTTAAAACAACTTACAGTTTTGGTTTGGGGACAGAGTTGAAAAAACTATTTTAAAATTTCAACTCTGTCCCGGAACAGTTGCTTTGAAAGAAAAAAAGACAGTTTTTTCTTTCACCTGAAGCTTTACGTGCTATTAATTAATAAAAAAGTTATATCATTTGTTTGTTGTATTTGCTTCATTTCAATGCTATAATTGTTTTGTCAGAAAAAAGAAGGTATTAGTATGAAAAAGGTAATATCTGTAATTATTTCAGTTTTAATCATCCTGAGCGTGACTCCGTTTGTGTTTGCGGCAGGCACGACATATTACATCGACAGCGGTTCGGGTGATGATAATAATTCGGGTTTGTCCGAAGCTGATGCATGGAAAACTGTTGATAACATCGAATCTTTAACCCTTGGTGCAGGCGATAAAGTTCTCTTCAAATCAGGCGGAGAATATGATTGCGCAATTACGCTTACCTGCTCGGGAACTCAGGAGGATCCCATTGTTATTTCATCTTACGGCGAGGGAGAAAAACCGCATCTCAACACTGATGCAAGAGATGCGGTTATGAGGCTTTTTGATTGCTCTTATGTAACTGTTTCGGATTTTGAAATTACGGCTCACAATGGTGGTGGCATCTGGGTTGACGGAGTTACAAAAGAATCAAAGGGTGTCAGAATAGAAAACTGCGAATTCCACGATATGCAGAACTACACTGTAACCTGCCGTGATAATTATACCGAAGGTCCCATTTCAGGCAGAGCAGCGATTGTTATCAAGCGCTACGGCGGCTCAGCTTATCCCGTTAATGACTTTCAGGCAATTAACTGCAAAATATACGATGTTGGCAACGGTATATTTTTCACAGGCTCGCAGGACCTTAACAAGAATGCACTTGTAAAGAACTGTGAATTTTATAATATGGACGGCGAAGCAGTTGTTCTTGAAGGCTGTGACGGTGCTTTGGTAACTCATTGCCGTGCCATTGACTGTTGTCAGGGTGTCGGTCTTGATGAAAACGGAGAAATTTTGTATTTTACTGCTGCTATGTGGACTCATTATTCATCAAACTGCACTTTCAGCTACTGCGAAATAGCGGGTCAGAAAAACTACGGTGACGGAATGACGGTGGATTTTGACCACGGCTCGTATAACTGTACTTATGAATATATTTATTCTCACGACAATATGCGTTTTATGTGCAACAATCCTGCTGCCGGCGGAAATTGGGGTAATACGGTAAGATATTGCTTGTCCGTCAATGACAATCAGGGCAGAAACAAAATCGGCGTGGCTGACGGCGAATGGGATTTCAGCTTTTACAACAACACGATAATCAATTCGCCTGAGTTCCAGATGACTCGGATTTATGATTCGCTGTTTGCTAACAATATCATAACCTTTAAGGACGGACACAAGTTTTATTTTGTAAACAAGGAACTAAAAGATTCGAATAATGTTTTTGCCAACAACTGTTATTACAATACTTTCAATCCCGCATTTGATAAGGATGCGTTGAATACGCTTCCGGGCTTTGTTGGTGGTGATGATCCGATAAAAGCATATCAGCTTGCAGAGGGCTCACCGTTAATCGGTGCAGGCTTTAAGGTTGAGGATGGTTGTATGACGGATTTCTACGGCAACCAGATAACAAGTAATAACATTGGCTGTTATTCTGCCGAGGGAGAGAATAGCGAGCTTGAAACAGAGAACTTCTTTGAAAAAGTCGCAAGAGTTATCCGACAGGTATTTAATATCGCAATCGTTGAAATCCGCAAGCTGATCATTGACATTTTTGAATGATGAGTTTACAATAAAAACAACATAGGCATATATTTGTCTATAATTTAAATCGGAGGAAAGCGGTATGTTCTTTATCACCATCAGACGCAGACGAAGATAGCTTGTATCTTTATAGGTACAGGCTTACCTTGCTGTGTGCCTGAAAGAGTGATAAAGAAAAGTTTACCTTTTATGTTACTGTTAACGGCATACAGCTGTTAACAGTATTTTTAATTCGGAGGAGTATATAATGAATAATTTTAAATATAAAACATTGTTTAAAGCAATTTCAGAACAAATTGATTTACCCGACAATGCGGTAATTGCAGATTTAGGATGCAAGGACGCGGCATTTCTTGTGGCTTTTCAGAACGCCTTTCCGACAAAAATCAAATCAGCGGTCGGAGTTGATATCACCGACAAATGGTTTGACAATGTCGGATATGAAAATCCGATTGAGTTAAAGGTTATGAACTGTTCAGAAAAGCTCAGCTTTGACTATAACACATTTGATTTTGTTTTTACAAAGGATATGTTTGAATGTGTACCTGATAAGGATTTCCTGGTCAGCGAGATTCACAGAATTCTGAAGCCGGGCGGATCGGTGATTTGCGTAAACTGCGATTGGGACAGTGTCGCATATAACGGTGAAAACAAAGAGATTATTACAAAAGCAGTTCACACTTATGCTGTAACAAAACAGCCCTGGATGGATGACCTTGACAGTTGGATCGGAAGAAGGATGTACGGCTTTTTTAATAAAAGCAAATTATTTGAAAGCTCTGTTAGTGTTCACAATGTTATTGAGACTGAATATAAAGAGGGGACATTCGGCTATGATTTAAGTGAGGATATTTCCTGGCTTTACAAAGAAAAAACAGGTGCACTCAGTAAGGCAGAATACGATGAGTTTATTGACAATCTGAAATCAGCACAAAAATCGGGCGAATATATATTCTCAAAACCGTATTATATTTATAAAGGGATTAAGATAACTAATAACTGAAATGCGGCAATAAAATAATAAAACCATCCGTCAGGATGGTTTTATTGCTTTTACCTCTTTAATTCAGTCAATTTTAACCATTGCATTATCATCATCAGGGCCGCTGTTATAAAGAAGCGGCTCAACAAATTCTGATAATGTATATCCGCCGAGCGTTTTTTTGATGTCTATATGTAAGCTTGACAGGAGCTTTTCTATTTTCTTAAAGCTGCCCATTGTGATTTTGTATTCGACGGTTTCAGGTGAATAATGCGCATTGCCGCGGTACAGATTGGCTATAAGCTCAAGAATGAGATTCACAAACTTCTTATCCTTCACCGCTTCATAGTCAGACTTATTCAAATCGTGATATTTTTTTGAAAATTTTGCAACCTTGCTGTATGTAAGGCTGTTAAGCTTTCTGCCAAGGAACATTACAATTTTCGGATGCTTCAGAATAAGGTCTTTCGGCAACGAAATTCCGCCCTGCGTGTTAGCAAAGGCGACAACATCGTGCTCCATATTATACGGGATTTCCTCGATGATACCGAGAAAGCCTTTTTTTGAATATTCGGTGAATGTCATACCGAGGTCGGGAAGCTCAATGTCTATCGTGCGGATATCCGCCGTTTTCTTATCTGTGTCGATTGTGATCTTTCTCATTTTCGGTGGAAATGCCGCAATCGATGAGGTCTGTATGCTGTAAATTCTGTTGCCCTTATCACTTATGATTTCTTTCATACACTGTGCGTGTGAATGGCCGCTGAAGAAAAGCCGAACCCCCATATCTGCAAGCTCTCTGATTCTTTTCTCACCGTCAATAAAGGTGTGACCTTTTCCGACAATCTCATAGGCAGGGGAGGGTGCCACAACAGGTCGGTGTGTACTGCATATAACCGTTGCGCCCTTTTGTTTTGCTTTTTCTACCTGAATTTTTACCCATTCCATAAGCTCGTCGGAGAAATACGGATAGAGCAGGGATTCTTTATCCTCTGCATCATAGCCCATTGCAATGTGATAAAGACCCGGCAGAATTTCTGCAATATAAGTCGTGCCGTCGTCAAAGGTGTCGAATGCCTTGCCCCTTGCAAAGGGATAATACATTTCCTTGACCGCATCCTCGGGCAGATGCTCCATAGGCACTTCTTCACCGTTCGGCCCGTAGCCGTGTATCGGGAAATAAGGATAATCGTGGTTGTCGGTGTAGACAAAGGGATTTCCGCCGTTATCCGTAAATTCCTGAAGTATGTCTCTTACCTCTTCGTGACTGTATGCTTCACCGTGGTCTGTAAGGTCACCCGTGATAATAACGGTGCTTGTGTCTTTATCTTCACTTACGATTTCCAGAGCCTTTCTGAAGGCTTCTTCACTTTTAAGAATACATATCTGCGTGTTCGGCTGAGGGAAGGTGCGCCAATCGCATTGAAAATTTCTCTTGCTGTAATAATGAACATCGGTAATGTGATAAAAATTATAAATCATATTATTTCTCCTTTTACAGAAGATTACCTTCAGATATTTTACCATAAAACAGAATCTTGAACAATAGATAAATGTGAATTTATCGTAATTATCAACTAAATATCTTGATGTAAACTGAAATTAGTGTTAAAATTGTACAATATTTGTTTGATATTGATTTTTGTTTTTTTACGAGTATAATTATTTACGGGTGACGATTTATGAAAATGTGGAAAAGCAAGAGCTGGCAGCTTGAGATAACGGGGATTGACGGCAATACTCAGCTGTTCGGCGTCAATATATTCGACTATAAATGGATTGATACAAATAACAGAATCAAAGTAAATGATATATCTTATGAAATTCCGATTTATCAGGTATTGATTGACGGTGTAAGCTATGAATTTGCCGCCGCTGAGAGAAGTAATTGTGTTTGGAATTTCTATCTTTATAAGTTTTAAACAAGGGTGAGAATATGAAAAATAAAGACACATTACAAATCATTTTTATAAGACACGCCGAAACGGACTATAACGATATCGGCGACCGTGACCCGAGTGACGGTGAGCTTACCGAAAAAGGTGAACAGCAGTGTGTTGAGTTAGGTCAGAGACTTCGTGATTTGCCGATAGATGCATATATTACTAGCTCCTTGCTCAGAAGCTTTAAAACGGCAGTCGGCGTTTGTGATGCAAAAGCTTGCAAGCCTTTACTCGAAATATGTCCCGAGCTTGTGGAATGCGGCTGTACTCCGGGCTATTACGGATGCAGTGAAGAGTATCTGAGCCGTTATTATAAAAACATAAAAATGTGTGAAAAGCTCTTCGGGACCGAAAATTACGAATTCGGATGCGAGGGCTTTGAAAGCAATGTTATTCGCGCAGAAAAAGTGATTTCTTACATAAAAAACAGATTTTCCTACGGTGATTGTGTTGCGGTTTTCAGTCACCACGGTTTTCTTGAATATCTTATTCCTACGGCTCTGGGAGTCAAACCGCACATTTTCCGGTTTGCACTTGATAACACTTCGGTTACCGTTGTTGAGCTTTGCCGTGACGGCAATACAGTTCTTCGATGTGTTAATAAATAGCTTTGAATTAAGCTGTAGAGATGTATACCAATGAAAAATTTCAGTCTTAACGATACACTTATCGGCTCTGCCGACAATATGTTTATTTCGCATTCATTTGAAAAGAAGGGGTTTTATATTTATTTTTAAAGAAGTGTATCTTACGGTTTTATTTGTGTTGCTTTTACTCAATTTGAGTGATATAATCTTTTCGTACGATTTCATAAAAGTGTAAAAGCTTTAAATCAAAGTATTATTATGAAAGAAGTGGTAATATGGTAAAAAACTACGATGCAGTTGTTATCGGTGCAGGTAACGGCGGACTTGTGGCAGCAGCCCGTCTTGCCAAAGAGGGCAAAAAGACACTGCTTATTGAGCGTCACAATTTACCCGGTGGCTTTGCAACAAGCTTTGTAAGAGGCAGATTTGAATTTGAGGCATCTCTTCACGAGCTTTGTGGTATCGGCTCTATTACGGGCAAATCACCGCTTTTGAAGATCTTTCAGGAGGTCGGTGCGGCAGATAAAATTGAGTGGGTTGCACTCGATGAGGCATACAGACTTATCACACTTGAAGAGAATAAGTTTGACTGCGTAATGCCCTTGGGCAAGGAAGCATTTATATCTAAGCTCGAAGAATATGATCCGGGCTCAAGAGCAGTCGTTACAAAGATCTTTGATCTTATCGAGAGTATCGAAAAAACCCTTGATTTTGTAAGCAACATCGAGGATTTCAAGCCTTCAATGATAAAGGAGATTTTCTCTGAGCATACAGATTTCCTCAAGGTGGCAAACTATTCTGTTGACGAGGTGCTCAAGTCATTCGGAGCAAGTCAGAAAACAAGAGATATCCTTAACGGCTATTGGTGCTATCTCGGACAGCCGACAGATGAGCTTAATGTTATCCACTATTTCACAATGCTTCACTCATATATTATTGACGGTGCTGTTATTCCCAGAGGCAGAAGTCATCAGATAAGCACAGCTTTGCTTGAGGCATTTACAGAAAACGGCGGCGATGCCTGGTTTAACACAAGTGTTAAGAAAATCAATATAGAGAACGGTGCGGCAACAGGTGTTGTTCTCGATGACGGAACTCAGATAAATGCAAAGGCAGTTATCTGTAACGCATCACCCTATAATGCTTACACCAAGCTTATTGACGAAAAGGACATCCCCGAAAAGCTTAAAAAAGAGGTAAACGCAAAGAAGCTCAGTGCAAAGGGCTTTGCAGTATTCCTCGGACTCAACCGCTCAGCTGATGAGATCGGACTTAACAATCATACATATTTCATTTATCCGACCAACGATAACAGAAAATGCTATGAAATGAGCAAAAAGCTTGAAACAAACGATGTTCAGGCAACTGTTTGTCTTAACAGAGCCTTTGACGACTGTTCACCCGAGGGCACAAGCATCCTTTATATGACATCTATTTTTGCAGGTGACGAATGGAGTAAGGTTTCTGTCAAGGATTATCATAAAACCAAAATTGCCTTTGCCGAAAAAATGATAGACAATTTTGAAAAGGCAACGGGCATTGCAATCAGAGATTATATTGAAGAAATTGAAATCTCAACTCCGATGACCTATGCGCGTTATACCGATGCTCCCGCAGGAACAATTTACGGCTATGAGGCAACAAAGGAAGACGGTATTGTCAAGAGAATCGTCTTTGATATGATTGATAAGGGTATTCCGGGACTTTATTTTGCCGGTGGATACACCACAAGACACATGGGCTATTCACCCAGCTACACAACCGGTGATATGGCAGCAAAGAATGCAATACTCGGTATGGAAAAGGAGGCAAAATAAATGAGCAAGAAAAAGTTTTCTGTAAACGGCACATTTAAAGACAGTGTGAATACAGTCAAATTCCTGACAGAAAGAAAGCAGTTCATAGACAGTGCCAAGGCAGCTATACCGACCCGTACTGATGATTTCGGCGTAAACAAGGTTGCAAGAAGCCTTCATCCGAAATTTCAGAAGCTTGTAATCAGCCGAATCGAGGAGCACGCTGATATTGCAAAAAGCTATTACTTTAAAAGTGAAGCACCTATTGCTTATTTTAAAGCAGGTCAGTATCTTACCTTCAGACTTCAAATCGGCAATTCTGTTGTTACCCGTTCATATTCAATAGCATCTTCACCTCTGAGCGCATTGAACGGTGAATATCAGATTACGGTCAAAAGAATCGCTGACGGATTTGTTTCCGATTACATTCTTGATAACTGGAGCGTCGGCGATGAGATTATCGCTTATGCACCCGAGGGTAATATGACATATAATCCGCTCAGAGATGCGGAGAATATCGTTGCTATCGCAGGCGGAAGCGGTATCACTCCGTTCCTGTCCCTTGCAAGAGCAATCGATCAGGGCAATGAGGATTGCAGTCTTACATTGCTTTACGGCTGCCGAACATCCGCTGAAATTCTTTTCAAGGCTGAGCTCGACGAGCTTTCTGAGAAAAACGAAAAAATCAATGTCGTTTATGTTCTCAGCCACAGCGACGAGGAGGGCTATGAAAAGGGCTTCGTCGGCGCTGATATCATTAAGAAGTATGCACCTGAAGGAAATTACAGTATTTTCATCTGCGGCCCGGGCGGAATGTATAAATTCCTCCAAACAGAGCTTCCTAAGCTCGAGAAGGAAAGAAAGTATATCCGTTTTGAAGTCTTTTCTTCAGGTAAGAAGGCTGAGGAGTCAAAAGAATACAGCGTTACCGTTATCAACCGCGGTGAAGAAACCGTTATTAAGGCAAACAGCAATGAAACCGTGCTTTGCGCATTCGAGCGTGCAGGCATAGAGGTTCCCGCAAGATGCCATACAGGTGAATGCGGATTTTGCAGAAGCAAGCTTGTAAGCGGTAAGGTTTATATTCCTGAGGGCGAGGATAAGCGCCGTATTGCAGATATGCAGTTTAATTTCATACATCCCTGTTGCTGCTATCCCGAAAGCGACCTCGTTGTCAGAATAAATTAACAGCTTATGCCGATTACAATAAATATTTATTATACGGGCGAAAATGACAATGCCAAAAAATTTGCTCAGGAAATGATGTCAAGCGGCATTGTCGGTGAAATCCGTGCCGAAGAAGGCAATCTTGAATATGAGTATTTCTTTCCTGTGGCGGACAGTCAGACAATACTTCTGATTGACAGCTGGGAAAGTCAGGAGGCACTTGATAAGCACCACGCTTCGTCTATGATGCAAAGAATTATTGAATTGCGTGAAAAGTATAATCTGACTATGAAAGTCAGACGGTATATTGCCGATGATTCGGGTATACCTCAAAAGGACAAAGCCTTTATAAAATAAAACAAAACAGCACTCCGCAAAAAGGTTTAACCTTTCATTGCAGGGTGTTGTTTTTTATTGTGATTGTGTGTTATAATCACTTTCAAGGGTTAGGCGAAAAAAGAATTTCCAGAAACTAAGGAAGAGTAAGTATGTCTAAAGAAAAATTAAGTAAAAAGAATTGGTTCATAATTACGCTTTTCTGTTTTATGGGCGGTATAGCATGGAATACAGAAAATATGTATTTCAACACCTTTATCACCAACGAAATATATGCCGATGTATCACAGACGGCTATCAGAGGCTCAATGGAAGCTACAACTGCGGTTGCGCGGATGGTTGCACTTTCAGCTGTTGCGGCAGTGCTCACAACATTCATTATGGGCGCGCTGAGTGATAAGCTGAAAAACCGAAAGATGTTTATTTCTGTCGGTTATATTCTCTGGGGTATAGTTACGGCGATGTTCGGCTTTATCACAAAAGAGAATGTTGCAAATCTTTTCAACCTCAGTGATGAAGCAAGAATTCTCGGCACTACCGTATGGTTTATAATCCTAATGGATATTGTTATGACCTTTATGGGCTCAACGAGTAATGATGCCGCCTTTCAGGCGTGGGTGACGGATGTTACCGTACCCCGTCAAAGACCTGTTGTTGAAACGGTGCTGTCCGTTGTCGGAACTGTATCTTCATTTGCCGTGACGGGCGTGGGCAGCTTCGCTCAGGCAGGCACTATCAGCTATAAGCTTTTCTTTATAGGACTCGGCGTTGTAGTAACTCTCTGCGGTGTTGTCGGTCTGTTTCTCATCAAGGATCCGCCGCGTACGGTTGAAAGACCTGACAGCTCATCATCCTATTTGTCAGATCTTTTATACGGCTTCAGACCTTCTGTCATAAAAGAAAACTCAAGGTTATATCTTGCCCTTGTGTCCTTCTGTTTTGCTATAATTGCGTTTCAGGTTTTCTATCCGTATCTTCTTACATATGTTCAGTATGTTGTTATTCCCGACAACGGAGGAATCGAAAATCTTCTTCAGCCGGGTGTAATCATAACAGCCGTTGTTGTTGTAGCAATTCTTCTTGCTTGTATTGTAACGCTTCTTAAACTTGCAACGGTGAAAAGAGGACTGTGCCTTATTATAGGTGTCATTGTTTTATCGTTAGGATTTTTTATGCTTTCGACAAGCACAGGTATCTATGTAATTCTCATCAGCGTATTACCGGTTGTTCTCGGCAACGCTCTTGTGAATATTCTGTTCGGTGCTGCCGTCAAGGATTTTATTCCCGAAGGCAAGGCAGGACTTTTCCAGGGTATCCGAATGATTTTTGCCGTGCTTCTTCCTATGGTAATAGGCCCCGTTATAGGTGATATGGCGTGTCAGCATGCGGCTCAGACTATCATCAACGATGTGGGTGCTGAAATAATAGTGCCTGCTAAAAATATGTTCTTGTGGGCAGGTATAGTCTGTATCTTCGCTTTGATTCCGTTGTATTTCCTTGTCAGAAAAGGCGTGGATGCAAAAGGAAAAACCGAGTGAGGTGAAAATATGAGTAAATGGGATTTCTATACATCAAAGGAAATCAAGCCTGAGGGATGGCTTCGCCGTCAGCTTGAAATTCAGGCGGAGGGTCTTAGCGGCAATCTTCATAAAATCTGGCCCGACATCCGTGACAGCGGATGGATAGGCGGAAACCGTGAGGGCTGGGAGAGAGTACCTTATTGGCTCGACGGATTTATTCCTCTTGCATATCTTTTGGAAAATGAAGAGATGATTCAGACTGTCAGAAAGTATATTGACGCTATCGTTTCGGCTCAGGATGCTGACGGCTGGATATGCCCCTGCAAAAAGGAAGAAAGAGCAAAGTATGACACATGGGCAATACAGCTTATCTGTAAAACACTCAAGGTCTACTACGATTGCTCAGGTGATGAAAGAATCCCCGAGGTTATTTACAAGGTGCTCCGCAATTATTACGAAATGCTTAAAAGCGGAGAAAGCAAGCTTTTTAAGTGGGCAAAATACAGATGGTTTGAGTCCTTTATTTCACTGAACTTCTTATATGAAAGATATCAGGAGGAGTGGATAAAGGATTTAGCAAGGATTATCAGAGAACAAGGCTTTGACTATAATACGGCAATATCCTCGTGGAAAAAGCCGAGCCATATGTGGCTTAGAAAAACTCATATAGTCAATATTGCGATGATGCTCAAGAGTGAGGCGGTTTCGTGTGATTTGCTTGGTGAGAAATATACCGACAACGCCGAAAAGCTCCGCACGGATCTTGATAAATATAACGGAACTGCTTTTGAGGGCTTCACAGGCGACGAGGTGCTTTCAGGTCTTGATCCCACAAAGGGTACAGAGTGCTGTGCCGTTGTTGAACAGATGTATTCTTATGAAGAGATTTTCGCCCATACAGGCGATAATAAGTGGGCTGAGAGACTCGAGGTGCTCGGCTTCAACGCTCTTCCCGCCACACTCAGTGAGGATATGGGGACTCATCAGTATGTTCAGCAGGTCAATCAGATAGCCTGTCAGAAAACAATGATTATGGCGCCGTGGAGCACAAACGGCCCCTACGCTCACACCTTCGGACTTGAGCCGAATTTCGGATGCTGTACCGCAAACTTTAATCAGGGCTGGCCGAAATTTGCTCTTTGCGCATTTATGCACAAGGATAACACAATCATAAACTCGGTTATGCTGCCGTCTGTCCTTTGTGACAAGGATGTTACAATCAGACTCGAAACCGATTATCCCTTCAACAACAAAATGCATTATTACATAGATGCTCAGAAGAATTTCAAATTTTTGATTCGTGTTCCGTCATTTGCAAAAAATCTCAAGGTCAACGGTGAAAATGCAGATGTTAAAGATCTCGCATTTGCAATAGCTCAGGGAAAAACAGAAATTGAAGTCGAATTTGAGACTGTGCCTTATTTCAAAAACAGACCGAATGACCTTTGTGCGTTACAGATGGGATCATTGCTGTTCAGCGTTCCCGTTGCTTATAAAAAGAAGATGCGCGAATACACCAAAAAGGGAGTTGAGCGCAAATATCCCTATTGCGACTATCAGTTTGTTCCGGAAACACCGTGGAATTACGGCTTTGCGGAATCTGATTTTGAGGTCAGCTTTAACGGAATAGGAGATGTTCCGTTCTCTCAGGCGAATCCGCCCGTAACTATCAAAGCAAAAATGCAGAGAATTGATTGGGGACTCAAATTTCCGTATAAATCAATCTGCAGAAAAACGCCTAAATCAAGGACTCCTGTTTCTGATGTTCAGGATATTGAGCTTTGTCCGTACGGCTGTGCAAGACTCAGAATAACAGAAATGCCTAAGCTGGAAAAATGAGTGTAAATCAGAAAGGAAGATATTATGCTTCTTAAATTAGTTTCGTTAATTGCGGCGATAGTGTTGTTGTTCACATCGAATGCGGCATTACCGAAAAATCCTGATGTGCTTGTTGAAGCGTATCCTGATTTAAGTGAAAACAGAACGGCAGACGAAATAAAAGGTGTCGGTGAAACAAGGTTTTATATTCAGCGTCCCGAGGCTGACTCTCTTAATGCGGTGAATGCGTCGGATTTCGGACTTTCTGAAAATAACCGCGATAATTATGATGCGTTTCAAAGTGCGCTCGAATACTGCTCAGCGCATCCCGGAACTAAGCTTATTATCGATAAAGGTACATATTATTTCAGAAGCACAAACGGACTTGATGCGAATAATTGTACTGATCTGCTCATTGACGGAAATGATGCAACCTTTATTTTTTCTTCCACGGGATACAAGTTTTTTATAAGAAACAGTGACTGTATTGAAATCAGAAATCTGAATTGTGACTGGAATTGGGATGAAAGTCCGCTGGCATCGGTTGTAACTGTTCAGAACAGCAATGCCGATAACCACACACTCGAGCTTGTTTTCAGGGATTCGGAATACTGTAATGAAAACAGCCGCTTTATGGCTATAACACAGTGTGATCCCGAAAGCATTACCTTCGGTGCAAAATATTCATCCAAAGAGAGCTATGCTTATAATGATGCAACCTTAATTAAGTCTGTCGAAAAGATTTCGGACAACACTCTGAGAGTTACTCATAACGGCTGTATGGACAGCTTCGACAACGGTGAGGTGTACATACTCAGACATTTCGTCTATGACGGTACTGTTTTCAATCTCAGAAACTCGAGTAAAAACATAACCTTTCATAATGTCAGCATTTACGGCAGTGCGGGTATGGCTTATATCTGTGAGGATAACTGCTCACATTTTCAGATTATAAACGGCTTTATCGGAGTTAATCCCGAATATAAAAACAAGCGCTGTGTTTCGATGACCGCTGACGCAATCCATATCGTCAACACAGATGGCTGCTTTAATATTTCTGACTGTGATATCAGCGGAATGGGTGATGATGCCATAAATGTTCACGACGGTCTCGGCTATGTTTCGGCCGTGAAAGGTAACACGCTTACGCTCATAGCTTCGGCAATGAGGCTGAATGAGGGCGATGTTCTCGCGTTCAAGAACGATAAGTTTGAGAATACCGAGCTTACCGCAAGGATTGTTTCTGTAAGACCGCTTGAGGGAATCACAAAAGAGGTTGTCGTTGAAAGCCTGCCCGAAGAGGTAAGACAGGGCTTTGTTGCTTACAGTAAGGAATGCAACAGCGGAAATTATGTGATCAGAAACAATTATTTCCACGAAAACCGTGCGCGCGGACTGCTTTTTCAGTCCTCAAACGGACTTTGTGAAAACAACCGTTTTTATAAAACTATGGCTCAGGCGATCAAGGTTGTTATGGATATCGAGCCCACGCTCTGGCAAGAGGGAACGGGCGTTGACAATCTTGTTATACGCAATAATACCTTTGAAAAGTGCAATTACAGCGACTGGGGATGTGTTGTTGAAATCGGTACAAATATCGCAGGCAAAAGTGCAGAAACTGCAGTATTCACAAATATTGATATCAGCTCAAACACATTTAATGATATACCGTCAATTCTTCTCAGGGCTGATAATGTGAATGGCTTGAATTTCTCAGACAATACCGTTGAAATCGGTGACTTCTTCGATAGTAAATCATTTGTGGGCAGAAGTCAGTTCGGTGAATACTGCTCTAATGTGATTTATAAGTCAAACGACTATGCCGATAGCGGATTCTTACGCTTTAAAGAAATCGTAAAGTCTGATGATATATCTGTCTGGGCGCAGATCAATTCACAACTGTGGATTAAATAAAAAATTCAAAGAAGAAATCACTGATATGTGGTTTCTTCTTTTTGTCTGTCAGCGCTTACTTGACAGTAAAGAAATAATGTGATAGACTCATAAAAAATAAATACGAAACGAGAATCAGCGGAAAGTTCGGTGAAAACCCGTCGCAACTGCCATTACCGTGATAGTCGGAATACCTGGCTCGTTTTATTTTCAATGAAACACTTTTGGGTTATGAAGGGTGCGGTAATTTCGGCGTGCATTTATATATGTACGCTCGTTTTCCGTTCGCTTTCATCACCGTGATGAAGGCGTTTTTTATTTGGAGGAAAGAAAATGACTGATATTAACGAGCGTGAAAAGGCTTATTATATTGAAAAATTAAAAGAGCTTGCATCAGCCGAGGGCAGATTCCCTAAAAAATCAGATTTTTCTGATTATGATGTAATGAAAATCAAAAGCTTTTTCGGACCCTGGCCCCGTGCGCTTGAGGCGGCAGGTCTGAAAATACCTAAACAGAGCAAATAAAACTATTTTACGGGACTTGAATTATGGTTATCGGATTTAAAGATTATCATCCTTGGGTGAATATCGCATTTTTCATAAGTGTCACAGCCTTCGGTATGCTGCTTATGCATCCCGTCTGTCTTGTTGTGTCCTTTGTCTCTGCCCTGTGTCTTGATATCAGAATCAAGGGCAGAAGGGCGGCTAAAGAGCTTTTCACTTTTTTATTGCCGATGCTTTTGTTTGTGACTGTTATAAACGGACTTTTTAATCATCACGGCCCGACCGTGCTTTATGAAATGAGCAACGGCGCAAATATTACACTTGAGGCCTATGTCTACGGACTTGTGACAGGACTTACGGTTATAAATGTTATGTTGTGGTTTTTCTGCTTTAATGAAATTGTCAGCGCAGACAAAATTATGTTCGTTCTCGGTAAGCGTATTCCGAAAGGAGCGCTTGTTGTTACAATGGCACTGAGATTTGTGCCGCTTTACAGAAGAAAGTTTTCCGAAATTCTGCAGGCTCAGAAGTCCCTTGGGCTTGCGGGAGGGGAAACGGACCTGATTTCAAAAATCAGAACCTCGGTCCGATGTGTGTCCGTGCTTATTACCTGGGCGCTTGAAAATGCTATTGAAACCTCTGATTCTATGAGAGCGAGAGCTTACGGCACAGGAAAAAGAAGCTTTTATTCGCGATTCCGTTTTACAAAAAGCGATGTGTTTGCGCTGATAATCATATTGATTTTTGATGTTACGGTAGCGGCGTGCAGAATAACGGGCGGACTGTATGCGGCCTATAATCCGCAGATAGTCATAAACTCATCTGCGGTATCCGAAAACGCATATATGATTCGGAATATAGCGGTATATCCCTTTTCACTCTTTGAAATCGTTGCGCTGATAATGTATTTTTTACTATGCTTTTTACCGCTGATAATCGATGTGAAGGAGGAATTGACTTGGCACAGATTAAAATCAAAAATCTGACATTTGAATATCCCCTTGAAAACAATCCTGCTCTCGATGATATTTCACTTGAAATAAACGAGGGTGAGTATGTTGTAGTCTGCGGTAAGAGCGGATGCGGCAAAACTACTCTTCTCAGACACTTGAAGGAGCCTCTTTCACCAAAGGGTAAAAAAAGCGGAGAGATTGTTTTTGAAACAGATAATATAGGATTTGTACAGCAGGATCCCGAAAATCAGATTGTTACCGATAAGGTATGGCACGAGCTCGCTTTCGGACTTGAGAACATCGGACTCGACAGTGAGCTTATAGGCGTCAGAATGAGTGAGATGGCAACCTTTTTCGGAATCGGAGAATGGCTCGATAAAAACACAAATGAGCTGTCGGGCGGACAAAAGCAGATGCTCAATCTCGCGGCGGTTATGGCAATGCATCCGGACATTCTTGTTCTTGATGAGCCGACCTCGCAGCTTGATCCCGTTGCTGCCGAGACCTTTCTTTCAACCCTTGACAGAATAAACAAGGATCTCGGTGTTACGGTTATTATCACAGAGCACCGACTCGAAGAGATTTTTCCGTCGGCTGATAAGGTCGTTATAATGGATGAGGGCAGAATAATTTCCGCTTGCTCACCTACAGAAATAAAAAGCTTTGATTCTGTCAGACTGTCATTGCCGAGTGCCATTAGAATTTATGCTGATATACAGAAGGGTGAATGTCCTGTTACCGTAAGAGAGGGCAGAAAATGGCTCAGGGATATTACGAACGGCAAGAAAATATCATTACCGATAAAGGAGAGAGACTTTCCCGATAGCTTTTCGGTTGAAATTAAAAATGTGTTTTTCAGATATGCAAAAAACAGCAACGACATTTTAAGAGATGTGAGCCTTAATATTCCCGAGGGTGTAATATTCGCGCTGACAGGCGGTAACGGAGCGGGCAAATCGACGCTTCTTAAAATTATTTCTCAGGCTGAAAAGCCATACAAGGGCAAGGTTAAAATCAAAGACAATAAAAAGGTCGGCGCTTTGCCTCAGGATGCAAGACTCGTTTTCACCGAAAAAACAGTTGAGCTGAATCTCAGACAAATTGATTCTGATAATGACAGAATATCTTCAGTTGCCAAAATGCTTGGTATCGAAAAGCTTATGCACAAGCATCCGTACGACTTAAGCGGCGGAGAAAGACAAAAGGCCGCAACGGCAATGCTTATACTCAAAAATCCCGATATTATGCTTTTCGATGAGCCTACCAAGGGACTCGACGCTGATTTCAAGGAGGAGTTTGCCGAAATACTTCGTTCTCTTAAAAAATCGGGCAAGACGATAGTTCTTGTCTCACACGATGTAGAGTTCCTCGCAAAGTACGCTGATTTCTGTGCGATGATTTTCGACCGCAGGGTTGTCAGCGTTACGGATGCAAGAAGATTTTTTCTTTCAAATGTGTTTTATACCACCTCGGCAAATAGAATTGCAAAAGGCACGATAGAAAATGCACTTACCTGTGAGGATGTGACAGAATGTTTAAAAACAGAATACTTCCCTTGCTGCTGATTTTTGTTTTAGCACCCGTGCTTGTCGTATCGGGCGGAATTTTACTCAAGGATAAGCAGTTTTATATAACGGCTGTTCTTATCGCGATACTTTCATTCGTTCCGTTTGTTTTAAGACTCAGAAAGAAAAAGCTTGAGGCAAGAGAGCTTGTTATAATGGCGAGCATTGCAGCGATAGCGGTATCATCCCGAGTAATGTTTTTTCAGATACCTCAGGTAAAGCCGATGTGCGCAATACTGATTGTTTCTGCAATAGCCTTCGGAAAGGAAATCGGATTTGCGTTGGGCTCATTGTCGGTTTTTCTCTCGAATATGTTTTTCGGACAGGGAGCGTTTACACCGTTTCAGATGCTCGGAATGTCGATGACAGTTTTTCTCGCGGCTTTTATCTGTGAGAATGAGAAAATCAGAAAATCAAATATTCTTGTCAGCGTAACAGGGGGGATACTCTGCTTTTTTGTCTACGGAATTATTGTTGATTTCAGCTCGGTCGTGTTCCTGACAAGAAATTTCACCATCGGCTCTATTCTGTCTGTTTACGCATCGGGAGTCGGCTTTAATCTGATTCACGCGGCGGCAACATTTTTGATTCTTCTTGTCGGATATAAGCCTGTCTATGAAAAATTAGAAAGAGTCAGAATCAAATATGAGCTTTTCCCGAGTGGAAAATGATGAGGATACCGAAAAATTTTGGTTGCAAAAACCAAAGCGGTGTGTTATTATGTATGCGTTGTTCAGAAAAAATTTAGAAACGGAGGCGTCGCAGAGTATGGGTAGCGGTTTCATCACATTTGTTTATGATATGATTGCTATTATCGAAAGAGCAATCGCTTTTATTCAGTCACTTAATTTCTGATTATAATTTTGATATTGATCGCCCGTAGCAGTTAAGTCTGTTGCGGGCAGTTGGCTTTTTATGTGTTTTATTTGGTTGACTTACAGAATTATCAGATGTTATAATGATACAAATTCACGGAGGTGTATTATGGAAAAGCTTACTGTCAGTCAGGTGCTCGGAGCACATTTTACCGTATCAGAGAACAGTCCTGTAATAAAACCCTTTGACAGCATTATTGTTGCCGATCCGTCTGTTCTGACGCCCGATAAATCCCACGATAACAGGTGGCATATGTTTTTGCATACAAACCTCGGAGTTTATCATTTTACAAGTGATGACGGAATAAAATTTAAAAGATTCAGCAAGGTTGTCAACAGAGCTATGCGTCCGAACATCAACCGTATCGGGGATACATATTATCTTTATTATGAAAGAACGCGTTCTCTTGCGGCGAATGCTTTGAATCTTGTGAATGCGGTCAGATGGTATTCGGAAATTTATGTCACAAAAAGTAAAGACCTGATTAACTGGTCAGAGCCCGAAAGAGTGCTGGGCAACACACGCGATTTCGAGATAAGTCCGCGCGGAACAGCGCTCTCAAATCCGTTCCTTCTTCAGGAAAACGGAGTCAACAGACTTTATTATTCGTGCGGAATGACTTATATCAATGACTGCAAATTCTGTGAGCCTACCCACATAAGCTACGCGGTGAGTGACAATCTGACCGACGGCTATGTTGCCGCCGAGACTCCGCTTATTTCTCCCGATAAGAATAATCCGTATCTTAACCTGTGCAGCGGATGCATTAAGGTCTATAAGCTCAGTGACGGTTATATCGGAATACAGAACGGAATTTATGAAAAAGATAAAAAGAGCCATTCGGCAATTCTTCTGATGTCGTCTGCCGACGGGCTCGATTTTAAGTTTGAAAAGGTGCTTCTTGAGCCGGGGGTTGTCAACGGCAGTGATTGGATGAAGCAGTTTGTTTATGCGAGCCATCTTGTAAGATACGGTGACAAGCTCAGACTTTATTTCAACGCCCGTAATACAACCAATCTTATCCGCGGCCGTGAATGTATCGGCTACGCTCAGGCGGATATACTTTGATTTAAATTTTGAATATTCAGAATAAACCACGGGGGCCGTGGTTTATTTTTTATCGATTCTGAGCATCAAGTATTTACATTTATTCTGAATAATGTTAAAATTTATTAAGTATATTGCTGTATTAACAATTTACTGCTTTTTATTAAAAGGAGACCTGCCTTATGAAAAAAACATTTAAAGCAATAATTTCGGTTCTGTTGGTTGTGTCCTTGTTGTTTACGGGAACAACAGTATCTTTTGCCGCTGACGGTGTAGCAGATAACCGTGGAATTATTTTCACTTCAAACCTGATTAACGGTGTTCTGAATGCCGTTTTTATGGGATTCGGTGCGCTTTTTCCTAAGGACTTCCCGACGGTTGACGAATACTATGACGGTGAGAGTGAGAATTTCTACGAGGGAACGGAAACTTTTCTTGATGCGCCTGCAAAGGGTGCAAAGTGGGAGCTCGGCTTCGGTAAAGCAAGTATGGTTCCCGAAAATCTCCGCGACGGCTCAAAGGAATACTATACGGGCGGATATTTCACTCAGAAAATCAACGGTGTTTATGATGACCAGGGTGCAAATGCTGTTGCACTCAACGATAATTCAGGCAGAGGAACCGCGGTTATGGTTTCTGTTGACGGTATCGGTGTGAATAATGCCGATGTGCGTACAATCCGCGGCGAGGCTGAGCGCAAGCTCAAAGAAATGGGTGTCGAGAGTGACATTGTTGCAATCAACATCAGCGCAACACATTGCCATACCGTTATTGACACTCAGGGCTTCGGACTCGGTACTCTTATTTTAAAGGTCTTTCAGAATCTTTTCTCATTCCTTCCTTTTGTTGACAGAGCAAGAAGCATAGAAGAGGAGTTCCACGCACTTATGATTGACGGTGCTTCTGATGCAATAGTCGAGGCATACACCAATATGGAAAAAGGTGAGCTCTACTATTTTGAAACCGCGACAATCGGTTACAGTGAGAGAAACAACAATTATCTTGATGACGAATACGGCTATATCTTTAACAAGAGATATGATACCGAGGGCTATCAGCATGTGATTGCGTGCTTAAAGTTTGTACCCGATAACAAGGCATCTGCTCCGACAGTTCTTGCAAATCTCGGTGCGCATCCCACAACAATTGACAGAGCCACAAAGCTTCTTTCGGCTGACTTCCCTCACTATATTGAAGAAAAAATCAATGCCGCAGGAATGAATTTTGCATTCATTCAGGGTGCACAGGCACCGATTTCTGTCAACAAGGGTGGAGTCACAACACCCGAAATTGTTGACGAGGTCAAGGCACAGATTGCCGCGGACCCTAGGGTTGCGGATTACGAAAGCGCAAAGACTCTCGGCTATGAGTTTGCAAGACTTATTGTTGAAGCACAGAAAAACGAGGTACGCATTGCTCCGATGATGAATGTTAAAATGGCAGAGGTTACAGTACCTGTTGAATACGGTCTTATGGAGCTCGGTGCAGTTTCGAGCCTTCTCGGAACAACAACAGTCAGGGATAAATCAGCCCCAAGCGGTTATTCGATTATTACTGAGGTCGGATATCTTGAAATCGGCACAGATCTGGTTATGCTTACAGTTCCGGGAGAGCTTATTCCTCAGCTTGTTTACGGCAATGTTGTCGATGCAAGCGAGTCTTACCTCGGTACTGATTGGGAACTCGACTGTACGGCAGAACTTATCGGCGAAGATAAGACTGTTCTTGTAATGGGACTTTGCAACGATGCAATCGGTTATATTGTTCCCGATAACGACTACGCTCCGTTTATTGCCGACTCGCTCTGGAACACAGATCTTGGTGAAAAGATATTCGGCAAGCCCCACCGCCATTATGAAGAAATGCTTTCAATGGGCAGTAAGACGGGTTCGACGGTTATGGGTGCAATCAACACTCTTGTTGCAGAGACAAACTAAATCATAATTTTTTCAGGGGTGAAAATTATGGCAACTACGAATGAACCCAAATCAAACGCTAAAGAGTTTGAAGCCATACGCTCTGCCGAAATCAAGCAGGACGAGGCAGAAGTTGCAAAGCGCGTTCTTAACCGCCGTTACGTCGGCACAAAAGAGACTCTCGGCTTCATAATCTGGGATGCGGCACAAAGCTTCAACATCAATATTTATTCAAC
>JAZQGS010000049.1:0-8459 GCA_045540195.1 Acutalibacteraceae bacterium
GCCGCATTCTTCGCAACATGATAGCTGACGGTCGGATTTCCGTCAAGCAATCCGTTTGAGAGAAACGCCCACGATGAAAAATAGTTGATATCGTTTTCAAACATCGTGCGGTAGATGCGCGCATCATAGGCTCCCTGATAAGTATATCCGACAGTTCGGGTAAGAAGCTGAATGTCATCTGTACCACGACTGTTACCGACAAGAAGTCTGCCCTCGTCAACGCCGAAGATAAGGTTTTCAAGTCCTGCCTTATCAGCGGCCTTTTTCAGGTGCTTCATCGTTTTTTCAAAATTCATTCCGCTTGTTTCTTCGCCCGGAGAATAGTCGTAGAAGGATGCCGCAAGGTAGCAGATTCTGCTTCCCTTTTCGCCTGTTTTATAGTTCGTTCCGTTTGCACAATGGTTTATAAATATTCGCTCGTCCCAATGTCCCTCGGTAACAACCATTGCGTGTGCACCGACAAAAACATCCTCACCGATGACATCGATAAGTGCCTGCACGGTGTAGTCGTAGAGCTTGCAGTATTCGGTTGCCGCATCCTCGGGTTTTTCACTGTTAGCCATAAACCATTGTGAATTTTCAAACTCCGTCATAACGCCGAAGCGCCAGGAAAGCACCTCTTCCCTGCCGAATTCGTCAACAAGTGCCTGCGCGATAGCGGCAATGTAATTATAATAAACATCATAATCGTCGGGCGGATAGATGTTAGTGCCGAAATCCTCTCCCGCCAGTGCATTCTTTGAATATTTCATCGGCACACTTCCGAGCTTGAGCATCGGTTTTCCTCCGAGCTCGTGCACACCGCGGCAGTTTTCGATAAGCACGGTGAAGTCGTAATCGTCAAGCACGGTTCTGTCATACGGATCCTTGAACAGGTCGCGGTCAGCGTTACCTCCCGTGCACTGCATAAACTGAATGTAGTCAACAAATTCAAAGATGTTGTTTTCCTCACTCGCCTTTGCACCGACAAAGGGATTGCCTTCAATCGACCAGACATTGACATTGCTTGCAGGATTTACAAGAACTTCGCCGGTCTTTGCCGTGTCAACAGTAAAGCTGTAATGATTAAAAAACTCAACTCCCGCTCCCCACACTCCGCTGATGAAGGTGATGATTGCGGTGAAAATCGCAACTATTGATTTCATAAAATCTCTCCTTTTCAAGCTGATTTTATATATATTTGTGTTAAACCCAAAACAAAAGCCGTACTAATTAAGTTCAATGATTTTTTCGGTTTCTGTATGATCCTCACCTTTTAGAAAAACTATCTTAAACTTATTGGCATCTATTTTCACAAAATCAACAACAGGGTCAGTCGTTTTTGATGTATCCTCAAGTACAACTTCTTTAAAATACTCTTCCTTATTAAAAACATCCCGAATAACAACGCAGTGATTACCATTGTCATACTTTACAAATACAACTTTCTCATCAACTTCGCCTAAAACCGAATAATATGCATCTGAAACTTTTCCGCTGTTAACATTGCAATAAATCGTCCATTTAGTAGAAATACCTGTTCCTGTTTGAACAGAAATACTCAACAAATCTTCATTTAAAATATTTACCTTAGGCTCTTTGGAGATATCTTTACCCTTGATTAAAACATTATTGTTTTTGTCTTTTATTACATAATCATAGGTCGAGTTACCATTTTCGGCAATTTTATATAATTGGTCGATATCATAATCGCTATTGCAAGCCCCAAAAAACAAAACAAAAATATTTATCAAGCATAGAATAATAATTTGTCTTTTTTTCATTTTTTCCTCCCAGCATTAATTGTTCAAAGTATCACAAAAACATACTCTTATGCAAAAAATAATACCATACTTTCCTTTGTTTTACAAGTTCAGATTAAAGAGGAATGACAGTTATTCCTACGCTTTCCGCCAAATTGATGGAATAATCAAATTTAATTTATTCTTTATCCCTATTACACCTCAACTATATCAAAATAGCCAAAATGTTGCAACTGTAAAAAATCACATTCTTTTTTACAAAATCCGATATCTTTTTGCATTTTTATATGCTATAATGGAAAAACAAGAGAGGTGTTTCGAAATGACCCTTAAGGAAGCTATTGTTCAAAGACATTCCGTGCGCAGATATCTCAGCAAGCCGATTGACGAGGCTGTTGCCGCAGAGCTGAATAAAACCATTGACGAGTGCAACCGCCTGAGCGGGCTTAACATTCAGCTTATTCTGAACGAGCCCGAGGCATTCAGGTCGGGTATGGCAAAATACGGAAATTTTGAAAACTGCACAAACTATATTGCGATTGTCGGCAAAAAAGGCGACGATGAAAAGTGCGGCTATTACGGTGAAAAGATTGTTCTGCGCGCACAGCAGCTCGGTCTCAACACCTGTTGGGTTGCACTGACCTTCAATAAATCAAAGGCGGTTTATACGCTCAGAGACGGCGAAAAGCTTCTGATTGTTATTACCCTCGGCTACGGTCAGACTCAGGGCAAGGAGCGTCCGAGCAAAACAATGGCGGAGATTTCAAAGGTCAAAAGCGGTGAGGCTCCCGAGTGGTTCAAAGCGGCAATGGAGGCAGTTATGCTCGCACCCACCGCCATCAATCAGCAGAAATTCGTTTTCATACTCGACGGCAACGAGGTTACAGCAAAAACGCTTTTCGGATTTTATGCAAAAATGGATCTCGGCATTGCAAAATATCACTTCGAAATCGGCGCGGGAGACGCGCATTTTGTATGGAAAGCTCAAGAAGAATAAAGATTGACAAAAATTAAACAATGTGATATAATGCGTATACAAAGTTTGTACCTGACATAAAGTCTTACTGAGTGAAAGGTGACGGTTAAATATGTATTTGTATTGCCGCACCCTTTTTCTCGGGTGCGGCAATTTTTTTGGAGGTAAATATGGAAACAAGAGTAGCTGTTATGAGCATTATTGTTGAAAAAAATGACACGGTAGAAAAGCTCAACGCGATTCTGCACGATTACGGCGAGTTCATCATCGGCAGAATGGGCATGCCCTACCGTGAAAGAAATATAAATATAATAAGCATCGCAATCGCCGCACCGCAGGATATGATTTCCGCTCTTTCGGGTAAAATCGGTAAGCTGGACGGAATAAGCGTTAAAACCGCTTATTCGGGTGTGATTTCCAATGACTGATATCTTATCCCTCATCAAGAAGCTCGAAAAAGAGCATTCACTCACGCTCGGCGAATATCAGTTTTTGATTGATAACCGAACACCCGAAATTGCGCAGGTGCTGGCTGAAAAGGCTGATAAAATCCGCCGTGAAATCTACGGCAACGCTGTTTTTATCCGCGGACTTATCGAGGTCAGCAACATCTGCAAAAACGATTGTCTTTACTGCGGAATAAGGCGTTCAAACCGTAGCTGTGACCGCTACCGTCTCAAAAAGGCGGAAATCCTCGAATGCTGTGATGAGGGCTACGGACTCGGCTTCCGCACCTTTGTTATGCAGGGCGGTGAGGACAGATATTTTACTGACGAGGTGCTTTGCGATATTGTCAAATCAATAAAAGAGAGATATCCCGACTGTGCCGTCACTCTTTCAATGGGTGAGCGAAGCGAGGAAAGCTATAAGGCACTTTACGATGCGGGCGCGGACAGATATCTTCTCCGCCACGAGACGGCGGACAGCGAGCATTACGCAATGCTTCATCCTGAAGAAATGAGCTTTGAAACGCGTATGAATTGCCTTAAAGCCCTGAGGAAAATCGGTTTTCAGACGGGATGCGGTTTTATGGTCGGTTCACCCTATCAGACAACGGCAATGCTTGCCAAGGACTTGAAATTTGTTGAGGAATTCAAGCCCGATATGTGCGGAATCGGCCCGTTCGTACCGCACAAGGATACACCCTTTGCCGATAGGGCGGGCGGTACGGCAGAGCTTACCTGCTACCTGCTGTCAATCATCCGTCTGATTCATCCGAGCGTGCTTCTTCCGTCAACAACGGCGCTCGGCACGATTGACGAAAACGGCCGCGAAAAAGGAATTATGGCAGGAGCAAATGTTGTTATGCCCAACCTTTCGCCAAGCTCGGTCAGAAAGAAATATGAGCTTTATAACAACAAGCTTTCTGACGGTGACGAATCGGCACAAAGAAAAGAAAATCTTGCAAAAAGAATGGAAAGGATCGGCTACGAAATCGTGACCGACCGCGGAGATATAAGGAGGAATTAAAATGGCTGAATACAATCCGAAATCATTAAAAGCTGAAGAATTTATCAATGACGGTGAAATCCGTGCTACACTCGAATATGCCGAAGCTAACAAGAATAACATTGAGCTTATCGATTCGATTCTCGAAAAGGCGCGTCCGAAAAAGACGGAGACAGGCTATGTCTGTGCAGGACTTACCCACCGCGAGGCAAGTGTTCTTCTCGCATGTGACATTCCCGAAAAAATCGAAGAAATCTATAAAATCGCAGAGGAAATCAAGCTTGCATTCTACGGCAACCGTATCGTAATTTTTGCACCGCTTTACCTTTCAAACTACTGCATCAACGGCTGTGTTTACTGTCCGTATCACAGACAGAACAAGTGCATCAAGCGTAAAAAGCTTACGCAGGAAGAGGTTAAGGCAGAGGTTATTGCTTTGCAGGATATGGGACACAAGCGCCTTGCCATTGAAGCAGGCGAAGACCCGAAGAATAATCCGATTGAGTATATTCTCGAATGCATCAACACAATTTACAGCGTTAATCACAAGAACGGTGCTATCCGCCGCGTTAATGTAAACATTGCCGCAACAACCGTTGAAAACTACCGCAAATTAAAGGATGCAGGCATCGGCACATACATCCTTTTCCAGGAGACTTATCACAAGGAAAGCTATCTTCAGCTTCATCCCTCGGGCCCGAAGCACGACTACGATTACCACACAGAGGCTATGGACAGAGCTATGGAGGGCGGCATTGACGATGTCGGACTCGGCGTTCTGTTCGGACTTGAGCTTTACAAATATGAATTTGCGGGACTTATTATGCACGCCGAGCATCTTGAGGCTGTTCACGGTGTGGGCCCGCACACAATCAGCGTTCCGCGCATCAAGCACGCTGACGATATCGACCCGGGCGCATTCGACAACTCAATCTCTGCCGAGATTTTTGCTAAAATCACGGCTTGTATCCGCCTTGCAGTTCCTTATACGGGAATCATCATCTCAACAAGAGAGAGCGAGGAGGTTCGTTCAAAGCTTCTGCGCCTCGGCGTTTCACAGGTCAGCGGCGGCTCGAGAACATCTGTCGGCGGATATACCGAAGAGGAGCGTCCGCACGATACGGAGCAGTTTGATGTTTCTGACCAGCGTACGCTTGACGAGGTTGTTCATTGGCTTATGCAGAACGGTCATATCCCCTCATTCTGCACGGCTTGCTACCGCGAGGGCAGAACGGGCGACCGCTTTATGAGTCTTTGCAAGAGCGGACAGATTCTTAACTGCTGTCACCCGAACGCACTTATGACACTTACCGAATACCTGACGGACTACGCTTCCGAAGAAACAAAGAAAACAGGCTTTGAGGTTATCGAAAGAGAGCTTAACCGAATTCCCAAGGAAAAGGTAAGACAGATTGCGGAAGATAACATCCGCGACATCAAAAATTCAAACAGACGAGATTTCAGATTCTGATATAATTTTCGATTTTTTTGTTCAGCTCCCTCTGACGAGGGAGCTGTCACGAAGTGACTGAGGGAGAGACGATTTTGCGAAATTTTGCTGACCAATAAAGTTTTGCCTATTCTCTCCCTCCGTCTTTTGCTTCGCAAAATCCACCTCCCTCGTCAGAGGGAGGCAAAAAATTCTGCCAGATTTTAAAAAGGAGTGGTCATTATGGGACTTAACGATACAGTATCGGCTGAGAGAGTTCACATCGGCTTTTTCGGCAAGCGCAACGCAGGCAAATCAAGCGTTGTCAATGCCGTAACGGGTCAGGAGCTGGCTGTTGTTTCGTCCGTCAAGGGCACGACGACAGACCCCGTTAAAAAGGCAATGGAGCTGTTGCCGATCGGCCCCGTCGTGATAATCGACACACCCGGTATTGACGACGAGGGAATGCTCGGTGAACTCCGCGTTAAAAAGACAAAGCAGATTCTTGCAAAAACTGATGTTGCCGTTCTTGTTGTTGACGGTAAAAAGGGACCTGACGAAACCGACAACGGACTCATAAAGCTTTTTGAAGAAAGAAAAATTCCTTATATCGTTGCGCTTAACAAGTCCGATTTGCTCGATAACATTCCCGAAGCGGATGAAAAATCAATTTTTGTCAGCGCAACACACGGCACGAATATAAATGAGCTCAAAGAAAAAATCGGCAGTCTCGCAAAAACTGCCGAAAGCAAAAAACAGATTGTAGCCGACCTTATAGAGGACGGAGATGTGGTCTTGCTCGTTATTCCGATTGACGAGTCCGCACCAAAGGGCAGGCTTATTCTCCCCCAACAGCAGACAATCCGCGATATTCTTGATGCCAACTGTGCGGTTATGTGCTGTCAGGACACAGAGCTCACCGCAACGCTCAAGGCACTTGCCGTAAAGCCGAAGCTTGTTATCACCGATTCACAGGCGTTCGGCAGAGTTTCAAAGGACACACCCGACGGCATAATGCTGACATCGTTCTCGATTCTTTTCGCACGCTATAAGGGCGACCTTGCGGCACTTGTAGGCGGTGCGGCACAGCTCGGCAAGCTCACGGACGGCGACAAGGTGCTTATCAGCGAAGGCTGCACCCACCACCGCCAATGCAACGACATCGGCACGGTGAAGATGCCCGGCTGGATAAAGAATTACTCAAAATCCGAGCCCGAATTCAGCTTCACCTCGGGCGGAGATTTTCCCGAGGATCTTTCGGAGTATAAGCTGATTGTTCATTGCGGCGGCTGTATGCTCAACGAAAAAGAAATGCAGAGAAGAATAACCGAGGCGCAGGCAGCAGGCGTTCCGATTGTAAATTACGGTATCGCAATCGCACAGATGCACGGTATTCTTAAAAGAAGCCTCGAACCCTTCCCCGAGATTTTGGAAATACTTGATAAATAAAATTGCCACCGATTTCACAGCGAAATCGGTGGTTCTCTTTTACAAATTTTCCAGATGCTTTCCGCAGTTCGCAAGCTCAAGCTTCACTCTGGGCTGACCGTTATCCATAATAAAGCGCACAATCGTAACTCCTGTATTCTCCTGGCAGAAATTGAAGTCCTCACCGCTTGTAATACCGCAGGCAGCTTTGATGAAATGATTGTTGAATGTGCCGTGAGCAAATGCGATTACATTCTCTTTGTCGCCGTACTCCTCACGGATTTTTGTGACAACACGCTCGGCTCTTTTCTGCACATCAGAGAGAGTCTCGTCGCCGTATGTGCCGACCTCGTAAAGCTCGTCAAGATTTGTTATCGGCGTTCTGCGAAGCTCCGATAGTGGCGTTGCCGTCTGTACCGCACGGGTAAGAGGGCTTGAAAGAATAGCATCAAAATTTATGTTCCGCAGGCGCAGAGCAAGAAGCTCCGCTTGCTTTTGTCCTAATTCGGTCAGGCGCGGATTTTCCACATCCTGCCCCGCATTTCCCTGCGATTCGCCGTGTCTGATTATGTATAAATCCATAGCTACACCTCACAGCAAAACAAGAGCCATAATTCCCGCAAACGAAAGCGCAAGCGAAATCCATTCCCTTGCCTTCGGCTTGTTCGGTGAAAAATATCCGAGAAGCGTTGAAACAATCATCACTCCGCCCGTTATCATCGGGTACTGCACGGATGCAGGCAGGTATGCGAGCGACAGCAGGAGCAAAAAGTTCGCAACCCTGTTGAGTATTCCGTTGCCCGCCATACTGACAAGTGCCTTTGCATTTAATTTAAGCGGTGATTTTTTCCAAACGAATATGAGAATCACGCCCGATATCAACGCGGTCATAACGGCTGTCCATACGGAATATGCCGCCTCGCTCGTTTTGGGCAATTCACTTGCCTGAAAGAATTTTGAAATCACGCCCGAAAGACCGTTAAAGACAAACACACCGATATAATAAACCGTTCCGCCCTTGCCCTCGCCCTTTTCGACGCTGAGGAAAAGCGCCGCAATTACGGCAACAAGGCAGATTGCCTTGCCGACGGTAAACTGCTCATCAAAGAAGAAAACACCGAGACAAAACGGCAGTACCATACCGCCGAGCATTGAAAACAGCGAATACAAAGAAAGATTGATTTTGCCGAGAGCCTTCAGACTGCAGAAGCTGAACGCCATACCGTCAAGCGCGGCAAGCGAAGCCATTAAAACGGTAAAGGGCGTAAACTCCCATTTAAAGCCGTTGACCGCAAGCAGGACAACGAGACCTGCCACGGCACCGAGGAAAATAAACATCATTGAGGCGGAAAGTCCGCTTTTACATTCGCCCTCGTATTGCTGATTGCAGAAAAACTGCAGACCGAACATCTCGACCGCCGCCATAACCATTGCG
>JAZQGS010000050.1:0-7747 GCA_045540195.1 Acutalibacteraceae bacterium
GGCACAGAGCCGACAGACGAGCTCAAGAAGGAAATCCAGACCTACGTCAAGAAGCATACAGCACCGTATAAGTACCCGAGAATAGTTGAGTTCAGAAAAGAGCTTCCGAAGACTATCAGCGGTAAGATAATCAGAAATCAGCTTTAAAAAACACTTTAAATAATTCTTGTGAGGTGATATAATGGAATATAAACGCGTAACTCTTTTTGCAGGACATTACGGCAGCGGAAAAACGAATATCGCTCTGAATTACGCTTTTAATATGAAGCGTGACGGAAAGTCCGTCGTTATTGCGGACTTAGATATCGTCAATCCGTATTTCCGAACAAAGGACTCCGAGCGTGAGCTCAATGAAGCGGGAATAAAGCTCATTTCATCCGAGTTTGCAAGCTCAAATGTCGATTTGCCGGCACTTCCTCAGGAAATATATTCCGTTGTTCACAACAATTCAGATTACGCTGTTCTTGATATCGGCGGCGATGACAGAGGTGCTTATGCCCTCGGCAGATACGCGGACAGCATAATTAAAGAAAATAACTACGAGATGCTTATGGTAATCAATATGTACCGCCCTCTTACGAGAGATGTTGCGAGCACTCTCGAGGTTATGCGTGAGATTGAACAGGCCTGTTCAATGAAATTCACAGCCGTTGTCAACAACTCAAACATCGGTGAGGAAACTACGGCACAGGATGTTCTTGATTCACTGTCTTATGCTAATGATGTTGCAGCTGCGGCGGGACTTCCCGTCAAGATGACAACTGTCAGAAAAGATTTGTATAATCAACTGAGTGAGAGCGTGGAAAATCTTTTCCCTCTTACTCTGCAGGAAAAAATATGGAGGTAAAATTATGGCAAAAGTAACATTCAAAACAGACCTTTGCAAGGGCTGCAGCCTTTGCGTCGGCGCTTGCCCTAAGGGTATTGTAAAATTGTCAGAAACAAAGCTTAACGCGAAGGGACATCATCCCGCAGAGGTGACAGATCCCGAAAAATGTATCGGATGCGCATTCTGTGCAACAATGTGTCCCGATTGTGTAATTACGGTTGAGAGGTGAATAAAATGTCAGAAAAAGTACTTATGAAAGGTAACGAGGCTATAGCTGAAGCGGCAATCCGTGCAGGCTGTAACCACTATTTCGGTTACCCCATCACACCGCAGACTGAGGTTGCGGCTTATATGGCAAAGCGTATGCCTAAAATCGGCGGAACCTTCCTTCAGGCTGAAAGTGAGGTTTCTGCAATAAATATGGTTATCGGCGTTGCATCAACCGGTAAGAGAGTAATGACCTCTTCATCAAGCCCGGGAGTTTCACTCAAGGCTGAGGGTATTTCATACCTTGCAGGCTGTGATCTTCCTGCAGTTGTTGTCAATGTTCAGCGCGGAGGCCCGGGTCTCGGCGGCATCCAGCCTTCACAGTCAGACTATTTCCAGTCTGTAAAGGGCGGCGGACACGGTGACTATCATAACATCGTTCTTGCACCTGCTTCTGTTCAGGAAATGGCAAGCCTTACCTTCAAGGCATTCGACCTTGCTGATAAATACAGCATGGTTTCAATGATTCTTGCTGACGGTACAATGGGTCAGATGATGGAGCCTGTTTCTCTCGATGCAGGCGAGGTTAACACCTATGAGAAGCCGTGGGCACTCACAGGCACAAACTGTGAAAGAAAGCACAATATCGTAAACTCACTTTATCTCAAGCCCGAAGCACTTGAGCAGAAGAACTTTGAGAGATACGAGAAATATAAGACAATCGAAGAGAACGAGGTAATGTACGAGGAGTACCTTATGGATGATGCGGAAATCTGCGTTGTATCCTTCGGTATTACTGCACGAGTTGCAAAGAACGCAATCAATGAGGCTCGTGCAAAGGGCGTTAAGGTCGGTATGATCCGTCCTATCACACTCTGGCCGTTCCCGAAGAAGGTTCTCAATGCCGCTGCAGACAAGTGCAAGGCGTTCATTTCGGTTGAAATGAGTATGGGTCAGATGATCGAGGATATCGAGCTTGCAATCCGTTGCAAGAAGCCCGTTCTTCTCTGTAACCGTGTCGGCGGTATGATTCCGACACCTGAAGAGGTACTTGCAAAAATTCAGGAAGCTAACGAGGGAGGTGCATTCTGATGTCAGTAGTATTTGAAAAACCGAAGTCACTCACTGATGCAGTGCTTCACTATTGCCCCGGCTGTACACACGGCATTATCCACCGCCTTGTAGCTGAGGTTATCGACGAGCTCGGTATTGAGGGTAAGACAATCGGTGTTGCACCGGTTGGATGTGCAGTTATGGCTTATGACTATTTCACCTGCGATTTCGTTCAGGCAGCTCACGGACGCGCTCCTGCGGTTGCAACAGGTGTTAAGAGAAGTGATCCGTCAAAGGTTGTATTTACATACCAGGGTGACGGTGACCTTGCAGCTATCGGTACTGCTGAAACAGTACATTCAGCTGCAAGAAGAGAGAATATCACAGTTATTTTCGTAAATAACGCAATCTACGGTATGACAGGCGGTCAGATGGCTCCGACAACACTTCCGGGCCAGGTTACACAGACTTCACCCTACGGCCGTGATGTTGAGACTGTCGGCTATCCCGTAAAGGTTTGTGAGCTTCTTTCAAATGTTGACGGCGCAGCTTATGTCGAGCGTGTTGCCGTTAACAATGTCAAAAATATCAAAAACGCAAAGAAGGCTATCAAAAAGGCATTCCAGAACCAGCTTGACGGCAAGGGCTTCTCACTTGTTGAGGTAGTTTCAACCTGTCCGACAAACTGGGGCATGACACCCGAAAAGGCACTTCAGTGGGTTGAGGATAATATGCTTCCTTACTATCCGCTCGGCGTTTATAAAGACATCTATGCAGAGGAGGAAGCAAAATGAGCAAGACTTGTAAATTACTCTTTGCAGGCTTCGGCGGACAGGGTATCCTCTTCGCAGGAAAGTTCCTTGCATACAAGGGTCTTATCGAAGAAAAGCAGGTAAGCTGGCTCCCGTCCTACGGTCCCGAGATGCGCGGCGGTACTGCAAACTGCTCTGTTATTATCAGCGACGAACCCATCGGCTCACCCATTGTTGATGCTCCCGATGTTCTTATCGCAATGAATCTTCCTTCACTCGAAAAGTATGAGAACGCTGTTGTAAGCGGCGGTAAGATTTTTGTTGACTCAACACTTATCGACAAGAAGGTTGAGAGAGACGATGTTGATGTTTATTATATTCCCGCAACACAGATGGCTTATGACAACAACATCAAGACTCTTGCAAATATGATCATCACAGGTAAGGTGCTCAAGGAGGTTGACGGCTTCTCAATGGATAACATTGATGCCGCACTCAAAAAGGTTGTTTCAGCCCGTAAGATTGAGCTCCTCGGTGTCAACGAAACAGCAATCAAATCAGGCTACGATTACGAGGGCTAAAATAAAAATCAATACCACGCTCATTGAGGGCGTGGTATTTTTTTGCTTTTATACGAATACTCTTAAACAAAAACGAAAAAGGGGTATTCTATGGCATTTCAGCAATTCGGAGTCGATCTTTCGAGATTTCAACAGGGGATAAGCTTTGACCGCCTGATTGAGGAGGGCGTGCAGTTTGTTGTTCTGCGCGGTGCATATCATCTGACAAAGGACAGTGAATTTGAAACCTTTTATTCACAGGCAAAGGAGAGAAATCTGCCCGTAGGAGTCTATCTTTACACGATAGCGACAACACCTCAGGGAGCAAGGGAAGAGGCGAATTTCCTTATCGACAATGTTCTTCGCGGCAAGCAATTTGAGCTCCCGATTTATATTGATATTGAGGATGAACGCTACTATTCGCGGCCGAAGGCATCCAACACTGCTGTGGTAAGAGCCTTTTGCGATACCCTGGAGGCAAACAATTTCTTTACCGGAGTATATGCTTCAACCAACTTTTTTTCAACCTACCTTGACGATTCACAGCTGAAGGCATACACACATTGGGTGGCACAGTGGTCACGGGCGCTGACTTATCCCGATATGAGCGTTGTCGGAATGTGGCAGTTCGGCGGCAGTACAAATGTAATCAGAAGTAATATGCTCGCAGGAAGGGTTGTTGACCAGAGCTATATGTACCGTGATTTTCCGACTATAATAAAATCATACGGACTCAACGGATTTGCACGGTCGGGCACACCTGTCATAAAGCCCGTGACACCGCCGACCGATGTCGGAACGCTCAGAAGGGGTGATGAGAATGCAGGTGTATATCTTCTCAAGCAGAATATATTGCTGTTGAAAAGCGCAGGGGTGATAACCCAGGGCGTAGACGATAATAACATCTTCGGAGAGGGCACTCAAAACGCGGTAAGACAGATTCAGCGCGCCGCAAGAATAGCGGAGGACGGTATCGTCGGCGCACAGACAATCCGTGCTATCCGCACACTGCTCAATCCGTTTGTAAGTAACGGATAAATTTTAATTTGTCGGGGGGATTTTCTTATTTGATGTGGCTATCTCTCAATAGTTTCCCCTGAAAGGGGAAATGTCACGAAGTGACAAAGGGGTGTTGCGAAGCAACGAGGGAAACAAGATAAATCAAAGAACTTTTTGGTCGCTGACGCTCCACCCATCCGCCCTGTCGGGCACCTTCCCTTTCAGGGAAGGCTGCTTGTCTTTAGCTTATTTCAAGTTTAAAAAGATATCAACAAACCCCAATTTACCAAAAAAACGGAGCCGTATTTACGACTCCGTTGATTTGCTTTTATTAAAGTATTTATCGGCAATCATCACCGCAACAATTATCATTGTGATAATGAAAATTGCAAATGTTCTGTATCCTGATGCCCATACCGTCGGTGAAAATCCCATTATCAGCCTTGTGCCAAGCCCTGTCCCGAGCAATAGAAAGGCTTTTAATATCTCAAGCTTATCCTCAAGCAGAATCGCAACTGTTATCAGAACGCAAACCGCAATTATCAGAAAGATAATGTCAGGAACAATCTCAAAAGAATAGACAGCCTTGTTCATTTTGTAGTTCTGCATACCGCCCGTAAAAAATTCAATGAAATCCGTTTTACCTAACGGAGTTACCGATATTACGGAAAATACAACAGCAAAAACGCACGGGAATACAGAGAGAATTCTCGCAACAAGACTCTTACTTCTTTTGAAAGCAACAAACATCAGAAAACCGCTGAATGCGATAAAAGCGGCGCTTGCAAAGCTGAGCTTCATTGTCATACAGTAGAATGTTGAAGAAAATCCGAGCTCGAGCTTTTCAAAAATATTGAGCGTTGCATATTCGGGAAAATATCTTCCGATTTCCCGTACCATTCTCGAGTTGTCACCGTTAAGATTTCCAAAATAAGCGACGAGCAGACCGCCGATGCTGATAATTCCCTGAATAAAGGGAAGAAAATGCACTTTTTTGTTGTAAATCATCATACCGCATCCGAGAATGAAAGCGAAGCACAGAACAGCGCTCATCATTTCCATATTAAGCGCATAAAGCAAAAGCGGAATTACTGCAAGATAAAAAATTCTGAACCGATGACCGCCATACAGCTTCTGAAAAACAAGAATGTTGATTGCGGCGAAGGTAATCGGCCACAGATAATTTACCGTTGTCGCGATAAAGCCTGCATCAACAATTATCATTGTCGGGTATATCATCAGAGCGCAGAGCATAGTATTCCTCAGCTTTTTGTTTTCGGCGGGAATAAGCTCACTGAGAATCCACGCAAGAGCTGTCAGAACGGCAGGGTTTACCAGCCGCCACAGAATATGCCAACGGCAGAATATGTAGGTCATCGAATCTGTCAGCAATCTCGAAGAGCCCTTGAGAAATTCGTCGATTCCGACAACAGCCTCGGCGTTGAAAACGGAATCATCGCCCCAGTTAAGAGGCAAAAACAGATGAACCGTAAGTGCGGTAAGCCAGAAAATCAGAAAGCACCGTTTCTCCGATGACCATATAATTTTAATTTTTTCAGTTATCTTATTCATAAACAATCAAAGCAACGAGTTCGACGGTTTCGTCACCCTCGTTGGAAATTGAATGGCCTGTGCCCGTAGGACAGATCATTGTGTCACCTGCATTTACGGTAACAACCTTGTCACCGTCTGTGTACTGTGCCGTGCCCTTGATAATGTGGAAAAGCTCAGCATCCTTTTCGTGAATGTGATATCCGATGCTTGAGCCGGGCTCAAGAATAATCTTGCCGAAAAGTCTGCCCTTGTCGTTGAGCTCATCGGCTGAAGCAAAATTCTCGATTTTTACCGTGCCGTTGCCGCCGCGCATCTGCTCACGGATATCAACCTTATATTCCTCGTGTTTTCTTATCATAAAAATCACCTCAAAATCATTTTCTTTAGTATACAACTTTTTTCTTGCCTTTTCAATTCCTTTGTTTTAAAATAAAGACGGTGATTAAAATGAATATGAATTTCTTTGTCAACACAAGGGTTATAACAGGTGTTGACTGTGTAAAAAACAATGCCGACAAAATCTCAGCCTTCGGTAAAAGATGTCTTATTGTAACGGGAGCGGCTTCCGCTAAAAAGTGCGGTGCGCTTGATGATGTACTTTGTGCTTTGAAATCAGAGGGCGTTGTATATGAAATCTACGATAAAATTCAGCAGAATCCGACTGTCGAATCGTGCTTTGAGGCAGGTAAGCTCGCTCGTGAACTCAGAGCGGATTTCATCCTCGGCATCGGCGGTGGCTCTCCGCTTGATGCTTCAAAGGCGATTGCCGTTGTTGCCGCAAATCCGAATATTACCGAAGAAATGCTCTATTCAATGGAGTGGGGCAGAGCACCTCTTCCCATCGTTGCTGTCGGAACAACAGCAGGTACGGGCAGTGAGGTAACGAGCGTGGCGGTTATCACAAATTCAAAGGGCTTTAAAAAGAGCTTCAGAAACGATCTTACCTATCCCTCTTTGTCACTCGGCGACCCGAAATACACGATGAGCCTTTCAGCTTCTTTTACGCGTTCGACTGCGGTTGATGCACTCGCACATTGTGTCGAAAGCTTCTTTAACCGTTCAGCAAACGATATCTCAAAGGTCTTTGCCGTTGCAGGCGTCAGAAAGCTCTTTAAGGTATTTGACAAGATAATTTCAGTCGGAACACAGAATCTCAATATCGATGACAGAGAACAGCTCTATAACGCTTCTCTTCTCGGAGGATATGCGATTTCTGTTACGGGCACTGCATTTCCGCACGCTCTCGGGTATTTTTTGACCGAGAATTACGGTGTTGCCCACGGCACGGCGTGTGCGGTCTTTCTTAATGAATTTATAAGCTACAATTCCGAGGTAAAACCCGAGCTTACGGCAGAATTCTTTGAAGAAACAGGACTTTCATCGGAAAAATTCAAGTCGGTTGTTTCGGCGGTTACGCCGCAAATCGATGTAAAACTGACCGATGAGGATGTCGAAAACCTTTCACCGCGCTGGCAGAATAACGCAGGTCTCAAGCGCAACTGGGGCGATGTAGATGCGGAATTTGTGAATGCTCTTTTACGGAAATTATTTTAATTGCTTCTATTGAAATGGTGAAAAAAGTATAGTATAATCTGTGTATAAAATTTTTGGAGGTTGATGTAATGTTAGGATTTTTCAAAACAGTTTTGTCCCTCGCTCTCTCTGCTCTTATCGGTATTTCCGGCTGGTTCGGAATGACGGGTAAGAAGGCAACAGGTGAAGAGGAGTATAAAACCTATAAGAACGTTATTCTTATGATTGGTGACGGTATGGGCTTCAACACTCTTGCTGCA
>JAZQGS010000051.1:0-30618 GCA_045540195.1 Acutalibacteraceae bacterium
GCTCACGAGCGCCGTTCCAGTCGAAGGATGTGTTGCAAAGAGCCTCTGCAAAGTCTGCGTTCGGGTAGAAGTCTGTCCACTGACGCTGACCCTGGAAGCCTGCTGCGATAGCGTTGTGACCGACCATTTCTTCTTCACAGCCCTCGGGAAGGTTCTTGTTGCCGTTCATAAGGTCCTTGATGATAACCATCATCTTGACAACGAATTCCCAATCCTTTTCCTTCTGCTCGTCTGACTTTCTTACGAACTCGGGGTTCTTGTCGAAGCCTTCCTTGCAGTTTTCCTTTGTCCACTTGAGAGCCTTCCGGAATTCAGCCTCGTCGTAGATGCCTTCTGTCATTCGTCTGATGATTTCTACCTCGTCAACTGACTCAACACGGAGACCGAGATACTCCTCGAGGAAGTTCGGGTCGATTGATGAGCCTGCGATACCCATACAGATTGAGCCGATCTGAAGGTATGACTTGCCCTTCATTGTTGCAACTGCAACTGCTGCACGGGCAAAGCGGAGAAGCTTCTCTTCAACATCAGCAGGAATGTTATCGGACTCGTCTGCTTCCTGAACATCGTGGCCGTAGATGCCGAATGCAGGAAGACCCTTCTGTGCGTGAGCGGCAAGAACTGATGCAAGGTAAACTGCACCCGGACGCTCTGTTGCGTTAAAGCCCCATACACCCTTGATGGTCATGGGATCCATATCCATTGTCTCTGAGCCGTAGCACCAGCAGGGAGTAACGGAAAGAGTAATCATAACGCCCTCTTTCTTGAACTTTTCTGCGCAAGCAGCAGCCTCTGCTACACGGCCGATAGTTGTGTCAGCGATAACAACCTTGACGGGCTCGCCGTTTGAATACTTGAGATTTTCTTCAAAGAGCTTCTTTGCAGCCTTTGCCATACCCATTGTCTGATCCTCAAGACCTTCTCTTACCTTGAGGGGACCTCTTCTGCCGTCGATAACGGGGCGGATACCGATTACAGGGTAATCACCGATAAATCTGTTTTCTGCCATTATAATATCATCCTTTCAGAATAATTTACTATATTTCAAGCCTTAGCTTGGTTTGCTTTATTTTGCGATTTTGAGGAAATCGGCATAAGCCTCTTCCCACTTGTCGACATCCTTCGGCTCATACACTTTAAGCTCGGAGGAATCGGCAACAATTTTTCTTGCCTCGCTGATAGAAGCAACTGCATCAGCCGACATCAGCTGAACTGCAACATTACCCATAACCGTTGCCTCAATCGGACCGGCCTTTACGGTACGGTTGCAGGAATTTGCGGTGAGCTGACAAAGAAGTGTATCCTTTGTTCCGCCGCCGATAACATGGATGACGGGATAATCACGCTCGGTGCATTCGCAGAGCTTCTCGAAGGTGAGCTTATATTTCATTGCAAGGCTTTCGTAGATGCAACGCATAATCTCACCGACAGTCTGAGGAACATACTGTCCTGTCTTTTCACAGAACTCCTGAACTCGCTTCGGGATATTGCCGTGAGGCACAAACTCGGGTGCATCGGGGTCGATAAAGCACTTGAACGGCTCAGCCGCAAGAGCCTCTCTCTCAAGGTCGGCGTAGGAATAATCCTCACCCTGTCTCTGCCACTGACGGCGGCTTTCCTGAATCAGCCACAAACCAATAATATTCTTTAGGAAGCCGACAGTACCGTCAAATCCGCCCTCGTTTGTGATGTTGATGTTAAGTGAGGTTTCGTTGACAATCGGCTTTTCGAGCTCTGTGCCGAAAAGTGACCAGGTTCCGCTTGAAAGGAAGGCAAAGTTGCCGCTTTCGCAGGGAACAGAAGTGATTGCCGACTGTGTGTCGTGACCGCAGACCGAAATAACGGGAACAGGATCAACACCGCATTCCTCGCAGATTTCGGGTGTGAGAGTACCGAGGACCGTACCCGGCTTTACAATCGGAGCAAAAATATCCTCTTTGATTCCGAATGCCTCGAGAATCTCCTTTGACCAGCTGCTTGTCTGAAGGTCGATAAGCTGTGATGTGGATGCGATTGAATACTCCGCACACATCTTGCCCGTGAGCATATATGCAAAAAGGTCGGGCATAAAGAGCATTTTGTCAGCTCTTTCGAGCATCCACGGTCTGTATTTTTTAAGTGAAATGAGTTGGAACAAGGTATTGAGCTCCATAAACTGAATGCCCGTAATACCGTAAAGCTTTTCCTTCGGCATTGTCTTGAACGACTCTTCAACAAGGCCGACTGTTCTTGTGTCACGGTAGTGGATGGGATTTTCCATCAGCTTGCCCTCGGCATCAATAAGACCGAAGTCAACGCCCCATGTATCAATACCGATGCTGTCGAAGCCGCCCGCCATACGCGCCTTGATGATGCCCTGCTTGATTTCGTGGAAGAGACGAAGCACATCCCAGTAAACAGTGCCGCCGACACTTACGGGATCGTTTGAGAAGCGGTGAACCTCCTCAAGGGTGATTTTTCCGCCGTCGAAGCATCCGATGATAGCGCGGCCGCTTGAAGCACCGAAGTCAAAAGCAAGAACTCTTTTAGTCATTGATTACAACACCCTTTTGAAGAATAATGTTAGCATAAATTGCTGTCTCGCCTGTTGCGATGATTGCAAATGCGCCCTTTGCCTTATCGTAGAAATCAAAGCGTTCAACAAGCTCGATACCCTTTTCGCCCTCGTTCTTTTCAATGATGTCCTTATATACTGCCCAGATTTCGGGACGGTTGTCGGGGTCACCGTTATCCATAAGTCCGACAGGATTTTCAACATAAGTATCAAGCGGCATAAGCTTGAGAATAGCGTCAAGAATTTCGGGTACGCCGTGGCCGTCACAACGGATAAGACGCTTTGCGTTTGTTGCCGCAGGGAAATTGCCGTCACCGATTACAAGATAATCGCCGTGACCCATTTCCATAAGTGTTTTTAAAAGCTCGGGTGAAAGCACCGAGGGAATGTTTTTAAGCATAGTTATCTACTCCTTGTTTTTTCTGAATAAAACCTATTCTATGATATTATACAATAACAAAAAATAAAAATAAAGTAAATTACTTGAAAAACTTGCATAAATTTGATTTAATGTTTTTGTAATCGATAAATTGAGGTGATTATTTTGTTTGCAAGGGTAAACAGTCTCGGAATTTACGGTATGGAGGTATTCCCCGTAACCGTCGAGGCGGATATTTCAGGCGGACTTCCGCGCTTTGATGTTGTCGGACTTCCCGATTCCGCCGTCAGCGAATCCCGTGACAGAGTGCGTTCCGCTATAAAGAACTGCGGCTTTACCTTCCCTGTCAGCCGTATCACCGTCAATCTTGCACCTGCCGACAGACGCAAGGAGGGTCCCGTTTATGACCTTGCAATATTTATCACGCTTCTGCTTGCATCCGAGCAGCTCGATGCCTCCACAAAGGACTACGCTTTTCTCGGTGAGCTTTCGCTCGACGGCAAAATCCGCCATATAAACGGTGTTCTGCCGATGGTTATAAGCGCCCGTCAGAACGGCATCAAGGGAATCTTTGTTCCCGAGGTCAACGCCAATGAGGCGGCTGTGGTTGAGGGCATTGAGGTTTATCCCGTAAACGACATTCATCAGGTTATAGACCATCTGCGCGGACTGTCAAAAATTGCCCCTGCCGTCCCCTGCGCTCAGAACGATGACGATGCATTTTTATTTATGCCCGATTTTGCTGATGTAAAGGGACAGTTTGAGGCAAAGAGGGCGCTTGAGGTTGCCGCCGCGGGCGGACATAACACGCTGATGATAGGCAGTCCCGGTACGGGCAAGAGTATGCTTGCCAAAAGAATACCGTCGATACTTCCCTCGATGACATTTGAAGAGAGTCTCGAAACAACAAAAATCTATTCGATTGCGGGCGCTCTCAAGGGTAAATCACAGCTCATTACCGCTCGGCCGTTCCGCTCACCGCACCATACAGTTTCAACAGTCGGTCTTTCGGGAGGCGGTGCAATTCCTAAGCCGGGCGAGCTTTCGCTCGCACACAACGGCGTTCTTTTTCTTGACGAACTGCCTGAGTTTTCAAGACAATCTATGGAAATTATGAGACAGCCGCTCGAGGACGGAAAAATCACCATTTCGCGTGCATCGGGCACATCGTGTTATCCGTGTTCGGTTATGCTTGTGTGTGCGATGAATCCCTGCCCCTGCGGATATTACGGACATCCCGTAAGGGAGTGTACCTGTCAATCGGGTGCGGCATCGCGCTATCTTGCCAAGGTCAGCGGCCCGTTGCTTGACAGAATTGACATTCATATTGAAGTTCCGCCCGTGGATTTCAACAAGCTTTCAGACGCTCATAAGGGTGAACCGTCGGCAAAAATCAAGCAGAGGGTTGAAGCGGCAAGAAAAATTCAGCAGGAAAGACTCAGGGGCACAGCCGCTAACTGTAACGCTCAGATGAATTCGGCAATGACAAGGGAATTTTGTGTCGCAAGCGAGCCTGCGATGAAGATGCTTCAGCTGGCGTTTGACAAGCTCGGACTTTCCGCCCGCGCTTATGATAAAATTCTGCGCGTCGCAAGAACTATTGCCGACCTTGATAATTCTGAAATTATCGAAGCGACACATATCGCCGAGGCAATACAGTACCGCTCACTCGACAGAAAATTCTGGAATAAATAAAAAATTTGTGTTGACAAATCGTTTTTTGCGATGTATTATTAGACAAAAAGTGAGCGTTGGTTTGTCTGACGGTCACATAATACAGGGGTGCTGTGCAAACGGCTGAGATTATACCCTTAACCTGATCTGGATAATGCCAGCGTAGGAATGTATTGCAATACAAAAGCACTTACGCTCGGTTTAGCTGACCGAGCGTTTTCCTTTTTATCCGCCTTCCCGGGTAGCGGATAAAACGCGATTTGTATTATTTGTTTCAGGTAAAGGTTCATTCAGCCTGAGACAAGCCCTCTGTTGACTGATAGAATCAGTCAGGAAAGGAGTTTAAAATTTATGAATAACCAAAAATCAAATAAAATGAGCGACAACACATTGAAGCTCACCGTCAGCGGAATTATGGTTGCGATGTCAACCGTGCTTTCGTTTATCAAGTTCAGCGAGCTTCCCTACGGCGGATCGGTAACGCTTTTCAGCTTTGTGCCGATTCTTTTTGTAGGCTACGCTTACGGCATAAAGTGGGGACTCAGCGCAGGCATCGTTTACGGAATTCTTCAGACAGTTTTCGGCATCTCAGGTGCGGTTTCGGGAGCAGGCTTTGCGTGGTATCAGGTGCTTCTTTGCGCGCTTCTCGACTATATTGTTGCGGGCGCAATGCTCGGAACAGGCGGTGTTTTCAAAAAGGCAGTTAAGAATCCTCAGCTTTCTTTCGCGCTCGGCTCTGTATTCGCCTGTGTGCTCAAGTATGTTTCACATTTCCTTTCGGGATATATCCTTTTCGGCACCTATGCCGAGTGGTTTTTCACCGAGGGCGGCGGTATGGACTACGGCGCAGGCATTCTTTCGACATATTCGGGTAACACTCTGAGCGTTGTTTATTCACTTATTTATAACGCGACCTTTATGCTTCCCGAAACAATCATCACCGTAATTATGGCTTGCATCATAATTTCTGTTAAACCGCTTAAAAAGGCTTGCGGAATTAAATAAAAAAAGAAATCCAAGGTACGCAAATACCTTGGATTTTTACTTATTCCAGCCATTGAATAAAGGCAGTTTTGTCTGAGCTGTTATATCCCGCATTTTGATAAAAATTGAGAGTTTTTTCTTCCTTTGAGCCCGTGAGCAACATCATTTTATAACAATTTGATTTTTCTGCAATTTCTTTTGCATAGTTCAGACATTCTGTTGCATAGCCTTTGCCGCGATAATCTGTATGCGTAACAACATTCTCAACAAATGCATACGGTCTGACATTTCTTGTAAGGTTGGGTATAACTACGCATACACAGGTAGAAACTATTTTTTCGTCTGCAATTTTCACAATAATGTGATGATTATCATCTTTCGTTATTGTTTCCCAAGTTTTTATCAGGTGTTCTGTCGTTTCAGGCACCGAGCTTTCGTGCAAATGCAGGTACAGCTCCAACAACCCGTTCAATTCATTTTCTTTTATTTCTCTGACCATACAAACCTCTGAAAATTATTCTTCCTTTTCAAAAATCAGATCCAATTCCTGAATATGTCCCGTGCCGCGCTGTCTTGTCGGGATATAACCGACATACCGCCATCCGTCGTTTGCGCGCTTTTCTATAATTGATTTATAATCGGCAATACCGTAGGAATTTCCGTTAAACATTCCCCAGCCGTCCATTTCACAGCTGACAGGTTCGTATTCGTACTTGAACATACAATCACTCCTTAATACCGATAGCAAAGTCTGCCGTAAGGGGCAGCATCACCGTGTGTGTAAAATGAATAAACATCGTTTTCGATATAGTTGTCTGCCCACTTGAAATTAAAGCTGTCCGAAAGCCCGGAAATTGACTTTGACACGCTGAGCATCAGCTTATTACCCTCGTACCGGATTGACGCTTCACCGATTTTTTCAAACTTTCCGTCTGCACTTTTTTCAACGGCAGTTTTTCCGTTTTCGGGTGCAGTGCGGTTTACAACTATATTTTCGTTGATGAAAAGTGACATCCAGCAGCCGCCGTCATCGGAAGTCAGGGGCTTTGCCGTATCGACATAAAAATAGTAATTCTTCTCATCCTCGGCAATCTTCATATTTACAATATCGTTTCTTCCCGAGGTGTCCGTTACAGCATTTCCTGCAAAATCAGGCGCGTTTCTGTCAACAATGTCATTATCATAATCCTTGTAAACAGCGGTTATCTTGTGTGAATCCCATTGTGAAAAGTCTCCGTTTATATCAATCGTTATCTTTTCACCCTTCGCAACTCTCGCAGACGAGCCCTTGAATTTTGTAATATAGTTTACAAGCTGAAGATAGTAATTATCACCGAGAACACCTGCGGACGGTTCAAAATCGCGCGATGCATTTTCATCACAGCAATCAACAAACTGTATAGGATATTCCCCGTTGCCCGGCTGTCTTTGAGCAACCCACTCGTTGAAGCCTGTTACAAACACGATATCGGGATTCATTTTAATTGCAAATTCCCATTGCTCGGCAAAGTTATAGCCGTAAAGCATTGCGTCTTCAGAGGTATCGTTTTTGCCGTCATGCCACGAACGGGTGCGGTCGTTTTCACCGTACCACGCAGTTTTACTGAAGGCGAATGTATCCGAATGCTGTGCAACAGATACATTCATAATCTTAACGCCGTCTTTTTTGTAAACAGATTTGAATGTCAGCGAACGTTCAAATTCCATCCACGGGAAGCCGTCCTTCTGCTTTTCTTCGTACGGCCATTGCGATGCTTTTATTCTGAAATATTCGCTGACCTCGGGCCTGAGACAGCCGTCATTATTGTTTCCGATAATCAGCGGCTTACCGTCAAATCGAAACCACAGCTCATCAAGACGGGGATATTTGCTTCTGAGCTCAGCATCGTTATATATCTCATCATAGATTCTGTTCATCGTATCGCCCGAAGCGGAATTGGTGTAATATGCAATCTTCGGCACATTCCAACCCTTGATATAATACTCATACCAGACATCTATCAGCTTCTTCATCGGCTGAGAATATGTGAAGGCATTGGTCGCATCAATTACAATAAAATCAACTGCCGCATCGGTCAGCATCTGAACATGCTTTCTGAAAACCCACGCATCATCGGCGGAATAATAGCCGAGAAGCGGTTCACCCCAGTGATGAAACTCCTGCTCAAATCCGCCGCCTGCCGAGAGCCAGGCCTCCTCGGAGGTTATTGCTTCGGGATGCTCTTTGACGAGCTTTGAATTGTCAATAATCCTGTTGCTCGAATGCTGTCCGTGCCATAGAAAGTAGAAAACACCGACACGCTTTTCGCTGTCGCCCGCTGTGATAACACTCCTTCCGAGTGCATCTGTACAAACAAGGGATCCGTTGATCTCTGTCGGAGCCTCCGTCACCCTTCCGACACCTGCAATGCAGTTAAAAATCGTCATAAAAAACAGTATGAATGCCGTAATTCTCCGAACCAGAAACAGTTCAAATCCACCCATTCATATATCCTCCGATCAGATTATTTTATAACCTTAATCCTGTCCTCAAATCTCGGCTTCATTTCGGGTTTTTCGTCAGGGTATCCGACCGCGATTGCGATAAGGAATTTGTACTCCTCGGGGATATCCCATGCACGCTTCCACTTGTTGCCCTGCTCGTTTCCGTCGGCAAAGAGTGCGCCCACGCTTGCGATTATGCAAGTGCCTAGTCCCATACCCTCTGCGGCAATGCAGATGTTTTCACACATAATTCCGCCGTCCATATAGCTCTCACCCTCGGCAAAAAGCACGATGAAGGTCGGTGCGTTGTGATAAACGGGATTTGTGTCCCAACGGGTGTAGGCAGGGGTATCGTAGCCGACAAGCTCCTTGAAATCCGTGTTCATTTCCTTGAGCATCTCTGCATTCTGAACAAAACGCACATGGCACGGCTGTCCGTTTCTTCCGCTCGGCGCGCGAAGAGCCGCCTGCTTGAGTGCCTCGAGCTGTTCATCCGAAATCTGCTCGGGCTTGTATTCGCGGATTGTCTGTCTTTTTAAAATTGTTTTCATTACCTCGTTCATTATTTTCACCTCAAAGAATCTTTTGTTATTATGTGTCTGAGAATCTTGTTATAAACTGTGAATATCACGCCGTACAAAACTCCGAATTCAACCAAACCCTTTAAATGCTCAATCACAAAATCAGGACTTACTAATTTATAAACAAGTATGTTTAAAAGAATATAAGGAATCAGCACCGCCAGAATCTTTGCAACGAACGGACCTGCCGCTGAAGGGTTGCACGGTGACCAATAGGAAAACGCATTTTTAAGCGGCGCGGTCTTCATTTGCTTACAGCAATCCTTGTAGTTGAGCGAATAGGTCTTGTAATTCTTCACATCGTTCTCGTCGAATTCAAACACGCGGAAGGCTCTGTGCTTTGTGCCGTAGGAGTTGTAGCCCGTTCCCGGACAGTAGCCGAGGTCGATTCCGTCGACCTTGCCTGCAAAGGAATTGTAGTGATCGTGTCCGAAATACATCGCAAAAACATCTCCCTGCGCCTTCATTGCATCAAACTGCTTTGTACCGAGTGTCATTGACGGTGTTTCGCCATAAGTATAGTTGTGGAAAAGCTTTTCTTCATCAAGAATCCAATATCTAGGGTTGTCTTTGACAAAGTCGCATTCCGCACCCTTTGTCCTCTTCGGCACTTCCTTGAAAAGCTCCATTATGTTACTGACGGGAATGTGCTGAAAAACCATTGACGGTACAAGCTCTCCGCCGTTTTCCGCCTTGAGCTTCTCACCCACAGCCCTGTACCATTCAAGCTGTTTGTCGTTCACACCCTCGTAACCGACACCCTTTGTTTTTGAATGAGTGTCCATCACAAAAAAGTTGAGCGCTACCCTTTCACCGTCAGTTGAAAGTACGGGAACATTGAATGTGCCGACGTCGGGTCTTCCGTCGTTCAGATCATCAAAGCAGATGCAGTTTTTCAGGGTTTTGTAGACCTCCGCCTGCTCCTCGTTTGAAACACCCGTCTCGCGGTCGTGATTGCCGAAGGTGAGGACATAGGGAATATTGTGCTTTTCGATAACGCTGAAAAGTCTGCGGATTGCAATTTCAACATTCTTTTCCGCCTTTTCACCCTTACCCCAGAGACCGACGACATCAAGCTGATCACCCGTCAGAATTATGAAATCGGGCTTGACCTTCGCAATCGCAGAATCAACAAACTGCAATGTGTCAACGCTCGTGTTTTTTGTATCCTGCAAATCGGAAAGCTGCATAACCTTCAGCTTGCCGTTTTTAAATCTGATTTTATCCTTAAGGCTCATTCCAACCACCTCTGAGTAGAGTTTATCATAACTCACTTTTAAAAGCAATAAAAATCCTCTGCACCCTCAGTTCTGACAACTGAAAATGCAGAGGTTAATTTTTATTCTGTTATCTCTTTGTAAATATACTTTTCTGAAGTGATGCGATTCGTTTTTTTCTTTCCTCGGTTTCGTCAGGCATCAAAACAAAGCCTGTCCCGTCCCTGAGAAGCACATCGCCCTCTCTGACCTCTGACGGCAATTCTTCAAGCTTCACCTTCAGAATTTCTCCGTTTTCATCCTCACAGACAGCAATACCCTCTTCAATTCTGTCGACCGAATACTTCAAAAAATCATCCCCGATTGCTTTCAATATAGTGTCGGATTGCCTCAACGGTTTCGTCACTGATAACATGCTCTATCTTGCAGGCGTCCTCCGACGCCGTCTCTCTCTTAACACCGAGTCCTACAAGAAACTGCGTCAGCATCGTGTGCCGCTCATAAATTTTTTCGGCAGTCTCCTTACCGTGTGCCGTGAGAGAGAGATGTCCCTCAGAATCAACGGACACATATCCGCCGTTTTTGAGAAGTCCGATTGCCCTGCTGACGCTCGGCTTTGAATAGCCCATATACTCGCATACATCAATCGAACGCACACAGTCACTGTTTTTTGTTAACACATATATGGTTTCGAGATACATCTCGCCTGATTCCTGTAAATGCATAATCACACCTCTTAAATATACCATACCACAAAAAGAATTTTATTGCAAGTTTTTGTAGGGTGAAGAAAAATCAAAAAAAGCATTGACTTTTTGTAACGAAAGGCATATTATATTCACATAAGGTGAATTAAATTCACATTTTATAGGTGAGTTATGAAGGTTACATATTCTTTATCGAACAATGTGCTTATGCTTGATGACGAAAAAATCATCCTGACCTACGGAATTGTCGCACGCGACCCGCTTAATGACGAGGTGCTGGCATATTTTGACGATGTTTCCGTCAGCAGGTCGCTGACACAGAAAATCACCGATATCCTCAACAGCTGTGAGGTTGAGCTGTGCCACTTCCGCGAGGTTGTTATCGACGAGCTCAACCGATGATACGGCAGAATAATGCCCCGCCGCAAGCACGGCAGGGCTTTTTTGCGGTCCTCCAGACATTTGATTCGCAGGTCTGTCAGTAAACTGCTTCGTATTATTGTTCAGCGGTTTTGGATTATCTCTTTAAAGTTACTCCACTTCTTTTTTATAAAGCGGCGAGACCAACGATACACCGAGTATAAAAGCGGAACTTTTGCAATATAATCCAATTCGGTTGATAAATCAACATTCATTATTTTTGAAACATCTTTGCTGAATACTGCATTTTTCATAATAAAATCTCTGTATTTTATAACATTGCCCGGTACACTTGCTAATTCCATTATAAAACTGCTATAAGATTTCAAATATTCTTGTTCAGCAGAAGTTATCTCATTGGCATCAAAATCAATTATTATATTAAAAAATCTATACCAATTATCAATCCTGTCGATAGTCTTTCGTAAAGATTTAGTTGCAGATACCGAATCACCTCTGATTCTCCAAAAATAGCCGTCTACCGGTACATTAAAAAAAGAGTGTGCTTTATGAGCTATAAGCATAGAGAATATGCCGTCTGCATCCATTCCGGTTGTTCCGAAGTAGCGCGTTTCTCCCAGCAATTCCCGTTTGTAACATCTTGAGGTGTCCCTTACCACAAAAATGCTTGCGTGTTGAGGCGCAGATTCAGTAAACTCTTTCAAGTTTCTATTACAAAGCAAAACATTTTCAAATCTGGTCCTTTTTTCTATTTGCCCTACTACACCATTTTCTACTTTTCTGGTTCTGAAGGCTATCATATCCGGTAAAATATTAATTTTTTCTATCTCGTTATACAGCTTTTCAAACAAATCGGCAGCAAGGTAATCATCTGAGCCCAAAAAAAGGAAATAATCACCCTCTACATGATCCAACCCCATATTTACTGCCGTTGCGTAGCCACCGTTTTCTTTCGAGAAAACCTTGATACGCTCATCTTTCTCAGCATACGAATTTACTATTTTCAAGGTATTATCAACTGAGCCGTCATTGATAATAATCAGTTCCCAATTTTCGTAAGTCTGATTGACTACACTCTCAAGTGCATCGGTCAAATAGGCTTCAGAATTATAACAAGGCATTATCACACTGAATGAAGTTTTTTCCACAACAATACACCCCGTCGACAATTGAATTTAAATTTCAATGCTATTTCCGCATTCATCCTATCACAGATATTTTTTATTGTCAAACAAAATGCATATTTATAAATTGCGTAAATCAGTAAAGCAGATGAGCAAATGCCCATCTGCTGTTTTTTACTTATCAAAGCTCGGGTTGAACGCATAGAAGTTTTTGCAGTCCATTCTGTCTGTCGCAAGGCGGAGACCTTCGCCGAAGCGCTGGAAGTGGACGATTTCTCTTTCACGCAGGAACTTGATAGGCTCACGAACATCGGGATCGTCTACAAGACGAAGAATGTTGTCGTAAGTAGTACGCGCCTTCTGCTCCGCGCCCATATCCTCCGAAAGGTCGGTGATAAGGTCGCCCTTTGACTGCATGCTTGCCGCCGTCCACGGGAAACCGCTTGCCGCTGTCGGGTAAACGCCCGCAGTATGGTCGACAAAGTAGGTGTCGAAGCCGCTGCGCTTGATTTCCTCGGGTGTAAGATTTCTTGTCAGCTGATAAATAATCGCACCGATCATTTCAAGGTGGCCGAGCTCCTCTGTACCGATATCTGTCAGAAGACCCTTGAGCTCGGGATACGGCATCGAATAACGCTGGCTGAGATAACGGAGCGAAGCACCGAGCTCTCCGTCAGGTCCGCCGTACTGAGAAATGATGATCTGAGCATATTTCGGGTTGGGGTTTGTGATTTTTACGGGATACTGTAATTTCTTTTCATAGACAAACATCAGCAGCTACCTCCTAAATCCCACGGCCACGGATTTTTCAGCCACATTGCGCCGGGGTCGCAGTCCGAGTAAAGAGGACCGTACTGCTCCTCGTATTCACAGACAAGCTTTTCGTTTTTCTCTTCGTACTTTTTGTAGAGTGAAAGTGCGGCAAGGTCGTCGGGGTGGGTATCAAGATAGAGATGAAGCTCCCACATCGCGAACTGAACGGCATCAAGCCTTTGCAAAAGCATTGCTCTTGTCATCTGTTACCACTTCCGAGGAAGGGCTTGTTGAGAACGGGGAACAGAGTTCCGCACCTGAGAGCCTGCATTTCGTCATAGGTTGTGAAATCCGTCTGGAACGGCACATAGGCCATCGCAACCTGAGGACATTCGGGCAGAGCTGTCATCTTGCCCGAATAGCTTTCCGCAAAATGCGGTTTATGATAACCCATCGGCTTGACATGATGGGAATATGAAGGGTTATTCAAGTCAAACTAACTCCTTTTCAGATTTTTGGCATACGCCTAATACATTCTATGCACAGGAGGGGTTAGTGTTAATTTTTGGTGCGGTGAATTTTCGTGCCTGCGCCTGAGCAAGGTCTCTGACCTTGCAATGAAATCCGACCGTGCGGTCGAAGGGGCTGCGCCGCAAAAATATATAACCAAATTAAAGTAACGCACGGTAGGGCGGTGGCTTGCTGCCGCCAAGACTTAAAAAATAAGGCGGGATGCGGAACGCATCCCCTACAAGCATATCAATGTGTGTAGGGCGTGGCGTTTACGACACGCCGTCAGTTTATCGGAAAATTTCGGTTCGACGGCAAGCGCCGTGCCCTACGGAATAAAACCAAACGCATAAAAAAGACACCGAATCTTACGAATCGATGTCTTGAATCATCTTATTAAATTGGTAAGCGATTGCGAATTTGGGTAAAAACTAAGGGGATGCCGACAGCACCCCCGTTACAAAAGCAAATGAGCTTTTTGATATCTGATGTTTAATTTATTCGAAAACCTTGTTATAGCATTCCGACAAGTCATTTATTACACTGTCTGATTCATTATCATCAATAATATTTGCAAGGTTGCCTTTTGTATAGTCCTGATAATATAAATACAGTTCATCTTTCAATTCATCTGTAAGCTTATCATTTTCGATTTCCCATTTTATAAGCGCAAGAATAACATTAAGTCGTTCTGCTTCTTCTAAAGAATCCTCATCAATATCCCAAAGCATTGCGTTCTGAGCTTCAGTTCCATTTTCGGGCTTATATGCATTCATTTTTTCATCACATAATTCTGTTGCATCGTGATATGTTAATTCATATTGCATCTACTTGCGCCTCCTATATTTCCAAACATTTCCTTCGACCTTTTTGTTCGAAACAACATTTAATGTTATATCCGGATACCTTGCTTTAAACTGTTTCATAACATTTTGACAACTGTCGCACATCCCTCTTTCTGACAGCATCGTAATTGACTTGAATTTAGTTGTTTCATACAAATCGGCAAAAAACTCAAAAAGCTTAGCCTCTGTATCAAAATATGTTTCCGTTCTGACTTTACCATTCGGTAAAGGTACATTTACATAGGTAAATCTTCGGTCTTCTTTTAACAAAACAATTTGAGAGTTTCCTTTATAACCATTTGAACTACTATTCATAGAACTATGGGCATAAAACATATTTTCAACATTGTTGTCTAAATACGCACCTGCGATATTTCCGCTTTTTTTGAAATTACTTGTAAAATGATTTCTTTTTTCTGAAATAACCACATCGTCAAGTCTCAAAATCTCCGAAACATTCACATAGCCTGAATCTATTTTATAATTCTTGGCGACCATATACCGCTTTTTAACATTTGACCACTCATTATTTTTATTATACTTCATTTGCACAAACTCTTCAATAGTTTGAGGCGCAATTTCCTTCAGCACTTCTTTATACTTAAGGAACATTTCGCGGTCAGAAGATTGATTTCTGATTTTTTTATTTTCGTTTTTGACCATAGTTTTATGTTCATCAGTCCAGATCGTGTCGAATTCTTTCTCTTTGGTTTCCCACTCCCTGAGCTTTGCCTCATACCTTGCGACATTGTCGGGGTCGATACTGCCGAGAGACAGGCGTTTGTACCGCTGTATCATATTCTCGATATGTGCCTTGCTGTATTCGCCGTAATCAGTAACATCACGCTCGACATAACCGTCATATTCACGGTCTACCTCGTCAATTTCGGGATAGTATGTGCCTAAACCGTGACGGCAACGCGGATGAAATAAGCCTTTATCCATAGCCTCGCACAACTTTCGTAACAACCTCTTGATTTTTATATATAATTATAGTATAATACATTGAACTTAAATGCGATTATCGGGAGAAGTAGCTCTTCTTCGTCATATCAGAGAATGAGGCGCTTTGGTGAAAGCCTCTTATGACGCGATTTGTGAAATGCACCCGCCAGCACGCAGGGGGAAAAGCTTATGCCGAGTATCTCTGTGCGGAAGCCGCCGTTATAGGGCTAAAAAGTAATAAGTCGGAGTGGAACCGCGGAACACCGCCTCCGTCGCCATTGGCGATGGGGCTTTTTTATTGTTCCTTTTCCGTTTCGACCGCTTTTGAAAGTGAGTGATGTTATGTTTGAAAGAATGAAAGAGGATATCAGGTGCGTCCTCGACCGCGACCCTGCCGCACATTCGGCAATCGAGGTTATGCTTCTCTATCCCGGATTCAAGGCTATAAGAAGCCACAGAAAAGCACACTGGTTTTATAACAAAAATATGTTTTTCATCGCGCGTATGATTTCGCAGCTCAATGTCAGGCGCACGGGTATTGAAATCCACCCCGGTGCGCAGATAGGAAGACGCTTCTTTATCGACCACGGCACGGGAATCGTCATCGGTGAGACGACAATTATCGGTGACGATGTTACGATTTATCAGGGTGTTACCCTCGGCGGTACCGGTAAGGATACAGGCAAACGACATCCGACAATCGGCAACAATGTGCTTATCGGTGCAGGGTCGAAGGTGCTCGGCCCCGTTACTGTCGGTGACAACACGAACATTGCCGCGGGTGCGGTTGTGCTTGATAAAATCCCCGATAATTCAACGGCCGTCGGTGTGCCCGCAAGAGTTGTTCGCCGTAACGGAAAGCGCGTTCAGGATCTTGACCAGATTCATATTCCCGACCCGATTTCGGAGGAGCTTTGCAAATTAAGGGCAGAAATAGATAAACTAAAGAAAAAGATGGAGGAACAAGACTAATGAAAGTATTTAACACTCTTACCCGTCAGAAGGAAGAACTCAGAACAGTTGAGGAGGGCAAGGTTAAGATTTATGCCTGCGGCCCGACAGTTTATAACTTTATCCACATCGGTAACGCAAGACCTCTCTGCGTTTTTGATGTGCTCCGCCGTTTCCTTGAATATACAGGCTACGATGTCCGTTTTGTTCAGAACTTTACAGACATTGACGATAAAATCATCAAGCGCGCAAATGAAGAGGGCATCACATATAAGGAAGTCAGCGAAAAGTATATCGAGGAATTTTGGAAGGATGTCAAGGGTATGAACATCCGCGAGGCTACCGTTCACCCCAAGGCAACAGAAAACATCGACGAGATTATCAGCATCGTTTCATCCCTTATCGAAAAGGGCTATGCTTACGCTGTTGACGGTGATGTTTATTTCAGCCCCAAGAAGTTTGACGAATACGGCAAGCTCTCACATCAGCCGCTTGAGGACCTTGAGGCAGGCGCAAGAATTATGGTCGGTGAGGTCAAGAAGGAGCCGATGGACTTCGCTCTCTGGAAGAGAGCAAAGCCCGGCGAACCCTATTGGGAGTCTCCGTGGGGACACGGCAGACCCGGCTGGCACATTGAATGCTCCGCTATGGTAAGACGCTATCTCGGCGAGACAATTGACATTCACTGCGGCGGTCAGGACCTTATCTTCCCCCACCACGAAAACGAGATTGCGCAGAGTGAATGCTGCAACGGCGCACCCTTCGCAAACTATTGGATGCATAACGGATATATCAATGTTGACAATGTCAAGATGTCAAAGTCACTCGGCAACTTCTTCACAGTCCGTGATGTTGCGGAAAAATACGGCTATGAGCCGATCCGCTATCTTATGATTTCTTCTCATTACAGAAGCCCCATCAATTACAGCACAGATGTTATCGAGCAGTGCAAGGCTTCACTCACAAGACTTTACACCTGCCGCGACAACCTTGATTTCGCACTCAAGAATGCGGTTGAGGGCGAAGCAAGCGAAGAAATCACGGCAATGCTCGACAAGCGTCGTCAGCAGTTTATCGACGCAATGAACGACGACCTTAACACAGCCGACGGTATTTCGGCAGTATTCGAGCTTGTCCGCGACATCAACACAAATGTAATCACAGACGCTCCCGTCAAGGGTAACTGCGAGGCAGCGGCAAAGCTCTTTGACGAGCTCTGCGGTGTGCTCGGTCTTGTTTACAACAGAAAGGCTGACGACCTTGACAGCGAGGTCGAGGCACTTATCGCACAGCGTACTCAGGCAAGAAAGGATAAAAACTGGGCTGAGGCTGACAGAATCCGTGACGAGCTCAAGGCAATGGGTATTGTTCTTGAGGATACCGCACAGGGCGTCAAGTGGCACAGAGAATAAAAGTAAAACCCCCGAAGCAGATTTCTGCTCGGGGGTTAGCTTATACGCAAAACCACAACATCTTGCCCTTTTTGTCAAAAAATCAGTTTTTCTGACACAATTTTTCGTTTTGTATATTGAAAACAAAGCATATATATGTTAAAATCAATTAAATATTATCAGGAGAGGTGTGCCATTATGAAAAAAGGCAAAGGTTTTTTTGGTGAATTCAAGAAGTTTATCTTGAGAGGCAATGTTGTCGATCTCGCAGTCGGTGTTATCATCGGCGGTGCTTTCCAGGCTATCGTTAAGTCTTTGGTTGACGACATCGTTATGCCCCTTGTAGGTATGGTTACAGGCAACATTGATTTTTCACAGCGCGTTTGGAAAATCGGCGAGGGCGAATTTGCGGCAACAGTTACCTGGGGTAACTTCGTTACAGCTATTCTCAACTTCCTCATTATGTCTTTCGTAATTTTCTGTTTTGTTAAGCTTATTAACACAATTACAGAAAAGGCTAACAAGAAGGATGCTGAGCCCGAGGCAGAGCCCACAACAAAGAAGTGTCCGTACTGCTGCTCAGAAATCGACATCAAGGCTGTCAAGTGCCCGAACTGTACTTCTGATGTAGAGTAATTTCAAAACATATTTTTCTTGGGAGAGTTTTTCTTGGAAAACGAGATTGTTCTTAAAAAAGCTATAATCGGCGGCTTTAACCGTAACGAGGTCATTAACTGCATCGCTCAGCTGCAGAATGAGGCTTATAACGCTCAGTCAGAGCGTGAGGAGCTTGAAAGGCTGAGTCGGACGGTCAGTGAGCTTGAGGCTCTTGTTGCCGATAAGGATGCCGAAATCGACAGACTTTCTGCCGAGGCACAGAGCAATTCCCGTGTGTCCGCCGCATCCGCAAGGCTTATGCGCGAATCGGTCGACTATGCCGACCACTATGTTGAAAGCGCGCGGATTCTTGCCGAGGATATCACCTCGCTGACAAACGCGAGAGTTGATAACGCAAAGCAGACAATCAATTCCCTTCTTCTTGACATTACAAGGATATCTGAGGATGTTCTTGCATTGTATACAAGCCTGAGTGAGCTCAAGGCCGAATATGATTCGTTTGGTGATCAAACACCCGTTGCTTCGTCCGAAAATTACCTAGCTGAGGATGAAGAAGCAAGCATTGAGGATGAGCCGCAGGCTGTTCCGACTGATGAGGAGCAGAATGAAAATTCTGCGTCCCATCAGGGTGCGGAGGATGTAAGGGATATGCTGCGCAAGGCTAAGGAAAAATACAGTAAGCTCATCTGAATTAAGAAAGCAAAAAGGATTGGCAAAACGCCAATCCTTTATTTTTGTCTTGTTTTTATCTTATTTTCTGACAGTCTGTTTTTTCTCTGCTTTTGTAAGACCTTCAATTTCGTTGTTGATATCGTTCTTACCCTTGTGAAGGAACGGGAAAATCTTGAGTCCTACCCACGCGATGATTGCGCCGACGGAATTGAGAATGATATCGCCCATTGTATCCATAAGCGGCCAGCGCTCAGGATAAATCGGGTCAAAGAGTGTTGCTTCCTTTGGAGTTCCCTGTGCGAGAGCGTAGCTCCAATGCTGTGCGTCACCGATTGCACCTGTTTCGGCATTGCTCATAACCTGGTCTGTTGTGAACTCAAAAAGCTCCCAACAGGTTGAAACAAAGAACGAGAAGCCGAGCGCACAAAGAAGAGCTATCGGCACCGAACAGGTTACCTTATCGCGCTTCTGCATTGCAACAACAACCTGATAGCCGAGAAGAACTGTCAGAACACCGCTGACAAAATGCATTGCCGAATCCCACAGACGAAGCTCATAATAAAGATTGAGGAACTTTCCGCCGAAGGAGCCGCAGAACAGCATTATGATTGAAACAATCTGAATATATGACGGAATGTGTCGGAGCATCGACTTTTTCGGGAACATCATAAAAATTTCCCACGCGAACATTCCGGCAAGATTTGCAACAACCTGAAGCGGATCAGACATATCTCTCGTTCCGTGTGCAACATCGATAAGACTCTGAATCAACGCATATATCATCAAACCTCGAAAAATCCACCAGATGATAATTTCCCAGGTTTTGCAATTTTCACGGACTCTTTTTAAATACTCTTTCATTACATCACCTTTCTCTTTCTCGATTGTTTCAAAAATCAACAATCTTAATTCCTTTCAAGGATACATTAAAAGCATTATTTTGTCAAGATTGATATTTTTTCTTTATTTTTTCTTTATAAACTTATTTTTGTATTGTACTTTTATTTTTTATTGCAATGTGGTATACTAATTTAAATATAGCAAATTTAAATTAAGGTTGTGTCTTTATGCATTTTGAAAACATAGCAGACGGTGTTCGTCTGTGTGCGATAAGCACGGATAAATTCAAAACCTGCCGCATCAATGTCAGTCTGGCAATGCCCCTTGATTCCGACGCTTCGGCAAGGGCAATTCTGCCGTTCATTCTTCAGAGACGGTGTGCAAAATATCCCGATTACATCACTCTCAGCCGTGTGCTTGACGAGCTTTACGGTGCTTCGGTTTCTGCGGGTGTGCTCAAGCGCGGTGAATCACAGATTCTTTCCTTTAACCTGACTGCGATTGACGACCGCTTCGCTCTCGGCGATGACACGGTTGCGCTTGAATGCGCTCAGCTTCTGTGCGATATGATTTTTGATCCGCTAACAAACGGTGACGCCTTCCCTGCCGACATCGTTGAGCAGGAAAAACGCCTTCTTATCGAGGCAATCGAAAACGAAATGAACGACAAGCGCCGCTACGCTCTTATGAGATGTGAGGAAATTATGTTCAGCGACGAGGCTTACGGAATCAACCGTTTGGGTAAGGTCGACGATGTGCGCGGACTGACTCCCGACGCTGTTTACCGTGCATGGAAGCAGGAGCTTTGTGAGGCTCAGGTGCAGATTACAATGGTCGGCAGTATGGCGGTTGAGCCTGTTGCACAGATGCTGCGTGAGCGTTTTGCCTCAATCAACAGACAGCCGACAAATATTACAACAAAATTCGTTACCGAAATCCCCGAGCCCCGATATGTCTGTGAGGAAATGCCGATTAAGCAGGGCAAGCTCGTTATGGGACTTCGCACAGGTATGAAAAACGAGGAGGACAGCTCTGTTGCTATGCGTATTGCCGTTGACATCTTCGGCGGCGGCACATATTCAAAGCTTTTCTCTGTTGTACGCGAAAAAATGAGCCTTTGCTATTATTGCTCGGCAGCGCTGTTCTCTTCAAAGGGCGTTGTTATGGTACAGAGCGGTATCGAGGATATAAACGAAGAAAAGGCCAGAAACGAAATCCTCAATCAGCTATCCCTTGTGGCTCAGGGTGAATTCTCCGACGACGATTTCTCATCATCAATAAAGAGCCTTTCCGATTCCATTATCAGCAACAACGATACACCCGAGAGTATCTGCTCGTGGTATTCGTCCCAGCTTTTCAGAAGCGAGCTGAAAACTCCCGAGGCTTATGTTGATGAAATCTGCAATGTCGACAGGCAGCAGGTCATCGACGCCGCTAAGACAATAAAGCTTGACACGGTGTTTATGTTAAAATCCAACGGGGAGGTTTCCGACGATGAAGATTAACGAAATCCGTAACGAACTGCTCGGTGAGATGTATTATGACATCGACCACCCGTCAGGACTTAAAATTCTTATTATGCCGAAAACAGGCTACGCGAGCACTTACGCTATTTTTGCAACAAAATACGGCTCAATCGACACAATGATTGAGATGAAGGACGGCTCCTTCAGAGAAATTCCCGAGGGAACGGCTCACTTTCTTGAGCACAAGCTTTTTGAGAGTGAGGATCTTGACGCATTTGAACGCTTTGCAAAAACAGGTGCTTCAGCCAACGCTTACACAAGCTTTGACAGAACGGGATATCTTTTCTCCTGCTCTGCCAACTTTAAAAAGAATCTCGAAATTCTTCTCGATTTTGTTCAGAATCCTTATTTCACCCAGGCTACCGTCGAAAAAGAGCAGGGCATCATCGGTCAGGAAATCGATATGTACAAGGATATTCCCGACTGGGAGGTTATGTTCAACTGTCTGAGAAATATGTATCATAATCTGCCCGTCAGAATCGATATTGCAGGCACTCAGGAATCAATCGCACAGATTACGGCTGATATGCTTTATGATTGCTACAACAACTTCTATAATCTCAACAATATGGTTCTTGCAATCGCAGGCAACACAACCGTTGAAGAGGTGCTCGAGGTTGCTGACGCCGTTCTCAAGCCCGTCGAAGGAAAAATGGCACAGCGCAAGGTGATCGACGAGCCGCGCGATGTAATATCCGACTATTGCGAAAAGAAGCTCTCCGTTGCGACTCCGCAGTTTATGCTCGGCTTCAAGGAGCAGTGGGACACTCCCGAAAGAACTGCCAAAGAAGAAATCACAATGGAAATTCTCCTCGATATGATTGCAGGCCCGTCCACTGACCTTTACAAGCGGCTCTTTGACGCTAACCTGATAAACAGTGAATGCGGCTTTGAATATTTCACGGGCTTCGGCTATTCGTGTGTTCTTTTTGCGGGTGAAAGCAAAGACCCGAAGACTGTTGCTGAAGAAATCAAAAAGGAAATCCGACATTTCAGAGAAAACGGCTTTGACGATAAAGTTTTTGAACGCACAAAGAAAAAGCTTTACGGCAGAATGATTATGGGCATGAACGATGTTGACGGCCTTGCAAACAACATGGCGGTTTCGTTCTTTGCCGGTGAGGATGTTTTCACCGATTTTGAGACCTATAAGACTGTCACCGTTGAGGATGTCAGGGATATGCTCAATAAGACACTTGATGAAAGATACAGCACTCTTTCAGTAATTTTACCGAACTGAGGTGATACCGATGAGCGACACAGTAGCAGTATATTTTAACGGACTCGAGGGAAGCATAAATGTTTCTTCAATTCTCGCACAGTTCAGCATCTTCGGTCAGGAAATAACAATCCGCTGGTACGGCGCAATTATCGCATTCGGCTTTTTGCTTGCCGTGCTTTTCGGCGGAAGAATGGCTTATAAGTGGAAAATAAGCCTTGACAAGATGCTCGATGTTCTTATCTACGGAACAATTTTTGCAATCATCGGTGCAAGATTATATTATTGTATATTCAAGTGGGATATGTACAAGGATAATCTGCTCGATATCTTCAAAATCTGGGAGGGCGGACTTGCAATCTACGGCGGTATAATAGGCGGTATCGCAGCGGCTTATGTCGTATGCAAGGTGCGCAAGATGAACTTCTGGAATCTTCTTGATATGGTCGGAATGAGCCTTCTTATCGGTCAGGGCATCGGCCGTTGGGGCAACTTTGCCAATCAGGAGGCATTCGCAACAAATACCGATCTTCCCTGGGGTATGTGGAGCAGTAAGGTCTCCACTTACATATCATCACACATGGACGAATTCGCCGAAAACGGCATCACAATGGATCCGAACAAAGCAGTTCACCCGACATTTCTTTATGAATCAATATGGTGTATTCTCGGCTTCTTTGTTCTTTTTGCAATATGCAAGAAGGCAAGGAAATTCAGCGGTCAGCTCTTTCTTTGCTACGGACTGTGGTACGGTATCGAGCGTGCCGTTGTCGAGGGACTGCGCACAGACAGCCTTTATATCACGGGAACTCCGTTCAGGGTTTCACAGGTGCTGTCGGCAGGACTTGCACTTGTCTGTCTGATTCTTCTTATTGTATTGACAGTAAAATACACCAGAAATCCTAAGCCGATTGACGGTGTAGACTTCTTCCTTGAGGAAGAATTAAAGAAGCAGAAAGCGGAGGCTGAAACCAATGTATAAGATTATCAGCGGTAAAGAGGTTTCACAGGCAGTCAAATGCCGCGTTGCAGACGAAATCAGGGAGCTTAACGCTCAGGGAATCGAGTCTTGTCTCGCAGTTATTCTTGTCGGTGACGACCCCGCATCAAGAGTTTATGTCAACAACAAGAAAAAGGCGTGCGAATTCTGCGGTATCCGTTCACTCGAATTTGTTATGCCCGCAGAAACAACACAGGATGAGCTTATTGAGCTTATCGAAAAGCTCAATAACGATAAGACGGTCAACGGTATTCTCTGTCAGCTTCCGTTACCGAAGCACATTGACGAGAAAACCATCCTCAATCTCATAAAGCCCGAAAAGGATGTTGACGCTTTTCATCCCGAAAATGTCGGCCACATTATGATCGGTGACTTCAATTTTCTCCCCTGCACCCCTGCGGGAATTATGGAGATGCTCCGCTACGAAGGCATCAGCCTTGACGGTAAAAGCTGTGTCGTAATCGGCAGAAGCAATATCGTCGGCAAGCCGATGGCGATGCTCCTTCTCAAGGAAAATGCAACCGTTACAATTTGTCATTCAAGAACAAAGAATCTCAGAGAGGTTGTCGCTCAGGCGGATGTTATCGTTGCCGCAGTCGGCAGACCGAATTTCGTTACGGCAGATATGGTCAAGGACGGAGCGGTAATCATCGATGTCGGCATCAACAGAATGGATGACGGCAAGCTTTGCGGTGATGTCGATTTTGAGGCCTGTAAGGAAAAGGCAAGCTACATAACACCTGTCCCCGGCGGCGTAGGCCCGATGACAATCGCAACGCTTATGCAGAATACGGTAACAGCAACAAAAATTCAGAACACAAAGGAATGATAATATGAAAAAGAAGCTTTACAGAAGTTCAACAGACAAAAAGATCTGCGGTGTATGCGCAGGTGTTGCAAACTATTTCAACTTAGATCCGACAATCGTCAGAGTGGTTTACGCTCTGCTCGCAATCTGCACAACAGGCTTTCCGTTCGTTGTGCTTTACATCGTTCTTGCTTTCATTATGGACGAGGATGACGGCTATATCGACACAGATGCAAACGATGTGACAAAAGATTAAAATAACTGTTGACAACAGTTGACTGTTGTGTTATAATTCGAGATACCGCATATTACGGGCGCCACTTTTGTGGCACAAGTGATTTAATCCGCCCCGGGTAGCGAGTCCATAATAAAGGAAGGTTAGTTAGAATGTACGCAATCATCGTTACAGGCGGCAAGCAGTACAAGGTTGAAGCAGGAGATACTCTCTTCATCGAGAAGCTTGACGTTGAGGCTGACAGCGAAGTTGTTTTTGACAAGGTTGTAGCTGTTGGTAAGGAAGATGGCATTGTTGTAGGCGCACCCTATGTTGACGGCGCAACAGTAACAGCAAAGGCTATCAAGAATGGTAAGGCTAAGAAGGTAACAGTATTTACTTACAAGCCGAAGAAGAACGAGAAGCGCAAGAAGGGCCACAGACAGCCCTACACTAAGGTTGAAATTTCTGCAATCAACGCTTAATTGCTATGATTAAAGCAAGATTTTTCACAACGGATAACAAAATCTGCGGTTATGAAATCAGCGGACATTCAGGCTCGGCTGAATCAGGGCAGGATATAATCTGTGCCTTTGTTTCGTCGGCAGCTTATATGGCGGCCAACACGCTGTCTGAAATCGTCGGTGCTGAAATTAAAGCAGATGTATCTGACGGATTTATGAAAATAACCGTTCTTTCAGATTTATCCGATGCGCAGCAAATTCTTGAAGGCCTTAGACTTCATCTCGGAAGTCTGGCTGGGGATTATCCCGACAACATTAAAGTTATTTAACTACGGAGGTGTCAAAATGCTTAAGTTAAACATTCAGCTTTTTGCTCATAAAAAAGGTATGGGTTCTACTCGTAACGGCCGTGACTCTGAGTCAAAGAGACTTGGCGCAAAGCGTGCTGACGGACAGTTTGTTCTTGCAGGCAACATCCTTTACAAGCAGCGTGGAACACACATCCATCCGGGCAACAATGTTGGCAGAGGCAAGGACGATTCTCTCTTCGCTCTTATTGACGGTACAGTTAAGTTCGAGCGTATGGGTAAGGATCGTAAGAAGGTCAGCGTTTATCCCGTTGAGCAGTAATCTTTATTAAAACAGAGAAACCGTGAGGCAAGCCTCACGGTTTTTTCTTTTTCGTTTTTTATTTTAAAGTATATACCCTGCCGCGATGCCGAGTACGGCCGCGAGCACGATAATTATTATCGGATGCACCTTTTTGAACGCCATTACCGTGCATATCGCAAAGGTTGCGAGCGCAACATAGAATGAAGCGTCTGTGAAGATTCCCATTGAAAATCCGTTCGGGATGAATACCGTAAGAAGAACGGATATGATTGCTGAACCGATAAGTCCGACAACGGCGGGCTTGAGTCCTGTCATACAGCCCTTGACAACCTTGCTGTTTTTGAAGCGTTCAAAGCATTTCGCAACAATGAGAATAACAACGAACGACGGAAGAACGACACCGAAGGTTGCACAGAATGAGCCGAAAAGACTGCCCGCCGGTCCGTATGCACCGCCGACCTCAGAGCCAACATAGGTTGCCATATTGATTGCGAACGGGCCCGGTGTGCTCTCGCTGACAGCGATAAAGTTGACAACATCGGAAAGCGCCATCCATTTATGTGCGACAACCTCCTCCTGCATAAGCGGAAGCATTGCGTAGCCGCCGCCGAAGGTGAATGCACCTATCTTGAAAAATGTAAGAAAAAGATCAAGAAAAATGTTCATTCCTTACTCCTCCTTTCAGCGATAAGAGAAGTAACGAGTCCGAACACCGCACAGCCGATGATAACAAAAAGCACATTGATATCAAAAAATGCGGTAATCAGGAACGATGCACCCATAACGATATAGCTGATAAGTCCCTTAGGAGCCTTTTTATACATTGAAACGAGAGCCTTGATAAGAAGGGCAAGCACACCTGCGCGGATGCCGTTGAAAGCATACTGAACGGCAGGGATATCCTGAAACTCTCTTAAAACAAACGAGATAAGAAGAATTACCACGAATGACGGAAGAACAACGCCGAGAGTCGCAAACATTGCGCCGAAAAAGCCTGCTACACGGTAGCCGACAAAGGTCGCGGAGTTGATTGCAATCGGCCCCGGTGTGGATTCTGCAATCGCGATAATTTCAAGAATATCATCGTCAGTGATCCACTTTTTGTTTTCAACGATTTCCTTCTGGATAATCGGAATCATAGCATAGCCTCCGCCGAAGGTGAAGGCTCCGATTTTCAAAAAAATCAGAAACAGCTGTAAGATTTTTTTAGTTTTACTTTCCAAAGCTACACCTCATTTTCATCAGCACAAGCCTCACCGCTCTGCACCGTTGTAATTTCCTTTTTACCTGATACATCCTCGCGCACCAGACGGTAAAATGCCGCAACAATCGGCACACCGATAAGCATACCGAAAATGCCGAACACTCCGCCGCCGACCGTGACTGCCGCAAGCACCCATAAGCCCGGAAGTCCGATAGACGAGCCGACAACCTTGGGATAAATAAGATTGCCCTCGACCTGCTGAAGAACGATAACAAAAACAACAAAAACCAAAGCCTTAACGGGTGATTCCATAAGAATCAGGAAGGCTCCGACGCCTGCACCGATAAGTCCGCCGACAATGGGAATAAGAGCGGTGAAGCCCATAAGAGTTCCTATCATCAAGGCGTACGGAATGCGAAGAATCACCATTCCTATAATACAAAGTACTCCGAGAATGACCGCCTCGGTGCACTGACCGACGATAAAGCGGTGGAAGCAATCATCAAGCACCGCGATGATGTGTCTGATTTTTTCAAGAAAGCGCGACGGAATATATTTCGTTGAAACCTTGTTAATCTGTCTGCCGAGACGCTTTTTATCGATGAGTATATACAGCGCAAAAATCACACCGAGAACTATATTTGAAACAACGGCAACAACCGATGTGACGGCTGAAACCGCAACACCTGCAACATCACCGAGTCCGTTTGTGACAGTCTGCATAATATCAGTCATACGCGATTTCCAGTCAACCGAAGCGAGCGAGTCGATAAGATTTTCGGAGATAAACTCATTCTCCTTGAGCTTGCTGATAACGAGCTCCATAGCACCCGGAATCTCGTTGACGAGCATCTGTATACAAGCGACAAGCTGAGGCGCAATAAGTCCGATAACAAGTGAAATAATACCCAGAATCGTGATAACCGCACCTACAAGGCTGACCGCCTTTCGGCTCTTTACAACGGCAGGCTTGTCCGACTTAGGGAAATAGTGCCGTTCGTAAAATGACATAAGTATGTTAAGCGGATAAGCGAATACCGCACCGATAACAACAGGCGTTGCCGCGGATAATACCGTTCCGATAACGCCCGAAATATTCGGCCAGTAATGCACGGCCAGATAGACTCCAAGCACGCCGACAGCTATTTTCAGAACTGTTTTCCAATCTAATTTTTTAAGCATAATCGCACCTCATAAAATGCAACTGAAATTCACCTTATTCTATCACAAACATAAATAACATTCAATAAAAATTATTTGCTGTTTTCGGTGAAAAATGATATTATTATAAAAAAGGAGTGATTGTGATGCTTTTAATCTGGTATCCGAAATGCACCACCTGTCAGAAAGCTAAAAATTGGCTTGACGGCAACGGCGCAGAATACACAACAAGACATATAAAAGACGAGAATCCGTCCTATGACGAAATTAAAGAGTGGTATGAAGCAAGCGGCCTGCCGCTGAAAAGATTTTTCAATACAAGCGGTCTTTTATATAAGTCCCTTAAGCTCAAGGATAAGCTTCCGACAATGAGTGAGGAGGAGCAGTTAAAGCTTCTTGCAGGTGACGGTATGCTCGTCAAGCGACCGATTCTCATTACCGAAAAGGGAATCACAACGGGCTTTAAAGAAAAAGAATGGGAAAAGCTGATATGACCGAAACAGAAAAATATGTGCGCAAGCGACTTTTTGAAATGCAGGATTCAGCTTACAGGGATTTTCACTCAAGGCTGATGCCGACTGTTGAAAAAGAGACTGTTATCGGTGTGCGCACGCCCGAGCTGAGAAAATTTGCAAAGGAATTTTCTAAAACGGATATAGCTGAGGAGTTTCTCGGCACCCTGCCGCATAAATTCTATGAGGAAAACAATCTGCACGCCTTTCTGCTTTGTGAAATAAAGGATTTTGATATTCTTATTTCAAGGCTCAACGCGTTTTTACCCTTTGTTGACAACTGGGCGACCTGCGATATGATGCGCCCGAAGGCTTTTACCAAAAACAAAGTAAGGCTTTTGAGAGAAATCGACAAATGGTTGCAGAGCGCCGAGCCCTATTCCGTGCGCTTCGGCATCGAGATGCTGATGGTGCATTTTCTTGATGACGGCTTTGACATTAAATTTCCGCAGAGGGTTGCCGAAATCAGATCTGACGAGTATTATATAAAAATGATGCAGGCGTGGTATTTCGCAACCGCACTGGCGTTCAGGTATGATGAAATTCTGCCGTTTATAGAAAACAAATCTCTCGACGAATGGACACACAATAAAGCGATACAAAAGGCAGTCGAGAGCTTCAGAATCACACCGCGACAAAAAGAACAACTGAAGATGATGAAAATCAAAAATCCTGCTCGTTAGCCACAGGTGGCTAAGGACAGTTTAGGGGAAATATACGGTGTAGTCAGTTACGGCTACACCGTGTTTTCCTTTTTACGAAGCCTTTTTGGAATAGGCTTTCATTTCTTCTTTTGTCTTTTCTAACATTTCAGCATCGGGGAACTGCATTACGCCAACGCCCACAAAGTGTATCTTTATAGGGACATGTTTCTTTCCGTCTTCTCCTCTTACTCTGTCAAATACTTCAATCTTATCAATGAGCTTATTAACAATAAAAGGTGTCAGCTCCTTTATATCAGTACACTGACGGATGTTAGCAAGAAAGTTTCTGACATCAATGTTTTCTTGTTGTGCGGTATTGATAAGTTTCTCGGCAACCTCAACCTTTTGCATTAAATCCCTTTGCTCATTTTCATAATTGGTAAGCATACGTTTATAACGGTCATCAGGTAGTTTACCAAGAACATTTTGTTCAAATACAGCCTCAATGAGTTTATCTAACTCCTGTATGCGCTTCTTGTTTTTCTCAAGCTCATACTTTGCTTCTTTGAGATTATTGGCGATGCTTAATCTGTGTTCCTTTGTAAACAAGTAAAGAAATACAGGTTCATACTCAGTAACATATTCCGCTGTTTCTCTTATGGTTTTGAGCACCATTTTCTCTAGCACTACATTTCTGATATAGTGAATAGAACAATTACCTCTGTTTTCCTTGTAAGCGGAACAGCGGAAGAACTCCTGATGTTCTTTTATGCTTTTAGCTGCACAGAAATATAGTCTTGAACCACAATCTCCACAGTAAACCAATCCTGAAAATATGCTTTCTCTTCCCGTTACAGTATTCCTGCGGCGGTGCTTTTTTATTTCCTGAACTCTTTCCCAAGTGTCCATATCAATAATCGGTTCCTGAGTATTCGGTATGATAACCCAATCTTCAGTATCGTTATACATTTTCTTATGAACCTTGTAGCTGACGGTTGTTGATTTGAAATTAACCGTACAGCCTGTGTATTGCATATTATCAAGAATATGTTCAATACTTGTTTCAGCCCAAGCATAAGATGTTGTGAAAGGATTTCTTGTTTTTCGTCCTATTGAAGCATAATATGCTGTTGGTGTTAAGATTTCTTCTCTTTCAAGTCTGCGAGCAATTTTTGTTGTGCCTAAACCTTCAAGAGCTAACTGATAAATATATCTGACGACTTTTGCGGCAGGTTCATCAATTAGCCACTGCTTAGGATTATCAGCATCTTTTTTATATCCGTAGGGAACTGTAGGTGAAACTCTTTCCCCGTTATCGGATTTTGATTGCCACACCTGACGGATTTTCTTACTTGTCTGTGAAGCATACCACTCATTAAACAGGTTGTGGAAAGGCATCATTTCTGTACCCTTGCCGCTTATGGTTTCAACATTTTCCTGAATGGATATAAAATTCACACCTAAAGACGGATAAAGCACCTGAGTATAGTGGTCGAACAGTATATGCTCACGACCAAAACGGGATAAATCCTTTACAATAACAGTACCGATTTCGCCTGTTTCTATCATGCGTTCCATACACTGAAAGTCAGGTCTGTCAAAGGTTGTACCTGAGATACCGTCATCAACAAAGAACATTGTATT
>JAZQGS010000052.1:0-4712 GCA_045540195.1 Acutalibacteraceae bacterium
GGGTTGCGGCGGCTTCGGCGCACATCACAATGCATACCGTGTATGCGGTTTACACGGACAGTTCGAAAACCTCCGCGGTATGGGTGAACAGGTTATGCTCCGCTATAATCACTGGACAGTTCCCGAGGGACTCAAGGAGGAAAACCTCTACGAGCCTTCGTGGAACGACAAGGACGAAAGCAACATTGAAAAGGCAGGTCACGGCGGCGGAGATTTCATCGTTGCAAGAATGTTCCGCGACTGTATACGCGACGGCAGACAGCCCGAGCATCCTTATGATATTTATTCAGCCGTTACAATGTCGAGCGTCGCTATCCTCGGTCACCGCTCGGTGCTGGGCGGCGGTCAGCCTTACGATATTCCCGATTTTCGCAACGAGGATTATCGCAAACAGTACGAAAACGACCGTGAAACACCCTTCTACGGTACGGACGGCAGTAAACCGACTATCCCCTGCTGTTCGGTTGCGGACTACCACCCGACCGATGAGCAGATGGCTAATTATAAAAAAATGATTGAAGACTAAAAAAAGGACGAGAATCATCATTCTGATTCTCGTCTTTTTCTGTATTTTTCGGGATATTCCCCCGCGTGCTCCTTAAACCGCCGCACAAAATTCGGATAATCGTTAAAGCCGCACTCAGCACATATCTGCACGACCGTCATATTGGAATGGTCAAGAAGCTTTTTTGCATATTCAAACCTCATATTGTTGAGATAAGCCTTGAAGGTTATCCCCTTTTCCTCCTTGAACAGCCGCGAAAAATACGTCGGGGAAAGCGCAACCTGCGCCGCCGCATCCTCAAGCGTCAGCCTGTTGCGGAAATTGTTGAGTATAAACAGCTCTGCTCTGCTTACGGCAGAAAGCTTCTGCTGTCTTTCGTCACGGGACAGCTCCTTATCAAGCCGCGCAATAACCGCATCGAGCAGAATTATCGCAAGCTCGCGGTCATCTGCATTGTTGCAAAGCTCGGCAAGAGCACTGTCAAAAAACCGTCTCGCGCCGCCCTCTGCCTTCAGGAACACAGGTGCCTTATCCGTAATGCTCTGCAGAAAAAACGGATTGCATATATCCCCCGAAAACATAACGTTATAAAGCTCCGCATCGTGTATATCAACGCTGTGGAAATTGAACGGTGTCAGCAAAAAAAGCTCCCCAGCTTCAATCTCGTGCCGTATGCCGTCAACGGTATACGTACCGCCGCCCGATATGATATATTCAAGCTCAAAGAAATCGTGAAAATGCATTTCGACATAAGCGTTTTCGTTTTTCTTGTGTGCATAGAGATATCCGTTTTCTATAAACTTTTTACCCATATATTTTTCCATATATTCACACCTGCCACCGTCATTCTACCGCAAATGACAATAAAAATCAATATAAAGTAAAAAAAAGACAATGACCGCACATTTCAGTGAGGCTATAATAAGAGTATCTTAACAAAGGAGTGCTGATGATGAAAGAAAAGTTTTATCTTATCGCAAACGCTCACCTCGACCCCGTATGGCAATGGAGATTCCCCGAGGGCTTGTCTCTCGTCAAATCAACCTTCCGTTCCGCACTTGACAGGATGAAGGAATTTCCCGATTACACCTTTACAAGTGCGTGTGCGAGCTATTATAAATGGATAAAGCTCGGCGAGCCCGAAATGTTTGAAGAAATCAAGCAGAGAGTAAAGGAAGGACGTTGGGCAGTTGTCGGCGGTATGTGGGTTCAGCCCGACTGTAACATTCCGTCCGGCGAGGCATTCTGCCGTCATCTGCTTTATTCACAGAAGTTTTTTAAAGAGAATTTCGGATTTACGGTAAAAACAGGCTACAACGTTGACTCCTTCGGACACAACGGTATGCTGCCCCAGCTTTTCAAGAAATCGGGTATTGATAATTATATCTATCAGCGTCCCGACAACCGTGACGAAAAGCCTAACCTTCCGTTTGAAAGTCTCCACGATTGGCAGAGTCCCGACGGAAGTGTTGTCTCCGCATACCACCTTCCCGACGGCTACGGCGGAAATGTTCACAAGGAAAGACTTGATGAGCATTACTATAATAAAAATCAGCCTATGATGGTGCTTTTCGGTGTCGGCAATCACGGCGGCGGTCCGTCAAAGGAGCATCTTAAAAATGCAGAAGAGCTGATTCTCGGTGGCGACTTCAAATACTCCACACCCGATGAATATTTTGAAGAAACCAAGGATGTCGCAAGGCCTCTTGTTGCTGAGGATTTACAGCATCACGCAAGCGGCTGTTACAGCGCAAACAGCAGAATAAAGGAGCTTAACCGCAGAGCAGAAACCGAGCTTGTCACCGCAGAAAAGCTCGATGTTCTTTCAAAGCTTATCACAGGCTCATCACTTCACAGCGAAGCAATCGAATCCGCGTGGGAAAGAGTTATGTTCAACCAATTCCACGACATTCTTGCAGGCTGTTCAATAAAAGAGGCTTACATTGACGCAGAAAACGCCTTCGGCTATGCGCGCGAGGCGGCGGCAGGTGTAAACACCTTTGCGGCACAGCGCATTTCGTGGAGAATTAAAACCACGGGTTTCCTCAACGCTGACGCAAGCGAAATGCGCGCCCGTATGTGGTACAGAGAGGGCGAAGGCTCACCGATGGTTGTCTTCAATCCCCATTCCTTCCCCGTAAAATCAATCGGTCAGTTCGGTGATGCAGGCGTTTCAAAGGTGCTTGACTCAAACGGCAACGAGGTTCGCTTACAGCAGGTGCGTGCGCCTTACACCGACGGCGACCATGTTCAGAAAACGATTTTCGAGGCGGAAATTCCTGCTTACGGCTACGCTGTTTATTATCTTTATCATTACGATGAAAAAAATATAAAGAAATATCCGACTGACCTTACCGCGACTGATACCGTGCTTGAAAACAGCAAGGTAAGAATCAGCTTTGACAGAGAAACAGGTGCAGTCAAATCATACATTCTCAAGCAGAATGATGTTGAATTTGCAAAGGAGCTTCTCGGCAAGGCTGTAGTCTGCGACGATTTCGCAAACGACACATGGGGACACAGGATTTTCGATTATAACATTGATATCGGTCAGTTCGGCGGCGGTACGCTTGAGCTTATCGAAAACGGTCCCGTGAGAGCTACAATCAAATCCGTTGTTAAATACGGCGAATCCGTTCTCAAGAGATATTATTCGTTATATTCCGAGAGTGAAAGACTGAGTGTAAGAACCGTGCTTGACCTTGACGAGCAGTATAAATCCGTCAAGCTTTCCTTCAAGGCGGATATCAATAATGATACGGTTACTTATTCAATGCCCTACGGCTTTATCGAAAAGCCTGCCAACGGTCAGGAGGAGCCGTCACACGCCTGGTGCGACATCTGCGATGAGAGCGGCAAGGGGCTTGCGCTTCTCAACACAAGCAAATACAGCTTCTGTTCAATAGGCAACGACCTGAGAATGATGATTGCGAGAAGCTGTGCATACCTCGACCATTACGGTCAGAATCACCGCGACAGCGAAATGGAATTCCTCGACAAGGGTGAGCAGGAATTCATTTACGAAATCGTACCGCACCTGAATAAGATGAACGGAGAGTTGTTCAGGCTGTCCGAAGTACTCAACAATCCCCTTCAGACACATCAGGAAACCCACCACGACGGTGAGCTGCCGCAGACACTTTCCGCACTCAGTGTTGATAAAGACAACATCGTTGTGACCGCAATCAAGCCCGCTGAGGACGGCAACGGTATGATTATGCGCGTTATCGAAACGGACGGAGAGCCGACAACGGCTGTAATCGACTTTAACGCTCTCGATGTGAAATTCACCGCAGAGTTTAAGCCTCAGGAAATAAAAACATTCCGCATAACCGAAAACGGCGTTACGGAATGTATGATAACCGAATAAAAGAAAAGACGGAAATCGCAATGATTTCCGTCTTATTTTTTAGTCTTTCTTATTCATTCTTTCTGCGAGCTTTTCCTCGTACATCTTACGGACACGCTCGTATGTAGAATCGGGGAAATCAGGGTTGCCCTTTGAATAGCTCGGGATAAGCATATCGCCTGCTACCTTCGGATCTGTGCAACGGGTATCGTTCTTCCACTTTGCACGCTCCTCGGGATCGCGGAGATTCGGAATATCCATCGGCTTACCGCCCTCAAGCACCGAATAGTATGCGAACATACCCGGAAGGAACATATCCATAGCCTCGTAAACATCGATGACATCCATATCCTCTCTGCCGCGAAGCTTTTCATCAAAGTTATTCATTGTGTAGAAGGCAGAGCCGCCGTGTCCTGCTTCCTCAGCAAGCTTTGAAAGATTGTCTTCTGTGCTTGTTTCAACTGCTTCGGACTTGTTGTCACCCTCGTTAGCGTCACAGTTGACATAAAGGTGATTTACGCCGTGGCGGTCGTTATCCTCACGGAAGCTTTCCATTCTTCCCTTTGAGCCGTAGATTGAATACCAGATTGAATCCTTTGAACAGCCGACACCGTGGATTGATTTGAGCACCGCACCGTTTTCGAGTGTGATGACCTCCATACCGATCGGGCCTGCCTTAGCACCCATACGTGTCATTCTTGCATTGAGTGCAACCTCGAAGCCTGATACCTTAACGGGACGCATACCCGTGATATGGATAAGCGGACCGATTGAATGTGTGCAGTAGTAGCAAGCGTGCATATTGTTACGCCAATGCTCGGGAAGACCTCTTGTGATGTCGTGCCAGATTGACTCGCA
>JAZQGS010000053.1:0-2619 GCA_045540195.1 Acutalibacteraceae bacterium
TTTTTTCAATGATGTTTGCCTTACGGCAAATGATGTCGTTTTACTAATGATGTCGGCTACGCCTTATGATGTCGCTTCGCTAATGTATTGGCAAACATCGCATCATTGCGACTGAAAGGAGCATCATCATTGTGCGTAAGCAAGCATCATATCGCCAACGGCGATGCATCGTTGAAAAATCAGGATTTTATGTTACAATTGAAGAAGAGGTGATTTTGTGAAAGAAAATAAGCTTAAAGAACTTTCTATGGATTTTTCTGTTGATATAATCAATCTTGTAAAGTATTTAAAGACAAATCACGAATCTATCATTTCTAATCAAATTGGCAAAAGTGGTACATCTATCGGTGCTAATATTTATGAGGCTCAATATGCTCAAGGTAAGAAAGATTTTATTTCTAAACTCGAAATCGCTTTGAAGGAAGCAAGCGAAACCGGCTATTGGCTCGAACTGTTGTACAGGACAAGTTATATTGAAGAAAGCTTATATAAAAATCTTTCTTCAAAATGTGCTTCTCTAAGAATAATGCTTATTGCATCCTGCAAAACCGCAAAGGAGAATGAAAATGAAAAATCTTAAATATATTTTACATTTATTGGTGTGTATAGCAGCTTCGTTTGCCTGTATCTATCTTTTTGTTTTTGCAGGCGGATGGAAGCTGATAGAATCAGGAGATATATTGCTTGTTGAAATTGCTGTTTCGATAGTGGTCGGTATAATATTCTTTGTGATTTATGAACTTTCACGAGTCATCCGCTCTGACTATATTAAACTGCAAAATCAGATAGATGAGCTTCAGAAACAAATTGACGATTTAAATAAATCAAAGAATAACTAAACCGACAGGAGAATATGCTTTATGACCTCAGCCCTCTTAATAATTTTAATTGTCGTACTGTACAGCTTTCAGACGCTTTTCTGTACGCTGTATACCAATAAGTATCCGGGTAAAGCCGAAAATGCTTCGCCTGTATTCTGCGTGCTCGAGAGCGTTGCGATTGCAGTGTTTACCTGGGCATGGATTGGCTTTAAATTTGAATTATCGCCGCTGACCTTGCTTTTCAGTGTGCTGAACGCAGTCGCACTCTTCGGCTACAACACATCGCTCATAAAGGCGAGCGCAAGAGGCTCCTATGCCTTCTTGAATGTATCCCTGCTTTTTGGCGGAATCCTTGTTCCGCTGCTTTATACCACAGCCTTTCTCGGTGACACCCTGCAATGGTATCAGTACCTTGCAATCGCACTTATGCTCGTTTCATTTGTGCTGATGAACTACAAGGAATTCAAGCTTAAGGATACACCGTGGACATATTACATATTCTGCGCATTGCTGTTTATCTGCAACGGTATGTACGGAACACTGCTCAAGATGCAGTCGGACTACGATGTCAACGAGAAGAACGAAATGATAATCCTTACCTACGGCATTATGGGCGTAATCGCGTTTATTCAGCTTGCATTCAAGGAGAAGAAGGAAACCTTCAAGGCATTCCGCCTGTCAAAGAAAGCGGTTCTGCCGCTTGTACTGTGTCTTATTAGTGCGGCTTTGGCAATCAATATTCTTGTATTGGTTATCCCGATGGTCAATACAGCCGTTCTCTTCACAGTCGAAAACGGAGGAGTGCTGCTGCTGTCCGCTGTTTATTCGTTCGTTTTCTTCAAGGAAAAGCCGCAGGTGTCAACAATTATCGGTATGATTGTATCAGCAGTAAGTATAACAATGTTGAGTGTGTAAATTTTTATCTACATAAAATCTGAGCGATATTAAATTATTAAAAAATAAGAATTTTAAGTATAATGAAGTTGACAGAGGTGACGGTTATGATTGAAAATCCTTTGGAAATCTTTTCTATCAACTCAAAACAGGATATTGATTCATTTATTGAACACACCAACGGTCTTCACGATGGCTATATAATTGGAGTTCAATATGAGCATCACGGTCATTCGGGCAAAAACCCACATTTGATAAATCCTGAACATTCAGAGTTAAAGATTAAAATTATGGTCACAAGTGTTGATACAGTAGTTGAACTTGTTTTTCAGAATTTATTGCAATGGCAAATCAAAGATGATAACTATGAAATTACGGATACGGCTATTTCTTTAACGGATGATGGACTTGTTATATGGACAGATGACTGTTCAACTGAACCGGATATCAGAAAAGAAAGCTCATATGTTATTGCAAAGAAAATGAAATATCGCATAATTCCCGAATAACAAAAAACAGCGGTATCGGAACTCCGATACCGCTTAATTTTATCTTATTTTGCGTAATCGCCGACCTGCATCATAAAGTCACCGATCTGTGCACCGAACTCGGGAGCACCGTCCATAATGAGCTTACCTCTCTTTGTGGACTCAAGCATATCGTCTGTTGAAAGAAGAATGCCGAGTGCACTCGGAAGTGAGTCGAATCTCATTGTGAAGAACGGCATAGCTCTCTTGTAAGTGCCGCGGCCCGAACGGGTCTTACCTGCCTTAACGCGAAGGAAAGCAGAAACCTCGGGATAGCCGTCAACAGCCCATGCATAAACACGGTCGGGGCTCTTGGTAGCCCAATCGTGAACAGCCTCGTGGCCGTGCTTGTTGAGCTGGCTGATGCCTGAAGAAAG
>JAZQGS010000054.1:0-28635 GCA_045540195.1 Acutalibacteraceae bacterium
CACAGATAACGGCTTCTGGGATACCTACCGTTCGGAATTTCCGCTTCTTGCATTAATCGGCAGAGAGGAATATGCCGAGATGCTCGAGGGCTTCATCATTGACTACACCGAGGGCGGATGGCTTCCGCGTTGGCCGTCAATCGGTGAAAGAGGCTGTATGCCTTCAACCCTCCTCGATGCAGTTATTGCGGATGCGGCGGTTAAGGGAATTATCGGCGGCGTGCTTCTTGAGGAGGCACTCCGCGGTATGCTTCACCACGCTAACAATGATTCTGATGATGAGGATTACGGCAGAGAGGGCGCAAGCTATTATTGCAAGCTCGGCTATGTTCCCAAGGATCTTTTCGGCAATAATGTAAACCTCACGCTTGATTCGGCTTACGGTGATTTCTGCATTGCGCAGGTTGCAAGGGTTCTCGGTCACGATGAGCTGATTGACGAATATATGGCACGCTCGAAGAACTACGAAAAGCTTTTTGACAAGGAAACGGGCTTTATGCGCGGCAGAAAGCTCGACGGCTCGTTTGAGAACGGCTTTGACCCGCTTGATTGGGGCGGAGATTACACCGAGGGCAGTGCGTGGCAGAATTCCTTTGCCGTACCTCATGATTTTGAGGGTCTGGCTGAGCTTTACGGCGGCAAGGATAAGCTTATAGCAAAGCTTGACGAGCTGTTCAGCACCAAGCCCGACTATAACATCGGCGGCTACGGCTGTGAAATTCACGAAATGACGGAAATGGCGGCAGTTGACTTAGGTCAGTGTGCAATTTCAAATCAGCCGAGCTTCCATTTGCCGTATATCTACTATGTTCTCGGCGAAAAGGAAAAGACTGAATACTGGGTGGAAAAGCTCTGCCGTGAGGCATTCAGCTTTGAGGATGACGGCTTCCCGGGCGACGAGGACAACGGCGCAACTGCATCGTGGTACATCCTCGGCACATTGGGTATTTACGACATCTGCCCGGGTAAAAACGAATACATTAAAATAAAAAAGCTTGTAAAGAGTGCGAAGGTGCTCGGAACAGAAATCTAAAGGCTTTTTTATAAATAAAAGGAGGATATAAAAATGTTTAAAATCAATAACTTCACAAACAACGACGATGTCACAATCATCGCTGAAAAAGGACCTTTTCAGGTTATTCAGTACAAGAGGGATTTAAGTGTATCGCCCTCCACCGCTGTAACTGCTTATTTCTGTGATAAAATGAATATACGCAAAAGACAGGTAATCTGTGACCTTTCAAAGTCAAACGGCATCGTTTGCCAGGCAGGTGCAATGCAGTGGACTGTCGGTAATGTCAGTGCCTCTACAGGAGTTAAAGGTGCCGCTGACTTCCTTGGAAAATTTGTTAAGGGTAAAGTTACGGGAGAAAGTGCGGTTAAACCCGAATATGCAGGTGACGGCATGTTGGTATTAGAGCCGACATACAGACACATCATTTTGCTTGACACAAGTATGTGGAACGGTAAGGTTGTTCTCGATGACGGTCTTTTCCTTGCCTGCGACGCCTCAGTTAAGCAAAAATTAGTTGCCCGTTCAAACATGTCTTCTGCAGTTCTCGGCGGTGAGGGCTTGTTTAATCTTGCATTGGACGGTAACGGTATTGCCGTTCTTGAATGCCGTTGCCCGCAGGAGGAGCTGATTGAAGTAACGCTTGAAAATGACGAGCTTAAGGTTGACGGCAGCTTTGCTATTGCCTGGAGTGATTCGTTGAAATTTACAGTTGAGCGCTCCGGTAAAACTCTTATCGGTTCAGCCGCATCGGGTGAAGGCTTTGTTAATGTATATCGCGGCACAGGCAAAATTCTTCTTGCTCCGATTGACAAGACTGTCGGTGACTTCCCGATTTCCACTACAGCACCGTCAGCACCCGCTTCCGCAGGCACCAAGACAGGCGGTGCACTCAGTTCAATTTTAGGCGGAATCGCAGATGCCCTTGATTGATAATGCCAAAAACAAGGAAGTATAACAAATGAGCAGTTTTTTCTTTAAAATACTGACATTTCTTCTGACGGTAATCGGCTTTGTTTTTCCGAATATCAATAACGTTGATTATGACAGACTGCCGATTACTTTTGAAATTGAAAGCGTAAATGACATTTATGTCCCCGAGGATGAAAATAGCACCAATGTGCAGGAATATCCGACGATTATTCGGCTTTGTCATCAGGAAAACGAAGAGGATAACGGCAAGCTTCTTGCAACCTTTGAGAAATGGGCGGACACCTATCCTGTATACGGAAGCTCGGACGACGGCGAAACCTGGAATTATCTGTGCACGGTCAGGGATAATCTCAACAAGGGCTATTGGAACGAATGGATGCCGTTTTTGTATGAGCTGCCCGTTGATATGGGTCAGTTCAGAAAGGGCACCGTTATTCTTGCCGCCACATCAATATACGGTGAGGGCGTTACGGACAGCACGATAACACTTTATTCAAGCACCGACCTCGGGCACAGCTTCACCGCCTTCTGCAATGTTGACAAAGCGGGCGGAACGGAATGGGGCGTTTGGGAGCCGTATCTTATCTATGAGGAAGAAAAAGGAAGACTTTTTTGTTTCTATTCTGACGACTCCGACCCCGAGCATTCGCAGAAGCTCGTTTACAAGTATACAACAGACCTTGTGAACTGGAGCGAAAAGAAAGAGTGCGTTGCCTGTGATGACCCTGAGCTTCGTCCGGGTATGCCATCCGTTGTAAAAATGGGTAACGGTGAGTATTTTATGGTTTACGAAATGGTCGGTATCGGAATGAATCCCATTTATTTCAAAAAGACCACAAATCTCGATGACTGGGGCGATGTTTCGGACTACGGAAAAATCGTCCGTGCCGTGGGCAAGACCTTCGGCTCTTCACCCTATGTTGCGTGGACACCCGTGGGTGGCAAGTGCGGAACGCTGATTGGTGTCGGTAAGCATCCGGTAAGAGGCAGGAGCGACACGGGCACCGATATGTTCCTTAGCTTCAATTACGGAAAGAGCTTTGTACCCGTGGATAATCCGATACCGTACTCACTCGACCCCTACGACAGATGCAGCTACAGTCCGTCACTCTTTTTCGACCCCGACGGCACAACGCTCTATTATGTCAACAATCCCCCGTTCGGTGATGCAGGCTACAAAATCACATTGGCAAAAATTAAAATTGCAGAATAAAATAGTACTACCCGAAGAAATTATCTTCGGGTAGCTTTTTATTCAGCATTCTCCTGTGAAGTCTCACTCAGCAGATTCAGCGCCTTGACGGGGTCGACCGTTTTTCCGTCAACCTCGGTTTCAATATGAAGGTGTGCGCCGTCCTTTTCCTCCATAGGAATTGCAACAAGCGTGCCGATTACCTGTCCCTGCTCGATGTCGGCATCCTTTTTGACACCTGCCTTGACTCCGCTGTATCTGACCTTAAGTCCGTTGCCGTGCTGAATCACAACAACATCTCCCCACAGCTCATCCGTCAGAGTCTCAACGACCTTGCCGTCCTGAACGGCAACCACATTGTCTCCGATATTGCCCGACAGGTCGATTCCGTCGTGAGTGCGCCAGTCATCCATTGTTGCGGAATACACCATATCTCCGTCGCTGAAATCCTTGACGACCTTGCTGTTGAGCGGCAGGAGGTAGTATCCCGAAAACGGTCTGTTCAGGTCGTTGTAGGTGGTTTTTTCTTTATCTCTGTTGTCGGGTACATTGGTTACATTTGCATTTGCCTGAGGCGTTGTCGGCTTGTCTGTTTTTTCGGGAATACTGAATACTGTCGCAGGCTCGTCGCTGTACGGCAATATGTTCTTTACCTTTGAAACATTATAAATCGCAACCGTAACGCCCACAATCGCAAGTATAAGTGATGCAAGAACACCGTAAAATGCTTTTGTCTGAATCCATTTTAATTTATCTTTACCTGATGAGTTTTTCATAATGATGCTCCTTGTTGTTTCGTCAGGTATAGTTTTGGCGGTATGCTTGCTTTTATTCATTTTTTAAAAAAGAAAAAGAAGCCGATTTCTCGACTTCTTCTTCCAATAATTGAGGGGTTTATTGAGGAGGGGTATGTACTAATAAGAGTTGCGGCTCTCTCATTGAGTACACTCAGATATTAACCGATAAATATTAACCCGATATGAACATTCTGTTATGGTTTGGTATATATTCTGTGAATTTGAAAACGGGAAAAATAAAAAAATTTACACTTTTTTGCATTAAAGTGTTGAAATGCGTTTTTCTTTGATGTAATATTTATCTGTATGATATTTTTTGCTCTCAGGAGGTAATGATATGAAACTTGCAGTACAGCTTTATTCTGTAAGAGATGACTACAAAAACGGCGAAGAATTTCTTGAAATTCTCGAAAAAGTGAAGGCTATCGGCTTTGAAGGCGTTGAATTCGCAGGCTTCGGCGGATGTGAGCCTGAGGTTATCAAGGCAAAGCTCGACGAGCTCGGTCTTGTCGCAGTCGGATGCCACATGGGCGTTGATAACTTCAAGCCTGATACAATCGAAGAAACAATCCGCATTGCAAAGGTGCTCGGTATGAAATATGTCGGCACAGGCGGTGCTCCTCACAGCACAAAGGAAGAGGTTGACGAGCTCGTTGACATCTTCTCTTATGCGAACAAAGTCGGTGAGAAGGAAGGCATCAAGTTCTATTATCACAACCATACAGAAGAGTTTGAAATAGACTTTGACGGCAGACTCTGTATGGACTGTATCGCTGACGGTGCTTACCTCGAGCTTGACACATACTGGAGCTACTGCGGCGGTGCTGACAACTATACATATATCAAGGATAACGCAGATAAGATTATCCTTCTTCACATCAAGGACGGCATCAATCGCAAGCCTAAGGCTCTCGGCGAGGGTGACAACGACCTGCTTTCAGTTTTCAAGGCCGCAAAGGAGATTGACGCTGAATGGCTCATTCTCGAAAACGATGATCCCGTACCCACAGGTATTGAGGACATCACACGCAGTATGAAATTTTTCAAAGAGAATTTATAAGGAGGACTCACAATGAAACTCGGTGTATTTACCTGCTTACTTCAGAATTTACCTCTTGACGAGGCTCTTAAATATTTTAAATCTCTCGGCATCGAAATGGTCGAAATCGGCTGCGGCGGATATCCCGGAAATTCACACGCCAACCCTGAAATCCTCCTTAATGACGAGGCAAAGTTCAATGAATTCAAGGATACAGTTGCAAAGTACGGTCTTGAAATCAGCGCACTGAGCTGTCACGGCAATCCCGTTCATCCGAACAAGGAAATTGCCGCTGAATACGATAAGACAATCCGCAACACTATCCTTCTTGCAGAGAAGCTCGGTCTTCATCAGATCAACACATTCTCAGGCTGTCCCGGTGACTGGGAGGGTGCAAAGTATCCGAACTGGGTTACCTGCCCCTGGCCCGATGATTTCAGCGAAATTCTCGAATGGCAGTGGAACGAGGTTCTCATCCCCTATTGGAAGAACCTTGTTGAGTTTGCAAAGGCTCATGGCGTAAATAAAATTGCTCTTGAGCTTCATCCCGGCTTCTGCGTTTACAATACAGACAGTCTTCTTCGTCTTCGTGAGGCGGTCGGCCCCGAAATCGGTGCTAACTTCGACCCCAGCCACCTTATCTGGCAGGGTATGGATCCCGTTGCCTGCATCCGCAAGCTCGGTGATGCGATTTTCCACTTCCACGCAAAGGATACAAAAATCGACAAATACAACACAGCAGTCAACGGTGTTCTTGACACAAAGCCCTACGGCGACGAAATCAACCGTTCTTGGATTTTCCGCAGCGTAGGCTACGGCAACGACGAGGTTTATTGGAAGGACATTATCAGCAATCTTCGCCTTGTCGGCTATGACTATGCAATCAGCATTGAGCACGAGGACAGCCTTATGAGCCAGAACGAGGGTCTGACAAAGGCAGTCAACACACTTAAAAATGTTCTTATCACAGAGGCAACCACTGAAATGTGGTGGGCATAAGGCAAAGCTGAAGCTTTGCAATGAAATCTGCGATATTGTTTTGAATTTGTTTCCCTAATGAAAAGAGGCTTTTATAAATGGTTAACGGTAAAATTGGTACCGCTGTCATCGGCTATGGCGGTATGGGTAAATGGCATACAGAAAAAATGATGCGCGATATGGGTGAACGGATGGAGCTTGTCGGAATTTATGACATCAAGCCCGAAAGATGTAAGCTCGCTGAGGAAAACGGCATTCACGCATTCGCATCAAGAGAAGAATTGCTCGCAGACGAAAGAATCGACTTTGTTGTTGTTGCAACTCCGAACGATCTTCACCGCGAAATCGCGATTCAGGCAATGGAAGCGGGCAAGTGCGTTATGAGCGAGAAGCCCGTCACAATGTCGAGTGAAATGCTCGAAGAAATGATTGCGGCAAGTGAGCGCACAGGCAAGCTTTTCACTGTTCATCAGAACAGACGCTTTGACCCCGACTATCTTATAATCAAAAAGATTTATGAGGAGAATACTCTCGGCAGACTTTTCAATATTGAATCGCGTGTCTGCGGCTCAAGAGGTATTCCCGGTGACTGGCGACAGAAAAAGGCTCAGGGCGGCGGTATGATTCTCGACTGGGGTATACATACCCTTGACCAGATCCTTATGCTGTTTGATGACAAGAAGCTTCTTTCGGTTTATAATCAGATTACAAACATCACTAACGACGAGGTTGACGACGGCTTCAGCTGTGAGCTTCGCTACGAGGGCAATCTCACCGTTCATCTTTATGTCGGCACAAGCAATTTCATCGACCTTCCGCGTTGGTATATGCAGGGTGAAAACGGCACGGCTGTTATCAACGACTGGGATTATAACGGTGAAATCGTTATGGTTGACGATTGGGAGAACAAGGACGCTGTTCCCATTCAGGCAGGTGTAGGTCTGACAAAGACAATGGCACCGAGAACTGATGACACAATCAAGAAGTTCCCCCTCCCCTATGTTGAAAAGGTTTCGTTCAGCGACGAAAGCAGACTTTATAACAACCTTTGCGATGCGATCGAGGGTAAGGCTGAGCAGCTCGTTACGCACGACCAGCAGAGACGCCTCATTAAGGTTGTTGAGGCTATGTTTGAATCAGCCGAAAAGAACGAGGTTATTAAATTCTGATAAAAAAATCTGCCTTTCTCATTAAGAGACAGGCAGATTTTTATTGTTTTATTTATCGTTTTATTTTATATTACCTTATAAAAATGGACGATGTTCATATCCTCGGGCATCATCAGTCCGTGACTGCCCGCTTCACCGTCAATCTCGTGGCATCCGTGGTCGGGTGCAAAGCCGAGAAGTGTTTTATGGCTTGTCCAATTCTCACGGATTGCCTTTGCAAACGCTTCATACGCCTTCACATTATGCCTGAGAGCGTCAATCGCCTCTTCACCCTCAGGACCTACACGGTGCATTCTTCCGTCGTAGTTACCGTTATACACGCATATCAGGTCGTAATTATCCTCTCTGATAAGTTCAAGTGCCTTTTCGTTTGCCTCGTCGGGAGTTTCAACTATAAAATAATCCATTTCACGCTCGAGAAAAATCTTTGACATACTGTCATTTCCCGTTGAAACGATGCACGGCTTTTTGCCTGCGCGGATAAGCGCATCAAAAACACTGTCTGTTCTGACAACAGGCTTTGTGTAAGACTGTATACCGTGAACCTCGGGCTCAGCGCCCGTATACATCGTCGCAAAGCAGACGGGTGTGACCGACGGCATTACGGTCTGAAGCGGAAGCGTAACATCCGAATTGAGCATAACGGATGTGAAAAGGTCTGTGTATTTCTCAAAAATCCAGAGTGCAACTGCATCGGGATTATACATAAAAACACGGTCAACGCCCTTACCCTCGGTAAGCTGCGAAAGAATGTCTATCGGCTTGTCTGCACTTTTCGGTGCTTCAACTCCGAGTGCGCCGCAAAGAGATGCGGCAACGCCTGTAAGCTTTAACGGACAGAATAAATCCAACATAAGATCACCTCAGAAAAATTATATAACCGATTTGATTCTTGTCAATGAAATATCACAATTTATTTACAAATATTTCACTTGATTTTATCTCTCAAATAATGTAATCTATATGTGTAATAACCTTTGGAGGTATAAGTAATGAAAAAAGGCTTTTGTATCGTCCTTTCTGCTCTGATGTTGCTTGTTTCTTTCGCGGCCTGCGGCAAAAACGGCGGCTATGACGGAACTCAGACAACCAAGCTCAATGCAAACGGTGATGCATACATAAATATCACAAACAAAGACGGTGAAAATATGACCGACACCGACGGCAACACCGTTACATCTGTTCTCTCGGACAAGGATAAGGACAAGGTCAACAAGACCGATAAAACCAACAAGAATGACAAAACCGATAAGAACGGCACTACCACCACTACAACAAAGCCGACAGGCGTAACACCCGATATTCCCATTGATGACATTCTCAACGGCGGTGACTTTAACATCAACGCTTCTCCCGATGACCTTATCGATGAGGGCACAACCGTCGCAAAGAAGACAACTCTTCGTGAGGACATTATCGGTAATTCTCTTGAGAAGAGAAAGTTCACACTTTCAACTGTAATGGTCGGTGAGGACGGCGAAATTCCCGTTACAATCACAATGAACACCGATGAAATGGCAATCAGCCTTCAGGTGCCCGGCATGCCGATGAAGATCATCAACAAGGATCAGATGACTTACATCGCATTCGATTATATGGGAATGGGCAAGTTCTATATGGAAACTCCGGGTGAGGCATTCGACTTCGGTCAGATGACGCCCAGCACTCAGGGACAGAAGTATGTTGCAACAACCAAGGTCAAGGACGGCGACAAGACATACACCTGTGAAGAATATGTTGACGAGAACGGTGCGAGATACAAGTTCTATTTCGACGGCAAAAAGTGGGTGCGTTATGAGCTCATCAACGGCGACGAGGTATTCATTCTTGAAATCAATGAATTCAAGACCTCAGTTGACAAGAGTCTCTTCAGCCTTAAGGGCTATACAAAATTCAGTGAAAACTCACTTGCCGGTCTCGGCGGACTCGGCAATCTCGGTGGCAAATGATGAGTACCGTAGTAATTACAGGCTCAGCAAGAGGAATAGGCGCAGCAACTGCTGCGCTTTTTGCTGATTCGGGATATAATGTGGTTATAAACTATAACACAAGCGAGACTCAGGCTCTCGCGCTTTGTGACAGAATCACGGCTGACGGCGGCAAGGCTATTGCTGTTCAGGCCGATGTTTCAAGACCTGATGAGGCTAAGCGTCTTTTTGACGAGGCTAAAAAGGCTTTCGGAACAGTTGATGTGCTTATCAACAACGCGGGTATCGCACAGCAGAAGCTTTTCACCGATATCACAGACGGTGACTATGACAGAATGTTTGACTGTAATGTCAGAAGTGTTTTTAACTGTTGCAGATGTGCTCTGCCCGATATGATACATAATAAATACGGAAGAATTATAAATATTTCTTCCATGTGGGGCGTTGTCGGCGCATCGTGTGAGGTGCATTATTCGGCATCAAAGGCGGCGGTCATCGGTATGACCAAGGCTCTCGCACGGGAGGTTGCCCCCTCGGGTATCACGGTCAACTGTATCGCGCCCGGTGTGATTGACACCCCGATAAACAAGGGCTTTGACGAGGATACCGTGAACGCTCTTTGTGAAGAAACCCCTGTCGGCAGACTCGGCACCGCTGAGGATGTTGCTCGTGCGGCGGCTTTTCTCGCAGACGAAAAAAGCGGTTTTATCACCGCTCAGATTCTCGGTGTTGACGGCGGTTTTATATAAATTTATCAAAATTAAGCAATTTGCTTAAAATGTTGCTTGATTTATATAAAAATATGTGTTAAAATATGTGTATCAAAAAATAGGAGGAGTCCCCTATGGCAAATTGTCCTAAATGTGGAAAGAAGCTCGGTCTTTTTGATATGAAGCCCGAATGTCCGAATTGCGGAGTTAATCTCTTGTATTATAAAATCGAAGAAAGACTCGATGTTGACGCTATAAACGCTGAGCTTGAGCATGCTAAGACACAGCAGAAAATCGACAGAGTAAAGAATGCTGTCGCAGGCTCACCCTTCGCGATCATCCGTCTTGTTCTTATTCTTCTTGTTGTCGGAACATTCTTCCTTCCGCTTGCAACATTACATACGGTTGGCCCGTTGTTTGATGACACCGTTACATTCAACGCTCTTGAAATTTATAACAAGGTTTCAGCTATGGACTTTGACGGCCTCTTCGGAATGTTCGGTTCTCCTCTTCTCGGCAAGGCATTCATCTTCCTTGCAGTTTCTATGGTAACAATCGTTCTTGCTGTTCTTATGGCTCTTCTCAGCCTTATCCTCAGCATTCTTTCAAGCTCACCTAAGGGCTTTGTAAGAAATATGATTTTGGCAATCATCGGTATCATTTCAACAGTAGCTTCAATCGTTTGCTACAACCTGTTCATCAGCAACATCACACCTGTTCTTCCCGGTCTTGTTGAGGGTGCTGTCGGCTTCGGTGCTTATTGTATAGTTGCTGCCTTTGCTCTTGTTGTTGTCATCAACATCATCATTAAGGCAAGAGGCATCAATGTTAAGTATAAGCAGAGCTACATTGATTCAGTTCCTTATGAGGTATTCGTTGAGAAGTTCGGCATCAAGAAATATGACCTTGAGGCTGTTGAAGCTATCCAGACTGAGTTTGCTAAGCTTAATGAAGAGTATAAGGATAAGAAATCCGCATAAATAAAAATTTAAATCGGCTTGCTCAGGCAGGCCGATTTTTTTCGCATAAAATAAGGCTTACGGCGTTGACCGTAAGCCTTGATTTTTTATCTGATTCAGATTTCGGGAATAACAACCTCAACCTCTCTGCCAAGCTCTGCTGACTTAACAATGTGATCGATGATTGCCTGATTATAGAGAATCTGGCTTGTCGGGATGGGTGCCGGCTCGCCGTTTGCGATCGCGTCAAGGAATGAGCGGCACTTCTTATAGAAGAGACCCTTACCCTTATTCTCAATGAGAGGAACAACTGTTGCAACCTGCTCGCCTGCAACATCGTGATAGATTGTCATCGGGCCTGACATTGAGCCGTTCCAGCAGTCTGTTGACGGAATTCTGAGTGCGCCCTCCTTACCGAAGATGATTGTATCACCCGGTGTGTCGGGATGCATTGCCCATGCAATACGGAAGTCGAGGATGATGCCGCCCTCAAGACGAACAAATGCTGCTGCAAAGTCTTCAACATTGAAGCGAGCTGCATCTTCAGGATTGTTATACTTCGGGTTTGAGCCGAAGAAGTCTGATGTGTAGCCTGAAACTGTCAACGGCTTGGGATAGCCGATAGCGTTGAGAACAACATCGAGTGAGTAGCAGCCGATGTCACCCATAGCACCGATACCTGCTGTTGACTTTTCAATGAATGTGCTGTTGGGCACACCGCGTCTTCTGCCGCCGCCTGTCTGGATGTAATAAATCTCGCCAAGCTCGCCTGACTGAACGATTTTCTTAACCATCTTCATATTCTCATCGCCGCGGGGCTGGAAGCCTACGGAGCAGATTTTTCCGCTTTCCTTTTCAGCCTTCATAATTTCAACTGCTTCTTCAGTTGTAACGCACATCGGCTTTTCGAGAAGAACATTGACACCCTTCTTGAGTGCATAAATCGTACATTCTGCGTGTGTCATATTGTATGTACAAACGCTGACTGCATCGAGGTCTGTTTCGTTATCAAGGAGCTCCTTGTGGCTCGGATAGAAGCGGACATCGTCAAGTCTGCCGTCCTTGTTGAACTTCTTTGCAAACTTTTCAGCCTTGCCGGGGATAAGGTCAGCCATTGCAACGATATCAACATCGTCCATATCGAGGTAGCTCTCAAGGTGAGACTCTGCAATCCAGCCTGTACCGATGATACCGACCTTGAAGCGTCTGCCTGTGCTGACAACCTCTTCTTCAACTGCCTGTGTGAATTGATTCAATACTGCATCTGACATATTAAAAACTCCTTATTTATTGATTTCTTTGATATAATCAATGCTCATCTGAGCACATTCAACGGGTGTCTTGTCGAGTGCAGGATTATCCTGCTCAACAACAACCCATGATGTTCCTGCCTTTTTACAAGCCTCGAGGATTGCGGGGAAATTCTGAACGCCGTAGCCGCAGGGACGGAAGCCGAATGCTTCTTCCTCCTGTGCATCCTGTGCGCCGTCGTCAATACCGATAAGCTGATAAAGCTTTGCCGGCTTGCCCTTGCCGCTCATATAGAAATCCTTGAGGTGAACAACGGGTGCTCTGCCCGAATATTTCTCGATATATTTTGCAGGCTCTTCACCGCCGACATTAACCCAGCACGTGTCAAGCTCTGTCTGCAGCTCGTCTGCTGACAATGTGCTGTAAAGAAGGTCAAGTCCGTAAACATCGCCAACCTTTTTAAACTCAAAATCGTGGTTGTGATAAAGCATCACAATGCCGTACTTCTTCGCGATTGCGGCAAACTTGCGGATACCCTCAACTGTGTCGTCAAAAAGCTCAGCACCCGGGCGGCGCTCTTCAACAGCGTAGGGAATTGCGATATACTTACAGCCGATTTCAGCGTAATCAGCAATCACCTTTTCGGGATCAGCAATAAGCTCATCGTAAGCAACATGAGCGGAAATCGGAGTAAGACCGACCTCTTCAAGAAGAGCCTTGATATCAGCGGGTTTGTTGCCGAAAAGACCTGCAAACTCAACGCCGTCATAGCCCATTTCCTTTACTTTTTTAATTGTGCCTGCGAAATCTTCACCCATAGCGTCACGCACGGAGTAAAGCTGCAATGCAACAGGAAAACTCATAAAAATACCTCCTATGGCAGAATAAACCGGCAACCGTTGCCAATTTAATTTATTCTAACACAAGCCATATAAAAAAACAATACAATAGATTTATCTTTGTGCAAATTATCCGTAAATAAGTTCTGAAATTATTGTATTTGACAACAGAAAGCCCTTGCGTGTGAGGTGCAGTGAATTTTCATTCACACAAAGCAATCCCTGTTTTGCAAACGCTCTTGCTCTTCCGATAATTTTATCGGAAAAATCCTTTTTAAAGCGTTCTTTGAAGTCATCAAATAAAATTCCGTCAGCAAGGCGCAGACGAAGCATAATGTATTCTTCCTCGTCACCGCCTTCACCGTCAGGCATGGGTTCACATCCGAGGCGGAACGAATCAAGGTCGCGCGGATAATAAAAGCGCTTACCGTCAATAAACGAATGTGCCGAGGGACCGATGCCCAGATATTCCTCACAATTCCAGTATTTCAGGTTATGCTTACCCTCAAAGCCAGTCTTTGCAAAATTTGAAATTTCATAATTGCGGTATCCGTTCTCTTCAAGAATATCGCCGAGCAAAGTATACATATCTGCCGTCAAATCCTCGTCGGGCAGATTCAGCTTTTCGGCATTATTATAATAGTATGTGCCCTCCTCGAGCTTGAGCATATATGCGCTGATGTGAGGTACATCATTCTTAAGGCAGAAATCAATCGTTTTTTTGAGACTTTCCTGAGTCTGATCGGGTACACCGAGCATTACATCAAGGCTTATGTTATCTATACCTGCCGCGCGCGCTTTTCTGATGCAGTCCTCTACCCTGCCGCTGTCGGCAAGCCTGCCGAGCTTCCGTCTTTCGGTATCAACGGCAGACTGCATTCCGAGAGAAATTCTGTTCACTCCCGATTTTGCGATGGTTTCAAAAAAGTCTTCCTCAACAGCCGACGGATTGCACTCAACCGTGATTTCTCCGTCAACACTGAAAAGCTCCCTTACTCTGCGCGTAATGAGAGAAATATTGCTTCCGCCCAGAAGTGACGGTGTTCCGCCGCCGAAATAGAGCGTATCAGCTTTTCTGCCGAGTCTGTCCGCCCAATCCTCGAGGCTTTCAAGCACGCAGGCAGTATAGTCATCAGCCTGTCCGTCACACATACGCATCGAGTAAAAGTCGCAGTACGGACACTTCGATTTGCAGAACGGTATATGAATGTAAAGACCGATATTTTTCATAATATCAACACCTATTAACAAACGGCAAGTGTTGCCACCCGCCGTCCGTAATTTTTATTCATCAAGCTTGAGCACAGCCATAAACGCTTCTTGCGGAACCTCAACCGTACCGAAGTGGCGCATACGCTTTTTACCCTCTTTCTGCTTTTCAAGAAGCTTCTTCTTTCGGGTGATGTCACCGCCGTAGCACTTCGCAAGAACATCCTTGCGCATTGCCTTGATTGTCTCTCGCGCAATAACCTTACCGCCGATTGCAATCTGAACGGGAATTTCAAACATCTGTCTCGGAATATTCTCCTTGAGCTTTTCGGCAATCTTTCTGGCTCTGCCGTAAGCCTTATCCGAATGGATTATAAATGAAAGCGCGTCAACACCGTCACCGTTGAGAAGAACATCGAGCTTGACAAGATTTGAACGCTCGTATCCCTTGATTTCGTAGTCAAATGAAGCATAGCCCTTTGTTCTGGATTTCAGAACATCGAAGAAATCATAGATAATCTCGTTGAGCGGAAGCTCATAAGCTATATCAACGCGATCAGGTGTAACATAGGTCATATTCTTGAATACACCGCGGCGCTCCTGACACAGATCCATAATTGCACCGACATACTCGTTGGGCGCATAGATGTTTGCGTTTGTAATCGGCTCTTCGCTGAAATCAATGTATGCAGGGTCGGGATAATTGGTCGGATTATCAATCTCCATCACCGTTCCGTCGGTAAGGTGAATTCTGTAAACAACGCTCGGAATTGTTGTAACAAGATCGAGGTCGTATTCACGCTCGAGGCGCTCCTGGATAATCTCAAGGTGGAGAAGTCCGAGGAAGCCGCAACGGAAGCCGAAGCCGAGCGCACCCGAGGTTTCGGGCTCGTAGGAAAGTGCGGCATCGTTGAGCTGAAGCTTTTCGAGTGCATCACGGAGATTTTCATAATCTGCACCGTCAGCAGGATAAACACCGCAGAAAACCATCGGATTTACCTTTCGGTAGCCCGGGAGTGGCTCAGAAGCGGGATATTCCGCAGTTGTAACCGTATCACCTACTCTTGCATCGCCTACAGTTTTGATTGAAGCGGTAATATAACCAACCTCACCTGAGGTAAGCTCCTTTGCAGACTCCATTGCCGTGGCACGCATATAGCCGACATCAACAACGGTGAACTCAGCACCCGTTGCCATCATACGCATTGTGTCGCCGGCCTTGATTTTTCCGTCAACGACGCGGACATAAACAATGACTCCCTTATAATTATCGTATACGGAGTCGAAAACAAGCGCACGAAGCGGCTTTGAATCATCGGAATCAAGCGGTGCGGGAATATCGGAAACGATTTTTTCAAGCACCTGTTCAATGTTTTCACCCGTCTTTGCAGAAACGCGGGGCGCGTTCATACATTCAAGACCGATGACCTCCTCAACCTCATTCGCAACCCTCTCGGGGTCAGCCGCAGGAAGGTCGATTTTATTGATTACGGGTACGATTTCAAGATCGTGGTCAAGTGCAAGATATGTGTTTGCAAGCGTCTGAGCCTCGATGCCCTGAGATGCATCAATAATCAGCACTGCTCCCTCACAGGCTGCAAGTGAACGCGATACCTCATAGTTAAAGTCGACATGGCCCGGAGTATCTATGAGATTGAGCTCATACTCCTCACCGTCCTGAGCCTTATAGTTAAGCTTTACCGCGTGCGCCTTGATGGTGATGCCTCTCTCTCTTTCAAGGTCCATATCATCAAGAAGCTGTTCGGTCATATCGCGCACGGCGACCGACTGTGTTTTCTCAAGCAGACGGTCAGCAAGCGTTGACTTGCCGTGGTCGATATGCGCAATTATCGAAAAATTTCTTATGTTTTCTTTTTTGGCTGACAAATTACCACCTCAGTGAAAAGAAATAATCAAGGTATTATACCATAAATAATTTAATTCTTCAATCCAAATATCATAAATAATAGGTAATTTGAGTATGATATTACAAAAGTTACAAATACGCTACCGTTTGTAACTATTTGTAACTTTTTACATTTTGCACAAACGATTCGGTGTTTTTATTCTGTTTTAGAAAATAATTCAGCGGTAACAAGCCGAAAAACGCGAAAAATGAAGCAAAATGAACAAAAAAAATCATTTTTTCAATTTGACAAAACCGACTGTGATACCTATAATGTGCAAGGTCGGCGACGATTTTTTGTATTTTCCGTTATTATGTTTTCCGCCGATACAAAGTTGGCGACAGTCAACTTAAAGGAGTTTATTCTTATGGATACAATCAGAAAGATTGGCAAAAAAATAGCTGAATCAAAGGCTAAGCTTATTATGCTGACGATTATCGCTGTTTTCTGTGCAGCTACAATTTATGCCGCTGCTGCCAACTCAAACACCGTTACACTTGATATCGACGGTGAAATCACACGCATAACTACAATGCGTGAGGATGCTTATGAGATTCTCGCTCAGGCAGGCGTTACACTGAGTGAAAACGACATCCTCGACCTTGACAACTTCACATCAGGTGAGGGCTCATCAATCAAGCTTTACAAGGCTTATAACATCAGCGTAAGTGTTGACGGCGGTGAGGCTGTCAGCTGTATCGGTAACGGCTCTGTCGGCTTTGCACTTATCGAAAACGGATTCAAAATCAACGACGGTGATGCAATCAACTTTGATAAGAACGATAAGCTTTATGAGGGTATGAAGATTGAAATCAAGCGTGCCTTCCCCGTTTATATCGTTGCTGACGGTGAAACAGTAACAGTCAACATCGCAGGCGGTACGGTAAGCGACGCTCTTGATAAGGCTGTTATCACCATTGACGATGACGATATCATTTCAAAGCCTCTCGACACAGAGCTTGAAAAGGATCTTACAGTCAGAATCACCCGAGTTTCCTTCACTCAGAGAACTCAGACAGTTGAAATCCCCTTCAAGACAATCAAGAAGGAATCAGCCTCTATGTACACCGATCAGTTTAAGATTGAAAAGCCCGGTGTCAAGGGACAGGAAACTATCACCTATAACGAAAAATTTGTTGACGGCGTTCTCACAGAGTCAACCGCAATCAGCACGGTTGTTGAAAAAGAGCCCGTTGACGAAATCAGAACAGTAGGTACAAAAAAGCGTAAGGCTTCAGTTTCAGGTGTTACTCTCGCAAACGGCAGAAGAACAATTTCAACACTCACACCTCCCGCAAGCCTTCAGCTTGATGCAAACTATGTTCCCGTTTCTTATAAGAAAAAGATTGTCGGAACTGCATCCGCTTATTCAGGCGGCGGCAGAACAGCAACAGGCAGAGGCGTAAGACCCGGCTATATTGCTGTTAATCCCAAGCAGATTCCCTACGGAACAAAGATGTGGATTGTTTCTAACGATAAGAAATATATCTACGGCTACGCTTCAGCCGAGGATACAGGCGGATTCACAAGATGGACAGGCAGCCGTGCTACACTTTGTGACCTCTACTTCCCGAACGAATCTTCAATGTACGCTTTCGGCAGAAGAACAGTTACAATTTATATTCTCTGATTTTAAAGAACCTGAGAAATCGGGTTCTTTTTTATTTGATTTTTAGCAAATATGTAGTATAATCATCTAAACAGAGGTGGATTATGAAATTTGCAGAAAGAATAAAAGAGAATAAAATTTTCTTTCTCACGCTCATTCTGAGTGTGAGCGTTTCTGCGTTTTATCTTCTTCAGAAGGACCTGCCTCAGATGATGGACAACTTCTATTATCCGCTTTATGTTGTCAATTATGACTGCGGTCTGAGCTCACGGCTGCTTGTCGGCTCGGTATTCTCTCTTTTCTCAGACGGGGCTCTTTCTTCGGTAACGCTGATAAGGGTGATGCTGTGTATACATTTTCTGATGTGTCTGGTTCTGAGCCTTTTTATAAACAGCTATCTTAAAAAGACAAGCTTTGAAGCACTCGGAATCTATGCCGCATTTATGGTGGTATCCCCTGTTTTTCTGAGCTTTCTTACTTATCTCGGAATTCTCGATGTTTTCTGGATTTTCTGTACGGTCGGCGCTATTGCTGTTGTCAGCAAAAAGGGTTGGCGCTGGCTTGTTCCCATTTTCTGCATCATCGGTCTTGCCGTACACGAGGTTTTTGCCACAACCTATCTGCCCGTAATTGCGATTGCGGTTTTGTATCAGTTTATAAAAAAACCGTCCGTCCCGGGCTTTGCTTTTATTTCGTTCTGTGCGCTTTGTGTCGGCGCCGCCGCGGTTTATTTCCTGTTTATCGGTGACGGCACGATGACGATGTCATCTGACGAAATGGTAAGCTTCGCACGGAGCCGTCTGAGCTCTGACGCAAAAGGCTTTGACGACTATTATCTGCGCTCGGTCTTTTTCTGGGAGACTCCCGAGGTTGAGGCTTATGACGGATTTCTCGGTTATCTCAGATATAATTTTGAAAAATTCAATCTCGATGACTCTTCGGCTTTAAGAGAGATTTTGTTCTATACTCTTACCAATATGCTGTCCGCAGTGCCTTTTGTCGCAGTTATTTTTTCGGCATTCAGAAAAGCTGAAAAAACCGCGGAGAAATTCATATATTTCTGTGCGCTGATGCCGGTTCCTCTCTCAATTCTTCACACACTTTTCTCGTCTGATACAGAAAGATTCTCGGCGCATCTTCTTCTTGTTATGCTGACATTACTGCTCTTCTTTTCAAAAGAAAACAGTACGACATTCTCTCAGGCTTACGGCTGTGTTGAAAAGAAAATCAGGGACAACAAAATCATCCTTGCAATCCTCGGTGCTTCCGCAGCAAAAATCGTGCTTTCGGGGGTGAAGTTTTGACAGACCTGAGTAACAAAAATAAAATAATCACGGCTCTTGCTTTTATCTGTTATTCTGCCGTGCTTGTTTTTTGTAATTATTATGCTTTTTCTGCGGTTTACTTTATTGCCGTCGGTGCGGTTATAGCTCTTGCCTGTATAACGCTTGCCGACTGTGAAATAAAGAACAAAACCGTTGCCGCTTTTCTTGTGACCGCAACGGGATACGAGGCGTTCTTTGCGGCATTTCACACATCACACACAAGCGACAGACGGCTTATGGCGGCAATCGCGGTTTTTGTATTTTTCAGCGGAGTCTTTCTTCTGACACACAAGAAGCTCTTGCCCCTGAGTATAGCCGCCGCGCCCGTTCTTTGCATTCTGAATCTGAAAATCGCGGCATGCTACTGCGCGGTGCTTTTGTGTCACGGTATTGTCGACGCTTCTATCAGTAAAGGCAAAAAGGCTGCGGTATCCGCCGTTATAATCGGCGCTGTATGCCTTGCGGTATGTGCCGTGCTTGCGCTGACAGGCAGCGGTATTATCAAGGAGAACATCAACTTCCTGCTCTCGCGCTTTAAAAATCTGCCTGCAGTTATCGCGTCCGCCGTTTATCTTGCGGTCAGGACATTCAGATGCAACAAGACTCTCCGAAAACCGCTTACCGTTTCACTTATAATATTGACCGCCTCAACAGTCTTTTTCTGTGTTACACTCGGTTGGACAGCGTTGGCGATTATGCTTTTCACAGCGGCTCTTTTTCTCGGCTTATGCTGTGTCCGCGATAAAAACACTCTGTCGGCAGTCATCAGCGATTACCACGCGCACAGATATCTGTTTGTGTTCGTTGCGGTATGCCTTCTTCAGTAACAATCACACTCTTTCCGTATTATCGGAAAGGGTGTTTTTTGTTGCGACAAATAATGACAAATAAATAACAAAATAACCACATTTTCGAGTGCACCGCAGCAGTTATTCATATACTTTGTTTATTGACAGTTTTTGCATCTTGGAATATAATTTATGATAGCATATTATGAAATTTATATAATGAGGGAGAATTGGTTTTTATGCTTTCTAACACAGAAAAGACAATGGAAAAGATCGTTGCTCTCTGTAAGGGCAGAGGCTTTGTCTACCCCGGCAGTGAGATTTACGGCGGTCTTTCAAACTCCTGGGACTTCGGCCCTCTCGGCGTTGAATTCAAAAACAATGTTAAGCGCGCATGGTGGCAGAAATTCGTTCAGGAGAATCCTTATAATGTAGGACTTGATTCTGCAATTATTATGAATCCGCAGATCTGGGTGGCTTCAGGCCATGTCGGCGGCTTCTCTGATCCTCTTATGGACTGTAAGGACTGTAAAACCCGTCACAGAGCTGATAAGCTCATCGAGGATACAGGCGTTAATCCTGCGGGCTGGAGCTTTGAGGAAATGAGCAAGTATATCGCTGACAACGGTATCGTATGTCCCGATTGCGGCGGTCAGAACTTTACAGATATCCGTAAGTTCAACCTTATGTTCAAGACCTTCCAGGGTGTTACCGAGGATGCCAAGAATGAGCTTTACCTTCGTCCCGAAACAGCTCAGGGTATTTTCGTAAACTTCCAGAATGTTCAGCGCACAACACGCCGTAAGGTTCCCTTCGGTGTCTGCCAGATCGGTAAGTCATTCCGTAACGAAATCACTCCCGGTAACTTCATTTTCCGTACCCGTGAATTTGAGCAGATGGAGCTTGAATTCTTCTGCAAGCCCGGCACAGAGCTTGAGTGGTTCGCATACTGGAAGGACTATTGCCACAAATGGCTTCTTTCACTCGGTATCAGAGAGGAAAATCTCCGTCTTCGCGACCATGAGAAGGAAGAGCTTTCACACTATTCAAACGCAACAACAGACTTCGAGTTCCTCTTCCCCTTCGGCTGGGGTGAGCTCTGGGGCGTTGCTTCAAGAACAGACTTTGACCTTACACAGCATCAGAACACATCGGGCAAGGGTCTTGAATACTTTGATCAGACAACAAACGAGAAGTATCTCCCCTATGTTATCGAGCCGTCACTCGGTGCTGACCGCGTAACGCTCGCATTCCTTTGCGACGCTTATGACGAGGAGGTTGTTGACGAGGAGAAGGGTGACACAAGAGTCGTTCTTCGCTTCCACCCTGCTCTTGCTCCCATCAAAGCAGCAGTTCTTCCCCTTTCAAAGAAGCTCAACGATAAGGCCGAAGAGGTTTACGCTATGCTTTCAAAGAGATTTATGGTTGAGTTTGACGATGCAGGCTCAATCGGTAAGCGTTACCGCCGTCAGGACGAAATCGGTACTCCGTTCTGCATCACATACGACTTTGACTCTGTTGAGGACGGTTGCGTTACTATCCGTGACCGCGACACAATGGCTCAGGAGCGTATTGCAATCGACAAGCTTTGTGAATATATCCAGGAAAAATTCACATTTTAATTAGTATAAAGAAATCAGATATAGAAAGGCAGTCGTTATGAACAAAATTAAGTTTACAGAAACCGTGCTTCGTGATGCTCAGCAGTCACTCATAGCAACAAGAATGTCGTTTGATGATTTTGAGCCGGTTCTTGCTGAATTGGATAAAGCAGGCTACTACTCACTCGAGTGTTGGGGCGGTGCAACATTTGACTCATGCTTGCGTTACCTCAACGAAGACCCGTGGGAGAGACTTCGCAAAATCCGCAAGGCTTGCCCGAACACAAAGCTTCAGATGCTTCTTCGCGGTCAGAACCTTCTCGGCTACAAGCACTATCCCGACGATGTCGTAAGAAAGTTTGTCGAAAAGAGTGTTGAAAACGGAATCGACATAATCAGAATTTTTGATGCACTCAACGATATCCGCAACATTGAGGTTGCTGTTAAGGAAACAATCCGTTGCGGCGCTCACGCTTCAGGTACAATCTGCTTTACCTTAAGCCCCGTTCACAACATCGAATCTTACATCAAGCTTGCCAAGGATATGGAGGCTATGGGTGTTCACTCAATCTGTATCAAGGATATGGCAGGCATTATGAGCCCGAAGGAGGCTTATGACCTCGTCAAGGCTCTCAAGGAAAATGTCAAGCTTCCGATTATCCTTCACACACACTCAACAACAGGTCTTGCATCAATGACACTTCAGAAGGCTGCTGAGGCAGGCGTCGATGTTATTGACACAGCTATCTCTTGTATGTCAGGCGGTACATCTCAGGCCGCAACCGAAACAATGAACTATGTTCTGACTCAGAACGGCTTTGAGACAGGTCTTGACACAAAGGTTCTCAAGAACATCAACGACTTCTTCAAGCCCGTCAGAGCTAAGGCTCTTGAGTCAGGTCTTCTTAACCCCGTTGTTCTCGCAACAGACACAGATGCACTCGGCTATCAGGTTCCCGGCGGTATGCTCTCAAACCTTGTTGCTCAGCTTACAGCTCAGAATAAGATGGATAAGTTTGAAGAGGTGCTTCAGGAGGTTCCCAGAGTCCGCGCAGATATGGGTTATCCCCCGCTTGTTACTCCGATGAGCCAGATGGTTGGCGTTCAGGCTACACAGAATGTTCTTCTCGGCAAGTATAAGAATGTTTCAAAGGATGTACGCAGCTATCTCAAGGGTGAATACGGCAAGGCTCCCGCTGACATCAATCCCGACCTTCTCAAGCAGGTTCTCGGTGACGAGAAGCCCATCGAAGGCCGTTTCGCAGACACTCTTGCTCCCGCATTCGAGGCTGCTAAGGCTGAACTCGGCGCAAAGGCAAAGAGCGACGAGGATGTTCTTTCATACATTGCTTTCCCGATGCAGGCTGAGGCTTTCTTTGACAAGAGAGACGAGCTCGAAAGAAACACATTCAAGTACACTATCAGAGAAGTATAAGGAGGCAGAAAGATGGATTTTACAGTATTGACACAGCCTCCCGTTCCTGCGATTGTTGTTGCAGTATTTCTGGTTGCGTTTATTCTTTATGTTTACATCGCAAAGGCAATCAACGCTAAAAAGACTCCCGCTGAGCCCGTAAAGACTGCACCCGCAGTCAAGACTCCCGCGGCAATTAACGCACCCGGCACATCCTCAGGCGATCTTGAGCTTGTCGGTGTTGACGAGAAAACAGCGGCAGTTATTATGGCAATCGTATCTGACAAGAGCGGTATTCCGCTTAACAGACTTCAGTTTAAATCAATCACTCTGACGGAGGACAAATAAAATGAAATATGTAGTTACATTAAACGGCAAAAATTATGAAGTTGAAGTAAATGAAACAGAGGCAGTTGTTACAAATGTTTCTGATGCAGTTTATGCTCCGGCACCCGTTGCAGCACCTGCTCCGGCAGCAGCTCCCGCTCCTGCGGCTGCACCTGCACCTCAGGCTGTTTCAGCTCAGGGCACACAGATTGTGGCTCCGATGCCCGGTTCAATCATCAACATCAATGTTTCCGCAGGTCAGGCTGTCAAGGCAGGCGATGTTCTTATCGTTCTTGAGGCTATGAAGATGGAAAACGATATCACTGCTCCGTGTGACGGCGTTGTTAAGCAGGTTGTTACCGTTAAGGGCGCAACAGTTAACACAGACGATGTTCTTCTTGTTATCTGAGTCGGAGGTATAAATTATGGATGTTTTGCTTGAAAACTTTTCCACCGTTACCTTCCCTCAGGTAGCGATGTGGATTATCGGTGCAGTTCTCATTTTCCTTGCTATCAAAAAGGAAATGGAACCGTCACTTCTTCTTCCGATGGGATTCGGCGCAATCCTCATCAACCTTCCCAACTCGGGCGCACAGCACATCATTGATGTTATGTTCCGCGTAGGTATTGACAATGAGTTCGGTGAATTGATGCCGCTTATCCTCTTTATCGGTATCGGTGCGATGATCGACTTCACACCGCTTCTTACGAATCCTAAGCTTATGCTCTTCGGTGCGGCGGCACAGTTCGGTATTTTCTTCACACTGTGTCTTGCTTCACTTCTCGGCTTTGATATCAAGGATGCCGCTTCAATCGGTATTATCGGTGCGGCAGACGGCCCGACAGCTATTGCAGTTGCAATGGAGCTCGGTTCAAAGTATATCGGTGCTATTATGGTTGCCGCTTATTCCTATATGGCTCTCGTTCCCCTTGTTCAGCCGCCCATCATCAAGCTTTGCACAACAAAGAAAGAGCGTCTTATCCGTATGGATAACACAGCAGGCAAGGCTCCCTCAAAGCTTACAAAGATTCTCTTCCCCATTGTTGTTACAATTATCGTAGGTCTTGTTGCTCCTGATGCAGTTGCTCTTATCGGTTTCCTTATGTTCGGTAACCTTATCCGTGAGTGCGGCGTTCTTAACTCACTCTCAGAGACTGCTCAGAAGGTTCTCGCAAACCTCATCACAATCTTCCTCGGAATCACAATTGCCGCTCGTATGCGCGCTGAAGAATTCCTTACAGTTGATACACTTATCATCATCGGACTCGGTCTCTTTGCATTCATCTTCGACACATTCGCAGGTGTTATGCTCGCAAAGTTTATGAACCTTTTCTCAAAGAAGAAGATAAACCCGATGATCGGTGCCGCAGGTATTTCTGCTTTCCCGATGTCAGCCCGTGTTGTTCACAAGCTCGGACTTGAAGAGGATAATCAGAACTTCCTTCTTATGCATTCAATCGGTGTTAATGTTTCAGGACAGATTGCTTCTGTTATCGCAGGCGGTCTCATCCTCACATTCTTCAGATAATCGGGAGGTAGAAAATTATGACTATTGATTTTAACGCATTCCTTAACTCTCTCCCCTATATGGGCAAGGGTATGCTCGGTATTTTCGTTGTAACCATTGTTATCGTTCTTGTTGTTAACGCTCTGAACAACATTCCCGAGAAGAAAGAAAAGAAAAATAAGGACTGATAACAGCCCTAAATAAATTAAAGCTGTGTAGAAATTTCTACACAGCTTTTAATTTTTGTCTTATACCGTAAAAATGTATATAACATTTTCCCATCTTCAGAATAGTCTAAAAGCCTTTAAGCCTTACCCTGCTTTAATAATACTTATCTTTTCTTTTTTTAGCAGATATACAAATGCACAAAGCGAAACAACACTATCAAACGCATTACCAACACCGAAAAGCAAGGCGATTCCGATAAGTGACGGTGTCCAGACACCCGTTAAGTATAGAAAAAATGCAATTCCGTAATAGACTGTATTGGTTGCTAACGACTCAAAAAGCATATAGTTGGTTTTGCCGAGCCCGTAAAATATAGAGTCGAATACATTCTGAAATGCATATAACACATAAAAGCCGACAAGTACAAGCACAAGCTCAAACAATTTGTCCGCATCGGTAAACAGTAAGACATTTGCCATAAAGGACTTCCAAAACGGAATGCTGATAAACCAAAGAGCAGAGATAATCGCAGTAAGTCCAAAATATCCAAGACTGTTTTTTCGGATATTGTCTTTATCTGTGGCGGTTTCTTGCTTTATGAGTTCACCAAGCTGCAGAACCGGCAAAAGCAACCAACCCCAAATAAAGTTATTTGCTACCCAGTAGGTACCTTGCTCACCCACAACATTAACCATTCGGGAAATCATAACCATATAAGCAATGTTTCTAACAAGTGATTCAATACCGGAAATGCTGCCGATTTTTATAAAATTTTTTGTCCAAGTAAAATTTAGTTTTGCTTTATCAAATACATTAACCTTTTCTTTTGCAAGGAGTAAAAGTGATATGCTCAGCAAAACAATGTTTACAATAATGTTTGAATATCCGATGCCGTTTACACCAAGGTTCAGAGATATGGACAACGATGACACAAGAGATGTATCACAAAGGAGGCTGAGTACAAGTCTTCCAAAGGTTAAAATATAAATATATTTACTTTTGTTTATGGTGATAAGTGCCACAAGCGTGAATTGTGTGAGTATCAGAAATATGTTTGCGACACTTTCAATGCGGATGTATGTAGCCGAAGAATCAATAATACTTGCATCAGTTGCCATTAGTGACAAAAGCGGTTTTGTAAAGCAAATGATGACAGCAGACAAAATAAGATAGATCCCGAGTGCCATTAACATTCCCGTTTTTACCCGGTTAGTAAACTCTTTTTTATCGGTCACCACCTTGCCTATGAAATAGAAAAGCGGCAGAATAATTGCCTCATTTATAATTTCATAAAGCAGATTTACCCACGATAATTGCCCTGCAATCGAAAAAGAATATTCGCCGGGAAGTGAGCCGAGGAAAAATACACGCACAGTTGTGTACACTGTGGGCGCAAGACCTAAAACGAGGAGTGCAAAGTAGAGTTTATAATTGATGTTGCTAAGTGACAGTTTGAGTTCGGAAAACATAATGTTAACCCCTTTATTCAATTATTAGTAAAAAGGACAAAAGAAAGGCATCTGCACTTTAGTAGCAGATGCCAAAATAAAGACAATTATCCCGCTTTTGACGAGTCTGCGACCATAGGTGCATTTTGCCGGAAGTTACCGCAAGTCTGTCAGGTTTGCGGTAAGATTCCCGATTGCTGAAGCAACCGTCTAAAGTCACTATTCACATTCGTATTGTAACAATACAACTAAATGAAGTCAACCATTTCTGTCCTTTAGAGTTCGACCCTTACGCGGCGGTTTTTGTTTTATTTTTTTATTTTGTTTTATCCCAACAAGACATCGGATACAAGCATCACGCAGAAGCCGACGAGCAGAGCGTATGTTGCGCCGCGCTCTGAGCCGTGCGCGTGGGTTTCGGGAATCATTTCGTCACTGATGACATAAAGCATTGTTCCGCCTGCAAAAGCAAGGGCAAACGGCAGAATTGCCGATGCAAGGCTGACTGCGAAATATCCGAGAAGCGTTCCGACGACCTCGATAAGTCCCGTAATCATCGCACAGACAAAGGTCTTGCCCGGTGTGATTCCTGCCGCAAGCATCGGGCCGATGATAACCATACCCTCGGGAACATTCTGAAGGGCTATACCGCCCGCGATGAGCAACGCTTCGTTAGTGTTGCCTGCTCCGAAGCCGACACCCGCCGCAATTCCCTCGGGAAGATTGTGGATTGCGATTGCCATAACAAAAAGGAGAACCTTGCTGAGCTTTTCGTTGTTGTTGTGTGTCTCGGTATCTGCGCCCACCATTTTGTGCATGTGAGGCACGAGCTTGTCGATGAAATTAAGACACAGCGCACCCGCAAAAATTCCGAGCACCGTGGTTACGATTCCGAATCTTCCGCCGTAATCAAGCGAAGGCAGAATCAGTCCGATAACAGCCGCAGCAAGCATAACGCCTGCCGCAAACGAAAGGACAATATCACTGAATTTATGAGATATGTTTTTAAAAATGAATCCGATTATTGCACCGATTATTGTTGCACCTCCGACACCGAGTGCCGTTAAAAGTACCATTTGCATAAGAAAGCCTCCTTTCAAAAACTGTCCTGTAATCAGTATATGTTAATAATAACATTTGTGAGCGGAATAGTAAAGTTTTTCAGATAAAACTTATAAATTTAACCGGATATCCTCAGGACACCCGGTATAGAATCAGTATTTATTTCTGTTGTATTTCCAGAAGGATAGCGCGATGATCAGACTGCCTATAATGAGGAAAAGGAACAGGAGCACCAGACCAATAATAAAGAAAATGTTCTTTTTGAGTATCTGAGCAATCACAAGAAAGCTTCCGAGAAGCAGGAACGAAAGTCCTATAAAAAGAATGCCCATTCCGATAAGGGAAAGAAATTTTTTCATCTCCTGCGGTGTGACGCCGCGCCTGTGGCGGATATGGACAGCGTTGACATAGCCTGTCATCTGTAAAAAGCCGAAAATTGACAAGCCGACACCTGTAATTAACTGAATAATTATAAGCTCCGTAAACCGCACCGCCCTTTATAATTTATTATAAAATTATAAAATAAATTTCAAAAAATGAAAATAGACAATATAAAATTTTGTATAAAGCAAAAAAGCCCGTTGACCGAAGCCAACGAGCTGTAATTGCAAGAAATATTCTGTTATCTCTTTGAGAACTGCGGTGCACGGCGTGCGCCCTTGAGACCGTACTTCTTTCTTTCCTTCATTCTCGGGTCACGAGTGAGGAAGCCTGCCTTCTTGAGTGCCGGGCGGAGAGCCTCGTCATACTGAAGGAGTGCTCTTGAAAGACCGTGACGGATAGCACCTGCCTGACCTGTTACGCCACCACCGTTTACGCGGCATACGATGTCGAACTTTTCAGTTGTGCCTGTCAACTCGAGAGGCTGACGAACGATGAGCTTAAGTGTTTCAAGACCGAAATAATCATCGATATCTCTGTCATTGATTGTAACCTTACCTGTACCTGCATATACACGAACGCGTGCTACAGACTTCTTTCTACGGCCTGTGCCATAGAAATACGGAATTGAATCGTACATTATATTTGCCTCCCTTCATTAAAATGCCCACTCTTCAGGCTTCTGTGCTGCATGCTTGTGCTCTGCACCTGCATATACACGAAGTCTTGTAAGAGCTTCACGGCCGATTGTTGTGTCAGGAATCATACCCTTGATTGCCTTCTCCATAGCGAAAGCCGGCTTTGTACGCATAAGAGTGCTGTACTTAACCTCTTTCATATGGCCAACATAACCTGTGTGGTGGAAATACTTCTTCTGATCAAGCTTGTTACCTGTAAGAACAACCTTATCAGCGTTGATAACGATTACATGGTCGCCGCAATCTGCGTGCGGTGCGAATGTGGGCTTATGCTTACCGCGAAGGAGTGTTGCTGCTTCAGTTGCTACGCGACCGAGCGGCTTGCCTGCTGCGTCAAGCACATACCACTTACGAACGATGTCGTTCGCCTTAGGCATATAAGT
>JAZQGS010000055.1:0-12519 GCA_045540195.1 Acutalibacteraceae bacterium
ATCTCATAGCCGTGCTTTGTCTTTTTAAGATAGATATAAACAATCAGGGTGAGTACCGCAACAATTATTATGTTGAGCAAATACGACTGTCCTGCAAGCACGGGAAGTCCGTGCTCGGGCATAGGTGCAAGAACACCTGAACCGCTTTTAACAAAATACTTGAGGAAAAAGGCAACAAACTGAATTGCCACGTAGTTCATCATAAGAGTGAACAGCGTTTCGTTGGTATTCCACATTGCCTTGAAGAAGGCAGGAATAACCGCCCACACAACGCCTGCAAGCACCGAAGCGGCAAGCATTACAAGAAGGAGCACGGGATAAGGCAGGCTGTCACCGAGGAACATCATAACCGCCGTAGTTGCAAGACCGCTGATAAGCACCTGACCCTCTGCACCGCAGTTCCAGAATTTCATTTTGAATGCAGGAGTAACAGCAAGTGAAATGCAAAGAAGAATTGCTATATTCTGCAAAAGGCTCCAGATTCTAAGCGATGAGCCGAATGCACCTGAAATCATTGAAGCATAAATCTGCAAGGGATTTTTACCCGTCAGCAATGTAATTACCACAGCTGACACGAGAAGCGCTGCAATAATTGCCGCGGCACGCACAAGAACACTCTTGTACCACACCATAGGCTCACGCTTGACAATATGGAAATTCATTTTTTTCATTATGCTTCACCTCCGTGTGCCGTGCTTTTTGTCATAAGAAGACCAATTTCTTCCTTAGTTGTTGTTCTTGCATCAACCGTGCCCGTGATACTGCCCGAGCCGATGACGATAATTCTGTCACACAGCTCAATAAGAACATCGAGGTCCTCACCGACGAAAATAACCGCAACACCCTTTTCCTTCTGCTTATTGAGAAGATTGTAGATTGTATAGGATGCGCCGATATCAAGACCTCTTACGGGATAAGCCGCCATAAGAACCGTCGGAGTTGCCGCGATTTCACGGCCGACAAGAATCTTTTGAATATTACCGCCAGAAAGTCTTCTGACGGGAGTTTTAGCGTCGGGAGTAACAACCTCGAGATCCTTGATAATCTTTTCTGCAAGGTCTCTCGGACCTTTTCTTTCAAGGAACATTGAGTGTCCCTTACGGTAGGAACGAAGCATCATATTGTCGATGATGTCCATATTACCGACAAGTCCCATACCGAGTCTGTCCTCGGGGACGAATGAAAGACGAACGCCGAGAACGCGTATCTGCATAGGTGTTTTATCGCGAAGGTTATCGCACTCGCCTGTTTTGGGATTGTTATAAAGTATTTCGCCCTCGTTCACCTTCTGAAGACCTGCGATCGCCTCAAGAAGCTCACGCTGACCTGAGCCCGCAATACCTGCAATACCGAGAATCTCTCCAGAATGGGCGGTAAACGACACATTGTTAAGAATTTTAACACCGTCACGGTCAACGCAATTAAGGTTTTTGATTACAAGTCTTTCTTCACAGTTTTTCGGCTCGCTTCTTTCGATATTGAGGCTGACCTTCTTGCCTACCATCATTTCCGTAAGAATTGCCTCGTCAGCCTCAGCCGTTCTGACTGTACCGACATATTCGCCCTTACGCAAAACAGCAACCTTATCGGACAAAGAAAGAACCTCGTGAAGCTTATGGGTAATGATAATGATTGACTTGCCGTCATCTCTCATCTTGCGAAGAACGCTGAAAAGCTTTTGTGTCTCCTGCGGAGTAAGAACAGCCGTGGGCTCGTCAAGAATGAGAATATCAGCACCTCTGTAAAGCACCTTGATAATTTCTACCGTCTGCTTTTCGGAAACCGACATCTCGTGAATTTTCTTCATCGGATCAACATCAAAGCCGTAGCGCTCACTGATTTCCTTAACCTTGGCAGCAGCAGCTTTAAGGTCAAACTTTTCCTTATTATCAATTCCGAGAATTATATTTTCCGTCGCGGTAAAAACATCAACAAGCTTGAAATGCTGATGTATCATACCTATTTTGTACTTAAACGCATCCTTTGGAGATCTGATAACAACCTCCTTGCCGTCGATAAAAATCTGTCCTTCATCGGGAAAATAGATTCCGGCAATCATATTCATAAGTGTAGTTTTGCCGCTTCCGTTCTCACCGAGAATTGACAGAATCTCACCTGTATTGATAGACAGGTTGACATTTTTATTGGCGGCCTTACCGCCAAAATATTTGCTTATATTCTTAAGCTCAATAGCTGCAGTTTCTGCCAAAATGTACTCCTCCTTTGCTTTTTAACGCTGAAAAAGCAACCTTCGTAAAGGTTGTTTTTTCAACGATAAAACAAGAGTAAGCGGGACAAAGCTGTCCCGCTTATTCAATTTAACTGTTTAACCGTTTACGGCAGAAATCAGAACTTCTCGTTAAGAAGAGTGATGCCGTCAATTCTGAGATCGAAGTAGGGAGCTGAACGATACTCTGACTCGTGGAAGTAACCGTCAGCAACAACCTCTGTGTCGGGCTGGAATGCGTCGTCTGTATCAACATCAGCCTTATAGTTTTCAACAGCCTTGCCACCAACTGTGAAGTTTGCTGTATCAAAGATATTGAGCTTGCCTGCCTTGATATCTTCTACAAGAGCCTGAATTTTCTCAAATGTACCCTCAGCTGCAACGCCCTGATTGATACCTGTGAGAACTACTGAACCCTCAGCGATACCGCCGCACCAGTCAGCGTCAATCTTCTCACCCTTTACAACCTGACCGATGATGTAGTTGTAGTAGGGAGCCCAGTTGATAGCTGAAGAGATGATGAATGTCTCGTAGCATGACTCGTATGTTGAGCCGTTGTATGAAACATTGGGGATACCCTTAGCTTCGCAAGCACCGGGAGCACCCATTGAGTCAGCATGCTGGCTGATGAGCTTACAATCGCGAGCGATGAGAGCTTCAGCAGCATTCTTCTCTTCTGTTGCGTCATACCATGAGCCTGTGAACTGAACATCCATTGTAACTGACGGGCAAACGCTCTTTGCACCGAGATAGAATGATGTGTAGCCTGAGATAACCTCAGCGTAAGTGAATGCACCTACATAACCCATCTTTGCTTCTTCTGCTGTGAACTGACCTGCTTCGATCATTTCGTTGAGCTTCATACCTGCAGCAACACCTGCAAGGAAACGGCCCTCATAGATTGATGCGAAAGCGTTGTGGTAGTTGTCAAGACCCTCTGTATGAGCCTTTGTACCGGTTGCGTGGCAGAACTGAACATTGGGGAATTCCTTAGCAGCCTGAATCATAAAGTTTTCGTGACCGAATGAGTTAGCGAAAACAATCTTACAGCCCTCTGTTACAAGGTCCTTAGCTGCAACATAACATTCATTACCTTCGGGAATGTTTACTCTTACAATAACCTGCTCATCAGTAAGCTTGAGAGCTTCCTTAATCTTATCAACTGCGTTGAGGAAGTTAAGGTCATATGTTGAGTTTTCATCGTGAAGGCAGATGAAGCCGATTTTGAAGTCAGCAGGAACTTCGTAATCAACATTAAGAGCAACCTCAGCAATGGGTGATTCGCTCATACCCTTGCTCTCCTCGTTACCGCCGTTGCCGCTGCAAGCTGCAAGAGCGAAAACCATTACTGCCGCAAGAAGTAATGCAAGAATCTTTTTCATGTGTTTTTCCTCCGTTTACTTTTAAATTTATAGCCAAAAAATTGCTACCGAAATAAATTATTCGCAGAAGGTGATTTTTCCGTCGTCGGTCATCGACTCAACTCTTGCGAGTGATTCAACGCGGATACCCTGTGAACGGATAAGATCGCCACCCTGCTGAAATGCCTTTTCAATAACGATGCCTGCGCCGACGATGTGGGCGCCCGCAGAATTGATAAGGCTGATAAGTCCCTGCAGAGCACAACCCTGCGCAAGAAAATCATCGATAATGAGAATTCTGTCTTCCTCATTAAGGAATTCCTGAGAAACGATAACATCATATGTTCTGCCGTGAGTGAAGGATGTTATCGGGGTTGAATAGACATCTGATGAAATGTTCTTGCCGAGAGTCTTTTTCGCAAAAACCACGGGAACATCAAAATACTGAGCAACGATACAGGCAATGCCGATACCCGATGCCTCAATAGTAAAGATTTTTGTGATGTTTTCGTCCTTGAAAAGGCGGTAAAACTCCTTGCCTATTTCATTGAGAAGCTTAACATCGACCTGATGATTGAGAAAGCGGTCAACCTTGAGAACATTCCCCGGGAAAACCTTGCCGTCTTTTAAAATTCTTTCTTCAAGTAATTTCATAAAAGCTCTCCGTTTTCACTATATAGTGTTGTTAATACCGAAAATAACGCAACATTTTGAAATTTACAATATTATTTTAACACATTATAGGGTTTTGTCAATAAAATAGAGTGTTTTTGGTGTAAATAAATTCTGTTTGTTTTAATTAAAATTTACAACAAATTTTTCCTTTTTGTTCACAAAATCTTAATATCAATGGTTTAAAATATCAATAATTGATTTTAATGAAATATAGTGTTAAAATATTTCATATCGTTTTGAGGTGATTTTTCTTATGTCACATCTTATTGAACTTAAAAATGCCTATAAAATTTATAACCCCGGTGAAAACGAGGTGCGCGCGCTTGACGGCGTTGACCTTTGCATCGACCGAGGTGAGTTTGTTGCGATTGTCGGTCAGTCGGGCTCGGGCAAATCGACTCTTATGAATATGCTCGGTCTTCTCGATGTCGTTACAAGCGGAACTTATATTCTCAACGGAACTGACATCAACGAAATGGACGACGATGAGCTGAGTGCTATCAGAAACCAGGAAATCGGATTTATCTTTCAAGGCTTCAACCTCATTCCGAGCCTTACCGCCAAGGGTAATGTTGAGCTTCCTCTGATTTACCGCGGAATGAAGCAGGAAAGAAGAGAACAGCTTGTAACTGAGGCTCTCACGCGCGTCGGTCTTGAAAAGAGAATGAATCACCTGCCCAGCGAGATGTCAGGCGGTCAGCAGCAGAGAGTTGCGATAGCGCGTGCTGTTGCGGCAAAGCCTCCCGTTATTCTCGCTGACGAGCCGACAGGTAACCTCGATTCAGCCTCGGGTAAAGAGGTTATGCGCATCATCAACGAGCTGTGGGCTGAGGGCAGGACAATTATCCTTATCACACACGATGACAAAATTGCTTCTCAGGCACACAGGGTTATCCGTATCAGTGACGGTAAGATTATCGAGGATTATATTAACGAAAACATCCGGCTCCAAAAGTGAGAACTGAACTTCTGAGCAAAAAACAAAAAACAATATAAAAATCGGATTACAGATTAAGTTCTGTAATCCGATTTGTTATTTTTACGACATCCGTCAACACCGTTTCAGCCTTACTGCTTCATAATAAATTCAAGCTTGCCGCCTGCCGTAATTTCATCGTAGGTAACTCTTGTACCGTCAAGCTTTTCACCGTTAAGATAAATCTTTTCGATATAAGGATATTCAAGCGGGTCCTTATCGCACTCAATGCTGAAGGTATCGGAAACCTTGCAGGAGTGGTATTTTTTATCGAGCCTGAATTTACAGGCTTTAAACAGCGGTGAGTTTATCTCATATACAGGCACGCCGGGACAAACCTGTGCAAAGCCGAGAGCCGACAGCACATACCAGGCTGAAAGCTGACCTACATCCTCGTTGCCGCAAAATCCGAAAGCACCGAGTCGGTACGCTTCCTTTTGAACACGGCGTGTCCAATACTGTGTGCGCTCAGGCATTCCCAGACAGTTAAAGTAATGTGTAAGATTATGACACGGCTCGTTTGAATGGTTGTAGTCATCATTCCAGAGTGCTGAAAAATCTGCTTTGTCAAAAAACTTTTCGAGCAAATCAACAAAACGCTCTCTGCCGAAAAGCTCAGCAAGACCGTCTATATCATAAGGCACAAACCACGACTGCTGATAGATATTGCTCTCAACACAGCCGTCCGTGTCATACTCAAACTCATCAAGCGGCATAAAGCTTCCGTCTCGGTATCTCGGGCCCATAAAGCCTGTTTCGGGATTATAGTTTACGGGGTATTTCTTTGCAGTTTCTGCAAAAAATTCCGCATCGTCATCCTTACCCAATTCCCTTGCGAGCAAGGAAAGGGTGAAATTACTAAGCAGCTCCTCAAGAGTATCGCTCAGAAGCTCGGGCTTGAAGCCGTTTTCATTAAGGAAGTCGCAATCCTTTCGTATGCAGTCAAAGGGCTTTCCAAAAAGAGTCTCTGAACCAAGTGAGCCTGCTTTTGCTATTTCGTAAACCTTATCTATATCATAGTTACGGATTCCCTTTATATATGCATCTGCAATTATATTGATAGCAGGGTCACCGACCATACAGCCCGCATTTATTCCGAGAAGCTCCCAACGAGGGAAGGAAGAATTCTTTGCAAGAGCAATGCTCAGAAGCGAATTTATCTCGTCATTCACGGTCTCGGGAGCAATCAGTGTAAGAAGCGGAAATTCACTGCGATAAACATCCCAGCCGCTGAACACTGTACGCTGAATGTAATTTGTATCCTTTTTTACAGTACCGTCCGCCGCCGTATATCTGCCGTCAATATCTGCACAGATTCTCGGATCAAGCAGAACATGATAAAGACAGGTATAAAAAAGTATTTTATCGGTTTCATTATCCGTTTCAATAGCTGCGCAGGACAATGCTTTTTCCCATTTCTCCACCGCCATTGTATGGATCTGTTCAAAGCTTTTATCCTGAACCTCTGAAAAATTGCGCCTTGCTCCGTCAAGGTCAACATAAGAAATTGATGCTTTAAGCGTCACTTTTTCCGTAGTATCGAAGCTAAGGATCAAACCTAAATCCTCTTCACACTTCTCGGATTCAAACGGAATAAAATCCTCGTCGCTGAAAAACTCAGCGCTTGCAAACGGTACGGAAAGCTCACAGCAAAAATAAAGCTTATACTCGATTTTGCCGTGGCCGTGGCCGAAGCCGCCGCCCTTAGGAGAAAATTCGAGCACGCCCTCAAGATGAGTCTCATCAACAATTTTCACCCTTACGCTGTCAGCCTTGCCGCCGATTCTGCGTGAGAAATTGAAAATAAGCTTCTTTTCATCGGTATCGGGATAAGTAAATTCAAGCACACCGCAATGAGGAGTTACCGTCGCTCTGACAGACACCGAATATCTGTCAAGAAAAACACTGTAATAGCCTGCTGTTGCAGTTTCTTTTTCGTGTGTAAACTCTGATTTCCATCCTGTCTTACCCTTTTTAAGAGGGAAAAACTCATTTGTTCCGCTGCGAAGGTCGGTTGCTCCCGTCACGGGCATTACCTGAAGATTGCCGAGCTCACCGTACCAGCCGATACCGCTCATACGGTTGAAGCTGAAGCCCTCGATTGTATTCTGACAGTAATTATATCCCGTACCGTTATCCCCGCCCGTAACCGTATCGGCGCTCAGCTGAACGCATCCGCCCGGAAGGCACGCGCCCGGATGTGTTTTTCCTCCGCCGTGTGAATAATCCGAATCCTCGTCACCGACATTTCCTATTGTCGGATCAATGTATTTTGAAAGTTGCATAAAACCACCCTTACTTAATCAACGGCAGAACACATCAGTGTCTGCCGTCATTTTTTAATATTTTCTTGAAAGCTTGCTTTCTGCTTCGTCCCTTGTAATTCTGCCCGCATTGCAGTCTGCCATAATCTGAACATCCTTGTCGTTAAGCTTATAGAATTTCCAGATAAGATATGCAATACAGTTGCCGATTGTCGGAATCATTACATAAACAAACCAAAGAACATTCAATGCGTGGTCTGACTGCTGAACGCCGAGAGCCTGAAGCTGCTCGAAGTTTTCTGCTTCTACGGTAATCCAGCCTGTATACTCAAGTCCCATCCACACAAGGCTGACTGAGCCTGAGATAGCGGCTGTAAGCTTTACCATAAATGTCTGTATCGCAAAGGTGATGCCCTTTGCATCAATACCCGTTTTGTATTTTCCGTATTCGGCACAATCGGGTGTGAAAATAAACATAAGAACGCCGAAAATCGCTGTCGGAACAGCACGCAGAGTTGAAATAACAGCAAAAGCGACAAGACTCTTATAGCCGACAAGCCACATAACTACGCTCAGCGCATTCATAAGAATGACGCAGATTTTGAAAAGCTTCATTTTATCGATCTTCTCGAGGAACTTAGGCACAAGAATCGACATAAACAGAGACGGAACAATTCCGAGCGCACCGACAATAAGTGAGAACAAGGTATTGTTGAAAAGATAGAAGGATACCCAGAGATTGAGTGCGTTTGCAATATTTACGCTCGAATGGAAGAAGAAGCCGATATAATAAATAAGAAGATACTTATTTTTGAAAAGATATGAGAACATCTTTCTGACAGAGAAATTCTCCTCTTCCTTAGGCGGTGTAAAGCGCTCCTTGAGTCCGAGACACGCAGGAAGCATTGTAACAAAAGCAATTATCGCAACAACAAGGGCTACGACCGTATAATTACTGCCGACCTTTTCGCTGATAAGAACGGTTACGATAACAGTGGTTACGGCACTGCCTGCACCGCCCCACACGCTCTTGTATGACATCATTGCATTTCGCTCTGAAATATTTTTGGTCATTGAAGTGATAATGCCGTAAATAGGCACATCACAAAGAGTGTAAACTGTATCCCAGATAAGATAGCTGACCGCAAACCAGATAAGCTTTGTCGTACTGCTCGAGCTGAACGGCGCGGCAAACATAAGAACGGTTGAAGCAGTTATCAGCACAAGTGAAATTCTCAGCCACGGAAGATATTTCTTTCCGCTCTTGAATTTGACAACATCAAAAATGACTCCGAAAAGCGCGTCGTTGACGGCATCCCAGATTTTGATAGCCAGCATTATGCCTGTCGCCTTCTGAAGGTCAACGCCGATAAGCATAAAGTATGTAACAAGATAAGATGAAACAAGTGCGTAGATTGCATTCTGACCGAGAAAGTAAAGATAATACCATTTTCTTTCAGCAGGGTTCGTCAACCAGCCCGCAGGAGTTTCTTTGAACAGCTTTTTAAACGAATTCACGATACCTCTCCTTTGATTGTGATAATATCATTATACCAACACTCGTTTTGAAAATCAATAGCACAAGGCTATTGCAAAAGCCAATAATTTCTGTTATAATTAAGAAAACCAAAAATTTACTGCCACCGGGTAGTGGATCGGAATATGATTATTCTTACATCCGTTTGCATTTCGTTAGGTCTTTGAAGAAATGCAAGGCGGGTGTTGTTTTTTTTGGAGTGGTTTTATGAATATTTTAAAAGCATTGAAAAGTCTGACAAAATTTGAAATATGCCTATGGGCGGTTTCGGTAGCTGTTATCGTGATATCCTTTGTCTTTTCAAAGGGCGGTGATGTACTCTCCTTTATTGCATCTCTTATCGGTGTGACCTCGCTGATTTTTCTCGCGAGAGGCTTCGCCTTCGGTCAGGTGCTGATGATAATTTTCAGCACGGTTTACGGTATAATTTCCTTTCGTTTCAGCTATTACGGCGAAATGCTGACCTACATCGGAATGACCTTGCCCATGGCGGTTGTATCTCTCGTTTCGTGGATAAGACATCCCTACAAAAAAAGTGCCGAGGTCGAGGTCAGCAGGCTCAGCAAGAATAAGATTGTTTTCATCATCCTGTCATCCGTCGCGGTGACGGCAGCATTTTATTTTATTCTGAAATTTTTTAACACCGCTAATCTTATTCCGAGCACTGTTTCTGTGCTGACAAGCTATATAGCCGCAACTCTGACAGCCTTCCGCAGTCCGTATTTCGCTATCGGCTATGCCTGCAACGACCTTGTTCTGATTGTTCTCTGGGTGCTCGCGGCGATTGAGGATTTCTCTTATCTTCCGATGGTTATGTGCTTTGCGGTATTCTTTGTCAACGATATGTACGGCTTTATATGCTGGAAAAAGATGGAGAAAAGACAGAAAAAAATCCTCTTGATTTATTGACAAAATTTTAAAAATCATATTAAAATAGTTGTGTAAGTTTATCAGGAGGTTTTATTATGAAAAAAGCTTTCAGAGTAATTGCAATAATTCTCGTTATATCAATTATAACAGGTATTACTGCTTTTGCGGAATCGGGCTATGCTTATAATGAGGGCACGCTCGCCGCTTTTGCTCCCGAATGGACAAAAATTCAGGCGGATGAAACTGTTATTTCACTCACCCCGGGCGGTGAAGTCGGTGAGATGCGCTTTGCATGGCTTTCGGCAGAGAATGATACTGATGTATCTTTTAAGATTTCTGAAAATGCCGACATGACAGGCGCGAAAGAAATTGAAGTCAAAACAACCGAGGCGATTGACGGTTATAATTCAAACAAGGTGACCGTTACGGAACTTGAAGAGGGCAAAACATATTATTATTCCTACACCGAAAACGGTGTATGGAGTGAGGCGGCAACTTTCACCGTTCAGCCTGACGATGAATTTACCGTGCTTTTTGTTTCCGATGCGCAGATCGGCCGTTCAGGTGACGAAACACTCGAGGATGTTCTTATCCGCGACACCTGCGGTTGGAATTACACGGTAGAAAAGATGCTCGCAAAATACCCCGATGCGGCTTTTGCGATTTCGGGCGGTGATCAGTTCCAGTCACCCGACAGCATTACACAGATGAAGGCTTACCTCTCCCCCGAAAAGCTCCGTTCTTTGCCCGTTGCAAACACAATCGGCAACCACGATGATGATTCAACTCTTTACGGTGATATTTTCAACAATCCGAACGAGGTTTTTGAGCTTTTTGCAAGCGATGCAGGCACAGGCTATTACTACACCTACGGCGATGCACTCTTTATCACAATCAACTCAAACAACACATCACTCGGTGACACCGCAAGGGTTCTGCGCAAGGCAACAAAGGCTTATCCCGATGCAAAATGGCGCATTGTGACAATGCACCACAATCCCTATTCGGCATCACTGAGCGACGACGATTTCTCTGATGAAAGATTCCTTTTCTCATCGCTTTATGACCGATATGACATTGACCTTGTTTTAAGCGGTCACGACCATTTGTATTCACGCACCGAGGTTATGTTCGGCGGAAAAGCAAGTGACGGCGAGGGTACGGTTTATGTTCAGTCCTCCTCAGCTTCGGGCAGTAACTATGATCCGCTTCCCGACGAGACGGCTTCGTTTATTGTTTCTGCATTTGATGTAAGAGTTCCGACATATACCGCATTTGATTTCACTGATGACGCGATTGTCGGCACAACCTACCGCACAGACACAGACGAGGTTATCGACACCTTTGAGGTTGAGGATAACGAAACCGAATTCAGACTTCCCGTTTTTTCGGTAATTGTTTCAATGTTCAGAACATTGTTTTCGATGATATAAAAATAACGCAGGACGAACGAATCGTCCTGCGTTTATTATTAGTCTTCCATTTCCCAGTTGTGCCATACATTCTGGACATCGTCGTTGTCCTCGAACATATCGAGCATCTTGGTCATATTTGTGATGTCATCCTCGCTTGTAAGCTTTGTGTAAGTTGAGGGTACATACTCAACCTCAGCCTGAAGGAATGAATAGCCCTTGGCTTCAAGCTCGTCACGGACAGCACCGAGGTCATTCGGCTCTGTACGGATTTCGAACACGCCCTCTTCATCTGTGATGAAGTCTGTTGCGCCTGACTCGAGTGCATCCTCCATAAGCTTCTCTTCGTCAACATCCTCAGCCTCAATCATAATTACACCGCAACGGCTGAACATAAACGAAACGCATCCGCTCTGACCCTTATTTCCGCCGTACTTGTCAAAGTAGTGTCGGACATCACCTGCTGTACGGTTACGGTTGGCGGTAAGTGTTTCAACGATAACTGCGATACCTGACGGGCCGTAGCCTTCATACATAATCTCTTCGTAGTTGTCTGAGTTGCCCTCGCCCGCAGCCTTCTTGATGATACGCTCGATGTTATCGTTGGGCACATTGTTTGACTTTGCCTTTGCAATTACATCCTTGAGCTTTGTATTAACTGACGGATCGGGACCGCCGTTCTTAACAGCAACTGCGATTTCACGGCCGATCTTTGTGAAAACCTTTGCTCTTGCGCCGTCGGTTTTTTCCTTTTTGCGCTTAATGGTACTCCATTTTGAATGTCCTGACATATTATCACCGTTTCCAAATAAATTTCAACTCAAAGATTATATAACACACTCGAGGATTTGTCAATTATCTATTGTATTTTTTGAATAAAAACACTTGCATTATTTAATTGTATATGATAGAATATCAAAAGTTAATGCGATGAAAAAGAGAGTACGCATCCCGATACATTCAGAGAGAATGGCCATTTGCTGAAAGGTCATTTATGCGTAAGGTTGCGGAAGTTCACTTTGGAGCAGCACAGTTGAAAGCAGTAGGCTGTGACGGTTCACCTCCGTTAAAGGGTGCAAGAGTGTTTGCTCAGGCAAAAATAAGGGTGGTACCGCGGAGTTTTCGACTTCGTCCCTTCTGTGGGACGGAGTCTTATTTTTTCGTCTCAACTCTGATTTTAAATACAAGAAAGGTGAA
>JAZQGS010000056.1:0-10165 GCA_045540195.1 Acutalibacteraceae bacterium
TCTGACCGTCATTTGAAACCTTGTCTACGGTAAGAATACCGCTTTTTCCTGCAAATCTGCCTTTGAAGTCATCCTTGACGGCATTTGCACCGAGACCGGGAGTTTCACTGTGGGAGAGAATTTCAATGCCTGAAATAGTGCCTTCCTTATCCATACCGACCATAACGGAAACTGTTCCGCCGTAGCCTTTGGCACCTGCAGTGAAAATATAACCGATTTCGTTACCGATTTTATCGTATCCGGTGCAGTAGGTAACACCGTTTTCCGCTGTGGTAACCTCGCTGTAGGAGGCACCGTCAGAGAGAACTATGTTACGGCTGGCATTCTCTGTTTCTACTGCATTAAGTGCTATCTTTTCAGCAGTGATGCTGTTTGTAAAGGCTAAAAGTGTAGTAGCCACCAGACAGATAATTAAAAGTGCTGCTGTGGGGATAAGAACTACCTTTGCATTCAGATTTTTCATTCTGCCTTGCCCCCTTTCTTTTCCTTAACATAGCCGAAGGGCTTGGGAGTGGTAAGGTTTTCGATGTGGGGAACGAGGATGTTCATAAGGATAATTGAGAAGGATACACCTTCGGGAAGTGATCCGAAAATACGGATGATCGAAGTAATAAGACCGCAACCGATACCAAAGATGATCTTGCCCTTTTTATTAAGGGGAGAGGTAGAGTAGTCTGTAGCCATAAAGAAGGCACCGAGCATAAGACCGCCACCGAGAAGCTCATAAGCCACAAACTCAAGGTTGCCCTTGCCTGCGATAAGCATAATAACGGCAACAGTTCCTATGTAGATGAGCGGAATAGTCGGGGAGATAACCTTTCTCGCGATAAGATAGATACCGCCGAGAATGATTGCGATTGCACAGGTTTCACCGAGACAGCCTGCGCGCCAGCCGATAAGCATTTCGAGAAGGCTTGCATCAGGTGCTGTACCTGCTGAAACCATTGTGTGAATGTCGGCCAGCGGTGAAGCGGAGGTGAGTCCGTCAAGGTTCTGCGCCGACCAGGTCAGCGGAGCTGTCCATGTGGACATTGCAACGGGGAAGGATGCGAGAAGAACGATTCGTCCTGCGATTGCAGGGTTAACGAAGTTCTGACCGATACCGCCGAAGAACTGCTTGACAACCACGATTGCGATTACCGAACCGATCATAACCATCCACAGCGGAACGCTTACGGGAAGGTTGAAAGCAAGAAGAAGACCTGTGATAACTGCACTAAGATCACCGATTGTCTGACTGCGCTTCATAACAACGCGACAGATAAATTCTGTGATAACACAGGTGCCGACAGCGACACACTCAACGAGAAGTGCTCTCGGTCCGAAGAATACCACAGAAGCAACAAGCGCAGGCACCATTGCGATGATAACATCAAGCATAATGCTTCTGACTGTTCTGTGTGAGCGGTCGTGCGGTGAAGCACTGACCACAAGCTTATTATTAAGTGTCATTTATTTTGCACCTGCCTCTCTGATAACTGCCTTTGCAAGACGCATATGCTGAACGAGCGGTTTCTTGGCGGGGCAGGAGTATGCACAGCTGCCGCATTCCATACAAACCATAACGCCGTCCTTGATTAAAGCGTCAGCATCCTTAGCCTTTGTGTTACGGACGATTCTTGTCGGAACAAGGCTCATCGGACAGGCTGTTGCACACTTACCGCAACGGATACAATCTGTTTCCTTGAAAATCTTTGCATCTGCCTGAGAGAAAACAAGCAGAGCGTTGTTGCTCTTTGAAAGCGGATGATCGATGCTTGTGATAGCCGCACCCATCATCGGGCCGCCTGCGATAATCTTGACGGGCTCTTCCTTGAAGCCGCCGCAGAAGTCGATGATATCGCTGATGCTCGTACCGATGGGTACGCGTATATTCTTAGGCTCCTTTATAGCCATACCGTCAACCGTAAGTGAACGACTGACAAGCGGCTTACCTGTCTTGAGATAGCGCGAAATAAATGCGACTGAGGTAACATTCATAACCATACAGCCGACATCTGACGGAAGCTTTCCGGGAGGAATCTGTCTGCCTGTTGCGGACTGAACCATCATCTTTTCAGCACCCTGCGGATAGCGTGACTCGAGCTGCATAATCTTGATTGCGCCGTTTGCGCTTGAATCGCCGTCAACGATCTGTTCAAGAATTTTGAATGCCTCGGGCTTGTTATCCTCAACTGCGATAACAACATTCGGAATCTCGAGGAATTCCATCATTGTTCTGATACCCGAATAGATGTCCCACGAGTTTTCGATACATTCGCGATAGTCAACCGTGATATAAGGCTCACACTCTGCCGCATTGATAACGAGTGTGTCGATGTGGCTTTCAAGCGGAACGCGGAGCTTGACATGAGTGGGGAAGCCCGCACCGCCGAGGCCGACAAGACCTGAATCTCTGATAGCCTTGATAAAATCATCTTTTGTTTCGATGTGAGGCGGCTTAATACCCTCATACATCTGCATTTCACCGTCAGACTCGATTGTGACACCCTGAACCATTGCACCGCCGGGAAGCTTTACATTACCGATTGCGGTAACCGTACCTGAAACGGAAGCGTGGATTGGTGCGCTGACATACTTGTCACTGTCACCGATGACCTGACCGACCTTGACTGTGTCGCCGACCTTGACCGTCGGTGTGCAAGGTGCGCCGATGTGTTGCTGCATAGGTAAAATAACCTGTTTGGGCTCCGGCATACGCACTACTTCGAGCTCAGCGGTGTTCTTGTGGTGATCCACTTTGACGCCGCCTCTGACCTTCTTTACTGCCTTTATTACGCCGGGGATATGAATTTTACCCATTTATTCAACCCCTTTCAAAATTATAAACGATAAATAATTTTCTCCAAAGCGGGAAGCACCAGCTTCAGAGCCGTACCCGTGACAAGACCCGTTGCCACGGCAAATATTAACAACAGCGGTCCGTAGCCGAAGATAAGCGACCAAGTGTCCGTAATCAGACACGCACTTATGAGCTGACCGATATTGTGACAAACGGCACAGATGATACCTATACCGATATATCCTGAATTGAATTTTTTGCTGCGCAGAAGCAGACATGCGGCGGCCGTACTCAGAAGACCTCCTGCCGCACTCATCAGCATTGCCGTTGAGCCTCTTGTTACACCTGCAAACACAGCCTTTAAGACTGTGATAAAAAATGCGTCGGCAATTCCCGATGAGGATGCCATAAACATTGTTACTATATTTGAAAGACCGGGCTTTGCTCCCGGAGGAAGACCGGGCAGGGCAGGGATGAGCGATTCGAGAAACGAAAGCGCCAACGCCAGCGCACCCATAATTCCGAGCATTGCAACCCGTTTTGTGTATCTGTTGTTTTTCATATCAGTTTTCCGTTTTTAATATGTCATCATATCTGTTTTGTCCGTGCCCTTTATCGTGATAACAACTCTTTCGGGCAGGCAGGCGGCAGTCTGTCCTTTTTTTGAAAGCCAGCCGCTTTTAACACACAGCTCGTCCTCACACCGCGCCTGAGAAAAACAGATTTTTCCGTTCTCAGATAAAATCTCAACACCGTCTCTGATTTTTAGCGTACGCGGCTCAGTGACCACGGCGAGGTTGATTTCCTCGACAATTTCACCGTCAACAAGTATCTGAGCGGTGAGGCGGTCCTTGCCTGAAAGATTCGGAATAAAGAGCAGAAGGCTGAGGATGAGCACCGATATTATAATCAGAAAATCTGTTTTACCGAAAAGCTTTTTCATTTTGCCACCACAAAGCTTTCATCCGTCAGCGTGAAATCCTTTTTCAGCCCGTCCGTAACCCTTACGGTTTTATCCTTGAAAATGAATACCGCCTCGGCATCGTATTTTTCAAGAAGTGCAAGAGAATCGTTGTATCCGAGAATGTAGCACGCGGTTGAAAGCGCATCGCTGAGCGTTCCCGATTCACAGACGACGGTAACACCCGAAAGTCTGCTGTCAGCGGGATAGCCTGTTTCCGCATTCAGAATGTGATGATAGGTTTTGCCGTCCTCGACGAAGAACTTTTCATAATTGCCCGAGGTTGAAACACAGGTCTCGGAAAGCTTCAGAGTGCCCATTGCCTCTTTATCGTTATCGGGATTGACAATACCTATTGTGAAATCCCTGTCGCCGTAAAGAAGGAGACTTCCGCCGACTGAAATAACCGCAGAGTCTGTGCTCGAGGAGGCGAGATAATCCCTGATTCTGTCACAGGCAGCACCCTTGCCGACTGCTCCGAGGTCAAGACTCTGATTTTCTGCAGTGATAACCGCGGTGTCGGTGAGCTTGACTGAGGCGTGATTGACTGTTTCCATAGCGTCCGCAATTTCATCCTCTGAGGGAAGGCGCTGATTTTCACCGCCGAAATCCCAGAGCTTTGTCAGCTTACCGACGGTTATATCGAAAACACCGCCGCAGTTTTCAGAAACCTCAAGAGCTGTGCCGATGATATCGACTGTTTCCTTTGAGACAGAAACCGGCTTGCCTGATGAAGCATTGATTCTGTATATATCGGAATTCTCCGTTCTCCACGAAAGAAGAGCTTCTTCGGTTTCACGGAGGTTTTCTCTGATAGCGGCATCTGTTTCTTCACCGTCAGAGCCGAAAAGACGGATGCTCACGACCGTACCCATTGCGATTGTTGTCGCACTGTATTCAGAGCGACTGCTGATGAAATCAGCGAGCACGGTGCAAAGCAGAATTACGGCACAGACAGCAATGGCAATAACCGATTTTTTGTTGATTTTTTTCTTGCCTTCAGCCGTCTGCAATTTCCATTCACCCGATTCTGCACATACTTGTCTATTATCAATAATTATATAACGAAACGCAATTAAATTCAATAGAAAAAGCACTAATTAAATATTTAACAAAGTATGCAGAAACTGCATCTGTATAATGACAAAAAGAAAAAATCACCTGCTCCGAAGAACAGGTGATCTGATGATTTATTTAAGGATTAAAGATACCAAATCCAACCGAAGAGGATGTAAATAATAATCCACTGAAGGAATGAATATTTAACGGTAATCTCACAGGTTGCGACAACTGAACCGTCAGCGGTTGAAGCGGTGATTGTTGCTGTTCCGAGATTTGCCGCATAAACCTCACCGTCCTCATTGACGGTTGCAACATATTCGTTAGAGGATGACCATACGATTTCAGCCGAATAAGCGGCATCCTCGGGAAGAACGCTTACAAAAAGTCTGTCAGTCTGTCTGAAGTTCATACCGATTTCAGTCTGGCTGAGAACAAGCTGTGTAACCTCAGCGACGAGCTTATCGACAGCGCGCTCCTCGTCGATACCGCAGTTAGCACAGATTCTTCTTTCAACGCCGGGCTTGCTGTATGTCGGAGCATCAACAACTTCCCACTCTCCCCAGCTGTGATCTGTCTTGCCGAGAACCTGCTCAGACTCAATCTTCTTGCAGACTGTGCAGAACTTACGGATATATCCGTCTTCGGTACAGGTGGCAGCCTTTACATCATCGATGAACGGGTGGTCTGTCTTGGGAAGAACAGTTGTTTTTACTACCTCACCGCATGAGCAGACATCCTTTGAATAGCCGTCCTCTGTGCAGGTAGGAGCCTTGATATCCTTGTGAAGGTCTATGTGACCTGTTGCAGCGAGAATTCTCTCAGCAACATACTGCTGACAGTCGTTACAGAAGTCCTTTTCATAACCGTCATTTTCACAATCGGCCTTCTTGGTCTCGGTTGTAATGTTCTTGTGAGTGGTTTTGTCAATGTCTCTCTGCTGTGAAATTTCACCGCATTCTGTACAGTAAAGAACCTCAATACCTGTCTGTGAACAGCTCGGAGTTTTTGTTATTTCCCATTCAGTTGAGTCAACATGAGTGTGTGTTGCGGGGATATCCACCGTAACAGCAACGCTGTCTGAGACATCTGTGCCCTCGCCCTCAGTTTCCTCTGAGTCGATATAGCAGGTGTTGAGCTCAACGGAAATATCATTTGCTGTCACGCCGAGTGTACTGAGCTTTTCAAAGGTATAGTTTGCGATTGTTACGGGAGCAATGTAGCCGTCCTCATAAGCAATGCTGATTTTGCCGTTTGCAATGTTTGAGCTGTGTGAGCCGGGAGCAACAATTTCAATCGTTTTAAGATTGAGATTATCAGCTGAGCTTATCTGAAGGTCAAGGCAGTTAAAGTGATTTTCCGTAACCTTGATTGCGATAACAAGCTCTGTGGGTGTCTCGCTGACTTTTTCGATAGCGATTTTCGGAAGTGCAATGTCCTCTGCCGCAAGTGCGAAAGCTGGTACGACAAACAGAAGCATCAATGCACTCAGGAAAACTGAAAGAGATTTCTGAAGCATCTTTTTCATGGGGATACCTCCAAATTATAAATATACAAATATATATTACCGCTTTTTTGCTGAAAGGTCAATATGAGTTTTGACTAAAAAATTACATCTGCTTTGTGTAATTTGTGATATTTATCCGCGTAATGAAAAGAATATAACCGAGTAACTGTGTGAGGTGTGTTTTTTGAACAAAAGAGTTGTCGCGGTTTTTACCGCATTCGCAATGCTTTACGGAATATGCTGTCTGAGACTTTACACTCTGTCCTCGGGTACGCAGGTCGCCGTTCAGAACAGAAGTGTGTATACCGTAGAAATCGGAAAAATCCGCGGAGACATAGTTGACTGCAAGGGCAGACCGCTTGTATCGACCGATTACGACAACATAGCTGTCGCAAAGCCGACCACTAAGGCGCTTGCCGCGCTTAGAAATGTACTTGACAGCAAGGCATATTACGATGTCAGCGAAAGAATGAAAAACGGCAAGGCGGTGAGCGTGAATATAGGAAAGCTTGAAATCGAGCAGAATTCCGATGCCGTGATGCTCAGAAAATACCGCAGAAATTCGTCAGACCAGCTTGCACGGCATATTATCGGATATCTAAACGCGCAGGGACGGGGAGTGACAGGTATTGAAAAAAGCTTTGATGAGCTGCTTTATACCGATGAAAGCCTGTCAGCAAGACTGACCGCCGATGTCTACGGACGAATTCTCAGCGGAAATCGGATTGAAATAAAAAACAGCACTCTTCCGACCGCCTGCGTTACACTCACGCTTGATTCGGAGCTTCAGAGGGCGGTTGAAAATGCGCTCGATATAAGCGATGTTGTCTGCGGTGCGGCAGTTGTAACAGAGATAGAAACGGGCGCAGTCCGTGCGATAGCGTCAAGACCTGATTTTGATTCCGATAAGCTTTCGGAAAGCCTCAGGGACGAAAGCTCACCGCTTTTAAACCGTGCGCTCAATCCATCGGCGGTCGGTTCGGTGTTCAAGGTTGCGGTTACTGCCGCGGCACTCGAAAGCGGAATTGACGACTTCTTTTATGAATGTAAGGGGAGCTGTGAGGTGGACGGAGTGACCTTCAGCTGTAATAACCGCACTGCCCACGGAGAGCTTGATATGACAAAGGCTCTCGGATGCTCGTGTAATACCTTCTTTATCGAGCTTGCTAAAAAAACGGGCGCACACAAAATTCTTGAAACTGCATCTCTTCTCGGCTTCGGTCAGCAGACGGAGCTCGCGGACGGAATCATATCGAAATCGGGTGTGCTTCCGACGGCGGAAAAGCTCAGACAGTCGGGGGCGCTTGCCAACTTCTCCTTCGGTCAGGGCGAATTCACCGCAACTCTTCTTCAGCTGTCAACAATGATGTCTGCCGTTGCGGGCTCGGGACAGTACACTCAGCCTTATATAATTGAAAAGGTGACGGCTTCGGACGGTACTGCCGTGCATTCACACGGCAAGGCTTATCCTGTTACGGCACTCAGTGCTTCTACGGCAAAGCGCCTGACCGATATGCTTATAAGCGTAGTTGAAAACGGAAACGCGGTGAAGGCGAGGCTTAAAAACGGAATTTCTGCGGCAGGCAAGACCTCGACTGCACAGACGGGTGTCTACAAAAACGGAAGAGAGATTTACAACACCTGGTTTGCAGGCTTTTTTCCTGCGGATAATCCTAAATATACAGTCGTTATTCTCAAGGAGGACGGAGGCTCGGGAGCAACGGACTGTGCCCCTGTTTTCAAGCGGATTGCAGACAAAATCATAAGCCTTGAAAAAATTTCATAAAATATGAAAAAAATGCTTGATTTAGAAAAAGCCTTGTGCTATAATCTATCGGCAATCATTACACACGCAGAGTGTTTTGAGCGAAGTGCATCAGAATAAATGTCCGCTTTTCAAGCTCTGCGGAGGCAAAAACTAAGGAGGAAAAATTTATGCCAGTAGTATCAATGAAGCAATTACTCGAAGCAGGTGTTCACTTCGGACACCAGACAAGAAGATGGAACCCGAAGATGGCTCAGTACATTTTCACAGAGCGTAACGGTATCTACATCATCGACCTTCAGAAGACAGTAGGTAAGCTTGAGGAAGCTTACATGTTCATCCGTGAGGTTGCTGCAAACGGAGATGAAGTTCTCTTCGTAGGTACAAAGAAGCAGGCTCAGGATTCTGTTAAGGAAGAAGCTATCCGCTGCGGTATGCCGTATGTCAACGCTCGTTGGCTCGGCGGTATGCTCACAAACTTCAACACAATCAAGAGAAGAATCAAGAGACTTGAGCAGCTCAAGAAGATGGAAGCTGACGGAACATTCGACCTTCTTCCGAAGAAGGAAGTTATCAAGCTCAACCTCGAAATCGAGAAGCTTGAGAAGTTCATGGGCGGTATCGTTAACATGAAGAAGCAGCCCGCTGCTATGTTCATCGTTGACCCCCGCAAGGAAAGAATCGCTGTTCAGGAAGCAAAGAAGCTCGGTATTCCCCTTGTAGCAGTTGTTGACACAAACTGTGATCCCGACGAGATCGACTATGTCATCCCCGGTAACGACGACGCTATCCGTGCAGTTCGTCTTATCGCAGGCGCAATGGCAGATGCAGTTATCGAAGGCCGTCAGGGTGAGCAGACAGAGGCAGCACCGGCTGAGGCTGAGGAAGCAGTTGCTGAATAATTTGTTTATACATCCGATAAGTCCGTGCAAAATGTGCGGACTTATTCCAAAATTAAGCTTAGGAGGAAAATAAAATGGCATTTACAGCTAAAGATGTTCAGGCTCTTCGTGAGAAGACCGGCGTTGGTATGATGGATTGTAAGAAGGCTCTTGTTGAGACAGATGGCGACATCGACAAGGCTATTGATATTCTCAGAGAAAAGGGACTTGCTTCTGCTGCTAAGAAGGCAAGCCGTGTTGCTGCTGAAGGTGTTGTTGCAGCATACAACGACGCTAACGCAGGTGCACTTGTTGAGATTAACTGTGAGACAGACTTCGTTGCTAAGGGTGCTCCGTTCGTAGAGCTTGCAGCTAAGGTTGTTAAGACTGTTGTTGCTGCAAAGCCCGCTGATGTTGAGGCTCTTCTTGCAACAAAGGCAGTTGATTCAGATAAGACAGTTGAAGAAGAGGTTCAGGAGGTTTTCCTTGCTCTTCGTGAAAATATGAAGGTCCGCAGATTTGCTCTTGTTGAAGGCCACACTGTATCATACATCCACGCAGGCGGTTCAGTCGGTGTTCTTGCTGCATTTGATGTTGACGATGCAACAGCAGCTAACGACGAGTTCGTTGCAATGGGTAAGAATGTTGCAATGCAGATTGCTGCTATGAGCCCCGAGTACTTGGGTAAGGCTGATATTTCAGACGAAGAGTTTGCAAAGATGAAGTCAATCACAATTGACAGCGCTCTTAACAAGCCCGAGTCACTTCCCGTACCCATCCTCAACAGCCTCATTGATGAAGCAATCAATGATAAGAAGTGGAGCGATGAGGACGCAGAGATCTACAAGGGTCTTGATCAGAAGCAGAGAAAGAACTTCCCGAACTTCATTTCAAAGGAAGCTATGGCAACTCTTGCAGAAATCGCAGTTTCACACAAGGCTGAAATTTCTGAGAACAAGATTTTTGTTGGTCTTGTTCAGGGCCGTCTTTCAAAGCAGGTTAAGGAAGTTTGCCTCCTTGAGCAGGCATTTGTCCGTTCAGACCTCTTTGAAGGCGATGTAAACGGTTACATCAACTCAGTTGCTAAGGCACTCGGCGCAGACATCAAGCTTAAGAGCTTTGTTCGTTTCGCAAAGGGCGAGGGCATCGAGAAGAAGGAAGACAACTTCGCAGCAGAAATTGCAAGTATGCTTTAATCAACTGTTAAGGT
>JAZQGS010000057.1:0-6129 GCA_045540195.1 Acutalibacteraceae bacterium
GACTTTATTCATTTTTATATGTATAATATCAAGGCTGTGAAATTTTGAACACAGCATCCTTGCCACTTCGGTGGCCAAAAGACCAGAAGGAGGTGCTTTTAGATGGCAGTAGGTAACTATGAGGCAATGCTCGTTTTCTCAGTTAAGGAGAGCGAGGATGCAGCTAAGGCTTTGGTTGAGAAGTTCAAGGCTCTTGTAGAGAAGAACGGTACTGTTGAAAGCGTTGAGGAGTGGGGCAAGAGAAAGCTTGCTTACGCAATCAACTATGAGACAGAAGGCTACTATGCTCTTTACAACTTCAGCTCTGAGCCGGAATTCCCCGCAGAGCTCAGCCGTATCCTTAACATTACAGACGGCGTGCTTCGTTCACTTATAATCAAGAAATAAGGGAGGAAGCGACATGATTAACAATGTAGTTTTGATGGGTAGACTTGTCGCAACCCCCGAGTTGCGAAATACCCAGAACGGAATTGCTGTTACAACCTTCGCACTTGCAGTTGAGCGTTCATTCGCCCGCGCAGGTGAGCAGAGACAGGCTGATTTTATCAACTGTGTCGCATGGAGAAACACTGCGGAATTTATCTCAAGATATTTCCAGAAGGGCTCTATGATTGCAGTTACAGGCTCAATCCAGACCCGTAACTACGAGGACAAGAACGGCAATAAGAGAACAGCAACGGAGGTTATCGTTGACCAGGCAAGCTTCTGCGGCTCAAAGGCAGAAACAGGCACAGGTAATTATTCCGCTCCGGCTGCAATGCCTGCAGCTCCGTCATTCTCAAACGCAAGCGAGGGTGACTTTGAAGAGATCTCAGGCGACGATGATTTGCCGTTCTGAGCAAATCACCTTGACTAAATAAGGAGGTATTTCGAAATGGCTTATGAAAAGAACAACGGTCGTCCTAACAGAAAGGGCCGCAAAAAGGTTTGTTCATTCTGCGTAGATAAAGTTGAGTGCATCGATTACAAGGATGTAAACAAGCTCAACAAGTACACATCAGACAGAGCGAAGATTCTTCCTCGCCGTGTTACAGGTACTTGCGCAAAGCATCAGAGAGAGCTTACAACAGCTATCAAGCGTGCTCGTCATGTAGCTCTTATGGCTTACACAGCTGACTGATAAACCTATAATCACACCACAGATTGATTTCTGTGGTGTTTTTTCTTTTATACTTCTTATGCCATTTCCTGCTGATTGACTTTTAGCGGTGTTTTCGGTATAATTTTGGTATTGTATAATCAAAAAGAGGTTTTCAGATGACAGAAAGTATTAAAACATTTTTTATCTCTGCGGCGCAGTGGTTTGAAAATGCCGTGGATGTGACCAACAACGCACTTTACACCTATATACTTATAATCCTGCTTGTTGCCGCAGGACTTTATTTCACCGTCAGAACAAGATTTGCTCCCTTCCGCCTTTTCGGTGAGCAGCTGCGCGCCGTTACTGAAAAGCCCAAGGACGGCAAGAGCGTATCATCCTTTCAGGCACTTATGGTTTCAACCGCATCGCGTGTAGGTACGGGCAATATCGTCGGTGTTTCGACAGCACTCTGCCTCGGCGGCTTCGGCTCGGTTTTCTGGATGTGGGTTATCGCAATTATAGGAAGCGCGTCGGCGTTCGTCGAAAGCACTCTTGCGCAGATTTACAAGAAAAAGGGTCCCGACGGATGCTATGGCGGACCGGCTTACTACATTCAGGGTGCGTTAAAAAACCGTCCGCTTGCAATAATTTTCTCTGTTCTTCTTATCGCGACCTACGGTGTCGGCTTCAATATGCTTGCATCCTATAATCTTCAGTCGACATTTTCGGCATACAACTTTTATAACGAAGGCACAACCTCTTGGATTATCGGTGCAATCGTTGCCGCACTCGTTGCGTTCTGCCTTTTCGGCGGCGGAAAAAGAATTATAAAAATCACAAGCCTTCTTGTGCCGATTATGGGCATCGCATATATTCTCGTTGCGCTGGTCGTGACGGCAATCAATTTTAAAACGCTTCCCTCAGTTTTTGGTCAGATTTTTGAAGAAACATTTGGTCTTCAGGCAATTTTCGGCGGATTCACGGGCTCGTGCGTTATGTTCGGCATTAAGCGCGGACTTTTCTCTAACGAGGCAGGCGTAGGCTCCGCGCCCAACGCATCGGCATCGGCTGATGTCAGCCACCCCGCAAAGCAGGGACTCGTTCAGGTGCTCTCGGTTTTCATTGACACAATTCTCGTCTGCTCGGCAACGGCTTTTCTTTGTATGTGCTCAGGCGTTGAGCCCACCGCGGAGCTTTCGGGCGCGCCCTATGTTCAGGCGGCTCTGAGCAAAAGCCTCGGCGCATTCGGCCCGATATTCATAACCGTTGCGATGATTCTTTTTGCGTTCACGACGCTCCTGGGCAATCTTTACTATGTCGACCAGGGAATATATTTCATCAACGGCAGAATCCCGGGCAAAAAATTCACAGCATTTTACAGAATTATTGCCTCACTTCTTATCTTTGTCGGCGCAGGTCTTAACGCAGGTCTTTTGTGGAATGTTTCGGATATTCTTATGGGCGCAATGACGATAATCAACATTCCCGTTATCGTAATCCTCGGCAAATACGCAATCCGCACCCTCAGGGACTATGAAAAGCAGAAGAAAGAGGGCAAGGATCCCGTATTCAGGGCAGAGAGCATCGGCCTTCCGCACGAGGTTGATTATTGGAAATAAATTTTTGGAGAAATAAAAATGGGAAAGAAGAGAAGTAAAAAACGGCTGACGCGCGAAGAAAAGCGCCGTCTTAAAATATACTATCTGATTCTGAGCATTCCCCTCATTTTAGGTATCATAATAATAAACTTGTACGACCATATTCTGTTTTCGTTAGTCGGTAGATTCTCTGACACCGAGGTTTTTTATGTCGAGCTATCAACATCCGTCTTCCTTGTTCTTTGCTGTTTATTTATTATCGCTTCAATAGTTCTTTGGGGAAGTCTGCTAAGCTCACTTACCAGACCGTTTTCCAATTTCAAGGATTTTATATCGGAAAAGAATCATAAAAATCTGATTACAATAATTTTTCTTCTTGCCGCTGTCTTTCTCTCAATATTCAGCGCAGCATTTATGAACAGCTACCGAGTTGTTGCAGATGAAGAAGGCTACAAAAACTGCTATCTTATCAAGGATGATGAATTGGTTTTTGATTACAAGTCTGTTGAAAATGTAAAAATGTATGTAATCTTCAGGTACGGCATTAGTAGGTATATGCCCCGAGGATACGAACTGGAAATTGACATTTCTGCAAACGGTGAAATATATTCTTTTAGCTCAGAATATTTTAGTCACGACTTTGAAAATATGTATAACCTTTTAAGTAAAATTGATAAGGACAAAATCACCTTTGATACTACCGATGTCAAATATGCTTTCAAGTCGAACAAAGAGCAGGACAAATATCTTCAAATGATGATAGATGAATACAGTTAAGAGCAGGGAGCAATCTCTGCTTTTATTTATTCACAAATACCCCTTTTATTTTTCATAAATATGGTGTATAATGCAATTAACATTTTATAAGGAGAGTTTCTATGAAGAACATTCTCGTTACCGGTGGCGCAGGCTTCATCGGCAGTAATTTCATCTATTATATGCAGCGCAAGCATCCCGACTACCGTCTGGTTTGTATCGACGCTCTTACTTATGCAGGCAATCTCTACACCCTCGACGGTGCAAGAGGTGACAATTTCCGCTTTGTTCTCGGTGACATCTGCGACCGCAAGCTTGTTTTTGAGCTTTGCGAGGAGGAGAAGTTCGATGCAATCATCAACTTTGCCGCTGAGAGCCATGTTGACCGCTCAATCGAGAATCCCGAGGTTTTCCTCAAGACAAACATCCTCGGCACTCAGGTTCTGCTCGATGCCTGCAACAAATATAAAATCCCCCGTTATCATCAGGTTTCAACCGACGAGGTTTACGGCGATCTTCCCCTTGACAGACCCGATCTCTTCTTCACCGAGGATACACCGATTCATACATCCTCGCCATATTCGGCAAGCAAGGCTTCGGCTGACCTTCTAGTAATGGCTTATCACCGTACCTTCGGCACACCTGTTACGATTTCCCGTTGCTCAAACAACTACGGACCGTATCAGTTCCCCGAAAAGCTCATTCCCGTTATGATTGCAAAGGCTCTCGCTGACGAGAAGCTTCCCGTTTACGGTGAGGGACTTAATGTGCGCGACTGGCTGTATGTTGACGACCACTGCAAGGCTATTGATATGATTGTCGAAAACGGAAAAATCGGTGAGGTTTATAACATCGGCGGCCACAACGAAAAGGCCAATATCGATGTTGTCAAGACAATTCTCAAGGCAGTCGGTAAGGACGAAAGCCTCATTACTTTTGTAAAAGACCGTCCCGGTCACGATATGCGCTACGCAATCGACCCCGCTAAAATTCACGCGGAGCTCGGCTGGCAGCCCGAAACACTCTTTAACGAGGGTATTCAGAAGACAATCGAATGGTATCTCAACAACCGCGAATGGTGGGAGAAGATTCTCAGCGGTGAGTATCAGAATTACAGAGGTTGATTTTATGAAAAAATTATTTTCAATTCTGCTTGTTGCCGTTATGGCAATGACCTTCTTCGCCTGTAACAAGGATGACGGAGACCTCGGCAAGCAGACGACAGTTGACAAGGATAACGGCTACACTCTCGTTCAGGAGGTAAAGCCTTTCAAGTTTTCTCAGGAGGAAGATGCTCTCAAGGGAATGAAGGGTGTTCGCGTTGACGGCTTTAAGGTAACTAAAGAAAATGCTGACGGCGGAGTAAAGACCAAGGCTGATGCTATTGAAATTGCCTGTAAGGAAGCGACCGAGAATTACAATCAGATTCAGGTTTTCTTTGACAGAACAACGGGCATCTGGAAGGTTGAGCTTCAGTCAGCAACCGAGAGCGCAACCAATGTCAACGAGACCGTCTATGTCGATGAGGATGGCTATACACTTTTATCATTCAAATAATTTTTCGCCCGAAACCAATCGGGCGATTTTATTTAGGTGGACAGATGATTAAAACTATTGCAAAAATCAGAACAGATTTTCCGACGAAGTTCGGTATTCCGCGACAGAGCGGTCTTGTCGAAGAGCTCAAGGGCACGATTATTTTTGAGCCGACATATCGCAACGCCGATGCCCTGCGCGGACTCGAGGATTTCTCTCACATCTGGCTTATCTGGAAGTTTTCAACAGGCATCGGGGAAAGCTGGTCCCCCACCGTGCGACCGCCTAAGCTTGGCGGCAATACAAAGGTTGGCGTTTTCGCATCGCGGTCACCCTTCCGACCGAACTCACTCGGACTCTCGTGTGTGAAGCTCGACAGCATCGAGCTGACCGAAAAGCACGGCGCTGTATTGAATGTATCGGGCGCTGACCTTATGGACGGCACAGAAATCGTTGATATTAAGCCGTATATCCCCTATGCCGACTGTCACACTCAGGCTACGGGCGGATTTTCAAAGGATTCAACCGCGCCGAAGCTCACCGTCGAATGTCCCGAGAAGCTGCTCTCTGCCCTGCCCGAAGAGAAGCGAACAGCTCTCATAAGAGTGCTTGAGCTTGATCCGAGGCCTGCTTATCAGGAGGACGAAAACCGCATTTACGGCTTCGGCTTTGCAGGCTTTGAGGTTAAATTCTCTGTTAAAGACAGAACTCTTTATGTTCGTGAAATAACAAAATAAAACGAAAAAAGACCGTCGGAAAACCGACGGTCTTAAAATTTCCATTTGAGAGAGATTATTTAATCTCGATCTGAGCGCCAACTTCTTCAAGCTTTGACTTGATTTCTTCAGCTTCGTCCTTAGAGATGCCTTCCTTGATAGCCTTGGGAGCGCCATCAACGAGAGCCTTAGCTTCTGCAAGGCCAAGACCTGTGATGTCCTTAACAGCCTTAACAACCTTGATCTTCTGATCGCCAGCGCCTGCAAGGATAACATCAAACTCTGTCTTCTCCTCTGCTGCCGGGCCTGCTACTGCGGGACCTGCTACAACTGCTGCTGCAGCTGATACGCCGAACTCATCCTCTACTGCGTGTACGAGCTCTGAAAGCTCAAGAACTGAAAGAGTCTTTAACTCTTCAACGATTGCCATAATTTTCTCTGA
>JAZQGS010000058.1:0-4708 GCA_045540195.1 Acutalibacteraceae bacterium
GCTGATTGAAGCCAGATCCTTTCTGACCTGAACTTCACCAAGAGAGAGTTTTCGTGCAATGGTTGTTGCGGATATATATTCATATCGCTCCCCCGTTAATTCTTTGAGCAATTCCAAATATATCGGTATTCTGTTGAGCGTTGCTTTTGAAATACCGTTTTTACACATAAGAAAACCTTCCTCGTCTGATATCGTTAATATTTTAACAACACATTTGTGTTTTGGGAATTCTTAAAATATATAATCAGTATTATCATTATCGATAACACTGATATCGATAAATAAAAACAAACCCGACCTCAACTAAGAGATCGGGTAAAAAAATCAGATTTAAAGATATTTTCTTTTGGCTTCGCACAGCTCTGTAATGAACTGTCTGTCAAGTTTTGATAATTTGTAACCATTTTTATAAATCAGAACATCCTTATATATTTTCTTGTTATCCACGCATTTTTTCTGGACGAGATTGTATCTTTTCAGAAGACTTTCGGGTGCAGGAGACACCCACATAAATGTTGCGGGATTGTTAGAAAGCAAATCAAACTGACTTGCTCTTTCAAATATAAATATTCGACGGTCAATATTATCGGGAAGCTCTTCCTTTACGACCTTTGAAAGCGGCATTGAGGGTACATACGGGTCAGCATGCGCTATTTCAATAAAATCGGTCAAATCATCAAAAGTAATTGTTTCCTTTTGTGAAAGCGGATTGTCTGCACTCATTATCAGAGAATAAGTGAATTCTGTCACCATCTCATAACTGAAGCCTTTTTCTTCAAGCATTGCTTTGAAATACTTGTCGTAATTTTCCGCATATCTTATAATGCCGAGTTTATAATCATGCTCAAGCATATTGCGGATTGTTCGTTGTGAGTTTGTCTCCTTGTAGAAAATTTCTGCAGCTTCCTTGGAAAGCGATTTTGAAAACTGCGAAAATGCTTCAGAAATGTAACACGCTCTCGGTACAGAAATCGAAAACTTTTGCTTCTTTGCCGAACCTTTTTTATAGAAGCTTTCGACCTCATCGATCTGATTAAGAATCCCCTTTGCATAATTTATGAATTCTTCACCTTCCGGAGTGAGTTCCATACCTTTTTTAGTGCGTTCAAAAATTGATATGCCGATGTCTGCTTCAAGCTCCTTGATAGAACGGCTGACATTGGGTGCCGCAATCAATAAGGTTTCAGCTGCTTTGTTCAGTGAACCGACTTTTGCAACCTCAACAGCATATTTCATATGCAAAATATTCATAACTTCACCTCATTTAAAAGGTTTACTGAATAATTATACACCTTTTTGCATTCATATTCAACACATTAAATGCTTTTATTTTTATTCAAAAGCGAAGATTTCAGAATAAATGGTTTTGATGTATTAAATAGTTATACTTGATTTTATAAGCATCGTCCCCTACTGTTTACATAGTTTTAAACTAAGTTTTCAGCAAAGAAATGAAGATGAGGTCTTTATGAGAAGGACTAAGCTTGAAACCACCGCTGAAAGAATAAAGTATTTCAGACTTTTGAGGAATATGAAACAAAGTGAAGTTTGTGCGCATATCGGTGTTTCGAGAAATACTTATATCAGTTATGAAAGTAATGACAGGACAAGCTATCCGGAGGGTGTATTACTAAAACTCGCAGAGTGTTTTGGAGTAGATATCGAATCACTAAAATGAATACATATATGACAAAAGGATGGCAGAACGCCATCCTTTATCAATCATTTAAATGTAACCGGAATGTATGCAATAAGCATTTCGAAGATTGATTTGATGAAGCTCATAATCATTTCGAAAATGTCAACTTTTACATCCTGTTCGGGCGTTGTTTCTTCTGTTTCAACATCAACTTCGGTAGTTTCTGTTTCGTCTTCAGCATCAATTTCAAAAGTCTGGTCGATGAGCAAGATGTACTCAACATATTCTGATACGGTTTTTTACAGTTTCAGAACAAAAAATTAAAATTAAGAAAAAGCATTCGGGTTTAAAAATATTTTCTGTTTTCAATAGTTAAAACATCTCACACGACGGCATATACTTGTTACGGACGGTGATTTTATGATTTTTGAAACGGTACTTAATTCTTTGTCAAATCTTTTGTTTTTTGCGTTGCATCTGTCAAATGCAAATTCGTTTCCGCCTCCCCTTTCGGCAAAGGAGGAAAGGGATTTTCTGATTGCCTTCAAAAACGGAGACATCAGCGCAAAAAACGAGCTGATTGAGCACAATCTGCGGCTTGTGGCTCACATTATCAAGAAATACTACGCAAACTCAACTCAGCAGGATGATTTGATTTCAATCGGAACAATAGGACTTATCAAGGCAATAAACACCTTTGATGTTGACAAGGGCACACGCCTCGCTACATACGCCGCACGGTGTGTTGAGAATGAAATACTGATGTATTTCCGTGCGCAGAAGAAGACGGCGCAGGATATTTCAGTAAACGAGCCGATTGACACGGATTCTGAGGGAAATCCTCTGACGCTTATGGATATCATTTCAACAGAGGATGAAATTATCGATGATATCTACAAGATGTCCATGATAAAAAAGCTGCGCGGTGAGATACAGAAAATCAGCAACCCGAGAGAAAGATCAATTATAATTCTGCGCTACGGACTCGACGGAAACAATCCGATGACTCAGCTTGAGGTTTCGCAGAGGCTGAATATCTCGCGCTCGTATGTTTCGAGGATTGAGAAAAAAGTGCTGACACGATTGCGTAAGGCTCTGGAGGGATAAAGCAATGTCCTTTTCACGGCATTGCAAAGATATCCGACCGTTTGGTCGTATGAAATTTTTGCTTTGCAAAAGCTGTGTGGCTACGCCACATTTTAAAACGGCGGGAGCAAGCCCCCGCCCTACTGCGCTAAAAGCCGCAGCGGATTTCTCTGCTGCGGCGTTGGTGTTTGTTTCCTATTTTGTGAACAGAATTATCTCTGAGTTATTAAAAAAACAGTTCTGAATATTCATCGCTTACTGAACTCCACAAACTGTTTGAAGCGCATAAACGATATTTAAGTCTCAGATTGGTTTCAGTGAGCATTTGTTTCAACTGAGCTGTTGAAAGATTTTTCTGTGTCGTTATCACAACAACATTGTAAACCGATTTTCCGTTAGATTCAACGCTACTGAAATCATCCATAATATCACAGTCAGCAACAACGATATCATTTGTCGCTTCACTAACCCATTCGACTTCAATCAAGTGTTGGAATTTATGGTGGTTTGCTATAATTAATTCAACTTCAAAAATATTCAGTTCTTCCTGATTTGATTTAAACTTTGTATATGAACTAAAATCTTCAAATTCAAATCTATGGTTTTCTTCATATTCACGAACCAAATCATCGCTTGAATATTCCCTTAATGAAGTAATTTCAATTATCGGTTTGTTTTCTACTTCACAATTATCATCAAACACAAGGTCAGTTTTCAAACTATCATACTCAACGATTTCACCGATAACACATTCAATCTTTTTTGGGTAAGTGTCAGTATTCGGAAAAATGAAGCAATACCAAATGAGCAGAGCTAACAGAACGACAATTAACAATGAAATACAAATCAAGGTCAATCGTTTAGCATTAAGCTTCTTCATAACATCACCCCGAGGATTTAATGATACAGAAAACAAACATAACCTATGTCCGTCTCTATCGACAATATATCACAAAAGAATCAGGGTGTCAAACCGCAAAAAACGGACACACCGAGGTGTGTCCGTTGAAGGTTATTTAATTATTCGCCCTTCTTTTTGATGATGTCGTTAAGGATTACATAAAAATCCTCATCATCAACTGCGCCCTTAGCCTGTGCGGGCTTCTGTGCGCCGTTTACAACGGGAGGCTCGATGGGAGCTGTTGTTGCTGAACGGATGGGAGCAGCGGGAGCTGCAGCTGCCTTGAATGCAGGAATTGAACCGAAGTCAACATCTGAACCGCTGTCAAAGCCTGTTGCGATAACTGTAATAACAATTTCGTCCTCGAGCTTTGAGTCGAAAGCAACACCCCAAGTGATGTTTGCATCCGGATGTGCCTTATCTGTGATAGACTCACAAGCTGTCTCAATCTCTTCAAGACCGATGTCAGGTGAAGATGTGATGCTGATGATAACACCCTTTGCACCTGCGATAGATGTCTCAAGAAGCGGGCTTGATGTAGCCATATCTGCTGCCTGAAGGCTCTTATCCTTACCCTTAGCAGTACCGACACCCATGTGAGCGTAGCCTGCATCTCTCATTACGCTGCAAACATCAGCGAAGTCGAGGTTAACAAAGCCGGGAACCTTGATGAGCTCTGAAATGCTCTTAACACCCTGTGAAAGAACCTCGTCAGCAACAAGGAATGCCTCTGAAAGAGTCTTGCAACGGTCGCTGAGGAGCTTGAGACGGTCGTTAGGAATAACGATAAGGCTGTCAACATGCTCTGAAAGACGAGCGATGCCCTGCTCAGCAAGTGTGCTTCTCTTCTTACCCTCAAACTTGAAGGGCTTTGTAACAACACCAACAGTAAGAACGCCCATTTCCTTAGCAATCTGAGCGATTACGGGAGCTGCACCTGTACCTGTGCCGCCGCCCATCCCTGCGGTGTTAAATCCCATATCTGTGCCCTTGAGATCTGCTGAAATCTCTTCCTTGCTCTCTTCGGCTGCCTCCTCGCCACCCTCAGGTCTGCCGCCTGCGCCCTGACCGCGGGTTGACTT
>JAZQGS010000059.1:0-8281 GCA_045540195.1 Acutalibacteraceae bacterium
AAGCTCTGTTTTCTCCGACGCCATATCCTTAATGCATACAGGCTCTCTTAACAGCTCTTTTTCATAATCCATTTCAGAAACAAATTCAGAATACTTTTCACTACTGAATTGAACTATAATTCTATCAATTAAATCGAATCGTAGATTAACAAAAAATAGAATTATAACTATTAAACATATAATGATCGGGACTTTATATTTTTTCATTTTCCCACCCTCATCTCATTAAAACTTTATTATAAAATTATTATACCATACAGTTACAGCACAAATCAACCTGAATACATATCCTCGTGTAAACACATCTTTATGCAGTTATCTCAGAAATATGAAGCAGAACGTGATGAACTGAAAGTGAAAATCAGGCAGTACCAAGAAGAGCTATCAGAAATCGAAAATCTTCGTACAAGCAAAGAACAGTTTACTTTTGCGGTTCGTAAGTTTATGCAGATGGAAACGCTAACACCTGCACTACTGAATGAACTGATTGAAAAAATCGAGGTTCATTCTATTGAGGGAAAGGGTAAGAACAAAACACAGAGGATAGTAATACACTATCGCTTCATCGGGGTTATTGAAAATCCTGTTAAAGAGGAAAATATAGTCCTTGAAGCAAGACAAGGCGTAGCCGTGGAATATCTCACGGCATAACAAAAAAAGAGCAGGCCCAAAACCTGCTCGATACATAACAAATCATATTAAATTTAACTATGAGGAAATGCAAAAAGAAAAGTGAGTATTCACTTGTGTTATGAATACTCACTATGGTGCGGATAACAGGACTTGAACCTGCACGCTTTCGCACCAGATCCTAAATCTGGCGTGTCTGCCAATTCCACCATATCCGCTTTTGCCCGTCTATTATATCACAGTAACATTAAATGTCAAGTTTAACTGCTCTTTATCTTTCTAAGTGCACCCTTTTCGAGCCTGCTGACCTGAGCCTGAGAAATACCGACCTCTTTAGCAACCTCTGTCTGTGTTTTTCCAAGCATAAATCTGAGATTGATTATCCTCTTTTCTCTGTCAGAAAGATTTCTCAATGAATCCTTCAGAAGTATTTCGTCCATCCAGCTGTCTGCCGTATTTTTATCTCCGACCTGATCCATAACATAAATCGCTTCACCGCCATCATTATAAACAGGCTCATATAGTGAAATCGGTTCGACGATAGCTTCAAGAGCAATAACTACATTTTCTTTTTTCATACCAAGCTTTTCAGCAATTTCTTCAACGGTAGGGTCACGGTTGAGCTCATTAGACAAGGACTCTCTGACCTGAATAGCTTTATATGCCGTATCCCTGAGAGAGCGGGACACTCTTACTGAATTATTATCCCTGAGATACCGTCTGACCTCACCTATAATCATCGGAACTGCGTATGTGCTGAAGCGCACACCGAGATTGACATCAAAATTATCTATCGCTTTAATAAGACCGATACAGCCGACCTGAAACAAATCGTCGAGAGGCTCACCTCTGTTTGTAAAGCGCTGAATCACACTCAGCACGAGCTTCAAATTTCCGTTAATCAGCTCATTGCGCGCTTCAGTATCTCCCTCACGGCATTTTTTAAGAAGCTCTGTCTTTTTATCCTCACGAAGAACCTTCAGCTTTGATGTTTCGACACCACAAATTACAACCTTATTATACTGCATAAAAAACCTCCTACGGTAGAATTTTTACCCATAGGAGGTTTTGTTATTCATCAGAAAACTGTTTTTAACCACTCAATACACATCGGCATCCATACTCTTGTGTTTCTGACATAATCCTGTCTTTCAGGAATCGTTACGACCTCGGTTGAAGTTGAGAATCCGTGTCCGCCCGTTGAGAAAATATGCATCTCAAACGGTACACCATTTTCAGAAAGCGCCTGTGCATATTTCAGTGAATTCTCAATCGGCACGAGTGTGTCGTCCGAGGATGAAGCAATAAATGTCGGCGGAGTTTTGTCTGTTACGCGACCCTCAAGAGCAGGTGTCGGCTGAGCAAGAATCTTGCCGATTTCTTCAACGATACAAGGATATCCGAGAATGCAGGCATCGGGCTTTTCATCACTCATTGTTGAAAGTGCGGCTGCAAGGTGTCCGCCTGCAGAAAAGCCGCATACTGCGATCTTATCAGGATATGTGTGCCATTCGTCGCAGTTTTCTCTGATTGTTTTGAGCGCCAGAACAGCGTCATTAAGAGGTGTAGGAAAAAGAGCGTGCTCATTAAGAGAATAGCGCAGAATGAATACATTATAACCCTTAGCCATAAACTCGAATGCGACAGGCTCAGCCTCACGGTCAGAACACATCGAATAGCCTCCGCCCGGCAAAACAAGCACACCTGGTTTCACCTTCATATTCGGCATCTCATCCGAAATATCGGGCAGATAAACATCAAGGGTTACATTTCTTTCTGCATTAAAAACAATTCTTTTTGTAAACATAGCTTACTCCTCATAATCTTTAATGTCTTGATATGACTTGAACACATATCCGTTTTCCTCAAGCGCCTTCATATTTTTAAGGAAATATCCGATACCGTTTATTACACATTTGGTCGGGTTTTCAGCACATCTTGTTCTGATGCCGAGCTTTGATTGAATGTATTCGTCAATGCCTTTGATCAGAGCTCCGCCTCCTGTCACGATAATACCGTTGACAGAAATATCCGCATTAAGCTCGGGCGGGGTATCGCGTAACAGCAAACGGATATTCTCGACGATAGTCTCAAAGTGCTCATTAAGACAGTCAAATACATCGGTTGATGTTACCTCAACGGTTTTAGGAAGCTTTGAGATATGATCCTTACCAACGGCTCTGACAGCAAGCTCAGCATCAAGAGCCTTGGCGCATCCGACCTGCTTTTTAACCGTTTCAGCCGTTACCGTTCCTATATCAATGCTTTTGTTGGTTTTAAGATACTTGCATATCGCTTCGTCAAAAGCGTTGCCCGCAACATTTATCGAAAGAGACAACGCAACGAACCCGCCTGCAACAACAGCAATATCGGTCGTTCCGCCGCCTATGTCAACAATCAGCGTTCCTTTGAACTGCTTAGGATCAACTCCTGCACCTATTGCCGCCGCAAGAGGCTCCTCAATAACACAGGCACGCGAAGCACCAGAGCTTGTCGCAACATCGATAATTGTTCTTTTATCAAGTTCCGACACCTCAGACGGAACACATACAATAACACTGGGCTTAAAAATCTGACTGCCGCAGATTTTCTGAATATAGAAGCTCATCATATTCTGAACAGCCTCATAATCAAAAATCGTACCGTTACGGATAGGCTGAACAACCGTCAGGGAATCAGGTGTTCTGCCGAGCATTTTATATGCATCCGAGCCGATCGCTTTGATTTTTTCGGTAAAAGTATCATAAGCAATAACAGAGGGCTCTTCAATTCTGATGCCTTTTCCGTCAACAAGCGCCATTACAGTTGTTGTTCCGAGATCGAATCCTATTTTTGCACCGAACATATCAGCCCTCCTTTTCTTTTTCTTCAACTTCTTTAGCTTTTATTTTACTCTGAACCACCGCCGCAGTCAAGCAATATACTGCACTTGCACCGTATAAATACAACATTTTTCCGCATTCACTCAGAGTTGCGCCTGTAGTTTTAACATCATCAACAATCAGAATTACCTTTTCATTAACATCAAAATCAGGATTTATATCAAAAACACCGAGCATATTGCCCCGTCTTTCATATTCACTGATACCGCGCTGATTCTTAGTATCAAAAAGCTTCACAAGCAAATTATCAGCAAGAGGAATATCCTCTTTTTCGGATATCCGTTTTGCAAGCAATCTGCCCTGATTGTATCCGCGCTTACGAAGATTCTTTTCTCTCATCGGGATGTATGTAACATAATCAAAGCTGATATCACCGTATCGCTCTTTAAGAGTCTTACACATCATATCACCCAGACATTTATAGTGAAGGCGTTCATCATAAAACTTAAAATGGTGAATACATCTGCACACAAGGCCTGTATAATACAACGGTGCCGCAACCGCTTCATAAAAATTACCGTGGCGCCCTTTACAGGCGCACATACGCTTTTCAGCTCCGCAATTATTACAGATTTCCCCTTTTATAAACGGAAGTGTGTTTTTGCACTCGTCACAGATATGAGCATACGGATTGATAACAGCATCACAGAACTTGCATCTGTTAGGATACAGCAGTGAAAGTGCAAATTCTGATATATCTTCAAATAAAGCCTTATTCTTCATCTGTATTCTCCGTACACAGAAACTCTTTGAGCGCAGAATATCTTTTGATTTTGCTGTCATTGAGTGTCATTTCTTTGATGGTTTCCTCACTGCCCACTAGAATCATCAGCTTTTTCGCTCTGGTCACAGCCGTATACAAAAGATTTCTGTAACAAAGATTCGGAATCACTGAAAAAACAGGCATTACAACTGCGCTGAATTCATTACCCTGACTCTTATGCACCGTCATTGCGTAAGCGTGCTCAATCTCGTTGAGCCCTTCAAAAGAATACAGAGCTTCCTTGTCGTCATCAAAAACAATTCTGAGAGTACGGCTGATGTTATCAATACTCTTGATAATACCGATATCACCGTTGAATATACCGCTTCCCTCTTCGTTATCGCGCTTCCAGATAATATCGTAATTATTCTTTATCTGCATAACCTTATCTTTTTCTCTGAAAACCCGTCCGTTGCCCGCAACCTCTTTTCTTACATCCTTTGACGGATTGAGAATTGCCTGAAGCTCTTTATTGAGATTAGTACAGCCGCATTCACCTTTTCTCGACGGTGTGAGCACCTGAATATCAGTAAGCGGTGAAAATCCGTATGCGTTAGGCAATCGATTGGTACACAGGTCAACAACGGTCTGCAACACAGATGTCGGTGAGCTTCTCTTTAAAAAGAAAAAGTCATTGTCCTTTGTGCTCAGATCAGGAATAACCCCGTTGACAATATCGTGTGCATTCGTAACAATTTTGCTTTTCATCGCCTGTCTGAAAACCTTATTAAGCTCAACAACAGGCATTATTCCCGAATTTATAAGATCGTGAAGAACATTGCCCGCTCCGACCGCAGGAAGCTGATTTGAGTCTCCGACGAGTACAAGTCTGCATCCTATCGGTAAAGCGTATAAGAGGCTTGTAAAAAGCACGACATCAACCATTGAGAGCTCATCGACTATCAAAACATCTGCCTGAATCGGATTTTTGATATTCCTTGCAAAGCAGGGCATATCGTTTTTATCCCACTCAACCTCAAGAAGGCGGTGTATGGTTTTAGCGTCCTTACCCGTTATTTCACTCATTCTCTTAGCGGCACGGCCTGTAGGCGCGGCAAGAACAACATTCAGCTTATCTTCTTCAAAGATTTTAATTATCCCGTTTAATGTAGTTGTCTTACCTGTACCGGGTCCTCCCGTCAGTATAAGAATACCTTTTTCTACCGCTGTTATTATTGCTTCTTTTTGCTTTACATCGTAAACAATGCATTCCTTACGCTCAATTTTTTCGATATCCTGCAAAAGAGTTTGCTTTCCTGCAGGCGGAAACATAAGCATCAGTTTGATTTTTTCTGCGGCATTTGATTCAGCAAGATATATATGCGGTAAAAATAAAAATGAATCATTTTCTATTTCTTTGGCAACAAGCCTTTTATCCTCAATAAGACGGTCAATATTATCCTCGATAATCTGCTCATCAGCCGAAAGTAAGCCACAGCACGGGGCAATGATTTTCCGACGGGGTAAGCAGGTGTGGCCGTTATTCAGATTGTGTTTTATAACATGGATAATTCCTGCCTTGATTCTATATGTCTCATCAGGCTTTTGCGGCAAAGTTTCAGCAATAGCTTCTGCACGGTCAAAGCTCATATTTATCGGATCGGTACAAAGCTCATAGGGATTCATTTTGATTATTTCCCCTGCCGCTGTGCCGAAAACACGATATGCACGAAGACATTCGGACGGTTTCATTCCGAATCTTTCAAGAGAAATCATAATCTGCCTGACCGCAAACTGTTCATTAAAGGATCTGCTCATTTTCTCGGCTCGTGAGAGTGAAATGCCCTTGATAACAGTCAGCTTTTCAGGATACTTCTCAAGAATTTCAAATGTATCGTCACCAAAGCGCTCAATTATTTTCTGAGCAGTTTTTGCTCCGATACCGCTGACGGCACCCGAAGCAAGATATTTATATAGTTCAGCAGCAGTAGAAGGCATCTTTCTTTCAAAAAGCTCAGCACGGAACTGTCGGCCGAAGGTGTGGTGATTAACCCAACTCCCCCTCAGCCTCAGCTCTTCACCTGCGGCAACCTCAGAAAAGCTGCCGACAACGGTTATGTATTCATCCTCAGTCGAAAGCTCGATAACCGTGAAGCCGTTTTCATCATTATGATAAACAACATCTTCGACGGTACCGTAAATTTCGATATACTCCTGCTCCATACCTGTCCCTTCAGATTTAAAGATTATAGCTCAATCGCAAAACCACCTCACTGATACAACTATTCAGCGAGGCGGTATCTTTTAATATCGCAAGCAGTTCTGTAAGCCGAGTTCTGTCTTTTAAGGTAATTATCTATCCAGATTGCAGGTTACCCTGCAACTCCAGCCACCCGTCGAAATATTAGCCGAGCAAGCTGATTTCAGTCGGTGTTGCCCCGAATAGGGTTTACATATCATAACAGTTTCCTGCCTGATGGTGAGCTCTTACCTCGCCTTTCCACCCTTACCGCAAGTGCGGCGGTATATCTCTGTTGCACTGTCCCTAAGGTCTCCCTCGGCGGCCGTTAGCCGTTATTCTGCTCTATGGGGCTCGGACTTTCCTCATGCAATGCATGCAACTACCCAAACTGCTTGCAGATATATTTTAATAGAATTTAAAAACATTGTCAATCATTTAAAATATTTAATTTGGGTTGATTATTCCTCTTCAGTATAGTAAGATATTCATTGAAAAGAGGGATTATATGAAAAATCCGAATAAGAGTCACAACGATCTTTATGACACAGGAAAAATTCCTTTCAATCAGATTGAACGCGAAATTATTGAACGGCGCAAGCAAGAACAATACGAAACAATCCTCAGAAATCAGAATGCAAGAAGGCCTGAACATATAAACAGACCTCAGGAGAACGAAAGACAGCAGACGAAGCCACAAAAGAAAAAGAAATCCGGATGCACATCAATTCTGATATCCGTCGTGCTTATTTTCACAATTCTTACAGCAACGGCACTTGGTTACATTTATTATCTTTCATCAAAAATGAACTTTGTTCAGCCGCAATTCAGTTTAAGTGATATTCCGAATAACATTTCATCTGTATCAGACGGAGTTTATAATATTCTTCTTATCGGAACTGACAAAGAGGAAGACGGGCAATCAAGGTCTGACACGATGATTCTCGCAACAATCGATGATAATAACAAGGAAATCAAGCTGACATCTATTATGAGAGATCTTTGGGTTGATATTCCCGAATATGAAAGTGGCAGACTAAATTCCGCATATACAATCGGTGGTGCTCCCCTGCTGATGAAGACAATCAGCGCAAACTTTGATGTTCACATCGATAATTATATGCTTGTCGATTTTGAAATGTTTCAGAAACTGATCGATTCCCTTGGCGGAGTAACAGTCGAAATAACCGAAAAAGAAGCCAAATTTATCAACAGAACAACTCACGCCAAGGTTGAACCCGGCATAAATACTCTCGACGGTGATTACGCCCTGATATACTGCAGAATCCGTAAGCTTGATTCTGATTTTATGCGTACACAAAGACAGCGAAAAGTCATCAATGCTATTATTGATAAAATTAAAAATCAGAGTATCATCAAAACAATTTCTGTCGCAAACGATATTCTCCCGCTGATCCAGACAGATATCAGCCCGATGAAAATGACCTTCACGGTAATCAGCTCAGTTACTAAACTGAATTATTCAATGACACAGTTCAGAATACCGCTTGACGATGCTTATTCAAACGAAAGAATCAACGGACAAGCTGTTCTTGTGCCTGACATTGAAAAGAATACAAACGAATTACACAATTATATTTACAACTGAATCCAGTATAAAGATTAAGCGGCATGGCTAAACGCCAAACCGCTTAAAAAGTTTGTGATTTGTTTTATGCCTTAACGCCCTTACCGGTTGTCTGATCAATAACCATCGATCCGCTATTTACTGCATCAATTACAGCGGCATCCTTTTCGTTGATTGACGTTCTCGTTCCCTCAACATTTGCTGCAAGCTTTTCTTTTCCAGCAAGAGTATCGGCAATA
>JAZQGS010000060.1:0-44379 GCA_045540195.1 Acutalibacteraceae bacterium
GGATACCTGCCGTTGTGGTCTTGCCCGAGGAGCTCGGACCTGCAAGCATAACGATATCGTAATCGGAATCTGACAAGAAGGTTTTCACAACATCGCTGACGGCAGAGTCAAATCTTTCCTCGCAAGCCGCGATAAAGGAAATTCTGTCTTCTTTTGTACTTTTATTAATCTTTGAAAGAGTTGTGAACATAGTATTCTCCTATTTCAAATCCGCGTAAAACTCACCTATTTTTGCCTTGCGTTCAAGTATTGTATCAAAGCGCGATATGTATTCGTAGGGATATTTGAAGTTGAATACCCTTTCGATGTTTCTGCCGTAGGGCTCTTTAAGCTTGATTACCGCTCCCGCGCCGACAGCAAGCACCGTGTGGCACTCCTCCATCATAAAAACATTGTAAAGACACTCGTACCCGGGCTTGCACCAACCGACATTTTCGAGATTGCCGAGTGAGCGCGACTGTCTGTACATATAATACGGGACATAGCCGTTTTCGTAAAAACGCTCAGAAGCGTATCCGAGCATTCTGTTTGCAATTTCTCCGCTCTCAACATCAATTCCGCCCGTTACAATCGTTGACGAACGCTTGAGTGCGAGTGTGTGAAGAGTAATGTTTTCGGGAGACAGCTCAATCGCTCTGTCAACCGAATTACAGAAGCTTTCATAGGTATCGTCAGTAAGACCTGCAATCAGGTCCATATTTATATTGTCAAAGCCCTTTTCGCGTGCGGCAGAATAAATGCTGACCACATCCGAAACGGTATGCTTTCTTCCTATTGAGACAAGCACATCGTCATTGAAGGTCTGCGGATTTATGCTGATGCGCGTAACAGCGTGTGACTTTATAACATCGAGCTTTTCGGGCGTAACGGTGTCTGCCCTGCCCGCCTCGATAGTATATTCTCTGCAATAAGAAAGATCAAAACTATTTTCAATCTCACAGCAGATTTTTTCGAGCTGTTCAGCTGAAAGAGTTGTCGGTGTACCTCCGCCCCAATAGACGGATTCAAGCCTTAATCCGAGTGAGCCTGCAATCTCCCCTGTAACACGGATTTCCTCACAGAGCTTTTCGACATATTCGGGAAGAAGCTTTTTTGCCTGAGCGATTGAATGTGAGACAAAGGAGCAGTAGTTGCATCTCGTCGGACAGAACGGAATCGAAATATAGAGACTGAACGATTTTTCGTCCGAGATACTCATAATTTTTTCCTCTGCCTTCGCTACGCTCAGCGCAAGCTCTGTTTTCTCAGGTGAGACGAGAAGCTTTTTGTTGAAATAGCTGACTGCGTTTTCTTCTCCCATCTGTGAAATCAGGGTATTCATCAGCTTTGACGGACGGACTCCCGTAAGTATTCCCCACTGAGGCGTATAGCCCGTAACCTCACAGAGAATTTCATAAAGCAGAACCGCCATTTTTCTCTCGCAATCGTCATAATCCGACTCTGTGCATTCGCGGCTCTCAGAGTTTAAGCTGACCTTTATATGATAGCCCTCCGAGGCTTCGGATAGCTCTGTGATAACGCAAAGAGAATCCTCGCCCTCCTCGTCACCGTGAAGCACGCGGATAGTCTCGTAAGGATAAAACACCCGACAGAGATTTTCCATTTCATAATGAAATTTATGGTTGACTACCCTTAAAATCATCTGAATCTCCTCATATAGCGGTTGCGTCGTTTTTCATACTCCATTGTGGTCGCACGGTTATGACCCGGATAAATGTCATAATCCCCCTGCATATTGTAAAGTCTTGTGATAGAATCGAGCATCTCATTTTCATCACTGTCGAAGAAATCAGTTCTGCCGACAGTAAGACAAAAGAGTGTGTCACCCGTGAAGATTGTTTTCTCATCCTCAACAAGGTAGCAGACTCCGCCCTTTGAATGTCCCGGTGTATGCATAACCTCAAATGTGATTTCACCGACACAAAGCTTATCATCCTCACCGATGATAATGTCGGCGTCGACATATTTCTGAACGCCCGGCATCATCTCGTGAGCAAAGCTCGGAAGCTCGTCAGTGAGCTTGTAAGCCTCGTCCTTATGAATGACAATCTCAGCCTCAGGATGAGCCTTTTTCAGGTCGTACACACCGAGAATATGGTCATAGTGACCGTGGGTGAGCATAATGTATTTAAGCTTTTTACCTATAAGCTTTTTTTCAAGCTCACCTGTATATTCGCCGCAGTCGATGACTGCGGCCTCGTTTGTTTTTTCATCGGTCACGATATAGCAATTAGCACACACGGGGCCGAGAACAAGTGTTTCAATCTGCATAATTTATATTCCTTAATCTATTATTTAACCCAGATTTCGGTATCCATAAGTATTGTAACGGGACCGTCATTCTGAATATCAACCTTCATATCAGCTCCGAATGAGCCGTGCTCAACTCTGCTGATTCCGTTAAGCCTCAGCTGTCCGATAAAATACTCATAGAGCTCGTTTGCCATATCGGGCGGTGCGGCAGTTGTGAATGACGGGCGGTTGCCCTTTTTAATATCGGCACACAGAGTAAACTGAGAAATAACCAACGCCTCTCCGCCGATATCGAGCACCGACTTATTCATTTTCCCCTCGTCATCCTCAAACACGCGCAGCTTTGCGATTTTTGCGGCAAGCACATCCGCATGCTGCCTGTTATCGTCAGGTCCGACACCGAGCAGGATATTGTAGCCCTGACCGATTTTTCCTATAACCTCTCCGTCAACCGTAACCTTTGACGATGAAACGCGCTGAACAACAGCTTTCATTTTATCACGCTCTTTCGACATCAAGGATGCCGTTAATTTTATTTATCTTTGCCATAACACCCTGAAGGTGTTCAATTCCGTTGACGGCAATAGTCAGCTCCAATGAGGCTCTGCCGTCCTTTTTGCTTTTTGTATTGATGCCGTAAATCATAACACGCATATCCGCAATAACCTTTGAAACATCAGCCATAAGACCGACGCGGTCAAGACAGGTGATGCTGAGTGTTGCGGTGAAGTCCTCCTTGACATCGCCGTCCCAGCTTGCGCTTATCCATCTTTCGGGCTCAGCGGCAAGCTCAATGACCTTAGGCACATTCGTACAGTCGCGCTTATGGATTGAAACTCCGTGACCGCGGGTGATAAAACCGATAATCTCGTCACCCGGAAGCGGACTGCAGCATTTTGAAAATTTGATAAGACAATTCTCAATGCCCTCAATCACAACGCCGTCCTTGCTCTTTGAACGCTTTGCGGCAGGCTTTGTGATTTTGATGACATCCTCTTTTTCTTCCTCGGGCTGCTTGAACATCTTGACATATTCGTCCTTGATGTGAGGCATCATTTTGTTGAGTGAAACTCCGCCGTAGCCGATTGCCGCATAGAATTCATCGGGATTCGTAAAGCGCTGACGCTGAGCGATAAGTGTAATGAACTTTTCAAAATCGCTGTCACTCAGGCGGATGAAATTGCGTCTGAATTCTCTTTCGACCTCAAGCTTGCCCTCAACTATATTTTCCTCACGGCGTTCCTTCTTGAACCACGAACGGATTTTATTTCTCGCACCGCTTGTCTTGACAAACTTGAGCCAGTCACGGCTCGGGCCCTTGCCCTGCTGTGATGAGGTGATTATTTCTACAATCTCACCCGTTTTGACAACATAATCAATCGGTACGATTCTTCCGTCAACCTTTGCGCCGACCATACGGTTGCCGACCGCCGAGTGAATCGCATAAGCAAAGTCGATGACGGTTGCACCTGCGGGAAGACTGATAACCGAGCCCTTGGGAGTAAAGACAAAAACCTCCTCCTGAACAAGGTCGGTCTTGATTGTGTTGACGATATCCTCGGGATTTTCCGAGACATTCTGTGATTCGAGAAGCTGTCTTATCCACGAGAATTTCTCCTCAAAGCGCTGTCTGCCGTTTATACCGAGCTTATATTTCCAATGTGCCGCAACACCGTATTCTGCGGTGCGGTGCATTTCCCAGGTTCTTATCTGAACCTCAAACGGAATGCCGTTTTCACCGATGACGGTGGTGTGAAGCGACTGATACATATTCGCTTTCGGAGTTGATATATAGTCCTTGAACCTGCCCGGAATTGACTTGAACATATCGTGTATGATGCCAAGACAGTTATAGCAATCGATAACATCGTCAACGATAATGCGCACGGCATAGATATCGTAAATTTCGTCAAAATCCTTGCCCTGCATATACATCTTGCGGTAGATTCCGTGAACAGATTTGACTCTGCCCGTGATGTTGCAGTTTGGGATAACCTGGCTGACTCTGTCACAGATTTTTTTCTGGATATTATCAAGGTATTCCTTGCGGCTTGACTGCTGCTGCTCAAGCAGCTGCTGAATCTCTCTGTAAGCTACAGGATCAAGATAGCTTATCGCAAGGTCCTCAAGCTCCTCCTTAACACCTCGGATACCGAGTCGGTGCGCAATCGGAGCATAAATTTCGAGAGTTTCCTGTGCTTTTTCTCGTCTCTTGTGAGGCTTCATAAAAGCAAGTGTTCTCATATTATGGATGCGGTCGGCAAGCTTGATGATTATGACTCGGATATCCTGAGACATCGCCATAAGCATCTTGCGAACATTCTCCGCCTGCTGTTCCTCCTTTGTAAAGAGCGGTACCTTGCCGAGCTTGGTAACACCCTCGACAAGATTTGCAACATCCTCGCCGAATTCCTTTTTGACATCATCCTTGGTCATCTCGGTGTCTTCGACAACATCGTGCAGAAGTGCGGCTGTCATTGATTCACTGTCCATACCGAGAACATAGAGAATCTGTGCAACCTGTACCGGATGAATGATATAGGGCTCGCCCGAATGGCGGAACTGTCCCTCGTGGGCTGCCCGCGCAATTTCGTATGCCCGTCTGATATAACCGATATCCTCCTGTGTCATTGTCTCTGAGACAGAGCTTATCAGATCCTCAAACAGAGCATCAGCCGATTTTTTACTTTTCTGAGACTCAAGCATACTCTCGTCAACATAATCCTCGGTATGAATGACCTCGCTGAGTACATCCTTTAGTCTTTTCTCTTTATCTTCAGACATCGTTATTACCCTTTAATCTCCGATGCCCCTGAGCCGTCTGAGAACGGGCGCATCGTCGAGATTTACCTTAATATTTTCGTTAGGCAGGCTGAGATTGCCGTCACCGTCATAAACAAGTGTTCCGAGCTCAAGCAAAGCCTGCACCGCAACACTGACCTTTGCATACTCTGCCGCAGTAAGTCCGAGCCGCTTGCACAGAAGCTCGTTGTCGTATCTCCAGTTACCGTTGTTGCGGATGAATTTATATACCCTTGCGATAAAATCGCGGTCAACAAGCGCCGCGGAATAATCTCCGGGCGTGCCGTGCATAAGGGAATCAAACTGACGGATACCCTCAAAAAGCGCATCCTCGTCCATATCGTGAAGCTTGATGTTTCTGACGAGAATACTCAGCCTTATCTGACCGAGATATTCGTTGCTGTCAAAGGTTGCCGCGACATCGACAACATCACCGACATTATACGGGAACTCAAGCTGTGTCATTCTGAAAAGCACCGCACTCAGCGTTGCATCTCCCCTGCGCAGAGTCAGCCTGAGATGCTTGCCTGAGCCTATGGGGGTTATCTCTGTGAGAGTCATATTGTAAAGCCCGAAAACCGGCTGAGGATTGCCCGCACCGAAGGGCTCAAGAAGCTCAATAACATCGAGCAATTCAACATTCACAAATGACGGATTGATTTTAAAATCAATATTCTGTACGGGATTCGGGAATTCCGTTTTATCTGCATAGGCATTGATTGCCGACCTGAAATCGTCAATTCTGTCAGATGCAAGTCCGAGTCCTGCCGCAAGGGTGTGACCGCCGTAGTGGTCAAGCACCTGAGCACACGCGCAAAGCGCATCATAAAGGCTGAAGCCGTCAATGCTTCTGCCCGAGCCCTTGGCGTAGTTTTCCCCGTTTTCTGTTATAACAATGGTCGGCTTTCCGTATTTTTCAACAAGACGGGATGCGACAATTCCTATAACTCCGTCGTGCCAGCCCTCACCCGAGACAACAAGCACACGGTCATATTTCCACGAGGGATGCGAATCTATTATATCGACAGCCTGAGCAAGGATGTCCTGCTCGGTCTGCTGCCTGAGAACATTATCGTCGTTTATTTCGTTTGCAAGCTCCGCCGCCTCTTCGTAATCGTCAGAAAGCAGAAGCTTTATCGCACGGTCGGCAGAGCCGATTCTGCCCGCCGCATTTATTCGCGGAGAAAGTCCGAACGCCACCGTTCCTGATTTAATAGGCTTGCCGTCAAGTCCTGCAACCTCGATAAGAGCCTGTATGCCGGGTCGGTCGGAATCGTTTATAAGCGCCGTTCCGCGTCTGACGATGCTTCTGTTTTCGCCGTGAAGAGGCATTACATCAGCGATAGTGCCGATCGCCGCAAGGTCCAGGAAGGATTCGGTAACCTCATTTTCTTCACCCTCAATGGCACATATCAATTTATATGCAACACCTACACCTGCATAGTCCTTAAAATCGAGAATACAATCCTGTCTGTGCGGATCAACCACGGCAACTGCATCGGGAAGAGTATCCGACGGAAGATGGTGGTCGGTGACAACAAGATCCATTTCAAGCTCACGAATGTACCGCGCCTCGTCGATTGCGCTGATTCCGTTATCGACGGTAATAATCAGCTTCGCGCCCATACGGCTGAGGTTGTCAATCGCGTTATAGCTGAGTCCGTAGCCCTCGGTATGTCTGTTCGGAACACAGTAAACAACATCTGCACCCTGCATTTCAAGATAAGAATAAAGCAGGGCGGTTGAGGTTACGCCGTCCGCATCGTAGTCACCGTAAACCGCGATTCTTTCAAAATTATCGATAGCAGTCTTTATTCGTCTGACTGCCTTATACATATCGGGAAAATCAAACGGATCAGCGGGAGCGGTCTGCTCCATACCGAAGAAGCTTTTCGCCTCGTCAACCGTGTTTATTCCCCTTGCCGATGCAAGCAAAGCGGCATAAGGGCTGACATTGAGCTGCTCGGCAATCAGGGTTGCCGCTTCCTTATCAAAGCTTTTGACTGTCCATTTCTTTCTGCTCATTACGCCGCTCCTTTCATCAGATTTGTTAATCTTTATTTTGCTTCAGCGTGCATTTCGCTGACCTTTTCAAGCACCTGCTGCTTGAATTCACCGTGAATTTTATATTTCTTTGAGAAAATAATAAGAGAAATCAGCATCATTGCGGGCGGTACGATAAACATCATTGCGGAAATCGCGCCCTTGGCAGACTCTGTTACAACCGCAGTATCTGCATTCTGTCCGCTGAAGTCGTAGCTTGTAAGCGCAAAGCAGGCATACATAATGATGCTCTGAATTGTGTAAGCCATCTTCTGCAAAAAGCCCTTCATTGAGAAGGTAAGGCTCTGATTGCGCTTGCCGAGCTTATATTCGCCGTAGTCAACACAGTCAGCGAGCATAACGGTCTGATTGACAAACATACTTGCGGTACCGAGTGATGTAACGATATAGCAAAGACCAAGCGCAACAACATTGCCGCCGAAGTCGTAGCCGATAACAGCCATTCCGATATAACCCGTTGCAGCCATAAGAAGTGAAAGCTTATAGATTGAACGGTTATTCATAAATTTAGAGCAGACGGGAACAACAAGTATACCGAGCACCGAGCCGACTGTTCCCATAAGATTGAAGGTTGACTGCTTTGCAAGTCCGCCGCCGACCTCTTCAAAGTAAAATGCGCTGATGCCCGAGGTCATATAGAAGCCTGCATTTGAAATCATTGCAAAAAGCATAAAGATGAGAAGCTGATCATTCTGCTTTATAACGCTCAGAGCTGTTCTGAATGAGAACTTTTCGTCACTCTTGATAACATTGCGCTCTTTTGTAACAGCAACACAGATGATTGCAAAAACAACAAGAAGAATTGCGGCAAGAATTGACCATCTGCCGAAGCCGTCTCTGAGCACATTCTGAGGAAGCTTGTCAAGGTCATCCTTTGCGGCACCCGCAAGAAGCGGAATCATAATGGGTGTAAGAATTGAAATAATACCCTGACCGAGACCCGAAAATGCACGGGCAATTGTGGAAATGAGATTTCTGTCCTTTTCTCCGCTTGCCATTGAGGGAATCATTGACCAGTACGGAATATCTGCGAGCGTATTCGTCATACCCCAAAGAACATAGAAAACCGCAACATAAACCATCATCCAGACAGAGCCCGTCTCGATACCGGGGTTATTGAAAAGCAGACACAGCACAACCGCATTGAGCAATGCGCCGCGAAGAATCCACGGGCGGTATTTACCCATTTTGTGACTGCATCGGTCAACGATTGAGCCCATCATCGGATCGTTGATGCCGTCCCAGAGTCTTGCAAGCGGTGTGATGATAAGAAGGAACCACGGGCTGATGCCGAGAACCTTTGCGAGATAAATGGAGAGATATGAATAGAACATACCGTAGCTCAGATCGAGTCCTATCGCGCCGACGCCGTAGCCGACGCCCTCCTTAAAAAGCTTTTTGTTCATATATTCTCATCTTCTTTCAATAATATGCTGACTTAATCACCAACTTACATTATAACACATAAATTTGTATAGTACAATAGAAAAATGGCACCCTGAATAACCCAGAGTGCCATTATTTTTTGATTTAAGATTAAAGAACAATCTTTCCGACAGAGATGTTAAGAACAATGAGCGCATCAACCGAATTTATCTTGCCGTCGCCGTTAGCATCAGCATTGAAAAGACCTTCGGGAGTGATATACACATCCGCTCTGACTGCATACTGAAGGATTGCAAGTGCGTCCCTTGAATTGATAATTTCGTCAATGATTACATCGGGATAAACCTTCTCGGCTACCGTATCCTTTTCATATTCCTCACCGCATACGGAGCAAACCTTATGCTTGAGACCTGTCGCAAGGTATGTCGGACGGACATCGAAAATCCATTCACCTGAGGGATGCTCGAGAGCAGGAAGCTTTTCCTCATAGATATATCCGCAGTCACGGCAGCGGAAACGGATAATACCCTCCTGTGAGCAGGTTGCCTTCTGAACAACAACCTTCTTGGAATTAGCGTGTTCACAGCTGATCTCAAATATCATCGCATAGCCTTCGCCGTAGCCACCGATACCGGGAACATAAACCTTGGCAACGCCCGTCTTGATGTTGTCTACAAAGATTACCTCGTAATCGGTATTCTCAACAACAGTCTTGCCATTGTCAAGCTTTATTGTGATTTCAGGCTCAATCGGAGTTCCTGTATAAGCTTCCTTTGCGTTGACACCCTCAGCCTTGCCGAGTGAGATATCCTCAACGAGAGTGATTTTTGAATAGGGATATGCTTTCTCGATAACCTCGGGAAGATATGTGTTGCCCGCAACGGTAATGAATTCGATACCGTAGGTTGAGCACATTCCGAAAGCATCTGCGCCGACGGTTGTATTCTTTGAAATCTTTACCTGCTCGAGTGAGATGCAGTTGTAGAATGCCTTTTCACCGACAGCCTTGACGGTGAACGGAATCTCGATGCTCTCAATAAGATAGCAGGAAGTAAATGTGTTGTCGGCAATATTCTCTATTCCGTAAGAAAGGCGGACTGTTCTGAGCGCGGAGCAGAGCATAAATGCACCCTCACCGAGATAAGTAACGGTGTCGGGCATTTCGATTTCTTCAAGCTTTACACAGCTCTGGAATGCATTGGCTCCGATTGATTCAAGCTTCTCGGGAAGAACAACCTTTGTAAGCTCACCGTGGTTACGGAAAACGCCGTCTGCGATTGCAACAACGGGAAGTCTGTTATACTCTGACGGAATTGTGAGCTCGGCAACGGTTGCACAGCGGTAGGCTGTGATGATGTAGCCTGTTTTTTCCTCGTTGAGCTCAAAAACAAAGTCATTGACCGTGTTTCTGATAATCTCAACAGTAGCATCCTGAGTTGTAACTGTTGAGGTAATATCAACATAGCCTGAGTTGGCGGCATCTGTTACCTCAAGGTCAATAAGGGTTGCACCGTTTTTCGCAGTCTTTCTGACATTGAAGTTAACAACGGCAAAAACGCCATTGAAAACATAGTTGTTGCTTCCTGCAAAGCTCCACTCGATTATACCCGGAGTGTTGCTGTATTCGGAATAAACCTTACCGTTGAGCTGAGCCTCTTGTGCTGTTTTGAAGCCCGCACCCTTTTCAAAGCTGACAAGCTCGAGAACAGTCGGATCATAGCTGAGCTGAATATCCATCGCCGCAGCCTTATCGTAAGTTGTCGGGAAATAAATTGTTGCAGTAACGCTGTCACCCTGAATGCAGCTTGAGCTGTCAACAGAAACAGCCATATCTGCACTCGACGCATAAGGTGCAGCTGCAAGCATACCGAAAGCAATAATTGCAGTCAGCATAAGAGAAATCAAGCGCTTAACAGATTTTTTCATTTGTCCATCACCTTTCTTGATTATATGCAGTTACTTATACATTGTATATTCTATATCATATAGCAAAAAAAGTCAAATATATTTAATAAAGTCTTATGTTCTGTTTCAGAAGCTTATCACAAAACCGTACATAAAAAATCATCGGCCTGCGAAAAACGCAGACCGACAACCTTTACGGTTTTAACAATAAACCTATCACGGCATTTACTATCATAATTATAATCAGAACGACAAATGAAACTTTAAAGAAAAGTTTAAGACAGCCCTGCAAAGTATCTGCCTCGACCTGTTTTTCGTCGTTACTGACGATTGCCTCTTGTCTCTGATCGGGCGACATTCTGTAAAGCCGTTTTATTACCCTTGAAAAATAAAAATCCGAGGATACCACCCTGATCACGGTATAATACGGTAAAAACATAATTATATTCGTCAGAAGCGAGCCCCATTGAGCGAACAGAAGCCAGCCCTTGACTATTCTCAGATAGGATTTGAGATTGGTGCTTTTCGAGTCGGTAACCGTCAGCGCACCGTTGTAGCTTTCCGCTCTGCAAAAGCGGTGAGCCACGGGTGTGGATTCAAACACAAACATCGAAATATCGCCGTCAAGCATCGACCAGTTATCCTCACTCAGGTCAATGACAGGTGCACCGTTATCACAGGTGAATTCATAGGTTATCTGAGTGTTGATTGCAATCTTCGATATAACATCTGACGCAGTCTTGGCAAGCTTGTTTAAAAGCTTATTTTTGAGTCCCCTTGCAGATACATCATAGCCGAAATCCTCTGCGGGTATATCATCCATTCTGACAGAAAAGGTAACGGTGTTATTCTCAGTCGGCAGCTCAAGAGTTCCGCCCTGCGCGATTGTATATCGGCGGTTTTCGTATTCGAGTACAACCGCTGCCAGCTGACTGTTGTTATTAAACACAATATTCATTTTCTTTCCCCCTTAGGCCGATCCGCCTATAAATCGAGCTTCATATAAATCGTTGTATCCATAGGACTGTTATTGTATTTTTCGATTTCATAAAAGCCGAGATTTTTATACATCCTTATCGCGGTCTGCAGAAACGGAAGCGTATCAAGAAGCATATATTTATATCCGATTTCTCTTGCATCCGCAATCAGTCGTCTGACGAGCATTTCGCCGAGCTTATGCCCTCTGAATTCGGGTTTGATGTAAAGCCTTTTCAGCACGCACCGCACACCGTCGATTTTTCTCAGAGCAATACAGCCTGCCGTCTCACCGTCGCAGTAAAGAAGATACAGCCTGCCGTCGGGCATACCGTATTTGACGCTGAAATCCTCAAGCTCCTTGTCATACTGCTGAATCTCGAGATATTCCCTGAACGAAGGATCATTTTCGACAAGCATCTGCATATAATCGGCAAACAAAGCCCTCACCTCGTCCGCCCTGTCGTAAGCAGGTATGATTTGTGTTTTCATTGTATCGCCTCCGACCTTGCACATAAGAACTTTATCGGTTGACTGTAGGTGTTTACAGTTCAAATGGTAATGATTCCTTATTTGTCCATACTGATTATATCACACTTAATCGGTATTTACAATCGGGTGCGGATGTCAACAAAAAACAGCTCAAAATAACAACATTTAGTTTTACAAGTTTTAAGTGATATTGTGACTTTATGGTCAGAGCGATATTATCGCTAAAGCAACAGTGATATCGAAGCCTGCGGTTTCAGTGATATTTTATTCGCCGGTAAACTCGCGTAGTGAATAACACTGTGCAAAGCACAATAAAACTGAAAACGACAAGTTTATGTCGAAACTTGTCGTTTTTTCTGTGTTTACAGCTTAAAATAGCAACAAATCGATGAATTGGAAGTTGCTTATCAAAAATTAAAATAAGGATGATTCTTATATTCTGGCGGAAGTTTTTTTCCAAGTTCTGTCCAACCAAGATTTTTCATAAGCATAGATTTCTGTTCAGGGAAAGCGACTTCGTTCAAATAGTCAATAAAATCTGTTTCGTTAAAACACCAAACACCATTAATTTTGAATTTTTTGTCATTTGGACTTCTTTTCATCCATTTATCAGCAAAAAAAATACAATATTTCCTCAAATTATCGGCAACCTCATCCGGAACCAAATAAAGCATACTGTCACCATCGCAACTGATAATTACCTCTTTCATAAAAACACCTCTCATATAATTATATCAACTTAAAACAAAAAATCAAGGCAAAGCCTTGTATATCATCAATTCCGCAAGGATTTGCATATCATCAACCTCGAAGAGCTTGTATATCATCAAGCCGACATAATGCACACCTTCGGTGTGATGAGATACAACACGGCTATGCCGTGTTGTTGATATACACGCTAACGCGTGATGATATACCAAGCCTGTCGGCTTGGATAAAAAATCCGACAAGTCGAAACTTGTCGGATTTTCTGGCCCGCCCGAAGGGATTCGAACCCCCGGTCTTCAGAATCGGAATCTGCTGCATTATCCAGCTATGCTACGGACGGATACTTTTGTGATTATAACACATATTTTGCCGTTCAGCAACCGCTTTAATCCTAAAACTTGAAAATTTTAGCCGCTGTGATATAATATTTTCAAGATACCGAAAGGAGAAAATATTATGAAAAAGCTTTTATGTGCAGTATTGAGTCTTTTCATCCTCTTGTTGTTCAGCTCGTGTAGCGTAAAACCGGGCAATGTTGAAAATGCGAAGATCGATTACGGTGCTTCCGAAAAATATTCAAAGGAAGATATGGATTCCGCAATCAGGCTTGTTTTCAGCGAGTTTAAAACCTGGAGCGGCTTTGAGCTTTACAGCGTCGCTTATGCGGGCGACGAAATCTGTCTTGATAAGGATGAGCTTGACTATTGCAACAGCTTACGCGAAGGCGCGGAATTTGTTGATTGCATCATTTTCTATTCATCGTTTCACACTCCGCCAGGATGTGATAACGGCTTCAACAGCAACGAGGACTATAACGGCTGGAGCTGGTATCTTGCGCGCGAAAAAGGCGGCGAATGGCAGTTACTTACATGGGGATATTAAAACATAAAACGGGCTGATACATTTTTAGTATCGGCCCGTTTCTTTTAATGGTGATGATGGTGGTGATGCGCATGTGCGTGTACCTCGGTGTTGCAATGCTCCTCGCGGCAATGCTCATCCTGAGTCTCGAGCTCAAGCGTAGCGTGACAGATTCCGTGCTCGTGAAGCTCCTCGCGCACCATTTCTTTAACCGTATGAAAATCTCCGTCTGTGACAATGTGCATCGTCGCATAGTTGTTATATCCGTCAAAGCTGCGGATATGAATATGATGCACACCGAGAACTCCGTCAATCTCCATAAGGTGCTGTGTGATTTCGTTAAGGTCAATGCCCTGCGGTGTTTTTTCAAGAAAGATTTCAAAAAGCACCTTCAGATTCCTGATTGCGTGTATAAGAATAAACAAGGCAACTCCGATAGACATAAGCGGGTCGAGAATTGCGAAATCGGTAAAGCGCATTACCACCGCGCCGACGAGGACTACCGCCCAGCCGAGCAGATCCTCAAGCATATGCAGATTGACCGCCTTGCGGTTGAGTGAATCCCCCTCACGGGTAAAAAGAGCTGAGAGGAAATTCACGCATACGCCGACTATCGCGAAGATAATCATTCCGTCATAATTGATTTGCTTCGGCTCAATTATTCTGCCCACCGAGCTGTATACGACCATAACCGAGCCGACAAGCAGAATCAGCGTGCTTATCGCACTGCCGATAACCGAAAATCTCGCATAGCCGTAGGTGTATTTTTCATCGGGCTTGTGCTTTGACTTCTTCTCGAGAAAATATGACACTCCGATTACAGCGGCATCGCCGAGGTCGTGCACCGCGTCCGAAAGAATGGCGACACTGCCTGTAAAGATACCTCCGATAAATTCAAAAACCGAAAAGAACAGATTAAGCAAAAACGCGATTAAAATGTTTTTCTCTGTTTTCACATTCATCCCTCCTGTTGACTGAAATTTATTTTTCTGATACAATGTGTTAAATACAGAACTTATTGTTCAATAAAATTATATCAATCCACTGCGACAATACAATATATGATATTTTAAAATTATTCGTTACTGAACAATTTTCAGAATTTGTACGGAGGAAGCTATGGACAGACGACAGAGAAAAACACGTGAGGCTATTTTTAAGGCATTTACAGAATTGCTGTCTCAAAAGGATTTCAGTCAGATTACCGTCGGCGAAATTATCGAACGCGCCGACATCGGCAGGGCGACCTTTTACGCTCATTTCGAGACAAAGGACTTTTTGCTCAAGGAGCTTTGCGAGGAATTGTTCTGCCACCTGTTTGACTCTATGCATAAGGAAAACAATCATCACAGGCATATTTTCGACTGCGATGCGCCGAGCTCGGTTTTTCTGCATCTTTTTCAGCATCTTATGAAAAATGACAACAACATTCTCGGACTTTTCTCTTGCCGTAACAACGAGCTTTTTCTCGGCTATTTCAAGGAGAGTCTCGTCCAGCTTGTGCAAAGTCAGATTGACTTATTTGATTCCCCTTAGTAGTTGGGGCTCCCCCAGAGCTTTCTTGTTTATCACTTTTTCACAACACTCGTCGGGACAATTCGCTGGTGGGTTGATAACGGAATGAAGGAATCACCCGAAACGATAACCGAATATTTTTTATCTGTGCTTTAACGAAAAAGCCGATACGGATTCGTTCGTATCGGCTTTATTTTTATATGAACAGGACACAGCCCTGCTTTTTGAACTGTTCAATTTTCTTTTCGAGAAGTGCGGTATCGCACTTGAACATTTCTGCAAGGCAGTCTATACAGTAAAATTCCGTTGAGCCTCGGTTTATGAGCTTTTTTGTAAGGCCTATTTCATTCGGGGTCAGCGTTTTTTTACATTCCTTACACTCGCTCATTATTTATCAATAACCCTCGCTCTGTAAACCTCACAACAATGCGGCTCAAGCTCAAAGAGAATAGTGCCGTTCTTGACAATACTCTTTTCACCCGTCCACACATTTGTCAGCTCGAGTGTTTTGCCCGTGCATTCGCCAAGGCCGATACTGTCAAGCGTAGCAAAAAATCTGCGCTTTTCATCGTGGAAGCTGAATCCGCCGATAGCGATATCACCGTTCGCGAGGAATCTCACCAGAATCGGCTCGTCAACCGGATAATAATTATAAAGCGGCTCGTCACCCTTGCGGTTCTTATTCTCGTGTCTGTCACCGTTAACCCAGAACGGCTGTCTGTATGCCTCGTCCTGGTCGATATCGATAAGCATTTTATTTTTAAGGATAGCCATGGCATCCTCGTCAGCCTTACGCAGGTCACAGCCGATAATCAGCGGTGAACCCATCATTGCCCAGAACGCAAAGTGAGTCTTGTATTCTTCAACAGTACAGCCTGTGATACCGACATTACCCTCGCCCTTCATTCCGACAACGAGCATATCCATATCGTTAAAGCAGCCGTTACCGTTATATTCGGGCACCTGAAGCTGTTCCTGAGCAAGACGCTTGATTGACTCCCAAGAGTCAACGATATCACCTGTTGAGCGCCAGGTATGAGCGCCTGTTTCTTTGATCCAGGTCTTTGTGTTTTCAGCTCCCCACGAGCAGGCGGCAAAAACAATGTCTCTTCCGCAGTTTGCAAGAGCAAGTGACATTCTCTTATAAAGGAAATGTCCGAAGGTTGAGTGCGGATGGAAGCAGAAGTCATATTTAAGATAGTCAACGCCCCATTCAGCAAAGCATTTTGCATCTGTGAATTCGTGGTCATAGCTGCCCGGATATCTCGCACAGGTCAGCGTGCCTGCGCACGAATACATACCGAATTTGAGTCCCTTGGAATGAACATAATCAGAAACATACTTCATACCGTGAGGGAATTTTTCGGGATCAGGTACGATTTCACCCTTTTCGTTTCTCTCACGAAGGCTCCAGCAATCGTCAATGATGACATATTCGTAGCCGCAGTCCTTGAGTCCGCTTTCAACTATGAAATCGGCTGTTTCCATAACAACTTTTTCGTTTATATTCTCGGCAAAAGTATTCCACGAGTTCCAGCCCATAGGCGGTTTTCTGATAATCATAAAATCACTCCTGAATCAGTTTTTTATAAAATAACACATCAAAAAGTTTTAGTCAACAGGTTAAAAGTTTTTACAGCCCCGATATTGCACCACAATCAAAAAGGTGATAGAATAAATCCGAGGTGATTTTATGAATGAGAACACTACTAAAAAATTCTATACTGCTCTGTGGTGCGTGATTGCGGCGGCCTATGCGGTCTGGATGGCTGTTTTTATGAGCTGGGATCAGTATCCTTACATCATTCCAACCGAAGCCGATATGCTTCTGCCCGCGGAGGAATTCATCGCAAAGTTCAACGGAATGCTCTATAAGCCGTTCTATGAAAGTGCAACAATCTTCTGGCTCTGGGTTGCATTCTCGAGCGCATTGTTGCTTTGCTACGCTCTGTTTATCAGAAAAATACTTTACGCTCAGAAGCTGACTAAGCTGACAACTGTTTTCTGTGCCGTCAATCTTATTGCAGGCTTTGCCTTCATAACCTGGTACGGATTTCTCAGTTATCCCGAACAGTTCGGTAACATTCTGACAGATGTTACGGCAAGTATGCTCGGTCTGCGCTATCCCTGGTATTTTAAAATGTGGGGCATTCTCGCATCGCTTTCGATTTTTACCAACACCCTTTATATGTACCGTAAGAATAACTATAAGGGCAAAACAGGTGTTATCGTGACATCAATCGGCTGTGCTTCAATCTTCGTCACGGTCAATGTTCCCTCAGCAGGTATTGACCTCGTTATGACGGCACGCTGCATCGGTCACTGGGCAACCGCACTTGTTTTCGCATTTCTCGCGGCGGCGGGCGTTGTTATCTTCCTTTTACATAAGTGTAAGCAGAAGGATAAAAAGTATATAATCGCAACCGTAATTTTCTGCTTAATACTTATACTTATGCTTGTGCTTCTTGTGACGGTCGGTAAAAGCGCATTCATCGAAAACCTGCCTATGTGGGTTGCTTATGCCTTATTGTTTATGATAAATTTCACATCCTTCTTTGATAAGAAGAGTGTCAAGGCCGCTCCCGAAAAGGAAGCTGTGACAGCTTAAAAGCCTGTTTAATATTAAAAGCCGTAGCTAACGCTACGGCTTTTGCTTTTGTAATTTTATGCATCGATTTCCTGCATCTGCTTTGCGACTGCACTACGACGCTCTGCAAGGTCAGCATACATTGTGTCACGCACCTTGTTATCGATCGGATAGAAGAACTTAGGAATAATACCAAGACTGCTTGTGATGATGGGAATACCCGTACCGAGTGCGAAGAGCCACCACTTGGCCTTATCGCTCTGAGTACCGATTGCCGCACCCTGAACATAGCCTACTCTTGCAAGAACGAAATTCTTGACAGAGTTCATTACGACATTCTGCATCTTCTTTACAAGACCTCTTGCAACGCCTGTCATAGCCTCAACACGATAGCCGTTACGCCATTCGCAATAGTCCATTGACTCGTTGTAAAGCTCGTCGGGTATGGTGTGTCTGACACCGTAAACCATCATCTCGAAGACCTCTTCGATTGCCATTGTCGGTATCATAAAGCTCCGCTTCATAAAGTTCTTGTTTATTGAACCAAGCCCGAAGACTATCAGCCAGCACATATCGGTCCAGATATCCTCGAAAATCCACAGCGTTTTGGATGTAAACCGTCTTCTCAGAGGTGCAACCCATGTATAGCTGAGGTTAAGTATCGGATAAGCGGGAATACCTACAATCGTCTGTAACGATGCCGAGCCGAGAACATCTATGTAATAGTCTGAACGGCTCTGACCGATACTGAATCCGCCCAGGAAATCCGAAAGTGTAATTATCAGAAGCGGCTTGTTATTGAAGATAGCCCTGAAGCCGTCCTTGATGCTCGGCTTTTCAACAGACTGAAGCACGCGTTCCTTTGAAACCACATAGAACCAGACTGTCATCAAAGCGGAAAGTATGCTTGTTGCCGCACCCATTCCGATGAAAAGGTTCTGCATCTTCCATTTGACCGTCTTTGTGTTGATAAGGTCAATGAAAACACCCATAACCCATTCGGGTATCTGTTCACCGAGGAATCGTGAGAACAGCTTTGCGCTCGCAATAAGCCTGACTCGTTCCTCAGGGTTCGGCGTTATGGTCGATAGCAGGCCCGTCTGTGAAATTGAAATGAATGTACCCGCTGTTTCGTTGATAATGCTGAATGCAAAATAGAAAATCAGCTTGGGCAGGAAGGTTGTTGATGTATTCGGGAAGAATACCGGCATAAACCAATAAAGCATTCCGAAAAGCGTCAGCGGCATCTTCAGCCATAAAAGATACGGTCTGAATTTACCCCATCTTGTTCTCGTGCGGTCAACCATCGCACTGATGAAGGTGTCATTAAAGATATCCCATGCACCTGTAAAAAGTGTAACGATACCTGTAATGTTAAAGTCGATTCCGACGACATCCCAGATGAATCGGTTCTGATATTTACCGATTGAAAAGCTGTCTGCAAAGTCCTGCGCGATATACGCCGCAGTCTCCATTGCGCCGACATACCGTCTGCCCTTAGGCATTTGTCGGTGAGCCTTTTCCTCAACCTGAGGCTCCTTTAAATCAGTTGACATACTCCGCCTCCTTTTCATAAATATACATATATATTGTACTTGATTATGCTTTTTCCGTCAAGTAATTGATGTGTAAATTTTCAGCCTGTCAAATTTTGCAAATTTACTAATTTAAAAAGCAAACATAAATCTTCCGCCGGGAGCGACATCACCGTTCTGATAGAAATCCATTATGTCTGCGTCAGTCTGCATATTGTCTGAAAGCTTGAAATTAAAATGGATTTCATTTTTGCCGTCAAAGCCGAGAGCCGTTTTCGGCACTGAAACATACATCACATTACCGTCAATGCGGTACTGTGCAGTGCCCGTCTGTTCAAACGACCAGCCACCCGTGGATTTTTCTACCTTAAGTGTGTTTTCACTCGCGGAATCGCGGTTGATGATATACTCAAAGCCCTCCCAATTTGCTGATTTGCCCGATGAATCGGTGTCAATGAGAATTCTCATCCACGCCGTGTCAGTGTAAGGCGTGATATCGTCTGCGGTTTCTATTCTGAAATAAACATTTTTGTTGTCATAGGTTACCTTCACCCTGCTGAAATCGTTACGCATCGTATGGTTTTCATAGTGAAGGCCTATCCAGCCGTCAGCGTCGCGGTCACGAGTGCTGCCCGTATAGTGAACATATTCGTTTTTAACCCATTTCCACTGACTGTCTGAGCCGTAGATATTTATTTTCTGTCCGCCCTCGGTTTTCATCGGCTCCGTCACGCCCTTGAAACGGCGGATGTTTGCACAAAGCTGATAATAATAGTGGTCCTTGAGTATGCCTGCGGCAGGCTCAATATCGCGGCTGTATTCGTCGCTGAACTGGTCGGGGAAGGCGTTCTGTGTTCCCTGCCACTCCTTCCATCTGCCTGCAATCCATTCATTCCAGCCTGTTACAAAGATGAAATCGGGGTCACACGCAATGGCGTAATCCCATTGCTGCTGAAAATTAAGTCCGTAGAGTATCGGATTTTCAATCGATGAATCAACCGTTACCGTCTCGTCGCCCTTTTGGTATGTATAGGAATAGTCACCGTGGGTGAAGCTTCTGCCCTGAACATTGCCGCCCGAATTCATCGCAACAAGCTGACCGTCAGCGGCATTCTGTGCAACCGAGACGCACATCTGCTCAGGTCCGCCGAAAAGCGATGTACTATACTGTGTCTGAGGATATGAGCTGCACCAGCCCCAGGTATTTTTGGTAATTGAGATGTTTTTGTCAAAATATGTAGCGCTGTTTTTGCGGAAGGTGAAGAAATCGATTATCTCTTTTTCGTAAGGATCATATTTGTCAAGAGCACTCTCGCGCGCCATAATCAGCGGCTTTCCGTCCCACATAAACCAGAGATGCTTGTATCTGCCCTTTGAATAAATATCCTCATAAAGCTGTCTGAGTGAAACCGCGGCGTGCTCTTCATCGGAAAACGGAAGCAGGAATGAAATCTTAGGAACATTGACGCCCTCTCTGATAGCCTCGTCAAAGACTCTGAAAAGAACCTCATAAGCGGGAATCCAGGTTTCCGAGCCGTTTGTGCAGTCGAAGATGATGACATCGACACCTGCATCGGCAATCATTTCGGCGTGCTTGCGCACGATGTATTCGTCAAGGTTCTGATAATATCCGAAAAGCGGCTCGTTCCAATGATAGGGCTTGCCGTCGTAGGTGTTCTCCCACGCAGGATGATTGTAGTCGTGCAGAGCCTCGGGATATTTTTCAAGAATTTCCGTTGCGTTATCCGCCTCAAGTGAGCGCGCAAAATTATAATGCCAAATCCAATAGAACAGACCGACAAACTTTTCGTCGTCGCGCTCTCCTGCCTCTTCGTAGGTCGGCAGAGCTCTGCCGAGTCCGTCAACGGCAACCCAGGTGTCCGGGCGCACCTCACCGTAGGTGCTTATGTTTATATTATCCGTTCCGAAAAGTGCAACTCCGAGCATTGACGGAAGCATAAAAATTGTTGTAAAAACGGAAATGAGAATCTGAAAAATCCTTGCCATATTTTCAACTCCTTACCTGCAGGTCTGTACGGTCTCATAAGCCATCTGCGGATAGTCGGTCATAATACAGTCTGCACCTGCGTTTGTGAGGTGGCGGACATCATCCTCGTTGTTGATTGTCCAATACTGCAGGGCAATGTTGTTAGAGTGAGCATAGTTTACCATTTCGCGGTTGCCGAGATTTATAAGATTATCAAACGCAGTCTCACCGTAGGGAATCTGCAAAGCAACATAAGACGGGCTGACATCCTGCAAGCTCCATCCCATTCTGTAATAGAAATAGAACTGCACAGCCTCGATTGCGTCTGCGGTGCGTGCAAAGTCGGGATAATTTTTCACCATATAAGCCGAAACATCAGGCGCAAAGGTAGACCAGATTGTTCTGTCCTGAAGTCCGCGCTCGGTAATGACTGAATAAAGCTTATCAACTGCCTTTTTGCCGTTCGAGCCGATACTCTTTATTTCGATTACATAATTATACCGTCTGTCACCGCAATTTGCTTCGATATAATCAAGAATCTCGTCACAGGTCACAACGCGCAGATTATATGGGATATCGTCACCGCGAAGCCCTCTGTAAGGATAATCACCGTTGCCCTTGAAATTCTCACCGAGGTTGAGCACCTGCGCCTCCTCGAGAGTGATTGACGAAACAAATACATTCTTTCTTCCGAATGCCTCGACCGCATTTGTCGCGCTGTCGTATGTCAGGTCGTGAGAGAGCACAAGCTCGCCGTCCTTTGTTATCTGAACATCGAATTCGAGTGTATCAACGCCGATTGTGTCCGCCTCTTTGATTATGTTTTCGAATGCCATAAGCGTATTTTGCGGTGCAACGCCCGCGCCCGAACGGTGAGCGGCAATATCAGGATCACGATATTCCGCTATGTAAGGATTATCCGATTCGGGATAGACCTCGACAGGTGTATTCGGGTCACCCGCCTCGCCCATTGTCAGAAGAATCGGAATGAGCATAAACACGGCAACGATACCGTGAAAAATATTTTTGAGAGTAAGAAGAATTGCAGTCATAATTTCCCCTCCGTTTTCTTTATGAGAATATTATACAACACTTTGGGCTGTTGTTCAATAAAAAAGACCGACAGATTTTTCTGTCGGTCAGATTTATCTTTATTTATCAATCGCCGAGAAGGCCGTAGTATCTGCCCATCCAATAAGGAAGAAGGAAGACATAGGGCATTGAGGCTCTGAGTGCATTTGCGCCTGCAAAGCCGGGTAAGGTGCTTGTCTTGTTTGTACGCTTGGTGTTGATTTCAACAAACTCCTCAGCACCCGAGTCGCAGATAAACTGATTGCCGTCATAGTTGACAAGAAGTCTTGACCAATACTCTACGGGATATTTGAGCTGTGCAGGAACGCCTGTTTCCTCCTGCTCGGTATCCCATACGATATCCTTACGGTAGCTGTTGTAAACAGGCCATCTTACAAAATCAAGATTCATTTCCGAGAGTGACTTTGCAGCCTCTTCAATATCGCAATAGTTATTCGTGAGTGAGCCGTAAACGATGTTGAAGAACGGTGAACGCTCAACTCTTTCATAAGCCCAGTGGTGAGTCAGTCCCATTTTGTAAATTGCCTTGTGAGCCTCGTTGTCAGTGTAGACAATAAGCGGATAAATATTTACAAAATCGAGCTGGTCATCGATATGGGCAATATGACCGTCCTCACACTTATACTGAATACAGTTCATTGCATAGTGATGCTTTTTGATGAGCATTTCGTAAACCTTCTCATACTTTTCATCACCTGTTACATGGTATGTGGTCTTGAGGAAGGAGAGAATTTCAAGTGAGTTTGTTCCTCGCTCGTAATACCATCTGTCGTCGTTGTTGAGAAGGTCGGGCTCCCAGTTTGCCCAGGTTGTCGGGATTCCGTCAACATCGGTGAGGTGGAAGTTGTGGTCGATGATATGGTCTGTAATCTTTTTTACAACCTCGGCAATCTTTTTCTTTTCTTTCTTGTCTGCAACAAGGTCATAATAGATGCCGTATGCAAAATAGTGGCCTGTCATCTCGTCACTTGATGTCTCACCGAGCCATTCACAGTCGGGATTATCCTCACAGATATGCCACTCCTCGCGGTTGCCCGTACCGAAATTCTCTTCGTGTGAATAACGGGTTGCTCTTGCGGTAAAGCCCTCTCTGCCTGTAACCTCCGTGAGCTTTATCATAGCTTCAACAGCCTGCTTTGCGTTAGCCTTTGCCTGTGCATCACCCGTTACCTTATAACGGAAGCACTGGCTCGCGCAGTAAAGACCTGTGAAAAGTCCGTCATTGTCGGAATTGAGAAGCACACCCGAATCCAGGTCGCCGTACTTGCGAAGCACTCTGTCAACATGGTAGCCCTCGTTTCTGACGAAATACTTTTCGTTGAGCTTGTCGATAAGACCTGCCTTTTCACCGAGTGTCATTTCCTTGGCTGTGATAAGGCTGATACCTCTCGGAGTAACGGCGGCGATTGTGCCCTTATCCGAAACGGTAATCTTGGTTACTGTCGGATGCATAAGCCATGCGCCGTATGAATAATATGAAATCTTACCCTCGATAAGAGTAATGATACCTGTATCTGTTGCAAAATACTTTTTACCGTCTGCGGCAAAGAACATATCATTGACAGCACCGTCGGGAACTGAATAAAAATCGTTACCGTTGAGCCAATAGCTTCTGCCGTCGTAGATGTTGAGCCCCTCATCCGAACCAACCCAGAGGTGACCGAGAGCATCAATCTGAATGCAGTTGATTTTCTTTGAAAGCACACCCGTGATATCGGGAAGAAGCTCAGACCAATGGCGGCGCTTTCCCTTCATTGAAAGAAGGCCCTCTGCCGTTGAGCCGATGTAAACCGTTTCAGCAAATCTTGCTTTATTATCAAGTGCGGCAAGACAGATTGTCTCTTCGGGAAGGTCAACTATCTTTGTGAATTCGTCGCCCTGCATAAGGAAAAGCTCTGTTTCGGTAATAAGCCATACCGACCTGTCGAGCGCAACGGAAATATCAACAACAGGTGTATCAAAATCCTTGATTTTCTTAACCTTACCCTTTTTGATTTCGGCAAGAGCGCTGCCGACAGCGGCATAAAGCTTGCCCTGTCTCGTGAAAAGCTTTGAAACGCTTGCAGAAATTTTCTTGATATTGCCGTCTGAATATTCAATAAGACAATCGGGCTGAGTAATATAAAGTGTCTCACCGTCAAAGGCAACAGAATTCACCTTTTCAACATCAATGCCGTTGTCAGCGGTCAGAAAGACCTTGTCGCGCTGAACAAACTCGCCGAGATAAAATGTAGGTTTTTTCATAATGCACCATCCTTGGAAATTTATGCTATTTCAGTTTATCATACTTTTTCATTTTTGTCGATAATACAATATGATAAATTGTCTTGATTTTGTTTGTAAAAATGATACAATAATCGTTGAAAGGACTGATGTTATGAGCAAGCTTCTTTCTGCATCCGTTATGTGTGCAGATCTGATGAATATGGAAAAGTCAATCCGTGAGCTTGAAAAGGCGGGCATTGATTATCTTCACATCGATATTATGGACGGCAGCTTTGTGCCGAACATTACGCTCGGCTTTGACTTTATAAATGCGGTCAAGAGGCTTACGGATATTCCGCTTGATGTGCATATGATGGTCAATAACCCTGCACAGTTTCTCGACCTTATGAAGCTCGGTGAGAAGGACTATATCTGCATCCATTATGAGGGTGACATTCACGCACAGCGCACGCTCGCAAAAATCCGTGAGAAGGGGTGCAAATCGGGTCTTGCGATAAATCCGCAGACGCCCGTCGGATGCTTTGAGCATCTTCTCGACTATATGGATATGGCACTCGTTATGACAGTCAGCCCCGGCTTTGCGGGACAGAAGATTTTTGCAGGTGCAGGTGACAAGGTGAGAATGGCACGAGCCTTCCTTGACGAAAAAGGCTTCGGCAACATTCCGATTGAGGTTGACGGCAACATCAGCCCCGAAAACGGCGCAAAAATGAGTGAATGCGGTGCGGAAATTTTCGTTCTCGGCACAAGCAGTCTGTTTATTAAGGATAAGGATATGACGGAATCGGCAATCGCATTCCGCGCGGTACTCTGATATGTATAAGAATATCCGTGCCGCTGTTGTCGGCAGTATAAATATGGATATCGTTCTGAATATGGAAAAGGTGCCCGAGGTCGGTGAAAATGTGCTCGGCACGACCTACGGCTATGCGTGCGGAGGCAAGGGTGCAAATCAGGCAACGGGACTCGCAAGGCTCGGTGCACAGACAAAAATGATAGGCAAGGTTGCCGATGATGCGAACGGCAGAAGACTCCTGGAAAACCTCAAAAAAAACGGGATTGACTTTTCGGGCGTTGCAATAAACGGCACACAGACAGGACTTGCCGCAATCATAATTGACGGTGAGGGCAGAAACAGAATTGTTGTATACGAAGGTGCCAATACAGAAATTGACCCCGACGAGGCCGCGGCCTGTATTGACGAAAATCTCGACCTGCTTCTTGTTCAGTTTGAAACAAGAGAAGAGGTTGTTATAAATTGTGTCAACCGCGCAATTGAAAAAGGTATAACTACCGTTATTGATTGCGGTCCCGCGAAGAACTTTGCGCTTGAAGAGATGCAGGGCGCGACGATTATCTCCCCTAACGAGAGTGAGACAAAAGCACTGACGGGAATCTCACCCGACGATGATGACAGCATACTCTGCGCGTCAGAGCTTCTCAGAAAAAGAAGTCAGGCGCAGTTTGTCGTTCTCAAGCTCGGAGAAAGAGGCTGTTCGGTTTATGACGGAGAGAGCCTCAGAATTATGCCGCCTTACAAAACAAAGGTTGTTGACACAACCGCCGCAGGCGACAGCTTCACAGCCGCACTCGCGCTCGAATATAAGCGAAGCGGTGATATTTATTCAGCCTGCGATATGGGTAACAAAGCAGGTGCAATCGCCGTCAGCCGTATGGGTGCTGATGCATCTATGCCGACGGTTGAGGATATTGAAAAGATAAAATAAAATAAGACTTGCAGATTTTGTTTTTCTGCAAGTCTTTCTTTTTATATCCCGAACATAATTCCGAGGAAGAGTTTAATATTCATTTCTTCAGTAAGTACGACAGGTATTGATTCGTATTTGTCGATTAAGCTGTAAAGCTCGGCTACATTTTCTTCGGTTTTATTCTGTAAAACATCAACAAGCTTTATGAACATATCGCAAGCAACAAAGAATTTTTCCGACCACTTTGAAAGCTCGTTGCAAATCGGCAAATCCTTTTTAAGGTATTCTCTGCTTCGGTTCATTTTATCTATATATTCATTTGCAAGAGCAACAGCCTCTTCAGTCTCACCCTTTTTAATAAGAGCGATAACACCCTCGAAATGCTTTTTCATCCGTCTTGACGGGCTGTCCTTGAGGCAGGAAATATAAAGGTGGTCAGCGAAAACAATGAGATTTTCGGCATTCTGCCCTGCAACCTGACGGATTGCATTCTCCCACGAGGTGTCGGGATTGTAGCACTCGCTGTCCCAGAGATAATCAGCAAAGGTGATAAGCGGAATCTTTGAGCACTCGGCATATTCCATACAGTTTGAAATAATACCCTCGGAATATTTCCATAAATCGGCATCTCGGTTGATAATCGGTGAAATATGCATCTCTTTGAACATAGCCATATCGTTGACGGGATAATTATCCCAGTAAAGCGGCTTATGGTTTGTTCCTTCGATAAATTTCAGTGCCTCTCGGCTTGTCAGCTCGCGTGAGCAGATGTCTCTGCCTGTCCAGAAGATTGAAATAAGCGGTGAGATATTCTTTCCGAGCTTTGAGATGTAATACTCGTCACCCGTTCCGTTATACAGTGTCGGACATATGGTGAGCTTAATCTTTCCGTCCGTTTCAAGAAGAGCATTGTAATACTTTTCGATAAGGTCGATATGAGCGTTGACTGTTTCGCCGTAAGCCGCCTTATCCTCATCGTAAAAAAGCTCCTCGTCAATGTCGTCAAGCAGAAGTCCGAAATTTCTTATTCCGATTGAATAAAGCTGTTCGGTTTTCTTCATAAGGGTGTCAAACTCTTCCTCGGACGAATATTTCATCGAGAGTCCCGGTGCGATGCAGAAATGAAAATCCATATAATTCTCTTTCGCAAGGTCAGCCAGCTCCTTTAATTTCATAAGGTCCGACTCGGGATAAGGCTCGCGCCAGAGGTCGCGGTGGTATGCGTCATCCTTAGGAGCGTAGTAAACCGCATTCATTCTGTTGAGCGCCATAAGAGACATAACGGATTTGCGTTTTTCGTGTGTCCACGGTGTGCCGTAAAAGCCCTCGATGTATCCGCGCGTTGCAAAGCACGGCGAACAGACAAATTCACCCTCAGAGAGCTTGCTGTTATCGATTCTGAGCTTCAGGTCGCAAAGAGCATAGAACGCACTTTTTTCACCCGAGCATTCGATATCGGCAAAGACCTTGCCGTCCTTTTGTGAAATTGTGAGAATGTATTTTTCGTCAGTCACTCTGTGGGTCTTTTCGCAGTAGCATACCCTTTTCAAATCTGACCGTTTGATGCTTATCTGCACCTTTTTTTCAAAAACACCTTTAAAAATCGGCAAAGATAGTAATCCGTTAATCATATTTGACCTCCGAGTGTTGATTTTTATCCTTTTTAATGTTAAAATTTTTATATTACATTAGAGAAAATAGGGGTACTGTAATGATTATAAGACCTTTTGAAGAAAAAGACAAGGAAAATGTCAGATTTGTCTGCCTTAACAGTGAGGGCGAATGCAGAATGACAAAGGACGAGCAGACATACATACTCAACACCTATTGTAACTATTATATTGAAAAAGAGGGCAGAAACTGTTTTGTTGCAGCTGATGAAAACGACAGGGCGATTGCCTACATCATCTGCACAGAGGATTTTGACAGCTACCGAAGAATTTTTGTTGATGAATACATTCCGCGCCTTGATGAGAATATGACCGTCTGGGGCTTTAACGCACGCAAGGGTGCATACGGCTCAACAAAGCTTCAGGAAAAATATAAAAATGATTTCCCTGCACATCTTCACATTGATGTTCTTCCCGAATATCACCGTCAGGGTATCGGACACAAGCTCGTTGACACACTCTCAGCCCACCTTAAATCAAAGGGCGTCAAGGGTGTTATGCTGACAGTCGGCGCACAAAACGAAAGAGGTCAGAGCTTCTATAAAAAATACGGCTTTGAATTTATTGAAAAAGACGGAGACGATGTTGCATTCGGTCTTCGTTTCTGATTGGAGTTAATATTATGAGGTATTATCTCGGTATTGACGGCGGCGGAACAAAAACCGTTGCTGTTGTCTGTGATGAAAACGGAACACTTGTTTCGCGTTATGTCGGCAGGAGTATAAATTATAACTCTGTCGGCACAGACGCGGCGCGTGCAAATCTTAAAGAGACCGTTGACGGAGTGCTTGAGGGTAAGGATATCACTCTGAGCAGTGCGTTTATCGGTATGCCCGCAATTTCCGAGAGGGCTGATGAGAGCGCAACAAGGGAGTTCTGTGACGGAATCATCGACTGTCCCGTAATCACAATGGATTCAGATGTTTATATAGGTCTTGAGGCAATGAGAGCTGACGGTGCGGCGGCAATGGTTGTCAGCGGTACGGGCTCCATGGCAGTCGGCAGGGCCGCTGACGGCAGAGTGATTTTCAAGGGCGGCTGGGGCTACCTTCTCGGCGATGAGGGCTCAGGCTATGCGCTCGGGCTTGACGCTGTGAAGGCGGCAATCTGCGGCGCTCAGGGCAGTGCAGAAAAAACAATGCTCACAGAAAAGATTCTCGGATTTTTCGGAATCGGAGACATCATTTCTCTGATTGATATTTTCTATGATCCGCCTATTTCAAACAGCGAGGTTGCAAAGCTCGCACCCGTGCTTTTTGAATGTGCAAAAAACGGTGACACTGTCGCAAGCGCGATTATCACAAAGCACGCAAGTCTTCTTGCCGATACGGTCTGCGCTCTTCTGAGTGAGCTGCCGAACGGCACTCCGCTCGGTATGTGGGGCGGAATTCTTGTCAACTGTGAAAGCTTCCGTGAAAGCTTTGTTGAATTTGTCAGGGAAAAATATCCCGACACAAAGGCGGCAATTCTTGAATATCCGCCCGAATACGGCGCAGTTTTTGCCGCAATGAAGGAGGATAAGCGATGAATAAATCTCTCGAATACTTAAAAAATATGCAAAAAATCCTTGCAGACATCACAGAAAATCAGCTTGATGCTATCGACGAAACGGCAAGAGCCTTTGCGACTGCTCTTGAGAATGACCGAAGCATATTTCTTTTCGGCACAGGGCATTCTCACATGCTCGCCGAGGAGGTTTTCTACCGCGCAGGCGGTCTTGTTAAAATTCAGCCTGTTTTTGAAGAACCGCTTATGCTTCACGAATCGGCTTCAAAGAGCACCGAAATGGAGCGCATCGAGGGCTATGCCGACAAAATCTTCAAGGATTATAAAATGAAAAAGGACGATGTTATCGTCATCATTTCAAACTCGGGACGAAACGGCGTTTGTGTTGATATGGCTCAGCTTGCAAAGGATGAGGGACTGTGCGTTATTGCGCTGACGAATCTCAATCATTCAAAATCGATGCCGTCGCGCCACCCGAGCGGTAAAAAGCTTTATGAATTTGCTGATATTGTTCTTGATAATATGGGCTGTGTCGGTGACGCGAGCGTATATTTCGATGAAATCGGCAGAAGCGTTGCCCCGACCTCGACAAGCGCAGGTGCGGCAATTCTCAACGCGGCTGTTGCGGCTACCGTCGAAATTATGCTAAGTGACGGCGTGATTCCCGAGGTTTTCTCAAGCAGTAATGTTGACGGCGGTGACGAGGTCAACGAGGCTTATCTTAAAAAATACAAAAATATAATCAGATCATTATAAAAGAGGTATTGATATGTTTGATGCAGTTAAAACAAAAGACGAATGTGTGGAATGGATAAGAAAATTCTTTAAAGAAAACGGTGAAGGCTGTAATGCCGTTGTCGGAATTTCGGGCGGTAAGGACAGCTCAATCGTTGCCGCGCTCTGTGTTGAGGCTCTCGGCAAGGACAGAGTTATCGGTGTTCTTATGCCTCAGGGAGTTCAGCACGATATCGACAAGGCGTATATGCTTGTCAACCACCTTGGTATAAGACACTATGAAGTAAACATCAAGGATGCTGTCGATGCAGTGCTTTCCGCCTTTCCCGAAAATCTTCCGATTTCAGATATGACGAGAATCAATCTTCCGCCGAGAATCCGTATGTCAACACTCTATGCCGTCAGTCAGTCTCTTAACGGCAGAGTTGCAAACACCTGTAACCTCTCAGAGGATTGGGTGGGATATTCAACCCGCTACGGTGATTCGGTAGGCGACTTTTCTCCCCTTTCACATCTGACCGTGACGGAGGCTAAGGAAATCGGATATATTCTCGGCCTTCCGCGTGAGCTTGTTGACAAGACACCGATTGACGGTCTTTGCGGTAAGACGGATGAGGAAAACCTCGGCTTTACCTACGCTGAGCTCGATGTTTATATAAGAACAGGCTTTATTGAAGATCAGGCTAAAAAAGAGCTCATTGACAGAAAGCACAGAAACAACCTTTTCAAGCTTCAGCTTATGCCTTGCTTTAACCCCGGAATTGAACATATTTAAGGTGACGACAGTAATCAGGAGGGATAATTATGTTGTGGCCGATAATCAGAATTTTTGTTTCGGTTATTGTTATTTTTGAAACTGCGTTTGCAGGTCTTTTCAACGGTATTCTTATGAGGCCCGTTGAGATGCCCGAGCCTGTCACGGGTGAATATTCACGGTTCGTTGACCCGTTCATCGGAACAGGCGGTACACCGTGGGCATGCGGCATGCTCAGCCCTGCCGCAGCGGTACCGTTCGGCGCAGTCCGTCTCGGTCCCGACACCTCGTTTATGGGCGGTCTTTACATCACAAAGATGAACACCTCGGGCTATTATTACGAGCAACGCCATATCACAGGCTTCAGCCACTCACGACTTTCGGGCACAGGTGCCGAGGATTACGGCATCTTCCGTGTCACTCCCGTCACGGGAAAGAAAAAGGTCGGTGTTATCCCCTATTCACACAAAAACGAAACCGCATCCGCAGGCTATTATGCTCTCTATCTCGAGTCAATGAACTGTCTTGTTGAGCTGACGGCTGACACGCATACGGGCGTTCACCGTTACACCTTCAACAGCTCAAAGGATGCGCGCCTTTATCTCGATGTCACAAGCGTTGCCGCAGGCAGACATTCTGACGGAGGCTTCGTGGATTTTGACGAAGATACAGGCATGATTACGGGCGGTGCAGTCATTCACGGCGCATTCTCTGACAGATACGACGGACTTCCCGTTTATTTTGCCGCTCAGGCTGATAAGCAAATCAAGTCATACGAAATCTCAGGTGATGAAACCGACCTCGGAATCGACCTGAATTTCGGTGAAATGAAGAACGAAAGCATAGAGCTCAAGCTCGCAGTCAGCTTTGTCAGCGTCGAAAACGCAAAGCTCAACCTCTATGCTGAGGCTGACGGACTTGACTTTGACGATATTCACAGGAACGCTGTTGCCGATTGGGAGGACAGACTCTCTTCAATTAAAATCAGCACCTCTGATGATGATATCAAAACTGTTTTTTATACTGCACTTTATCACAGTATGATTATGCCGACGGATTTCACCGATGTCAACGGCGAATATCTCGGCTTTGACAAGCAGGTGCATACCGCTGACGGCTATACATACAGAACAGATATGTCACTCTGGGACACCTGCCGTGATGTGCATTCCCTGTATATGATTATTGCCCCCGAAATTCAGGACGACTGTCTTAAGAGTCTTGTCGAAATGGCAACCACAGGCGGAGTTATCCCCCGCTGGCCTCAGGGCGCAGGCTACGCCTCTTCAATGCACGGCGACCCGACAAACATTATGATCACCGAAAGCTACCTCAAGGGCTACAGAGATTTTGATGTTGAGACACTCTACGGATATATGAAGAAAACATCAGACGCTCCGGCTCCGAAATCGGGCAGAAATTTTGTTGAAAAATATAACGAATACGGATATATTCCCGACGATCTTGCAAACGGTGAGGAATCTGTCAGCTTTACGCTCGAATATGCCTGGGAGGATAATGCAATCGCGGTTCTTGCCGAGGAGCTCGGCTACACCGAGGATGCCGAAAAATACGGCGAAAAGGCAATGTATTATAAAAATTTATTCAATCCCGAAACCAAATACTTCCAGCCGAGAAACTCTGACGGCAGCTTTGTAAAAAGATTTAATCCGAATATCACCGCTTTCCACGATATGTTCCTTATCAAAAAATATGCTACGGCATACAGTGAGGGCGGTGCAAGACATTGGCGCTGGAGCGCAATCCACGATATCGACGGTATGATTGAGCTTTTCGGCAGTAAGGAATACTTTGTTTCTGAGCTCAACGACTTTATGAAGGATGCTTCTCTCAGCCGTGCGGCAATCGACCCGGGTGCAGGCTTCTGGATAGGTAATCAGCACGATATCCACACTCCGTACCTCTTCGCAAACGCAGGCAGAGCCGACCTCACTCAGAAATGGGTGCGCTGGACTCTCGAAAACCGATTCAGCACCGATGTCAACGGTCTTGACGGTAACGATGACGGCGGTACAATCAGCTCGTGGTATGTCTTCTCGGCAATGGGCTTCTATCCCCTTGCAGGCAGTGACAAATACTGGCTCGGCTCACCTAACCTTGACAGTGCGGAGATTGCTCTTGCCAACGGCAAGACTCTTAAAATCACCGCCAATAATCAGGGCAAGAAGAATGTTTATGTTGAGAAAATCACATTCAACGGCAAGGAGCTTGACGGCTGTTATATCACTCACGATGAGCTGATGAACGGCGGCGAGCTTGTATTTGAAATGACAAAATAAAGGAGAATCACTATGGCATTTTTTAAAGCTGTAATTTCATTCCTGGAAATCTTACTTCTTTCAATCGGAATTATCCCTGTTGATACAAGCATCGACTACGGCGGAGAAAAATATACCCCTCCCGTCATTACAGATGAAATGTATATCGTCGAGGACGGAGAAACCGAATTTAAAATTGTTATCGCAGAAAACGCAAGTGAAACAATAAACACCGCGGCAAACGAGCTTCAGACCTATATTGAAAAAATGAGCGGTGCAAAACTCGGTATTGTTACTGAAACCAATATCGAAGCTCAAGAAAAAGCAATCCTTGTCGGTGAGACGAAAATCGAAAAGGATATCGCACAGCTTGACCGCTCAGCAATCAAGGCTGACGGCTTCCGACTTTATGCTGACGGCACACATCTTATTATTGCAGGCTCGGATGAGCGCGGCACGCTCTACGGTGCATATACTCTTCTTGAGGAATATTTCGGCGTCCGTTGGTTTACTCCGACACTCGAGAGAGTGCCCGAGAGTGAGGATCTTATCATCGACGCAAACCTCGACAGAACGGTTGAGCCCTCATTCTCCATTCGCCGCAACGACTGTGCAGGAACTAACGATGCCCACCGCGCAAGAACTAAAATGAATGTCTCCTTCTGGCAGGAAGCAAAGGCTCACGGCGGTGCGCTGACCTATGTTTTCTGGGATGCATCTCTGCCGTCACTCGTTCCCGACTCCCTCTTTGCCGAGCATCCGGAGTATTTCGCACTTCAGCCCGACGGCACACGCTCGACAGACCATGTATGCCTTTCCAACCCCGAGGTTCTCGAGGTTGCCGTTGCAAGTGCAAGACAGCAGATGCTTGACTGTCCGCGCGAAACATCCGACCATGTTCACATCGGCCAGAAGGATAATCAGAACTATTGCCGCTGTGAAAGCTGTGAAGAGCTTTACGAAAAATACGGCAGTCTCTGTGCGCCGACACTTATTTTTACCAACAATTTTGCAGATGCACTTGACGACGAATTTCCGAACTTCACTTTCACTTTCTTTGCATATCTTGAAACAGACAGACCGCCGGAGGACCTGAGTCTTCGTTGCAATCCGAATGTCGCTCCCGTGCTTTGCGGTCTTCACGGCGCCTGCAGAAGCCATCCGCTGACCGAGTGCGGACACTATGACATTCAGGATGAAACCTTTATGACTGCATACGGCGATTACGAAACAAGAATCGCAGAGGATTTCAAAAACTGGACAAAGGTTGCCGACACAACCTACATCTATGATTACACAATCAATTTCCTCAACTCAGCTCAGTTCTTCTCAAACCTCGGTACATTACAGTCGACAATGAAGTATATGCACGATATCGGCATCACGGGCTATGTTTACAACTGCGGTGACGGCCACTATGCGGCGTTTAATGAGCTGAGAAACTATCTTCTCTGCAAGGTGCAATGGGATGTAAATGCTGATGTTGAATATCATATGATTGACTTCCTTAACGAGTATTACGGTGAGGATGCCGCACCCTATATCAAGGAAATTCTTGATATTCAGACCGCACAGATTGCCGCAACGGCACACGCCTATGATTTTGACTGGCACTATCAGTCGGGATATTATCCGATAAGCAAAATTGCAAAGCTTGACCGTCTGTGGGAAAAGGCTCTGAAGGCTGATGTAACAGATGAGCAGATGTTCAATATCGAGGTTGCGAACTTAAGCTGGGAATATTTCAAGGCCAATCAGTTCCTCGGTGAATATTTCTTCCTCAACCCCTTCAGACTCAAGGCTAACGAGGAGCTTTATGATGCATTCAGAGCTCACGGAATAGACAGGGTTTCATCCTTCGGTCTTATTCCCGAAAACAAAGAGGATGTTGATTTTATGCTTCGTCCGTTCAACTGGAAATAATTTTAAAGAGCAGTTCAAAAAACTGCTCTTTTATTTTTCATACATATTGATTTTTGGTCAAAGAAATGATAATCTTAGAATAGCTTGATTTCGTTTCAGGCGGGCAGAATATAAACGCAGTCACTTTAAAGCGGAGGTTACGCAAATGACCATTTTTAATTTTATCTCCCTTTTCGGCGGACTTGCTCTCTTTCTTTTCGGAATGAGCACAATGTCCGACAATCTCGAAAAAACCGCAGGCGGTAAGCTCGAAAAAATTCTCAGGGTTATGACAGACACACCGATCAAAGCTCTTGCGCTTGGTGTTGCAATCACAGCAACAATCCAATCCTCTTCTGCCGTAACAGTAATGCTCGTCGGTCTTGTTAACTCGGGCATTATGCAGCTGACTCAGGCGGTCGGTGTTATTATGGGCTCGAACATCGGTACAACCGTTACTGCGTGGATATTGAGCCTTGCGGGCATTGAAAGCGATAATATTCTTGTCAGCCTTTTAAAGCCGTCTGCCTTCGCCCCTATATTTGCGTTTATCGGTATACTTCTGACAATGCTGTCAAAGAAAAACCGCACCAAGGATATCGGCGGAATCTGTATCGGCTTTGCCGTGCTTATGTTCGGTATGGAAATGATGAGCGACTCGATGTCACCGCTTGCGGATATGCCCGAATTCCGCGACCTTATGGTTATGTTTAACAATCCGGTGTTCGGTCTTGCAATAGGTATTATTATGACAGCTCTCGTTCAGAGCTCATCCGCAACAGTCGGTATTTTACAGGCACTTTCGATGACAGGAGTTATTTCCTACGGTATGGCAATCCCCATTATTATGGGTCAGAACATCGGAACGTGTATAACCGCTCTCATTTCAAGTATGGGTGTCAGCAAGAATGCAAAGCGAGTTGCCGCAATTCACGTTTATTTCAATTTAATCGGTACTGCTGTTTTTCTTACTGCATTCTATCTTCTTGATACCTTTATCGGCTTCTCCTTCACAGATACTGCGATTGAGCCGGCAGGCATCGCTGTTGTTCACAGTATCTTCAATGTTGCAACAACTGTTGTTCTTTTCCCGTTTGCAAAGCAGCTCGAAAAGCTCGCTCGCAAGACTGTCAAGGATAAGAAGGCGACAGGCAAGAGCGCATTCATTGATGACCGTCTTCTCAATTCGCCCGCGCTTGCCGTTTCGGAAAGCAGAAACTATACGGTAAAAATGGGTCAGACAGCTATTGATGCTCTTCTTAAATCGATTTCACTCGTTGACAGCTTTGACAGCAAGATTGTTGATGAAATTATAGAAAAAGAAAAAGAGCTTGACGATTATGAGGATAAGCTCGGCACCTTCCTTGTTAAGATTTCAAGCCACGATCTGACGGATAAGGACAGCAACACCGTTGCAACTCTTCTTCACGCAATCGGCGATTTTGAGCGTATCGGTGATCACGCGGTCAATATTGCCAAGGCAGCTCAGGAAATCCGCGATAAGGAAATCCGCTTCTCAGATCAGGCAACTCAGGAGCTCCGCGTTGCAACAGACGCTATCAAGGAGATTCTTGAGCTGACAGAAAAGGCTTTTGCCGAGGACAGCATCGACCTTGCACTTGAGGTTGAGCCTCTTGAACAGGTTGTTGATGATCTTCTTGCAGAAATCAAGTCACGCCACATCGCAAGACTCACAGGCGGTAAGTGTACAATCGAGCTCGGCTTTGTTCTCTCAGACCTTCTTACAAATTACGAAAGAGTTTCTGACCATTGCTCAAACATCGCAGTTTGTCTTATCCAGATCAGCAAATCAGTTTTTGATGCTCATGAATATCTGAATAACTATAAGTCTTCAGGCAGTGAGATTTTCACAAGCAACTTTGAAAAGTTCGCACATAAGTATTCATTACCATCTAAAAAATAACAAACTGAATAAATAAAGAAGCGGCAGGTTTCTGCCGCTTCTTTACTGTTATTAAACATCCTATTCAACTGTCAATCTGACTTCTCCGTTTGAGATAACCTTAAGTGTAAGTGTACCTGTTACGGCATTCCAGTCCTCACTGAGCTTTGCGTTATTAGATCCGTCAGCCGAAACTGTAGGTCTTTCGTCGAAGCCTGCAAGCTCAATCACGGTTTCGCGGAAATTCTTCGGGTCGCTTCGCTTTCCGCCCGCTGCGTATTCGCGCATAAACTCATCCTCAGATTCGAGGAAGCTGCAAACCTCGTCAGTATCAAGGCGGAGATTGCACATATCAATGTTGATTTTGCTTTCATCCTCGTCAACAATCGCGTATGTGTGAGCTTCGAGTCTGAGCGTCATATCCTTGCCGCTGTCAGGCAGCTTGTAGCTGACTGTCTGCTGTGCATCAATGGTCTTATTCTCATTTGAATTGAACGCATAAATATAATCGTTGATGTCAAACAGAACTCCGTCTCCCTCGTAGGTCTCGGCATATCGCTTATCAAAGAAGCGTTGCTTAATCGGATTGATGAAAAGAAGATTGATAAAATATTTGAAATCATTGAGTATATAGCTGTCGGGCAATACCTCTTTCGGATTTGAATGAATCGGCAGGATGGGTACAATATAATACCTGCCTGTTGAGGGAACCCAGTCCTTTGAGCAATCGAGATATATGTTGGTGAATTTTTCCTGGAAGAAGGTAAACTTGTCGCAGTAAAGACCCTGCAGAAGATGAGCATCGTTACCGCTGAGCGCATGTGAGACAGGGTTGAACATTTTGTAAGCAACCTTAACATTCTGCCTTACCTCATCCTTGCCGGGCACAGCACCGTTCAGAATGTACTGATAAATCGGGTAAAGCACATCCCAGAAGGTGGCGGTCATAATAACCTCACTGTCGACAAAATGGTAGAGTCCGCCGCGGCTGAATGTACCCTCAATGGCATAGACTGTTGCACCGCCGACAAGGTCAGCAATCATATCAATACCGAAAAGTGCGGGCGGATACTTGGCCGTGGTCAGCGGGTCAGGCTCATTAGGTCTGACACCGATATCGTCATACTCGATAAATCCCTCTTCATACCAGAGGAAGTTTTCAAGATTAACGCCCCAGTTGCCGCAGACATCGTCAAGCCAACAGCCCATAATGTTCGCCTGAGAAGCAAAATGTCTGCCGTGGCCGTTGTGCTTATCCATAATGATTATGTTTTCCGTATTGCTCTTGAGAAGGTCATAAAGCTCCTTATCCTGAAGCAGGAAATTGACATAATTCATCTTTTTCCAATAGGTATACTCCATATCCTGCCAGATGAAGAGTCCGCCGTTCTCGGCACATGCCTTAACACAGGATTTCATTCTCGCAAGAATATTTTTATTAACACCGTTATCCTCGGTCACCTCGTCATAGGCGAGTTTTTCGTTGGTTACTCCGTTTGTTGAAAGCTCAACCTGAACAAAGCCCATAAGGGTTGTATATTTTTTGAAGAAATCAGAAAGCTGCTCCTGAGTGAACGGGTCGCGCTGCTTGTTGGTGCAGAAGCATTCTGACTGAAGCACAACAGGAATCTTCGCAGCCTCAAGAATATCAAGCAGACCGTACCAATAATCAAGCTGCTCCTGCGGTGTCATATACGCAGGGCCCTCATCCATATAGATAACGGTAAAGTTTCTGATATCCTCGGGAAGTGCATAATAGGTTTTGATTGCCGAGTCAGCCGCCACTGCAGGAATATTCATATTCGCTGTCGGACAGTTTCTTATCATAAACAGCGGATTTTCTTCGTCAACATAAAGACGAAGTCCGTCCACCTGCTTACGGGTACGGATTTCGGTTGATTCTGTTACCTTTTCGGGAAGAACAACAAACTCCGACTGTGACACGACAGCTGAATCCGCCGCCGTAACCTGTAATGGCACAGCCATAAGCGTTACGATTACCAATAAAATACTGATTATTTTTTTCATAGAGCATCCCTCCGATATTTAATATCTTATCACAACGAAAAATCTATTACAATATTTTACTAAAAATAAATACGCACCCCTAAGGAGTGCGTAAGAAATTTTAATATCCAAACTTTTCTTTAAATTCTTCTCTCGTGTTGCGTGTAAGAAGCTTTTCACCGTCGAAGATAAGAATACAATAAGCGTGTCCGCACTTCTTGCCCTGCTCAAACCATTCCGCAAAGGCTCTCTGCATGCTTGTGTTTCTCGGAAGCTCGTGAACTCTCTTGTGCTCATTCTCAACACCGTAAATACGCCACGCATCACCGAAATCGTAGGTGCGTGTGATGTCGAGCGGCTCATAATCGAGAATAAACTCTCTTACCTTCGATTTTTCGGGAAGGATGTTGAGGTTGTCGGGATAAAGCAGCCATGAGCCGCAGCAGACAACCATCGGTCCGCCGTTGAATCTGTCCTTGAAAAACTCATAAGCCTTTTTGTAGGAATCCATGCGGGTTTCCTCGTCGAGTGAGCCGAGGTGAGACGGGATGTGCATACCGAGAACGAACTCGCTGTCCTTGAGAACAATTCCGTGCTCCTCATAGTAATCCTCACAGAAGTCGGCAAGCTCATACTGGAATCTGCCGATGCCGAAGCGATCAAGGGTATAGAACTGCTTGAACCAGCCCTCAACAAATGTTCCCGGAACACCGTAATTCTCGATACACTCGAGCATCTTGACCTTAAGGTCGATGATTGTGTTCCAATAAATATCCTCACTGATGCCCTTCTTTTTATAAAGAGCAAGCAAAGGCTTTGTGCAGTTAATAAGAAGTACAAGCTTCACTGTATGCTCGTGCTCGCCGATCATCTCAGCAAGAGCCTTGACCTTATCCTTGAAGGCATCAAAATTCTTCTTTTTGAGCCAATAAGCACGGTACATTGACTCGTAGATTTTGTTTGCTTTTTCGTCAGCAAGAATTTTCTCCTCAGTACGGATAATTACCTCTTTTGCTTCTGCGGGATACTCCTGCTTTTCCATAACGAGAAGTGCGTGATTATAGTTTTTCATAGCTTACTCCTTATCCTCCGGTGCATAGACCATATAGTAATTATGTATTTTTTCCAGCTTATAAAACTCCTGCTTTATAATTTTAAAGCCGAGCTTTTCATAGAATCCGACATTGTCGGGATTCTGAGTTTCGAGACCTATTTTATAGCCCTGCGGAACAAATTCTTCGATACCCTTCTTGATCATCTCGGTCGCGATTCCCCTGCCCTGATGCTGAGGGTCAACGAACACGGGCGAAATAATAAGCGTGTTTTTCTCAAACACCTTTGAATCAAGATATCTGTATGCCATAAGGGTTTTAAAGGTTGATGTTATGTAATAGCAAAGAAAAACCCAGTTAGGACATTTCAGAAAGTCTAGAACGGTATATTCGTTGTGTGCGTCTCTCCACACGCAAAGAGCCCTACCCTCGTCATCGACATAAAAGACATCGCTTTTGTTTGAGGATGTCAGCCTTTCAAGCAGAAAATGATAAACAAATCTCTTGCGCCTTTCAACATTCTTCGTAGCGTAGCAATGCACAGGATCGTCAACAAAGCTTTCTGCTGCCATCCGCGCATAATATTTAAGCGTTGCTCTGTCAAGTTCAGTTACTCTTTTCATAATAACCTCGTAAAATTTTTATGTATGTATTCTATCACATACTGTCGTGAAATGCTATATCTAATCGAATTTTATTTTACGGTATAAAGCAAAAGGGCAGTTTTTCAACCGCCCAACATATTTATAATAACACAGTAAACACCCGTGTGTCAACGGTTTTGCGGCTCCTTCGGAATATTTCTGTGTTTTGCATAATTTGAGGCTTTTAACTTTATTGAACATTGCGAATAGATTTTTGCTTGCATATGTGGTATATTATAGACACAGAAAGGAACAGGTGATACCAATGAACAGGTAACAACCAAAGCTTCATTTTAAAATCAAATCTCAGTTCCCTGATCTCAACTTAAAATCCAAGTGGTCAGTAAACAGCTCAACACTTAAGTGGTATAAAGAATTTTAAGTTTGAATCAAAACAGATTTTGAAATTAAAATGAGCGAATCCTTAAACGATCAGAATAAAATTCTAGAATGTTAATGGAGACTTGTAATTGATCAATAACCGTAAAAAACATTTCAGAATTGAATTCAGAGAAGTTTAGGAGCTTTCTAAATTAAGAAAGAGAGGTATATAAAAAGATGTTAGATATCAAGAGTGAACAGAAATAACCCTTGACCGGCTCAAATGTGTAAAGAAACATTCGGTCAAGGGTTATTTCAATTTTATACATCTTTTTGTGCGCCCGTCGGGGCGTGTTTTTGTTGCGGTTTTTTGGATTTATTATCTTGAATAAGCAGTACTTTAGTGCTATACTTTTTGTGTATTTGAAAAATTACGGAGGAGATATTATGGCAAAGAGGATTATTGTTGCAGGTCTCGGCCACGGCGGTATTGCCGCGGCGGCTATCCTTGCCGAAAGCGGTTATGATGTTACCGTCTATGAAAAGCAGTCAGAGGGTACTCTCGGCTACGACTGGACTGACATTTTTGCTCCCGAGGCACTCAGAATTGCTGAGATGGATATGCCTGATGAGGATAAATTTGAATATAAAGAGGATATGACATTTGTTGCTCCGGGCGGTGCCAGACTTCGTCAGCATGTACCTGAGGATGAACTTGAAATCAAAATGGAGCGCAAGGATATCTATGACCATTTTATAAAGAATGCAGTCAGCAAGGGCGTTAAAATCGTTTATGACTGTGAGGTGCAAAAGCCCATTATGCTCGGCAACCGCGTTGTCGGTATACGCACATCCGAGGGTGATTTCTTCGGTGATCTTATCATCGACTCGTGCGGTATGAATTCACCCGTCCGCCGTAATCTTCCGAAAAGCCTGATGATTGAAAAGGAAATCAGCCGTCAGCAGAAAATCACGATTTTCCGTGCGTTTTATAACAAAGCAAGCGATGTTGAGGTTGAGGACAAATTCAAGGTGCTCCTTCTTCCCGAGGGAGTCCGCGGAATCAGCTGGGTTGCCTCCGAGGATGAGCATACCGATATTCTCATCGGCAGATTTGAGGATTTTGATATGGATGAGGTTAACCGTCATCTTGAATATCTGCGTCCGACAAATCCGAGACTCGGCACCGAAATCGTGCGCGGCGGACAGTTTGTTGAAATTCCCGTGCGCCATCCTATTTCGGTTATGGTCGCTGACGGCTATGCCGCAATCGGTGACAGTGCGTTTATGACAGTTCCGCTCATCGGCTCAGGTATCGCCAACTCCCTCAAGGCGGCACGCATTCTCGCTGAAACAGTTATCAATGACGACGCTCAGGCATTCAGCGTAGAGAGCCTGTGGAAATATCAGGTGCTTTTCTATAAGCATCTCGGAACAGGTCTTGCTCCGCTTGAATGTGTCAAGAATCTTATGTTCAAATTTGTTCCCGCGGACCTTGACTATTGCTTTGAAACAGGTATTCTCACTGACAGAAATGTCACAATGACCGCAAATTTCGGAAGCTTCTTTGACACCTTCGATATCACCGACATTCCCGACCTTCTCAATAAGGCAAAGCAGTCCTGCTCTGATCCCGTGCTTCTTATGAAGATGCTCGGCGCAGGTAACAGAATCACCGCGGCCACCGCCGCCTGCCTTGCTATTCCGAGAAAGTGGGACAGAAAGCTTGTCGAGGTCTGGGCAAAGGCTTATACAAAAATTTTTGAGTAATCTCCCGGGAGGGATCTGATGGGACGCGCAGTTGACTTTAAGGCTAAAGCGCATATTTTTAAGAACACCGCTTTTATGCTCAAATGTAGCTTTAAAAGCGCACCGATTGCTACACTTCTGATTTACCTTGCATACATTGCCGAAAACGTCTACTACGCAGTTGTTTTTAACGTTATGTTTCTTCAGACGGCAATATCAATTATTGAAGGTAACGGAACCTTCAAGGAGTTCTCAATAAAAATCAGTCTTATCGTTTTCGGTAAAATCGCAGTTGACCTTTTCAGCTACATAGTGTTTCATCCCGTGCGCGAAAAATATGAATTCAAATACGAGGGCTACATAAACCGTATGATTTTTGAAAAAGCACAGCAGGTTGAGCTTGCGTGCTATGAAACGCCCGAGTTTTTTGACAATTATAACCGTGCAACCTGGGTTGTGGAGAAGGGCGCATACAAGAGAATCATCGAGGGCTCGGCGTGGACGCTCGGCTCGGTTATCAGCATAATTTTTCTTGTTATGTATCTTTACAAGCTCGATCCGCTGCTTCTGGTTATCATCGTATGCCCCGTTATCGTTATGTATTTCCGCGTAAAGCGCAACGGCGTTGAATTTGCAAAGGAAAAGGAAATGACACCCTTTGAAAGGCAAAAGGACTATACAAAAAGAACCGTTCTTTTAAAGGATTTTGCAAAAGAAATCAAAACGACGGACATCTTCACCGTTGTCAAGCGCCGTTTTAAAGAAGCGACAGAGAACAATATAAAGGCTATCAACAAATACGGTTGGCGGATTGCCGTGCTCGAAATGTTCAGCGACTTTTTCGGCGAGGTTATCCCGATTGCAGGCGGCTTCGGCTACGGCTGTTACAGACTGATTGTGCGTGAAGACCTTCCTATTTCGGACTTTTCCGTGCTCATTTCAGCTATCACAAACTGCAGAAATAAACTCAATCAGCTTGCTCACTACTTCACGATGCAGCAGAAGCAATGTCTCTGGGTGCAGAACCTGCGCGAATTTCTTGCTTACGAGCCCCAGCTCAAAAGCGGTGAGCTTGAGCCGGGCGAATTTAAAAGTCTTGAGTTTAAAAATGTTTCCTTCCGTTATAACGGAAATAAAAAGAATACCTTATCCAACGTTTCTTTCAAAATTAACAAGGGAGAAAGCATTGCTGTCGTCGGTCATAACGGCGCAGGTAAGACTACCCTTTCCAAGCTGATGATGCGTCTTTATGACGTTACCGAGGGTGAAATACTCTACAACGGTATTAACATCAAAGAATACGATTTGCTGAAATACCGTGACAAATTTGCAAGCGTTTTCCAGGATTACAGAATTTTTGCAATGACCGTTGCTGAAAACGTCCTTGTTGAAGAGGTTGACGAGACTAACATCGGACGTGCAACGCAGGCTCTTAAGCAAAGCGGTGTTTACGGAAAAATCAGCTCTCTTGACAAAAAGGAGAACACCCTTCTTACCCGCGAATTTGACGAAAACGGCGCTCTGCTTTCGGGTGGTGAAAGCCAGAAGGTAACGATTGCCAGAATGTTTGCAAAGAACTTTGATATTGCAATTCTTGATGAGCCTTCAAGCGCACTCGACCCCGTGGCAGAATCAAAAATGTACGACAGCCTTATGGAAGGCACAAAAAATAAAACCGTTATCTACATCTCTCACCGACTTTCGAGCGCAACAAGAAGTGATAATATTCTTGTTTTCTCGGGCGGCGAGCTTATTGAACA
>JAZQGS010000061.1:0-2329 GCA_045540195.1 Acutalibacteraceae bacterium
CTATCTTCGCTCTGTCAACGGTCAGTCATAGACTGAAACAGTAATCAATGCTCTGTTGAATCACGACCTGGCTGACCTCATTGAAGAAAAATTTGTCGGTATGAAACTTCAGGCACCACCCGAAGAAAAACAAATAAGCGAGATTGAACAAGAGGAAAATGATGATATCGTCTTTAATTTTCTCGACAGCTTTTAGTGACGGCATTTTTGCCGTCACTTTTGTTATGCCGAAAAAACTATGACGGCACTTTTGCCGTCAACCCGAAACGGACTGTTTTGATAACCGCCCTCCTAAACGAAACAGTCCGCTTCATTTTGAGAAACGGATAAATCCGAAAAACATCTGTTTCTTCAGTCTTAGCAAGCATTGGATTTATTGTAATAAATCCGCTTGCGGGGTACACCCCGAGAAATTCAAAAAGAAAGGAATGAACATTATGCAGAAAAGAATCAATCGAGTAACCGTTTGCCTTACGGAAGAAGAGCATATAAGGCTCAATGAGATGTGTAAGGCAACCGGACTCACAATGTCAAAGCTGATAAGATTTCTGATCAGCGGTTATTTACCTACACAGGCTCCTCCTGCCGAGTACGCTGTGCTGATAAAAGAACTGCGTGCAGTTGGCAACAATCTTAATCAGCTTGCAAGAATCGTCCATTCGGGCGGTTATCTGAACACTGCCGAGCTTGATAAAGCCTGCAAAAATTTCAATGAGGTTTCGGAAAAGGTTGACGAAGCCTTTGCACCCAAAAGAGCATGGCAGTAACTAAAATATTCCCCGTAAAAGGCAGGATTGGCAAATGTATCAACTATGTAATGAATCCCGAAAAGACGGTTGAGGCTGACGGCTGGATGTATGTTGACGGCATCAACACCGTTCCCGAAACAGCGGAGAAAAATATGATGGCGGTAAAACAGCGTTATGGAAAAGAAAACGGAACAATGGCTTATCACGTAATTCAGTCCTTTGCACCCGGTGAGGTTACACCCGAAGTCGCACACGAAATCGGAATGAAACTTGCCGAGAGAATGTGGGGCGACAGGTTTGAAGTTGTTGTTTCAACTCATCTTGACCACGAGCATATCCACAACCACTTTGTTTTCAACTCCGTATCGTTTGTTGACGGTAAGAAGTATAACGATGACAAAAGGAATCTTTACAGGCTGCGCGAGGTATCCGATGAGCTTTGCAGGGAATACAAGCTGTCGGTTGTTATGAATCCGAAGAAAAGCAGAGGACTTCCGTATAACGAGTATATGAACGAAAAGAATATGAAGCTTACCAAAAATGCGATTATCAAAACCGAGATTGACGAAACAATACTCACCGCAATAAGCCGAAAGGACTTTTTCAATCAGATGAAAAAGAAGGGCTACACCTTTAATTTCACAAGCCGATACTCAACGGTTTATCACCCTGCGTTCAAACGGGCAACAAGACTTATAACTCTCGGTGATGATTATGTTCCCGTAAATCTGATAAAACGCATTGACGAAAGCTGGCGCAGATACCCTGTTAATATTCCGCCGCAGGATAACCTTTATAAACAGTATATCGGCAATGAGCCGATTGCCGGTTATGCACAGACCTATGTGCGGTTTATAACCATTGTTGAAGCGGTGAGGAAAAGACCTGATAACAACAGAGTTGCGGTTAAATACCTTGCCGATGAAATACGCAAGCTTAACAGGCTCGTTGAACAGCAAAACCTTTTGTGCGGTAACGACATTGAAACCGCCGAACAGCTTGAAGCCTACAAGCAGGGCTGTAAGGATGAGCTTGCAGAGCTGAGCGGGGCGAGAAATATTCTTCGAAGCAAATTGAAAACTGCTCAGAATCACGGCGATGAAAATGAAGAACGTGAGCTGAAGGGGTATATTTCAGATCTTACCGGAAGGATGAAGATACTGCGAAAGAATATTACCGTCTGCGAAAGGATTGAACAGAAGAAACCCGAAATAGACGAGAAGCTTCAGGACATCAAAGAAATTTACCAACCAACCAAAAATAAAAATTATGAAAGGAGCCGTTAATATGGCAAACAAAAAATTAAAATCTGCGGTTAACATACCGCTTGAAAAAATCCGTCCCTTTGAGGGGCATCCCTACAAGGTTATTGATAATGAGGAGATGAATGCTCTGATTGAAAGCGTTCAGGAGCAGGGCATTCTCTCACCGCTTATCGTCAGACCGCTTGAAAATACAGAGGATGAATACGAGCTTATCTCGGGACACCGCAGACTGAGGGCAGCACAGAAGGCAGGGGCAAAAAATGTTCCTGTCTTTATTTATGCCGTCAGCCGTGATGAAGCCGCAATAATGCTCGT
>JAZQGS010000062.1:0-26367 GCA_045540195.1 Acutalibacteraceae bacterium
CTGTGCAGACGGCGGATTTGTTGCTGTCGGATATTCACAGTCCTATGACGGTGATCTTTCAGGCACCAGCAAGGATTGGGCAGGCCACGGTATGCTCGTAAAATATGCCGCTGACGGCACACAGAGCTGGAAGTATGTTCTCGGCGGAGACTCAGAGGTTTCGTTTACCGATGTTGCCGAGCTTAAGGATAAGTCTATTGTTGCTGTCGGTCACACAATGGCAACCGATACCGAAGCTCCTCTTCAGAGCCAGGGTGTTTCAGCATTGATTGTACGCCTTGATAAAAACGGAAAGCTTATCTGGATGTATTCCTTCCCGGGTGACGAAACTCAGAACGGTGAATTCCTCGAGGCTGTTGCCGCAACTCCCGACGGAGGCTTTGTTGTCGGCGGTAAGGCAGTTTCAAACAAGGGCTTCTTCAAGAGTGAGGATGACTCAATCAAGGCGTTCATCTTCAAGTTCGACAAGAATTGTAACATCAAATGGCGTAAGGTGCTTGCGGGTTCAATGTCAAACAACATAACCGCAATTTCTGTTAACGGCGACGGCGATATCTTCGCAACCTGCGTTACAGTTTCAACAGACGGTGATTTTGCAGGTATAAAATATTCTTCTCCGCTTACAAAGAACACAGTTCTTCTCAAGCTTGACAAAAAGGGAGAGCTTGAATGGTCTCACTATCTTGAGGGCTCAGGCAACAGCGAATACAATGCGGTTTATGCAACCTCAGACGGCGGATGCGTTGTCGGCGGCTCATTCACAATCAACAAGAAGGCTGACGGCATCTACAACAGAACATACGGCAAGTCAGACGGATATGTTATTCGCTATGACAAATCAGGTAATGTCCGTTGGGCAAGACTTCTCGGCGGAACAAATGTTGACTATATCAACGACATTATCGAATATAACGGCGGCTTTATCGTTGTCGGTCAGACCTTGTCGGGCAATCTTGATTTCAAGGGCGAGCACCGCGGCGGCGAAGAGGACGGCTTTATAGTATTCCTCAATGAGGCAGGCGCAACAACCTCAGCTGTATTGCTTGACGGTGAATACGCAGACAGCGTGACAGGCGTATGCGTTCTTGACGACGGCTCCTTTGTAGTCACAGGCTGGACAAAATCAGACGACAGCACCTTCAAGGGCTCAGAGGCAGGCAAGATGAACAAGGGCTTTGTTGCAAAATACACACCCGCAGCCGAATAAATTAAAGAATAAAAGGGCTTTCACTCCAAAGGTGAAAGCCCTTTTTTATGTACTTTTGACAATTTACATATCAGTTTAACGGTGATAGAATATTATCATACATTTAAGGAAGTGATGTTATGAAAAAACTGCTTTGCGTTATTATGTCGGTTATAATGCTTGCTCTTTCTTGCTGCACCTTTGCGTCTGCGGCGGGTGAGGTGACGGGTGATATCTCGGAATATCCCGTTATTATCGTTCCCGGATACAGCTCAACAGACCTGTATTACGGTGACAGCCTCGAAACGGGCGAAACTGTATGGGGACTTAATTTCGACTATGTTCTCGAGCGTGTACTCGCGCGTATTGCTGAGCTCGGCATCGGTATCGGTACATTCGCATTTGACGATGCAGAATATATCACCGATGTTGTTGCAAGTGAAATGAATCCGCTTCTTGAAAAGCTCCGCTGCAATCCCGACGGAACGAGCGCTTACGAGCTTCATCAGGATTATACAGACGCGCTTCACAAGAATAACGCTTATCTTATCGCAAACCGCACAGATACAAAGTACCGTCAGGAGGTTGAAATCTCCGAGGAAATCGCTCAGTATATCGGTCACGAAAACATCTATAATTTCAGCTGTGATTTTCGTATGGGCGCTGAGTTCTGCGCAGGTCAGCTTGATGACTTCGTTCAGTCTGTCAAGGAGCACAGCGGAAAAGATAAGGTCAATCTTTTTGCAATCAGCCACGGCGGACAGGTGACGGCAACATATCTTGCTCGTTACGGCTATAAGGGTGATGTTGACAATGCAGTTATGACAGTTCCCGCAATCGGCGGCGCAGGCATTGCTTATGATGCGCTTATGGCGTGTGTCGAGTTTGACGAGGAGTGTCTTGTGCGCTTTGTTGAAAACGGCACAATGACCGAAGAAAACTACAACTGGCTTGTTAAGGCACATCAGCTCGGCTTTGTTGATACACTTCTCAATGCTCTTTTCCCGAAGATTTTCCCGACAATCGGATATTGGGGAAGCCTTTGGGATTTCGTAACGGTTGACAAGTATGAAAAAGCAAAGGAAACACTTCTCGACCCTCAGGAGAGTGCAGGACTTATCGAAATCAGCGACCGCTTTCATTATGAGATTCTTCCGTCAATGCCCGAAAAATTTGCCGAGTGTATTGAAAACGGAATGAATATTTCCATTATCGCAGGTACGGGCAACCGTATCGTTACGGGCATGAACGAAAATTCGGACGGTATTATCACAACTACTGCATCAACCGGTGCAACCTGCGCACCCTACGGACAGCGTTTTGCCGACGGCTATCGTCAGATAAAGCCCTGCGGCGGCAAGGATAAGGTTTCACCTGCAATGGATGTTGATGCTTCGACCGCATATCTGCCCGACAACACCTGGTTTGTTGACGGACTCTTCCACGGAATGACATATAAGGATAACTACACAAGAGTGCTTATGATGACACTTCTTCTGACGGATGACATCACGGATGTTTATTCCGATTCCGCTTATCCTCAGTTCAAATATTCGACGAATGCGTCTCATACTGTTCACGCTTCATTCAAGGGCTGTAAGGAGGGCTTCATTTCAGGCGGTGCGGATACGCTCGTCGTTATGAACACCTGCGCGAACAGCACGGTAAGAATTGCGGCTGTTGAATGTGACGCACTTGATCTTAAATTTGAGCTCAATCCGTTTATTGATATCGCACCGGGCGAGAGTATCGAAATTCCGTTCACGGGCGATATTCCCGAGGTATCAGATACGGTTGCGAATGTTACGGTTTATTACGCAATGGATACGGTAACGCCCATCGGTTACAGAACACAGGGCTTCCGCCTTGATAACGGCGCAAGTGCTGAGAAGCAGGAGGGCTTTGTCAGCATCGAGCCTACAACACCGTTTGATTCACTTCTTGACAATAACCTGAATGTTATTCTTAAAACACTCGGGCTTAAAGAGCTCGTCTCAATGCTCTATAATATTGTTTATTATTGGTTCAGTGCATTGATGATATTTTAATATGAGTTAATAAAAAAGCGGAGTTGATTTTCTCAACTCCGCTTTGCTTGTTTATCTATCCTTTTTTTCTATGGAACTTAATCGGGAGTGCGGGAACACCGACGGCGGTACAGTCGGACGGAAGGTTGCGTATTGTTGCAGAGCCTGCGCCGAGAATTGTGTGCTTGCCGACCGTGAGTCCCTGAATTATCTGTGAGCCTGTTCCGAGCTCACAGCCTCTTTCGATGTGGGTGTTGCCCGAAACGGTAACGCTCGGATAAAGCGTTACAAAATCATCAATTACCGCATCGTGGCCGACAGTACAGTTAGCACCGATATAAACATGATTTCCGATTGTTATATCAACTGTAATGTATGTATAGGCGCATACAACACAGCCCTCACCGAAGCTTACCTTTTCCTTGCAGTATATGCAGGCAGGGTCGATAAGCGTTGCGAAGTTCACGGGCGCAATTTCTTTTATCTTACGAACAACCTTTTTGCGAGGCTCCGCCTTGCCTATGGCGCACACATAATAAGCGTCAGGATATCTGACGACATCTGCCGTTGTGCCGAGCACGGGATAGCCGCTGACGGATGCACCCGCGAGTTCGGGGTTATCGTCAACAAAGCCGAGAATATTCCATTCGGGGTTGGCTGCATTGATTCTTTCGGCAATCCAGACAACCTCTCTTCCGAGACCGCCTGTGCCGATAATTATCAGATCTTTCATTTTGCACCTCCGTTTTTTGCTTTTAGAATCGGATAAATTTCATTGAAAAGTGTTGCTCCGAGAATCAGTACTGTGCCGAAAATCTGAGGCAAGGACATTTTCTGACTCAGCAGAACAGCAGAAAGTATAATTGAAGAAACGGGATCTATGTAGCTGAAAACAGCCGCTGTCTGAGCGGGGATACGCTGAACAGAGCCGAAATAAAGAACATAGGCAATGCCTGTGTGAACGATGCCGACGATGAATACAAGAACAGTTGTTTTCACATCGAAATCGTCAAAGGACAGCCTTTGAGTCAGCGCAACATACAACCCCATTATAACACCCGAAATTGCAAGTTGCAAGAAGGTTGTTTCGGTGGATGTTTGATTCTTTATAAATTTATTTGTCAGAACTATTCCGCAATAAAGAACGGCCGCAGAAAGACCGAAAACTATACCCTTTATACTCTGACCCTCTCCTGCGGTTGCACCCGAAATCAGTACGGCGCCGAGAATTGCAACGGCTGAGCAGACGGCTCTTGAGGCGGTAAGTCTTTCCTTGAGAACAAGCGGTGATAAAAGCACCACGAAAACAGGTGCCATATAATAGCAAAGCGTTGCGACCGCGATTGTTGTGTAGCGGTACGCTTCAAAAAGCAGAATCCAGTTGAATCCGAGAGCGACGCCTGAAATCAGCAGATAAACTGCATTTTTTCTCAGAGCACTCATATTAAGCCGCTTCTTTGTCACAAGCATAAACAGGCCGATAGATACCGTACCGATTACCGCGCGAAGCATTGCGATAGCGGAGCTCGGAAGACTGATGTGTGAAATAAAAATTCCGAGTGTACCGAAAATCAGCATCGCGCAGATATTCATTATTTTGTTTTTGTTATCTGAGTGTAACAATGCTTACTCCATCCTCTCCCTCGCCGAAAGTGCCGAGGCGGTGAGATTTTACAAAAGTACTTTTCTTGAGGTATTCACGAACGGCGGCGCGAAGAACGCCCGTACCCTTGCCGTGGATAACGGTAAATTCACCGATACCCATTCTCAGCGCGTGGTCGATATACCTGTCAAGCTCGAGCAGACCCTCGTCGACTGTCATTCCTCTGAGGTCAAGACTTGTCTGCGCGGACATATTCATTCGGCTTTCCATTTTGCCCGTAGCAACGGTACGCTTACCGCCCGTCTGCTGCTTTTTCTGCTTCTCGACAAGGCGGAGAGTCTTTTCTTTGACGCGGGTTTTCATTGTACCCATCTGTACGGTAACGAGTCCCTTTTTATCGGCAAGCGTAACAACCGTTGCCTCATTGCCGATATCTGCGATAACAACCGAATCTCCGACCTTCAGCGGACGGGGAAGAACATAATCCTCGTCGCTGTCGAGCGTGCCGATAATCGGATCGGCGGCAGAGTCGATTGCGTCGATACCCTTTTTGATTGCGGCTCTTGCACGGCGTGCCATTTCAGCGGCATCCTTTTCCTTTGCCTGCTGCTTTCTGAGCTCCTCGAGCTCATTGAGAAGCTGATAAGCCTCGCGCTTTGCCTGCTCGGTTATACGCATCGCCTGAGCCTTGGCGTTTTCCATTTCCTTGTCGCGCATAGTCTGCGCATCCGCCTTCATCTGCTTGGCTTTTTCAAGCTCTCTGTCAGCGGCGGCACGGATTTTCAGAGCCTCGTTGCGCTCCTCCTCCATCTTCTTACGGCTTTGCTCGAGACGGTCAACAACATCCTCAAAGCGGGTGTTTTCGCTTGAAACAAGCTCCTGCGCGTGTTCAATAACGCTGTCAGAAAGTCCGAGCCTCTGTGAAATCGCAAAAGCATTTGAACGGCCCGGAACGCCTATAAGCAGTCGGTATGTAGGACGAAGCGACTGCACATCGAATTCACAGCTTCCGTTTGTGACGCCGTGAGTCTGGAGAGCGTAAGCCTTGAGCTCTGCATAGTGGGTGGTGGATGCGATTTTTGCACCCTGATTGCGAAGCTGCTCGAGAATCGCGATTGCGAGTGCCGCACCCTCAACCGGGTCTGTGCCTGCGCCGAGCTCATCAATAAGAACAAGACTCTCGCTGTCAGCCTCTTCAAGAATTTTTATAATATTTGTCATGTGTGACGAGAAGGTCGACAGAGACTGCTCAATGCTCTGCTCGTCACCGATGTCTGCAAGCACCTTTGAAAAAACAGAAATCTTACTTCTGTCATCAACGGGGAGCATAAGACCGCACATCGCCATAAGAGACAGAAGTCCGATAGTCTTGATAGAAACGGTTTTACCGCCCGTGTTCGGACCCGTGATGACGATTGTGTCAAAGTCCTTGCCGAGCTGAATGTCAACGGGAACAACCTTTTTCTTGTCAATGAGCGGATGTCTTGCACGGCGCAGCTCAATAATACCCTCACCGTTCATTTCGGGAACGGAGGCGTTCATCGCATAAGCAAGCTGAGCCTTTGCAAAAATCAGGTTGAGCTCAACCGCACATTCGTAGCTGCTCTTGATTGAATTGGCAAATGTGCCGACGGTTGCGGAAAGCTCCGCAAGAATGCGGTCAATTTCGTCCTCCTCCTGATTTTTCAGAAGCTTTATCTGATTGTTTGCCTCAACAACGGGCATCGGCTCAATAAAAATTGTCGCACCGCTTGCCGAGGAATCGTGAACGAGACCGGGGATTTCACTGCGGTATTCGTTCTTGACGGGGACAACATATCTGCCGTTACGCATAGTGATGATGTTATCCTGAAGATATTTTGAATAATTTGAGTTGTGTGTAAACTTGCCGAGCTGTTCTCTGACCTTGCTCTCCTGAGCCTTGATTTTCCGCCTGATATCGGCAAGCAGGGGAGAGGCGTTGTCCGCAATCTCCTCCTCGGAAATTATTGCATTAGTGATTGTTTCCTCAAGGTATTTGTTCGGCACAAGTGCAGAAAAATAAACATCGAGGATTGTTGCCACGCCCTCGTTTGTGCTTCTCCAATGAACAATATTCCTTATAACGCGCAGAACACCTGCGATGTCCAGAAGCTCGCGAAGGCTAAGGGTACTGCCTGCATCCGCACGGAAAAGTGCATTATTGACATTGGTCAGTCCGCCAAAGGAGGGGCCGCCGAAGCGTGCAAGAAGCATATGCGCATCTCTTGTCTGATTCATCAGAGCCTGCGCACTGTCAAGGTCGGTCTCGGGTGTCAGCTCGAGTGCGGCAAGCCGCGCATCCTCACACGAGGTGTGAGCCGCGAGCAGTCCGAGAACCTTATCGAGTTCAAGCGATTTATGATGTCTGTTCATATCGCTTATCCTTTCATAGTTTTATAAAAATCAAGTGTTTTGAATTTTTTTGATGTCTGTGTCATCAGAAAGTTTTCTGTTATATCTGTCAGAAAATTCATACTCTCGTCGGAAAGCGTGAAATTAAAAAGCTTGGCGTTCTCGACATAACAGATGTGGCGCATTGCGGCAAGCACACCGTTAGGGATTTTTATACAGGTGTGGTCGTGTACACAGCCGCCGCAGAAAATCTGTCCCTCGACGGGGCTGAAAAACATTCCGTCATCGGCAAATTCACCGCAGTCACCGCAGGCGACAAGGTCGGGCATATAACCCGAAAGGCTCATCATTCTCAGCTCGACAATCGCCTTGAGCTGGGCGTGAGAGCGTTTGTTTTTTGAAAGCATATGTAACGCGTTGAGAACGAGCTTGAGATATTCGTCAGCCTCATCCTCAACGGGGGCAAGCTCGCCGGCAAGCTCACAGAAATACTGCGCAAGCGAGAGAGCCTCAATGTTATTTCTCAGGTCAAAGAAAATTTCAATCGGCTGAGCCTCGTCGATCGAGTATGCATCCTTGCCGCGATAGATTGAAAATTTTCCGTATGCAAAAAGCTGAGTTGCACTCTGTGACCTGCTTTTGATTCTTTTTGCTCCGCGAACGAAGGCTCTGAGCACACCGTAATCGCGTGTGAGCAGGGTTACAAGACGGTCATCCTCGCCCGTCTGCTGCTCCCTTATTATCAGTCCGTCCGTGCTCAGCTTCATCCTCTGTCTCCCGTGAAATGTGTTTGTATTGCAGATAATCGCAAATCTTACCGCTCTGTGCAAATTTATCCCACGCGGCAAGCTCTTTAAAGTTTGTATTCATAAAAATTATCCCTCCGAAAACTATTGTTTGCAGGGAGGGATGATTTATCAGATTTTAATCAAGACCAAAATTATGAATTAAGCCCTCGCGGTTTCTCCAACCCTCTTTGACCTTAACCCAACAGCGCAGATTTATTCTGCACATAAAGAATTTCTCCATATCCTCTCGCGCTCTTGTGGAAACCTTTTTGAGCATAGCTCCGCCCTTGCCGATGATGATACCCTTGTGGCTCTCTTTTTCACAATAGATGATTGCCTCGACATCCATAATATCGCTGTCATCGCGCTCGCGCATTTTTTCAATGCTGACCGCAACACCGTGCGGAATCTCGCGGTCGAGGTTGCGAAGGAGCTTTTCGCGTATCATCTCAGCCGCAAGCACTCTTTCGGGCTGATCGGTGAGAGTATCCTCGGGGAAGAAGAATACACTTTCCTCAGCAAGCTTAGAAAGCTCACCGAGAAGCGCATCCGTATTGATTCCTCTCATTGCGGATACGGGTACTATTGCTTCAAAATCATATATCTGTGAGAGCTCGGCAATTCTTGTCATCAGAACTTCCTTTTCGGGAAGAGTATCAACCTTATTGATTGCGAGAATTACGGGCATTTTCAGCTTTTTGAATTTTTCTATAAGCTCGAGCTCCGCAGGACGCAACTCACCCTGAGGTTCAACAACAAACAGACAAGCGTCAACGCCTGCAACGCTGTCGCTGACTGCCTGAACCATTTTTTCACCGAGCTTGGTTTTAGGTCTGTGAAAGCCGGGTGTGTCTGTAAAAACAAGCTGTGTGTCGCCCTCGGTGAGAACACCCATAATTTTTGTTCGCGTTGTCTGAGGCTTGTCCGAAACAATCGCAATTTTCTGACCGAGAAGGCGGTTAAGTATTGAGGATTTGCCGACATTCGGGCAACCCACTATCGCAATGAATGCGGTTTTAGTCATCAGATTTCCTCCGTATAGTAGCTGTCGCTTCTTTTAAGACCGAGCTGTGTGAGCACAGCCTCTTCCTTTTCGCGCATACGCACCATTTCAAGGCCGCCGTTTTCGTGGTCATAGCCGAGAAGATGGAACATCGAATGAACTGTCAGAAATGCGATTTCGCGCTGAAGAGAATGGTCATAAAGCTTTGACTGCATAATTGCGTGTTCAATAGAGATAACGATGTCACCGAGCATCTTTGCACCGGTGTCGTGATTTATGTCATAGACTCCGTTTTCACCGAGAGGGAAGGAAAGAACATCCGTGCTGTTATCAACATTGCGGAATTCCTTGTTGAGCTGATGAATGATTTCGTCATTTACAAAGCGCACACTGATTTCAGCCGAGCCCTCAAAATTTTCATTGACGAGAACGGCGTTACAGCAACGGCGCACAAGCATTCTGACACCTGTCGGAATCCTTATATCCTTCTGATCGTTTGTGATAATTACCTTGATTTTGTCTGTCATTTTCTTTTCCTTGCCTCCTCATATTTTTCATAAGCCTTGATGATGTCCTGAACGAGCTTGTGACGGACAACATCCTTTTCAGAAAAACGGACTATTTTAACATCTTCAACATTTTTAAGAATCCTTGTTGCTTCAATAAGACCCGAGCGCTTGCCGTCGGGAAGGTCAATCTGGGTGACATCGCCCGTGACAACCATTTTTGAATTGAAGCCGAGTCGTGTCAGAAACATCTTCATCTGTTCGGGAGTAGTGTTCTGAGCCTCGTCAAGGATAACGAAGCTGTCGTCAAGCGTTCTGCCTCGCATATAAGCAAGGGGAGCGACCTCAATGCTTCCGCGCTCCTGATAACGCTGAAAATTCTCTGCGCCGAGCATATCAAAAAGTGCATCGTAAAGCGGACGCAGATACGGATCAACCTTCTGTTGTAAATCACCGGGAAGAAAGCCTAATTTTTCGCCCGCCTCAACAGCGGGACGGGTGAGGATTATGCGGTTGATTTCCTTTGCGCGGAAGGCGTTGACCGCCATCGCAACGGCAAGGTAGGTCTTGCCTGTACCCGCAGGGCCGACACCGATTGTGATTGTATTCTCTTCAATCGCGCGCACATACTGTCCCTGACCGATGGTCTTGGGCTTGACGGGCTTGCCCTTCGCGGTGATACAGATACAGTCGCCGTTCATCTGTCTGAGCTTATCCTCGGCGCCGTCATCAACCAGAGAGGTGACATACCTGACATTCTGCTCATCAAGAGCCTCGCCCTTGTTGATAAGACTCAGAAGTCCGTTGATTGCCCTGACGGCAAGTGAAACATTCTCAGCCTCACCGCTGACCTTCAGGTCAGAGCCGCGGCAAACGACATTGACCGAATATTTTTTCTCTATAAGCTTTATATTTTCATCAAAACTTCCGAACAGGCTGACGGCCTGCTCCATACGGTCAAAATTGATTATTTGCTCAAACAAAAAAGACAACCTCACTTTAAATTAGTCTTCACCGTGTGTATTATATCATACATCTATATGAAATGTCATATAAAATTTGAAATTAAGGCTTAAAATTTGCACATAATTTTAAGCCTGAGTTTGGATAAAATGTCAATTACGGCACGACCGCGGGTAAATTTTAATTAAAACAATCTTGACTATTTGTCGAATATTTGATATTCTATATAGGATAATGGACACAAAGGAGGAAACGCAATGGCTAAAGCAAAGCAGAAGGCTGCTGAAACCGAGACACTCAAAGAGCGGCTGACGCTTCCGTGGCTTATAATTTCAATCGCATCAATCGTTTCGTTTATGGCGTTTCTGATTGCGATGTTCTTCCAGTTCCACACGGCGATTTTCTTTGCGATTTTTCTTTGTGTAATTGCTTCTGCCGTATTCCTTGACGGAATCCACAAGAAAAAGCAGAATTACATTTCGGGTAACATAAACTTTATAATGGCTATCCTGTGTGTGATCTGTGCAATGGTAGTCATCAGTATGTAAAATCCGTATACGAGGTGGCGGATGTCACCTGAAAATAAAAAAATTTCAACGGGGGTAATCACAATGAAAGAAACAATTATCAAGTCCGTTACCGCTATTATCTGTGTTGTTGTTCTCTGCATCACATCTTCAATAGCAATCGGCGATTACAGTGACGCTGTTATGGAAGCTGCAAAGCTTGCTCCTACAGCAGCTGTCGGCGGTAACAACGCAACAAACAATGACGGCGCAGATGTTCCGTCAGACACACCGTCAGATGTTCCCTCTGATGTACCTGCTGACACACCGTCAGATGTTCCGTCAGATGTACCTGCTGACACTCCTTCAGACACACCGACAGATGCTCCGTCAAACGCACCTTCAGGTGACAAAAAGCCCGCTGCTCTTACAAAGGCTGATGTTATCAAAATCTTCAATGCAGAGACAGCTAAGGCTGCAAAGGGCTCTTACAAGCTCACAAGAGGCGGCAAGTTTGTTAAGCCTATCGATGTTGGTTCAGCAACAGGCGCTCTTAACAAGATCATCCACGGCGTTGACGAAAATGCTTCTCTTGACTCAGTTGTCGGCGGCTTTATCGGCGTTAAGGCTCAGCCCATCACAGGCACAGTCAAGGCAGGTAAGGGCGAAGGCTTTGACGGTAAGTATATGATCAAGGCTATGAACCTTACTGAGGCTGATGTTACATCCTTCAGCGTGAACGGCAACAAGTACACAATCACAATCAAGGATTGCACAAACCCGAACGCTTCAAGCGCAATGGCTCACGCTACAAATGACTACATCACATTCCCTGAGGTTAACAAGAGTATTGCTAACGAGGTTGGTAGCGCAGTTAAGGTTGTTGAGAACGAGTCAAAGGCAAACTACAAGAAGATCACATTTGTTGCAACTATCGTTGACGGCAAGATGACAGCTCTTGAGTATTCATACACATTCGATGCAACACTTAGCCTCAAGCTCGCAATTATCGGAGCAACAGGTACAGGTGAAGCTGCTATCACAGGTAAGTACACAGATATCAAGTATTGATTTACTTAACAAAAAGGCATCATCGCAAGATGGTGCCTTTTCATTCAGAACAACCGCCGATACGACAGAAATAACGCTTCTCGGCGGACGATAGAGGTGTAATTATGATTCTTTATATTATCCGTCACGGCAAGCCCGATTATTCCACGGGCGAGCTGACCGAAAAGGGCTGGGCTCAGGCTGAGGCTGTCGGCAAAAGAATGGCAAAGCTCGGTGTGAATAAGATTTTTGCTTCTCCCATACTCCGCGCACAGCAGACGGCGGAGCCTGCGTGCAGACTGCTCGGACTCGAAAAGCAGACCGAGGAATGGTCACACGAAATCGGTGACGAGAGACTGACACCCTTTCCTGACGGAGAGCGTAAATCAATCTCCTTTGTCCAGAACACCTATTTCAGACACAACGGCAACATTGACCTTCCGTTTGACAGAGCATACGAATGTGAGGGTATCAATCAGTCAGAGATGAAAAAGGCTGTCGAATATATCGAGAAAAACGGTAACGATTTTCTCGAAAGACTCGGCTACAAGGAGGAAAACGGAATTTACCGTATTGTCCGTCCTAACGATGATAAGGTTGCTCTTTTCTGCCACGCGGCATTTTCGAGAGCGTGGATTTCCGTTCTTCTTCACATTCCGCTTCATATTATGTGGGCAGGCTTCGATTATGATTTCACCGGCGTGACCGTTATTGAATTTGCAAACAACGAAAACGGTGTTACCGCACCTAAGTGCCTTACCTACGCAGATACAGGTCACCTCTACGCCGAGGGTATTGCCTCTGAGGTCAATGATATTTCTCAGATGTGACGATTATTTATTTTGTTCAACACTTTTTCAAAATTTTGTATGGATTTGTTGAATGAAAGGTGATATGATAAAATCAGTTTAAATTACCGGGGGGTTATATCGATGAAAGAAACGATAATCAAAGCGGCAACAGCGGTTATCTGTGCGGTTATCATCTGTATTACCGCAATAGCTGCAGTCGGCAATTACAGCGATGCGCTGGGCGAAGCGGCAAAGCTGTCGGGCAATCCGCAGACAGACTCAGGCTCATACGAAAGCACTCCCGACTCAACACCCGACATCACGGTTGACGGTACGGATGATGCTGTTACCGATATTCCTGCTGACGGAACGGCTGAGTCTCCCGATGAAAAAACGGATGTTTCCGTTCCCGAAACGAATACTGATGCGGCGGCTCCCGACAAGGGCGTACAGACAAATGACCCGACATCCTATTCAAAGGAGCAGGCGGTAAAATTCTATACCGAAAGTATGAATAAATCCTTTAATGCGCCTAAAACCACAATCAAAACAGCGCAGACAATCGCAATCAGCGTTGATGAGATGACTCCTAAGGCGGCAACCAAGCTTGCTAAGAAAATTGTCGATGCCTACGCAAAAACAACAGAAAGCACAAGAAGCTTCTCAAAGGGAATTGCAACCGATGACGGCAAGGGCAAGGCGGCTGACCATGTTTTCCCTGCAAATCTTGATCCCAAGGGCGCAAAGACCGCTACCGTTACAAAAAAGGGTAACGATTACGAAATCAATATTCTTGTTGTGCCCGAGGATGCGACTCTTACCAAATTTCCCGTTTATAACAGACAGTGTTCATTCCCGCTTGACCTCGGCTCAATCGACCTTTTCGGTCTTAAAATCACTCAGGCGGACTTCACCTATGAGGGCACAAAAATCAAGGCTACCGTCGGCGCGGACGGTTATGTTAAATATGCCGAGGTTTATATGCCTCTCGCAGGTGAGGGCGGTGGCAACTTCATCGGCATCGGCGGCGGAGCTGCCGTTTCGGGCTCAATGAAGAAAACCGCAACATTTACATACTGATAAAAAAAGACAACCTTCCGATTGAAAGGTTGTCTTTTTTATTGAAAATTCAATTATGCTGCAAAGTTTGCGAAGAAGTTCTCGATGATATCGATGATGCCTGCTGCTTCAAACTCGCCAAGGAAAGCAAGAAGCTCTTCAACCATTGCAAGAATCTGTGCTACGAAATCCATTATTGTGTTCCTCCTCAAAAGTGTCGGATTACTCCGCAAGTAAATAATACCATAAACATTATGTCACAATCAATCCGCACAATAACAGAAAAAATCACGGTGTTATCTGTACAACACCGTGATTTTGTATAATGCAATTACACAATCTTGTCAATTTTATCTCACAAGATCGTCAAGTTTCTCCTTCATTGCACGCTCAGTATCGCGATAATACTGCGTTTTCGGGTTAGGATGCTTATTTTCTGCCCAAAGCTTGTCTGCAACGGGCTGCCATTCCTTGGCGAATTTGTCACATTTTGCGCAAAGGTTTTCAACACCCTCCTGATTGACAAGGTCGGTTGATTTTGCGCCCGTAACCTTGATAATCTTGCGCAGATAATCGGGGTTTTCAAGCATCGGACAAGGACGAAGATGATTGTCGTTGAACGGCTGATTGTGGTGGAATGCCATAAACAGCGGACTCTTGAGCGCCTCGAGCAAGGTATGTGTTCTGATATTTGAATCTGAAAAATGAACAAAAACGCAAGGCTCCATATCACCTGCAGAGTTGATGTGGAAATAGTTTCTTCCGCCCGCGATACAGCCGCCGACATATTCGCCGTCGTTCTGGAAGTCCATAACAAACATCGGCTTGCCGGTTTTGCTGTTACGCACACTCTTGAGCCAGTTGTACATAAATGTTCTCTGCTCAGGTGAGGGGATAAGCTCAACATCGGCATTTGTGCCGACGGGCATATAGTTAAAGTAAAGGCCGAATTTAACGCCCTTTGAAATCATCAGGTCCAGGAATTCGTCACTTGTGACCTCGTCAATATTTTTTGCGGTGTAGCAGACTGAAATACCGTAGAGACAACCGTTCTTCTGAAGAAGGTCGAGAGCCTTGACAGAGGTCTCGTAAGCACCCTCGCCGCGGCGGTAGTCGTTGGTTTCTGCGTTACCCTCAATACTGATTGCAAGCGCAAGATTGCCGACATCCTTCATATCGTCACAGAATTTCTGATCAACGAGTGTCGCGTTTGTGTATGCGAGGAAGGTACAGTTCGGATGCTTGCGGCAAAGCTTCAGGATATCGTTTTTACGGATAAGCGGCTCACCGCCCGTGAACATATAAAGATGTGTTCCGAGCTCGACACCCTGAGTTACGATACTGTCAAGCTCCTCATAGCTGAGGTTGAACTTGTGACCGTATTCCGCTGACCAGCAGCCCTTACATTTAAGGTTGCAGGCGCTTGTCGGGTCAAGAAGAATGATAAACGGAATGTTGCAGTTATATTTTTCTCTGTTCTCTCTGACAGCCCTTGTGCCGTGATAGCCTGCGCCGAGAGCAAAGGAAAGAAACATCTTTTTGAGATTTTCGCGGTCGACATCATTGACGAATTTCATTGCATAGTCAAACCAGACATTGTTCTCGTCCCTGAGGGCGTTTCGGAATCCGTCAAAAACCTTCTTGGGAAAGGTCTTTCCTGAAAGCTTTTCAGCCATATTTACAAGCTTTATGATGTTTGCGGCGGGGTCCTTGTCGATGTATCTGAGCGTCTTGTCAAGCACAAGTCCCGTAACAAAGCGAAGGGCTTTTTCTTTCTTCAATTCCGACACCTCCCATAATATTCTACCGTACATTTTCTCACATTTACCGATTAAAGTCAATATCAAAATACTGTTACATATTATTTTTAACAGACAGTTCAAATTTAAAAAGCTTTATTGACTAATCTGAACGATTGTTGTATAATTATCTGGCAAAATGATTAAATTTTGGAGGTTATTAACTATGAAAAAAGTATTAAGCGTTTTTCTTGCAGTTGTAATGTGCTTTGCTGTTGCAATACCTGCTTTTGCAGCTAACACAACAAGCGAGCTCAAGTTCGGCGCAGACGGAAAGTTCAAGATTATGCAGCTCAACGATACTCAGGATATGATTCTTGAGGATGTTGCTGAGGTTAAGCTCATTATGGCAGCTATCGAGCAGGAGCAGCCCGACCTTCTTGTTTTCAACGGCGACCAGCTTACTGATTTCTTCCCCGGTGCAACGGAGGACGGTCTTAAAAAGTGTCTTTCAAATCTCTTTGATCAGATTGACGAGCTTGATATTCCGTTTATGATGACTTACGGTAACCACGACCACGACTATGAGGATTTCTTCACAATCGAGGAGCAGCTCGCTTTCTATCAGCAGTATGAAAACTGCATCGTTCCCGAAAACAGATGCGATCCCGGTACATACAATATGCCCATTATGTCTTCAGACGGCGATAAGATTGCGTTCAACATCTATATGATGGATACAAACAACAAGCGTGCTGACAGCGACCTTCTTACAGGCTATGAGGGCGTAAGAGAGAATCAGGTTGAGTGGTACAAGCAGACAAGCGATGAGCTCAAGGCTGCAAAATGGCGGCAAGGTTGTGCCGTCACTTCTCTTCCAGCACATCCCCGTTAAGGAGATTTATCAGTTCCTTGATAAGGTTTCCTTCAGCGAGGCTGAAAGTGATGATGTTTTCAGCATCGACGAGTTCGCATGGTTCAGACTCAACGATAAGGCAATCGACGGTGTGCTCGGTGAGGTTCCGTGCTCAGAGCCCCTTGAGAGCCACACAGGCCAGTATCAGGCTTGGGTTGAAAAGGGCGATATCGTAGGCGCATGGTTCGGTCACGACCATGTAAACAGCTTCTACGGTGTTACAGACGACGGCATTATGATGGGTTATAACGGCGGTACAGGCTTCAGCTCATACGGCAGAGGCGGCGACCGTTCGGTAAGAATTTTTGAGATTGACGAAAACGATCCCGAAAACTACGAGACATACGAGCTTACATTCAACGAAATGGTAATGGATATTCCGTTCTATTTCCTTGATGCATTCTCACCTGTAATGGTAACGGTTCTCGGCAAGCTTCTTAAGTTCCTTCTTCCCGATTTCCTCTGGGATCTTATCCTCGGTGCATAAAACAGTAAAAGCTAAGGCACTCTCCGCGGAGAGTGCCTTTTATTTTGTTCAGTTGTTGAAATAGCTTTTAACAAATTCTGCAAGAGACGGAACAAACGCCTTTATATTCCTTCCCGTTGTGTTGATGCAAAGGTGATAGTTTTCCTTCTCACCCCACGCCCTGTCGGTGATAATCTTGCGCTGTCTCTTTCTGCCTGTGTCGACCTGCTTTATCTTTTTGATAAGCTCCTTGTCGGTGAGGCGTTCATCCTCGGGTGCGCGCTCACGGCACCGTTCAAGCTTCGACTGCATATCAGCATAAACAAAAAGATTAAGCGGTTTATAATCCTCAAGAATAACATCCGCGCTTCGTCCGACGATAACCATATCCTTGCCGCTTTCCGCAAGAGAACGGATGATTTTCTGCTCCGCTACAAGAAGATTTGTCATATTTTGCTGAATAACATCCGTGTAAATAAAGGTTCTGCCGAAGGTTACGGGAAGGCTCACGGCAAAGTTTCCGCTGAGCATATTTTCAACATAGCTTTCGTCAAGCTGACTTTCCTTCGCAACCTGCTCGAGAATCTCTCTGTCGTAATATTCAAAGCCGAGCGCATCTGCAAGTCTCTTGCCGACCTCGCGGCCTCCGCTTGAAAATTCACGGCTTACGGTAATAATTTTTGCCATAGTGAACACCTCCGTTTATTTTTTCAGTATCTTTCTGAGCAGCCCGCCTGAGCTTTCAGCGGTGCTGTCTTGTTCGTTCTCAAACGGCTTCCAGAGGTGGATAACACCCTCGTCGTTGAGAAGCTTTACAATGATTATCATAATCGGCACAAGGAAGATACCGATAAATCCGAATAACTGTGAGCCGACATACATACCCATAAGAGTGACGAACGGCGGAAGTCCGACCGTACCGCCGACAATTTTCGGCTCGATGATCTGACGGACAACATAGATGATTGCATAGACGATGAAAAGTCCGATTGCAAGTCCTATCTGACCTGTGATGAGTGAATAAACTGCCCACGGAATCATAAATGTACCCGTACCGAGAACGGGCAGAATGTCGAGAAGGGCAACAATGACAGAAATAATAATGATGTTTCCGCCGTTATAAAGTCCGATAAGAGAAAGGATGTTGAGTCCGATAAAGATTTCGGTACCTGTGATACAGATAATCAGCGCATACGAGCTCAGGAGCTTGCCGAGAGACTTGAAAACAACACGCTTGCTTATAGAAAGCTTACGCTTGTGCTCGGGAGAGAGCTGCTTTTTGATAAAGTTTGCAATCCAGTCATAATCCGCCGCCATAAAGCAGGAGGAAAGTATACAGATAACGATTGCAACGAAAACTGACGGAATTCTCTTTGCGGTGCTCCAGAGTCCGCTGAGCGGAGTGGTGATTGTTGAAAGAGAGAAGCCCTCGTCACCGGATGCCGAATCAGCAATGATTGCCGCAATTTCCGTCACACTCTTATCCCTTATGGCATCAAACCAGTTGCCTGCCGATACAACGAATTTCGCTTCGATTTTGTCGGGCAGGAAGCCTGCCGTGTTAATCACCCAGTTTTTGATATCGGTGATAAGCGCAGGCAGATCGGTAAGCTGCGCCGTAATAAAATCTATAAAGTTTTTAATAACATCAACGAGCTTCATTCCGAGAAGAGAAATAATTGCGCCTGCGATTATAAACAAAAGAAGAATAAGCACCGTTGAGGTTATTCCTTTTTTCAGCTTCACCTTTCTTACAAGAAAGTTTGCGGGCTTCTGCACAATGACCGCAAGCAGGAATGCTAACAGAAACGGAAAAAATATCCAGAAGCAGTATCTGACGAAAAGATAAGCAAGACCGAGAATCATTGCGAGATAGACGATATTGATAATACGCCCTCGTCTGAGTTCAATCTTGTTCATAAAATGCACCTCTATCCCTTGTTGTTTGCTTTTATAATTTTATATTATACCAAATCCGACATCATTGCAATTAAAAAGATGTGAATTTTTTTGAAAAAAAGGTAAGATTTTTTCAATTTTGCTCTTTATTATTTTCAATATTTATGTTACACTATCTGCGTATGTAGCAAGGAGTGAAAAAATATGGAAATAGCAATTATGGGCTACGGTGTTGTCGGCTCAGGTGTTGCTCAGGTTATTTCGATGAATAATCAGAGTATTGCCGAGAAGAGCCTTCAGGATTCCGTCAGCGTAAAATACATTCTTGACCTCAGAGATTTCCCGGGCGACGAGAACGAAAGCAAGCTCGTCAAGGACTTCAACATCATTCTCAACGACCCCGATGTTAAAATTGTTGTTGAGGCTATGGGCGGACTCAATCCCGCATTTGATTTTGTTTCCGCTTGTCTGAAGGCAGGCAAGAGCGTTGCCACCTCAAACAAGGAGCTTGTTGCCGCTAAGGGTGACATCCTTCTCAAGCTGGCTGAGGAAAATAACGCAAACTTTATGTTTGAAGCAAGTGTCGGCGGCGGTATTCCCGTTATCCGTCCTCTTGCACAGTGTCTTGCAGCCAACAGAATCGACGAGGTTGCAGGTATCCTTAACGGAACAACAAACTTCATCCTCACGATGATGATCTATAACTCAATGAGCTTTGAGGACGCTCTCAAGCTTGCTCAGGATAACGGCTATGCAGAAAAGGATCCGACAGCGGATATCGAGGGCTTCGATGCCTGCCGCAAGATCTGTATTCTTGCTTCTCTTGCTTTCGGCAAGCATGTTTTCCCCGAGAGTGTTTACACAGAGGGTATCACAAAAATTACTCTTGAGGATGTTGATTATGCGCGTTCATGGGGCGGCGTAATCAAGCTTCTCGGCAGAGCAAAGCGTGTCGGCGATAAGGTTTCGGCTATGGTCAGCCCCGCATTTGTTAAAAACGAGAGTATTCTTTCAGGCGTCAACGATGTTTTCAATGCTGTTTTTGTCCGCGGAAATGCAGTCGGTGACTGTGCATTCTACGGCAGAGGCGCAGGCAAGCTTGCAACAGCAAGTGCGGTTGTGGCTGATGTTATCGACTGTGCGCGCCACCTTGAAAAGCGTAAGGCATTCGGCTGGGGCGATGCGGCCCTAAACTATGTTGTTGACCACAAGGATGTTGAGACCTCATTCTATATCCGTGCAAAGGGCGACAAAATCTTTGCGCTGAGAAAGGCTGAGGAAATCTTCGGTGATATCAGCATTCTTACAAGAGAGAATGCACCTGAGGATGAGTTTGCATTTGTAACTCCCGTTAGGGCAGAGGGCGAGCTTGATGAAATGCTTGCAAAACTTGAGGATGTACAGATCCTTTCAAAAATCAGAGTAGAAAATTATTGATATAAAGTGGTGAATTATTATGGGACTTATCGTTCAGAAATTCGGCGGAAGCTCAGTTGCTAACGCTGAGCGTGTGATGAATGTCGCAAAAATCGTTACCGATACATACAAAAAGGGTAACGATGTCGTTGTTGTTGTCTCCGCTCAGGGCGACACAACCGATGACCTCATCGCAAAGGCAAAGGAAATCAACCCCGCAGCACCCAAGCGTGAGATGGATATGCTTATGGCGGCAGGTGAGCAGATTTCAATCGCTCTTCTTGCAATGGCTATCGAAAAGCTTGGCTATCATGCTGTATCTCTTCTTGGCTGGCAGGCAGGCTTCAGCACAGACTCGGTCTACTCCGCTGCAAGAATCAAGAAGGTTGATACAAAGAGATTGAGAACTGAGCTCGGCAACAAGAGGATTGTTGTTGTTGCAGGCTTCCAGGGACTCAACAAGTATGATGATGTTACAACACTCGGCAGAGGCGGCTCAGACACAAGCGCAGTTGCAATCGCGGCGGCTCTTCACGCTGACAAGTGTCAGATTTATACTGATGTTGACGGCGTTTATACCGCAGACCCGAGAAAGGTTCAGAACGCAAAGAGACTTCCTGAAATAACCTATGACGAGATGCTTGAGCTTGCAACACTCGGTGCACAGGTTCTTAACAACCGTTCGGTTGAAATGGCGAAAAAATATAATGTACAGCTTGAGGTTATTTCAAGCCTTAACCCGATCCCGGGAACAATGGTAAAGGAGACAGCTAAAATGGAAAAAATGTTAGTCAGAGGCGTAACTAAGGATGCAGACGCATCCAGAATTTCAATCACAGGTCTTAACGATGTTCCCGGTGTTGCTTTCAAGATTTTTGCAAGCCTCGCTGCAAAGAATATCAATGTTGATATCATCCTCCAGTCAGTCGGCCGTGACGGCACAAAGGATATCGCCTTCACAGTAAGTGAGGCTCACGCTGACGATGCTGTTATGGCAATCAACAGCCTTCCGTTTATCGGTGACGCAAAGGTTGTCCGTGATGACACAATCGCTAAGATTTCTGTTGTAGGCGCAGGTATGGAGACACATCCGGGTACAGCATCAACAATGTTTGAGGCTCTCTTCAATCAGGATATCAACATCCAGATGATTTCAACAAGCGAAATCAAGATTTCCGTTCTTATCGACCGTAAGGATGCTGACAAGGCAGTTGCCGCTGTTCACGAGGCTTTCTTCGGCAACAACTGATAACCAAATAATCTGTTAATCAGCCTGTCGGGTGTTCATAAGGACACCCGACGGTTTTCTTTTGTATGACGATATTTTTGCAACTTTTAAATTGCTTTTTTCTCAACAATAAGTTATTATAATATACAGGTGATATTATGCTTCAAAAATTAGCATCGTTGTTTTTTATGCTTGTTCTCTCGCTGAGCTCGTTGTTCGGCGTTGAGCCTGCGGGCTATAAGTCTCAGCCGCTTTTTAAAGACAGCGGATTTGAGAACGGATTTACCGTTATGTCTCAGCAGACTGTTGACGGAGCGGGAATACCCCTGGGTGCGTTCAGCTATTATGAAGACTCGGAAAAGCCCGAATGGATGATAGCTCAATGGAATTCAGGACCCTGCCTGTGGCAAGAACGGGCTGAAAGCGACAGATATGAAATCACGGACGGCAAAACAAAGCTTGTCAGATATAATCCTGAAGAAAAAAGCGTTTCTATGCGGCTGAATGCCGCGGCGGTTTACGGTGGTCAAGCAGCAGGAGCGGAACAGTGGCCGCATCTTTTGCTTGAGCAGTCTCCGCTTTGCGATTATTCAGTTCTGACTGAGGAAGAAAGGGCTTTTTACAGCTGTGCGGCGGACAGACTTGTTCTCCGACTCAAAATCCGTATGACGGACTTTAAAGAAACAACCAATCCCGAGGGGATAAACGCGGTGCAGTATCTCGCTTATTTTTATCTTAAGGATGCTGACGGAAATAATTTCATCTGGTTCGGCGCGGATCTTTTTGACAGCCGCGGATATAATGATACAAATTGGGCAGCTGATACAGTCAGCGGAAATATGATTTATTGTCTTTCAACAAAGGATACCTACGGCAGAAGGTCGCGATCGCTGTTCAGGCGCGGTGAGCCTTTTGTTTCTGATGAGTGGATTCAGATTGAAATTGACCTTAAACCGCATATAATAAAAGCACTTAAAAGAGCCAATGAGGATAATGTCTTTGGTGAAAAGGTGTCCGTTGATGATTTCTATATCGGAGGAACAAATATCGGCTTTGAAATTCACGGCAATTACGATTGTACGGTAGAAATAAAGGATTTTAATTTAGTGTCTTATAATCAAAAAATAATTCGGAGGTAGAACTATGAGAAGCATTAAAAAAATCAATGCAGGCTGGGCTTTTTCGGCTGAGGCGAAGAGCGTACCTGCGGCTTATCCTGCGGAGTGGACACAGCTCAATCTGCCCTATACCTGGACCGGCAAGGACGGTCAGGACGGCGGCAATGACTATCACAGAGGCACCTGTTATTTTGCAAAGACTCTCAAGGCTGACGAGCTTCCCGAGGGTGAGGTAAAATATCTTCAGTTTGACGGTGTCAATTCATCCTGTGAGGTTTTCTGGAACGGCAAGAGCCTTGCAAAGCACGACGGCGGTTATTCGACCTTCCGTGTGAAAATCGATGATATAAAGGAAGAAAATCTTCTTACTGTTGCGGTTGACAACTCTCCTAATGACAGAGTTTATCCTCAGAACGCAGACTTTACCTTCTACGGCGGAATCTACCGCGATGTAAGCGTTGTCGGTGTTCCCGAAAAGCACTTTGACCTCGAATATTACGGCGCACCGGGCATTATGGTAACACCCGAAATCAAGGGCAAGGATGCAGAAATCGAAATCAAAACCTTCATAAACGATGATGACGACTGTAAGGTTAAGTATGAGATTATCGCAGACGGCGAGGTTATCGCATCAAAGACTGATGATGACGACACTGATTTTATAATCGAAAATGTTCACCTCTGGGACGGTCTTGACGATCCGTATCTTTACACCGCAAGGGCTACTCTTATTTATAAGGGTGAAGAGGTTGACGAGGTTTCAACACGCTTCGGCTGCCGTTCGTTTAAGATTGACCCCGAAAAGGGCTTCATCCTCAACGGCAGAGAATATCCCTTGCGAGGTGTTTCCCGTCATCAGGACAGACCCGATATCGGTAACGCACTTCTTCCCGAGCATCACAAGGAGGATATCGACCTCATTCTCGAAATGGGCGCAAACACAATCCGCCTTGCACACTATCAGCATTCACAGGTATTCTATGACCTTTGTGACGAGGCAGGCCTTGTAATCTGGGCTGAAATCCCATATATTTCAAGACATATGGCAAACGGCTATGACAACACGGTTTCACAGATGAAGGAGCTTGTTTCTCAGAACTATAACCACCCGTCAATCGTTGTATGGGGACTTTCAAACGAAATCACGATTGCAGGTGCAACAGATCCGCATCTCATCAAAAACCATAAGGATCTCAACGACCTTTGTCATAAGATGGATAAAACCCGTCTTACAACAATCGCATCGGTTACGATGTGCTCGATTGATTCAGAATATGTTCACATCAGCGATGTGCTTTCATACAACCACTATTTCGGCTGGTACGGCGGTTCAACTGAGATGAACGGCCCGTGGTTTGACGATTTCCACAAGAAATATCCCAAGAAGCCTATCGGTCTGAGTGAATACGGCTGTGAGGCACTTGACTGGCATACATCAACTCCCGTTCAGGGCGGCTATACCGAGGAGTACCAGGCGTATTACCACGAGGAGCTCATCAAGCAGATTGCCGAAAGACCTTATCTCTGGGCAACTCATGTGTGGAATATGTTCGACTTTGCCGCTGACGCGCGTGCCGAGGGCGGCGAAAACGGAATGAACCACAAGGGACTTGTTACCTTCGACAGAAAGTATAAGAAGGATTCCTTCTATGCCTATCAGGCGTGGCTTTCAAAGAAGCCGATGGTGCATCTTTGCGGCAAGCGCTACATCGACCGCGTTGAGGATGTTACCAAGGTAACCGTTTATTCAAACTGTGACGAGGTTGAGCTTTTTGCGAACGGTGTCAGCGTCGGTAAGCAGACAAAGGGCATGTATCCGTTCTTCTACTTTGATGTTAAGAACGAGGGTGAAACAGCACTTACCGTCAAGGCAGGCGGACTTGAGGACAGCGGCGTTATCCGCAAGGTTGACACTCCCAACGAAGCATACATTATGAAAGAGGAAGGTCAGGTTATCAACTGGTTTGAAATCAATACACCTGACGGACGCTTCTCAAACAACCATACAATCGGTGACATTCTTGCAACAACGGGCGGTAAGCTCGCGGCAGTTAAGATTGCCCTCAAGGTCAAAAAGGCAATGTCCTCGGGCGAAGGCAGAAAGGATGTTGCGGGCTTCGATATGGGCGGTATCAAAATCAGCAAATCGATGCTCAAGGGTCTTTACGATATGGCATCGGGCTTTACCGTCAAGCGCGTATTCTCAATGATCGGCGGAGGCAAGTTCACCAAGGAGCAGATTCTTGAAATCAATGCTATTCTTAATAAGGTTAAGAAGAAATAAAACCAGATGCAAAAACTGCAAGTCTGATTTTTCAGGCTTGCAGTTTTCTTTTTACTGTTTTTTCAATTTCGGCTTTAAGATAAAATCAAATATCGGTGTCAGATATTTTGACGAGCAAATTAAAAGAATTATTACCGAAAGCGGAAGAATTATGATTTTTGAGCTGCCGGGTAAAAGCCCCTCGAGCAGTTCATCGATATGCAGGTTATGATAAAGCAGATGAATGAAAACATAGTGCAGGGCATAGACCTGAACGCTCCGTCCGCCGAGCCTTGCTATCGTACCCTTGCCGAGCTTGTCGGGGATAAGCGATATTATCATCGCGCCGAGCGTGAACGCCATTACATAATATCCTGCGCGGAAAAAGAATCCGTAGCCGCTGAGCTTGTCGAGAGCGGAGAAAGGATTTCTTCCGCTGAGAAGCGGTTGCAGAAATTCGATATTATCAAATTGCAGACACAGAAAGACTATGTAGCCGATAATGCCTGCGGCAGAAATAATTCTGATAGGCTTTTTGTTGAGCTTCTGAGCGACGGTGTTTGCATCAAGCGCATAGCCCGCATAGAAGAACGGATAAAACACAATAATCCGCGACGAAATCAGAAAATCGTTCAGATTCTTGTCGTATCCCGCAAAGCACGCAAGTATGACCGAAAAAGTGAACACATATTTCGGGTCGATATCCTTGAGAAGCACCGTTATCATACAGAATGCAAAAATCGCGAATGCATACCAGGGTACGCCGCCCTCCGAAAAAACGCGGAAGCTGATTTTATCGGTGAAGATAAACTGACTGATGCAAAGAACAACCTTTATAAAAATGTACAGCACGAAATAGGTGAATATCTTGTCAAACCTTTTTTCGCCTATTGTCCGCTTGCTGAAAAGTCCCGAAACAAAAATAAACAGCGGCATGTGGAATGAATAGATAAATATGAAAATCCCTCTCATTCCCGCATACTGCTCACATATATGTCCTAAAACAACAAAAAAGATAAGAACGAATTTGAGTATATCCCATTTCTGTATTCTTTGCGCCATAAAATCACTCCCGAAAATAAAATTTCAGTCCACCGCCATTATAATCAATATTCAACGCGATTTCAATAAAATCAATATATATTTCTGCTTTCCTTGACTTAATTTTTTTCGGATGATATAATTTTTTCATATTCTTACGGAGGCGATATTATGAAATATTCGGACGCTTCACTTTCTCCCGAGGTCAGGGCGCAGGACCTGCTTTCGCGTATGACTCTTGAGGAAAAGGTTGCACAGCTCGATATCTTACGCGGTGTTGAATTCACTACCGCTCCGCATAAAATACATGACTGCTCGCTTGATGAAACCGCTGAACCCGATTACGAAAATCTCGAAAAGGTTCTCGGCAACAACGGCATCGGCTTTATGCACGATGCTTATTCAGTTCCGGCGGTTTTTAACAGA
>JAZQGS010000063.1:0-12431 GCA_045540195.1 Acutalibacteraceae bacterium
TTGCAGATATGCAGATTAGTGGTGAGTTTAATTTTGTGTATTGCAATGAACGGGTCGCAAGGGAGAAAATAAACTTGCTTTTCTCCAGCTAGGAGCTATTCTTCAAGACACAAACATTTAACATTTATAAAAACAAAAAAAGGGGCAGACTTTACGAAATTAATCGTAAAATCTGCCCTTGATATCTGTTGAATTTAGTTCAATTCCTCCCCAAAAGCCGTTTTTGGCTTAGGATATCTATTGAGTTTCACTTGAAAAAATGGGATAAAAAAAACCAGTAACCATTGTGGTTACTGGTTTTCCGAACCGATATCTTTTTCGGTTCGCAATGTTGGTTGCGGAGGCCGGATTTGAACCAACGACCTTCGGGTTATGAGCCCGACGAGCTACCGAACTGCTCCACTCCGCGATATTTAATTGGCGCCTCTCTTGAGTGCTTGACTATTATATACTGTCCTTTCTGCTTTGTCAAGTGTTTTCTGAAATTATTTTATTCTTTTTTTTAAAATTTATTCCTGTATTGTATTTTTTATCATCATTTGCTATAATTATTTATATATCGCGAACGGAGGCGTAGTTATGAAGAAAATTTTATCCGTTTTTTTGTGTCTTATCATTACTGTCGGCTGTATTGCTCCTACATTTGCAACCGAGCCTGAGGAATATCCGACAATTTATGTAATCGGCGCACATAAGAACGAGATCTATAATGCAGAGGGAGAGAAGGTTTATCCTCTGAAGGCTGATTTCGGCGCAATCATAAAGGAAACCCTCGGTCCGTGTCTTGAGGACCTTGCCAAGGGTATGGTCACGGACGACTATACCGATTATGCTGAGGAATTCAATGCGTCCTGGGCACCGATTTTTGAAGACCTTATTCTTGATAAAAACGGTGATGTTACCAACGGCAGCTATCCCGAGTTTTATACAAGTACAGACCACCTTGTCGGCAAAACCTCAGGCTTCGGTGTGTGGGATTGCCGATTCTGGTACGATTGGCGTGAATCACCGATAAAGACTGCACACGAGCTCAAGGCTCATATCGACGATGTTATGGAAAAAACAGGCAAGTCAAAGGTACAGCTTATCGGCAGATGCTACGGCTCTAATGTCATTGCCGCTTATCTTGAGCTTTATAAGGAGCACGCAAAAGCGGTTGTTTCCGATATTTCTTATTACTCATCGTCAATAATGGGTGTCGACTTTATGAGTGCTCTGTTCTCAGGACAGATCAAGATTGAAAACGATACCTTTGCAAACTTCCTTGAGTTCTATGTCGACGAGAGGGGACTTATCGGTGACGAAAACTACGCAGGTCTCGTAACTGCTCTTGTTGAAATTCTTCAGCAGGCTAAAATGCTCGGAATCACGGGTGACGCGCTCACATCGTTTATCGGAAAGTTCAAAGATGATCTGTTCCCGCTGATTATCCGTAACACATTCGGCGGCTGGCTGTCATATTGGGCAATGGTAACTCCTGAGCTTTATGAGAGCGCAAGAGATTATATCTTCAATACGGACGAAATCAGAGCCGAGTATGCGGGATTTATTGCCAAGGCTGACGATTATTACTATAATGTACAGGTTCACGCGATAGATACGATGCTCGAAATGAAGGAAGCGGGAATCAATTTCTATATTTTCGCAAAGTATAATTTCCCCGAATTTCCCTTGTATGAGGGAGCATCGGTGCAGAGTGATGCCGATACACCTGTTTTCAGACAGTCGTTCGGTGCAACCTGTGCTGATTATGGTGAGGTGCTCAGTCAGGAATACCTTGATTCTGTTCCTGCCGAAAAGCAGAAATACATTTCACCCGATAAGATAATCGATGCTTCAACCTGTCTTTTTCCTGATACAACCTGGTTTGTCAAGGACTTGCATCACAACTATTTCGCACCTGTCGAAAAGCCGTCTGTTGAGATTATGAGATATGATCTGACAGTTGACAGCGAAAAGTATCCGCAGTATATGGTCAATGTTGAAAACGCAAGCCTTGCTCCGTTGGTGGTAACCGATGAAGATCTGAAAACAGAAGACAAGAGCTTTTTTGAAGCGATTTTCGATTTTATCAGAAATATCTTCAATGTACTTATCAAAGCGATTCAGGGTGAGCTCAACTTTAACTTTGATATCGGTGCCATAACCTGATTATTTGCCGCAGATGACAGCCTCATCTGCGGCTGTTGTATCTGTAATATAAAAGGAGAACTTATATGAATTGGGACGAATTGCTTTTCAGAGAAAACGAAAAGCCGCTTGACACTCTTGTCAGCGGATACAGTCATACTTCAGTATTCAGAAAAATTGCATTTGTCGGTGACAGCCTGTCATCGGGAGAATTTGAATCCCGCGACACGAACGGTAACAAGGGCTATCACGATTATTTCGAGTATTCGTGGGGACAGTATATTGCGCGCAGAAACGGATTTACTGCATATAATTTTTCGCGCGGAGGAATGACCGCCAAGGAATACATTGAAGCCTATGCCGAAGAAAAAGGCTGGTGGGATAAGGATAAGGCAGCTCAGGCCTATGTCATTGCGCTCGGTGTGAATGATGTTTATAACGGCGGAATGACGATCGGCACACCCGAGGATATCAGACCTGATTATCGTGATAACAACAAAACCTTTATCGGATATTATGCGGCTATTGTAGCCCGTTATAAGCTGATAAGTCCCGATGCCAAATTCTTTTTTGTGACATTTCCGAATGATTCAGCACGCAATAAGGACGGCATTACTCAGGAGGTAATCCGACAGCTGTATGCACTGTCAGATTATTTTGATAACGCTTATGTAATAGACCTTTATAAATACGGCCCCGTTTACGATGAGCGTTTTCACGAAAAATATTTTATGTACGGTCATATGAATCCGTCAGGATATATCCTTACAGCTGAGCTGATTGACTCATATATCGATTATATTGTCCGCCATAATCCTCAGGATTTCGAGCGTGTTGCCTTCAGCATACCTCAACAGACAGATTGGGAATTTAAAACAACATAAAAAATCGGCTTGCAGAGTGAACTGCAAGCCGTAATTTTTTGTGTGGATTATTCTTCGATATCAATACCGCGCTCTTTACGAAGCTGAGCGAGCTCTGTGAATACCTTTTCCTTTTTCTTGCCTGTGAGGTCATAGAAGAAGAGGGGAACAGCACAAAGCAGAAGGCTCAGACCGGGAACGAGAGTAACGAGTGAGAACATTGCAAAGTTCTGTGTTGAAGAAAGGCTGTTGATAGCCTGAGCAACAGCTTCACCGCTGCCGACATTGAGCTGTGCAACATCGATGTTAACGATGATATACATAACGATAATCATAACGGTTGCGAAAGCGTTACCGATTTTGTTAACAAACGACTGGCAGGCTGAGCCGAGACCGTTGTTTCTGAAGCCTGTTTCCCATTCCATATAGTCAAGACAGTCACAAACCATTGCGAAAGATACATTGTTGATAACGCCGAGAGGAATAGCGGAAATGAGCATAAACGGAATACAGATAAGAAGATTTTTTGTAGTCCATCCGATGATAAGAGTACAGCAGCTTGCGATAAAACCGCCGATGCAGGAAACAATCATAATCTGCTTGTACTCGTATTTCTTGTAAAGCTTAGGAAGGAAGATCATTGCGCCGAACATACCGATAGCGGCACAGACCTGAATAACAAGAGCAACATTTGAGATGTTTTTGTTAATCTCTTCAACAGTCTGAGGAGCGGTTGAGCCGAGATAGAAGCCTGAATAACGGGCAACATGAGGAGCGGCTGCCTGAAGCATATATCTGCCGAAAGAGAGCATACCTGAAAGAACAACAAGCATAAGCGGCTTGCAAGAAAAGATTCTCTTGAGCGTTGACGGCTCACCGGGAGCTCTTTTCTGAGCGTTAGGAATCTGAATTCTTTCCTTGGTCTTGAAGGTTGAAAGAGTGAAAAGAGGCATACCGATAACAGCCATTGAAATTGCCATGATCGCATACTTTAAAATATTGGCTCTTTCAATATCCATATCAGCTACAAAGTAGCCGACAATAATCGGAAGCGCAACGGTAACGGCTGAGCCGATGCCGCCGACTGTTTTAGCATAAGAAATAAGGTTGCCGCGTTCCTTAGCGTTAGGAGTCATAACATTGGGCAAACTCCAGAAGGGAACATCACTGGCGGTGTAAATCATACCCCATGCAACATAAACGACCGAAACGAAAACATAAAGCCAGATGGATTTGTTGTCGGTGTCAAAGCCGGGATTGACAAACATAAGAATGGTGAGTGCCGCGATGGGAAGTGCGGTTACAAGCGGATACGGCTTCATTCTGCCCCATTTTGTAGTGTGCCTGTCCATAATCATACCCATCATCGGATCGTTGATTGCGTCCCATACACGGGCAAGAAGCATAAGCATAATAACAAAGATTGCGTTAAGCGTAAGAACATTCATATAATAGTCTGTAATGTAGCTTGACATACAGCTGTATACGAGTCCCTGACCTAAAGCGGCGATGGCGTAAGCCTGCGTTTCCTTTTTAGGAACATATTTTTTTGTTTCTGTTTTCTGTGCCATTTTAAACCTCCGAAACAAGATTTTTTGCATAAAAGCATTCTATCACAAATTCACAATTATTTCAATTACATATATTTTTACGGGATGTAGAAAAACGATTTTGCTTTTTGTAATATTTTACAAAATCCGCGTGCGGTTTTTGGATTTTGCCACAATCAGAAAGCGTTTTTTGTAAAATCAAGTCCTGCTTGACAAAATCAAGTGAACGATGCTTGGCAATTCTGAGCGTATGTGATATAATCAAAAACGAAATCAGCCAAGCATTTTTAGTTTGTTATTGATTAAAACCAAAGGAGAAAACTATGACATCAGGAGAGAAAATAAATTATTACAGAAAACAGCTCGGGCTCTCTCAGGAAGAGCTGGGTCAGAAGCTGCTCGTCAGCCGACAGACAATCAGTCTGTGGGAAAAAGGACAGACAGTTCCGACGATAGATAACCTGATAAGGCTCAAAGAAATTTTCGGCGTGTCCGTTGATGAGCTTCTCGGCTGTGCAGAGGAAACGGAAGCCGAGGCGGATTTACCCGTTGCCAAAGAAAGCTATATTTTCCAATATACAAAAGAAGAGCTTTCTGTCGTGCAAAAGCATGCTAATAGACAGATTGTTTCGAGAATAATCTTATTCGCTGTCCTTGGCGTCGCGTTTCTGATATGGGCTATTTTTCAGGAAGAAGGACAGTGGTTTCTTGGTCTTGGCGCAGGTGTTATGCTCTTGTCAATGATACTTGCTGTTAAAACCTTTACCTATAACAGAGCCGAATCGAAAAAAACACTTGAAAGATTGCCGAAATCCTCTTATGACATCAAGGTCTATGATAACTATTTTACTGTTAAGGTAATAAGAGATAATGAAACAAAATGTGATTTCAAATTCGATTTTAACGATATCGAACAGTTTCTTGATTACGGCGAATACCTCTATGTTACCGCAAACGGCATCACCGTTATCTTAAGAAAATCCGAGCTTGTTCAGAACAGCGTGTTTACTCTGCTTTTAAAAAGCAGTCCCGAAAAAACGGTTGTTCAGAAAAAGGGCTCGACAACAACTCAGTCGGTGCTGAATCTCTTGTTTGTTGTAACACTCTTTTCAGAGTTAATTCCGATGCCGATTATATCCTTGATTTCATCGGGTGATGCGGAGTTCGTAAATTATCTTTGGATTTTTTATCTGATTACACCTATACCTGTCATTTCAATTATTTCAGGTATAATATATAAACGCAAGGGATATAAGTGCAAAAAGAATATTGTTGCGGGAATTATTATACTGATTCTTTTATGTATTTACGGCTCAATGGGCTTTACCTTTGAAAACGAAGCTGACCATAGCGATGCCGCAATAATAAATGCTGAAGAGGTAATCGGAATAGATATACCCGAAGCCGCATATATTGAAACATTTTATTGGGAAGAGGATGAGGAGCAAAGCTTCAGCCGCGGATATATTTATTCCTCCAGCAACATATCCTTTGATGAAGAGGTGGCGGATGCTTATGAAGAAGAGCTTCAAAACAATCCGAAATGGCTGACAAAAATACCGAGTGACCTGTACGGTCTGACATCCTCGCTTACCGAATACTATGACGGCTCATTTCTTTTATTGTATAATACGGATACAAAAGAATTCAATACGGTACCCAAGGAAAACGGAAACTATCATTTCCTCTCTCTCGGATATGACGCTGAGTATAACACAATGCAGATTGACGAATATGACATCGAATATGTAAAATAACAAATCCCTCTGAATCGCCGATTCAGAGGGAAAGCTTTTATATTATCATAGCCGTGCCCAACAGCACTGCGAGACCGATAATATTGACTGTAAGGAAAACCAAAATAAATTTTCCTGCCCTTGCGTTCTCAGAACGAAGATAGAGCTTGAGCGTGATAAGGCTAGCGAGTGATGCAATCGGAGTTCCGAGACCGCCGATGTTCACACCCTCAAGAAGCGATCTCCAATCCTCGGTAAAGCCCGAAAGAAGTACAGCCGCAGGCACATTGCTTATAACCTGACTTGCTCCTGTTGCCGTGAGCAGAGCGTTCTTTTGCAGAAGTGACTGCAAAAATGTGTTTACAGCCTCAATTCTGCCGAGATTGCCCGAAACGATAAAGAAGCAGACGAAGGTTGCAAGCAGAGCGTAATCGGGCTTTAAAAGGATTTTGCGGTCGATAAACGCTATTGCAATAACGACAATGCCGAGCATAATTCCGAAATGAATAACTCTGAAAACTGTCAGCAGACAAATAACAAACAGTACCGCATAGACAATAAGCTTTTTCGGCTCGTTTATTTTTTCTTCGGTCAGAGGAATTGTCGGAAGACTCTTCGGCAGAACGGGCAGAGCTGCAAAACTCAGCGCAATAAGACTGACAGCCGTCAGCGGTAGCATCGTACCGAAAAATTCAGCGGCAGAAAGACTGAATTCAGAATAAAGAAACAAATTCTGCGGACTGCCGACGGGCCTTGCCATACTGCCAAGGTTTGCCGCAACAGTCTGTAAAACAAGAATTGGCACGACCGACTTTTCGCATTTCATTTGTGAGAGCAGTCCGATTGTAAAAGGCACGAATACAAGCAAAGCAACATCGTTGGTTACAAGCATCGAGCTGAAAAAGGGGAGGAGCACAAGTATAAGACCTAGGAGCCGTCCGCTTTTTGTTCTTTTGAGAATTGCGTATGTAAGCCAGCGGAAAATTCCGCACGCCTGAAAGCCTGCAACAACCGCCATAAGACAGAGTAGAAGACTTAAAACATGAAGGTCGATGTAGCCGATATACTGAGCATCGGGCGCAACGAAAAGCATCGTTATAAGCGCACATACAAGTGAAATGCACAGCACGGCCTCTTTCTTTATAAATTTTAAAATTCCTTGCATAATATCACCGTGAATATACTATCACAAAGCTTACAGATTTGCAATAAATAAGCCCCGACTGAGTGTCGGGGCTGTGAAATTAAAGTATTTTACCGATGAAGTAGATAATCACATTCAGAATATTATTGAGCACATATCTGATGCCTGACCAGATGTACGGTGACTCAAACTCCCACTCGTCGGGGCTTTCAAGGAAGCTTCCTAGTGAACCGTCATATTCGTAAGGCTCAAGGAACGCCTTAGTGTGCATTTTTGCGATACAAAGATTTTTACACGCCTGACGAAGAGCGTTACCGAATCCGATCGGATCTCTGTAATAAGCACTTGTAACAGAGATAATGTGCGAGGGAAGATTGACTGCCCAGATACCCGAAAGTATTGTATCGTTGCCGTTGTATACTGCGATTACGGGACTCATATAGCCTGTACCCGTAAAGTTCCACGAATAGTCAGAAACAACAAAGCCCTCAAATCCCCATTCACCGCGGAGAAGGTCGTTGAGAAGTGCCGAACTGCCGCCGCACCAATTCGTGCCGATACGGTTGAATGCTGACATAATACCCTTGCACTGAGTTTCTTTAACGGGAATCTCAAATGCCTTGAGGTAAATTTCACGCATTGTCTGCTCATCGGCCCAGGTGAATACACCCTCACGGTGCGATTCCTGATCGTTCATAACAAAATGCTTGATAGTAACAACAAGATTCTGAGACTGTGCACCCTTGATAACAGCCGAAGCCATTTTACCCGAAATCAGGGGATCCTCAGAATAATACTCAAAGTTTCTGCCGCCGCGGGGATTGCGGTGAGTGTTAGCACCGGGTGCATACCAGATGTCCGTGCCCATATCCTTCGCTTCCTTGCCGACACCCTCACCGAACTTTTCGGCAAGCTTGGTATTCCATGTGCAGGCAAGAGCCGTCTGACAGGGATAAGCTGTTCCACTGTCGTCATAAACAAGACCGTTTTGTCCCTTGATGCTTGACGGGCCGTCGTTATCCCATGTGTGCGGAATTCCGAGACGCTCAACACCTCTTGTGTTATAGCCGCCGTCAATAACCATCATTGCCATTTCGTTGAGAGTAAGCTGGTCGAGGAACTTGTCCCAGAGGCTCTCATCCTCATATACATCCTGAAGAGTGATAACCTCGTCATATTCTACGCCCATTTTCGGAGCCTCACCCTCGGTCTGAGGCTCGGGGAGCTTGTCGACATTTTTGATTTCCTTTGTTGCTTCAAGCACTCTGCAAACGGGGTATGTGCCTTCAGCATCCGCTCTTGAAAGCACGGTAAAGCCGCTGTAAACATCGTCGAAGCGGTTTTTGATTTCTGTTCCGGTAGCATCATCGGTCTTGATTATCTTATCTGCCTTAACAACATAATCGAAAGAATCAATATGCTCTCTGACATTTTCACCGAGGATGATTTTATAAGTACCCTTTTCAAGCACCCACGCCTCATTTACCTTGTGGTCATAGGATGCCATATCATCCTTATCAAAGCTGATTGTGAGAGTTTCACTCTTACCGGGGGCAAGAAGCTCAGTCTTTGCAAAACCGCCGAGACAGATTGCACTCTTTTCAATACCGCCGACAGTGTAGGGGGCACTGTAATAAATCTGAGCGGTTTCCTTACCGCTTACATTACCCGTGTTGGTTATCTTGACCTTAACTGTGATTTTCTCACCGCTTGTGCTGTAATCAACGATTTCTTTTGTAAAGCTTGTGTATGAAAGACCGTAACCGAAGGGGAACTGCACCTTGTCCTTTGCAAAGGTCTCAAAGTAACGGTAGCCTACATAAATTCCTTCAAGGTATTCGACATAGTATCCGCCGCCCTTATACTTGTTGTCACCGAAGCATTCATTTGACGGATGGTCGCTGACCTTGTATGCAACAGTATCTGCAAGCTTACCAGAGGGATTGATTTTACCGTTGAGCACCTGAGCGACCGCGGACATACCGAATTCACCGGGAATCCAGATAATAGCCGCCGCCTTGATGTTTTCGTAATCCTCGAGCCAGCCCATTTCCATAACATTAGCTGTGTTGAAAAGAACGATTATGTTTTCAAAGTTAGCATTGAGCTTTTCGAGAAGCTGTTTTTCTTCTTCCTTTAACTGAAGCACTTCTTCTGTAAGGTCTGTACCCTCAGCACTTGTACGGCTGATAATAACCACTGCCGTGTCGGAAAAAGCCTTTGCGTTACCGATAACCTCATCATCAAGCTTTTTGATATCAAGCTCATCAAGAGAGCTTTTTGCAAAAATAAGTGCAAGAAGATTGTTGAGCACCGTGTTGTCTGTTTTGGGAGTAGCTGATGTGTCGCAGTACTTTTCATAAAGCGCACGAAGCTCCTCGTTGTATTCGATGCCCTGCTCCTCGAGTGCATCATAGAAGGTGACAGGGTCTTCTGAAATAACACTGCCCGAGCCTGAGCCGCCGATGAACGGACAAACCGAGCCTGCGCCGAAAACATTTACCTTGTTGCCCTTGAGCGGAAGTAGGTTTTCTTCATTTTTCAGAAGAACAAGACCCTCACCCTCAATCTGAATTGCCGTCTGGGATGTTTCGGCAATGATGTCGGGGTCAATATCACCGCTCATTGCCAGAGCGTGGGGAATAACCGAAAAAGCCATCACCAACGCAAGGAATACCGATAAGAATTTAGTAAAGCCTTTATTCATCTCAAGCACCTCTCTCAATATTGATTTGCTTGATAATATAATACAAAAAATTTACCCTATCTGTCAATAATTTTATTTAACTTGATTATTAAACAAAATTATAGTATAGTAAAAATATGAATTACAAGAGGTGGATTTATGAAATACATCAAAACATATTCAAATGAAATTAAGGTCTCACAGGTTGCGCTCGGCTGTATGCGTATTTCGCAGATGACACCCGAAGAAACCGAAAAATACATTTCAACCGCCATTGACCTCGGCTACAATTATTTTGACCACGCTGATATTTACGGCGGAGGTGAGTGTGAAAAGGTGTTCGGCAGGGCGCTTGCACTCAATAAGAGCCTGCGTGATAAAATTATCATTCAGACCAAATGCGGAATCCGTAAAGGAATGTATGATTTTTCAAAGGAACACATAATTTCGAGCGTGGATAACTCACTCAAAAGTCTCGGTGTCGAAAAAATAGATGTGCTTCTTCTTCACCGTCCTGATCTGCTTATGGAGCCCGAGGAGGTTGCCGAGGCATTTGATTGTCTTGAAAAAAGCGGAAAGGTTGGTGCTTTCGGTGTTTCAAATCACAGTGCATCTCAGATTGAGCTTCTCAAAACAGCGGTTAATCAGGATATAAAAATCAATCAGATGCAGCTGAGTATCACCAATGCAACAATGATAAGCAGCGGTGCCAATGTCAATCTTCAGAATTCTGACGGAACCAATTATGATGGCTATCTGCGTGATTACTGCCGTCTTAACGGTATCACAGTCCAGCCGTGGTCTCCGCTTCAGCACGGATTTATTTCGGGAACATTTCTCGGTAACCCCGATTTCCCCGAGCTTAACGCGAAGCTGAAATCTTTAGCCGAAAAATACGGCGTAACCGATACTGGTATTGCGATAGCGTGGCTTCTTCGCCTGCCGGATAAAATGCAGCCCGTTGTCGGCAGTATCAACCTCCAAAGGCTTGAGGATATCTCAAAAGCAACGGATATAATTCTGTCCAAGGAGGATTGGTACGACATTTATCTTACTGCAGGGTATAAATTGCCGTAAATAGCATTAGCTATTTTGACAAAATATAAACTGAATTTTGTCCACAATAAACAAAAATTAATTTTTCTTCTTTTGGTATAGAAAATAAATCTCTTGTATGATATAATTATTTTGTTATGTTATAAGCTCCGCGAAATGCGGATAAATAAACAAAAAGGGGTTGTAATCTTGGCAAGTAATACAGCGTTAAAACAAAAGGCTACCAACTTGCTTTCGGATTTGAAAGTTTACTGGAATAATCCGATGCCGGGCCGTTATATGACCTTTAAGGAAATTGCGGCTTATTCATTCGGCGGTATTGGTGCATATTTCATTATCACTATGGGTAATGCACTCGTCGTCAATATCAATAATATGATCGTCGGCGGTGCGATCGGTGTATCTCCGGACCATATGTACATTCTCTATCTTATCGCAACGCTTGCAAACATACCTTTGACGGCGGTCAGAGCAAACATGATTGATAACACGAGAAATAAAGCAGGTAAGTACAGACCGTACCTTCTCTCAATGGGTATCCCGACGGTTCTTATTGTTCTTGCTTATGTTTATTTCCCGTATAAGGCTCTTTACGATATGTTCCCGATGCAGGCTTTCGGATATGACGGAGGCTATGTTGCAAAGGTTGCAGTCGTATTGATATTCAATATCTTATTGCAGTTCTTCTTTAATTTCTTCCAGGATTCTTATACGAATCTTATTCATGTTCTTTCTCCGAATACTCAGGAAAGAACCGATGTTCTCGCAATCAAGAGTGTCGTTTATTCACTTGCACCGTCAATCGTTAATATCATTCTTCCGGTTGTTTCGGAATTCCTTACGGATAATGATATGTACGATATCAGACTTTACCGTGTCTGCTATCCTGTTTTTGCGATTATCGGTGTTGCTCTCACGGCAATCGTTTTTGCAAACACCAAGGAAAAGATTGTTCAGGCAAAAACAAGAGTTGTTCAGGTTCGTTTTATCGACGCCTTCCGTGCGGTTGCGAAAAACAAGTATTTCTGGATTATCGCGCTTGCAGGCTGGCTCGGCTTCCTTGAGTCGTCCTACAGCAACATCCTTTCGTGGACTTTTAACTATGCTCACCCGTGTTCAGGCCGAGTAATGGGACTTATCAATACAGTTGTCGGTAATGCTTCAATGTGGGGTATGATTCTTGCTCCGTTTGCTATCCGTGCATTCGGTAAGAAAAAGGTTCTCATCGGCATCAATACAATGAATATCATCTGTATTCTTGCAATG
>JAZQGS010000064.1:0-206900 GCA_045540195.1 Acutalibacteraceae bacterium
GTACATTGACTCGCCGATAGTATCCTTTTCAGAGAACTTGACCCAGTTTGTCTTAAGTGAATCGGGCTCCATTGAACCGATGAAGTGTGTCGGCGGAACAGCGGCAAATACCTTTGAACCGTCGGGACCTTCCCACCAGAAAGCATTGTAAAGCCAGGGATTTGTATCGTTCCAGATACCCATCTTGTGAGTAACGAAGTACTTCATTCCTGCCTTCTTCATAATCTGAGGCATACAGTAGCTGTTACCGAAAACATCGGGCAGCCAGCAGGTCTTCGGAGTTACGCCGAACCACTTTTCAGCATAGCGTACACCGTGGAGGAACTGACGGACGAAGGATTCACCTGAAATAATGTTACAGTCAGGCTCAACCCACATACCGCCGATGTATTCCCAACGGCCTTCCTTGACTCTCTGCTGAACCTGCTCAAAGAGGTTAGGATAATGAACTCTCATTTCCTCATACATACCTGCCTGGGTCTGTGAGAAAATGAAGTCGGGATACTGCTCCATAAGGCGAAGCATTGTAGCGTGCGTACGGCCTACCTTACGGACGAACTCCTTATAAGCCCACATATAAACCATATCAAGGTGAGAGTTACCGATAAGGTCGAGTTTACCCATGCACTTATAGTTGGGATTGTTATAGACTCTGTCATAGAGAACCTTCTTACCCATACGAAGCTTCTGCTTGAATGTGTCAAAGTCGGGCTCATCAAAATCGACATAGCAGAACGCTTCCTTGAGAGACTCGCGGATAAGCGTTGCATAGTCGTTACCCATACCGGGCATAAAGAGTGCATTGTAAACAGCCTTGAAATCCCAGTAGATTTCATTGATTTCGTCGTCTGTTGTAGCGATGAATGAGCATTCAAGCTTTTTGAGTGTACTTTCGTTTGAATGCCATACAAAGTAAGATTCGATGTCTATATCGAAAACCTCTCCGGCCTTTGCGCAGTCAGTAAGAACAACTGCGTTGCGGAACGGGTCGAGTCCCTGGAAGGGAACGCCGTTTACCGAAACAAGTGAGTCACCGCCAAAATACACATAAAGAGAAACTTTTTTGCCGTCAAACTTTTCGGGGATAACAATCTTATTTTTAAAGAAAGCGCTCACACCGTTGCCGCCCCAATAGTCGCCGACATTGAGCTCTTTCCACACATCATAGAAAAATTCGTACTCGCCGATATCCTTGTAGTTGCATTCACGCATTTTCCAAGCATCGGTAAGCTCGAAATCGGTATAAATTCTCTTTTTGAGAGTCTTCAACTTGATTTCAGCAAGCTCATCAAAAGCAAAGATACCGCGCTGTTTGTTTTTGATAAGACCACGCCAGGTGTCGATGTGTGCTTCCATACCTTCAACAGAAGGAATGGTCTTTTTAGCTTCATTCGCCATATTTATGCTCCTTACTTTTATTATACTTATCGCTGTGCGATATAATCGTCTAATTATAACATTGTTGTTAAAATTTTTCAATGATATTAGATTAAATTCTTTGAAAACTGTCGTCTGATTTTACAGTCCTGAATACGGTACTCACACAAAATTGGTAATTGAACACCGTTAATTTTTATGATATATTTTGCTTGAGGGAAAGATTACTTTCTTTTTATAAAGTAAGCGGGTTATCTGTGCAGAGGTAATCCGCTGAAATGTTTATGTATATTTTAGCCCTTCCGAGCATATCAATTTTGTGATATGTAATCTCGGGAGGGTTGTTTTTTGAATGATTCTGCACAACTCAGAGCCGTTGAAATCGGTGAATATATAGTGAAAAACCAGACAACAGTCAGGGCTGCGGCAAAAAACTTTGGTGTATCCAAGTCGACTGTACATATGGATGTAACGGATAAGCTGAAAAAAATTAACCCCTCGCTGTTCCGTGAGGTGCGTAGCGTGCTTGATGTCAATAAGGCACAAAGACATATAAGAGGCGGTCTTGCAACAAGAGAAAAATACCGTAAAAATACTAAGGGGTGATACGATGTGCGGAATATGTGGTCAGATTTCCTTTTGCCGTAATCTAGAGGAATATAGAGAATATTTTTATAATATGCAGAATAAGCTCATCAACCGCGGACCTGATCAAAAGGGTGAATATTTTTCGCAGGATGCAGTATTGATGCACCGAAGATTAGCGGTTATCGATATCGAACGCGGCAAGCAGCCGATGACCTACGCTGTCGGTAATGAGGTTTTTACAATATGCTATAACGGAGAATTATATAACACTCAGGAGGTACGAAACAGATTAGAAAGCTGCGGATATAACTTTTTCAGTCATTCCGATACCGAGGTTGTGCTGAAGGCTTATTGCGAATACCGCGAAAAATGTGTTGAATATCTGAACGGAATTTTTGCCTTCGGTGTATGGGAGCATGAGAGTAAACGACTTTTCCTGGCGCGCGACCGTATGGGTGTAAAGCCCTTGTTTTATTCCTTGTGTCGTAGCGGTATCGTTTTTGCTTCTGAAATCAAATCTTTGTTGGAAAACCCTGAGGTTGAAGCGGAAATGGATATAAATTCTCTGTCTGAAATTATTTTGATAGGCCCCGGAAGAACCCCTGGCTGCGGAGTTTTCAGGAATGTTGAAGAATTAAAACCTGCACATTATGCTTATTACGATAAGGATGGCTTGCACATAAAGAGATATTGGTCACTTGAGAGTAAAGAGCATACTGACAGCTTTGAAAAGACTGTTGAAAATGTCCGCTATTTAGTAACGGATGCAATAAAACGACAGCTTGTTTCCGATGTCCCGCTGTGTACTTTTTTGTCGGGCGGACTGGATTCAAGTATTATTTCATCCGTGTCCAATGAGGTGTATAAAGAAAGAGGGGAGGTGCTACACACCTTTTCGGTTGATTATGTTGACAACGACAAGTATTTTAAAAAGAGCAGATTTCAGCCGAATTCTGATTCACAGTTCATACATCTTATGGAGCAGTATCTTGACGGCAGGCATCATTGGGTTATTATTGATACTCAGGACCTTGTTTCAGCTTTGTTTGATGCGGTTGATGCCCGTGATTTACCCGGAATGGCTGATGTCGATTCGTCGATGCTTCTATTGTGTAAGGCTATTAAGCAGCATGCAACCGTTGCGCTTTCTGGTGAATGTGCTGATGAGATTTTCGGCGGCTACCCGTGGTACAGGGACAAAACAATCCGTATGACAGACGGCTTTCCCTGGGCGCAGTCCACCGACTATCGTTTCTCATTTTTAAAGGATGAATTTGCAACAAGGATAAATCCTAGGGAATATGTTTATTCGAGATATGAGGATACCGTCAGAAACACACCTAAAAGAGAAAATATGAATACGGATGACAGCCGTACGGCTGAGATGATGAAGCTGAATCTTGATTGGTTTATGCAGACCTTACTTGACAGAAAAGACCGTATGAGTATGTATTCTTCCCTTGAGGTCAGAGTACCTTTCTGTGACCACAGAATAGTCGAATATCTGTTTAATGTCCCGTGGGAGATGAAGGATTATAATAACTATGAAAAAGGTCTGCTCCGACAGGCAATGAGGGGATATCTGCCTGACGAGGTACTGTGGCGAAAGAAAAGTCCCTATCCGAAAACGCATAACCCTGCATACAGAGAAGCAGTCTCGGACTTGTTGAACGATATAATTTCTGATGAAGCTTCGCCGCTTTTGCAGTATATTAAAAAGGATGAATTAAAAAATCTTTTAGAAACTGAGAAAAGCCAACCGTGGTACGGTCAGCTTATGACTACGCCTCAGACGATTGCTTATTTTGTTCAGTTTAATTATTGGTTAAAAAAATATAACATACGATTTGTATGAGATAATCCACATTGAGCAAATTCAGATTCTGCTCAATGTGGATTCAATCAATTCAACAACTTGTATTTTCTCAGACAATCTCGGATATGTCTTTTGTTTGCGTCACTTGTGTCACACAGCGGCAGACGGTAAACTCCGCTGTCAAGACTCATAAGCTTCATCGCGTATTTAACCGGAATGGGATTTACATCGCAGAACAGTATGTTAGCAAGATCGAGAAGCTTCAGCTGTTGTGATACGCTTTCTTTGATTTTACCTGCAAGAGAGACGGCGGTTAAGCTATGCACAGCTTCAGGTAAAATGTTTGACAAAACCGAAATAACACCCTTTGCTCCAAGTGCCATAAATGCCGCGGACTGATCATCGTTACCGCAATAAATATCAAGCTCATCACCGCACAGGCTTATCGTTTTTATAAGAGCGGATATGTTGCCGTTTGCTTCCTTAGTTGCAACTACATTTTTGATTTTACACAGCTCTTTATATGTTTCAGGCTTGATATCCACGCCCGTTCGGGATGGCACATTGTATGTTATAATAGGAAGACTTGTTCTGTCGCTTATATAATCGTAATGCTCAATGAGTCCCGATTGTGAACATTTATTATAGTATGGAGTTACGATAAGTAACGCATCTGCACCTACGCTTTCAGCCGCAAAAGAGCGTTTGACGGCATGCTGAGTGCAGTTGCTGCCTGTGCCTGCAATAACAGGAACTCTTTTTTCTGTGTATTTAACCGCCGCTTTAATTATTTGCTTTTGTTCCCGTGTTGAAAGCACCGAATTTTCACCCGTAGTACCGCAGACCACAATAGCATCAGTGCCGTTGTTTATCTGAAAATCTATTTGTTTTTTAAACATCCTGTAATCAATGCGGCGGTCTGTGTCAAACGGAGTTACAACCGCACACGCCGCTCCCGTGAAAACAGTTTGCTTCATAAATTCCTCCCGAAAATAAAATAAAGCCGTATCGGTGTTTAAACTTCGATACGGCTTTTTAACTTAATTGGGTTTAGTCCATATATCCCTTAGTGGCAAGAAGCTCTGCAAGAAGAACTGCACCGCCAGCAGCACCGCGGAGGGTGTTGTGTGAAAGGCAAACGAACTTATAATCATACTGTGTATCTTCGCGGAGTCTGCCGATGCTTACAGCCATTCCGCCCTCGAGGTCACGATGAAGCTTTGTCTGAGGCATATTGTCCTCGACAAAATAGTTGAGGAACTTCTTAGGTGCGCTGGGGAGTGCAAGCTCCTGCGGAACGCCCTTGAAGTTTTCCCATACGCTGAGAATTTCTTCCTTTGAAGGAGCCTTGTCAGCAAACTTCATAAATACAGCGCCGAGATGACCGTTAGATACGGGAACACGGATGCACTGAGCTGTGAAATGTGGCTCAACAGCGTTGACGATTTCGTCACCCTCGATTTTACCCCAGATTTTGAGAGGCTCCTGCTCACTCTTTTCTTCTTCACCGCCGATGAAGGGGATAACATTATCTACCATCTCAGGCCATGTTTCAAAGGTCTTACCTGCACCTGAAATTGCCTGATATGTGCAGACGAGAACATCGTCTACCTTATAGCCTGCCTTGTCAAGCGGATAAACAGCGGGAACATAGCTCTGAAGAGAACAGTTTGACTTAACAGCGATGAAGCCGCGCTGAGTACCGAGACGCTTTTTCTGTGATGCGATAACCTCGATATGGTCAGCGTTGAGCTCGGGAACAACCATCGGAACATCGGGTGTACCTCTGTGAGCGCTGTTGTTTGAAACAACGGGACACTCAGCCTTGGCATATCTTTCCTCAAGAGCCTTGATTTCGTCCTTCTTCATATCAACTGCGCAGAATACGAAGTCAACGAGCTTTGCGATTTTCTCAACATCAGCTGTTGCGTCATAAACAACAAGATCAGCCATATTTGACGGCATCGGAGTATCCATACACCAACGATTGCCTACAGCCTCTTTGTATGTCTTGCCGGCTGAACGGGGGCTTGCTGCCACAAGAACAACCTCAAACCACGGATGATTTTCGAGAAGAGAAGCAAATCTCTGACCGACCATACCCGTAGCACCGATAATACCTACTTTGTAAGTTTTCATGCTAATCACCTGCAAATAAAAAATTAAAAATCTATTGCGTAAACAACTTTTCTGTAATATAATACAAAAGTGAACGCTAATATTTGGTGAATATGATACCATTATAAATATTTAAAGTCAATACTAATGTTTGCGAAACATTATATTTTTTGAGGTTTTATGATGAAAAAAAGCGACTTTTTTTACGATTTACCCGAGGAACTGATTGCACAGCACCCGATTGAGCCGAGAGATTCGTCAAGACTGCTTGTGCTTGACAAAAATACCGGCGAAACAGAGCATAAGCATTTTTATGATATTACTGATTATCTTCGTCCGGGCGACTGTCTTATACTTAATAATACAAGAGTTCTTCCTGCCCGTATTTACGGCGTTAAGGTTGGTACGGGAGCTGTAGTTGAGTTCCTGCTTCTTAATCAGCACGATGCTCACGAGTGGGAGGTTCTCGCCGGTCCCGGTAAAAAAGCGAGAGAGGGCGCCGAATTTGTTTTCGGTGACGGTCTTATGAAAGCAACGGTGCTTTGTGTTATGGATAACGGAAACCGTGTTGTGCGCTTTGATTACGAGGGCAATTTCTATAATGTTCTTGATGAAATCGGTGAAATGCCGTTGCCGCATTATATTAAGGAACGCCTTGAGGATTCCGAACGATATCAGACTGTCTATTCCAAAGAGCTCGGCTCAGCGGCGGCACCGACTGCGGGACTTCATTTCACACCTGAAATTCTTGAGAAAATCAAGAAAAAAGGTATAGAGGTTGGCTTTGTAACCCTTCATGTCGGAATAGGCACATTCCGTCCTGTCAAGACTGAAAATATTGAGGAGCATCAGATGCATTCTGAGCATTACTCGATACCTGCCGAAACCGCAGAAATCATAAACCGCACTAAGAAAAACGGCGGCAGAGTTATTGCGGTCGGTACAACCTGTTGCAGAACTCTTGAATCTGTATGTCAGGCTAAGGGTGAGGTCTGCGAGCACGATGACTGGACAAGCATCTTCATTTATCCGGGATATAAATTCAAATGTATAGATGCACTGCTTACAAATTTCCATTTACCTGAAAGCACACTTATTATGCTTGTAAGTGCCTTCTGCGGCTACGAAAACACGATGAATGCATATAAAATTGCCGTCGAAGAAAAATACAGATTCTTCAGCTTCGGTGATGCAATGTTTATCAGAGGAGAATAACATGGCTTCTTTTAAAGTAATAAAACAACAGGGCAAAGCCCGTCTGGGTGAGTTTACAACGGTTCACGGAACGGTAAAAACTCCTGCATTCCAGAATGTTGCAACCTGCGGTGCGATAAAGGGCGCGCTTGATGCTTATGATCTTAAGGATATCGGAGCTCAGGTGCAGCTTTGCAATACTTACCACCTTCATGTAAGACCCGGTGATGAGCTTGTAAAAGAGCTCGGCGGCTTACATAAATTTACGGGATGGAACGGGCCGATCCTTACCGATAGCGGCGGATTCCAGGTTTTTTCACTTGCAAAGCTTCGTCAGATTCAGGAGGAGGGTGTTACCTTTGCCTCGCATATTGACGGAAAAAGAATTTTTATGGGACCTGAAGAGAGTATGCGCATCCAGTCAAATCTGGGATCGACAATAGCTATGGCGTTTGATGAATGTGTTGCCAATCCTTCAACTTATGAATATTCAAAGAAATCCTGCGAGAGAACAACCCGTTGGCTCATCCGCTGTAAGGATGAAATGGAAAGACTGAATGCCTTACACGATACCATCAACAAGGATCAGCTTCTTTTCGGCATAAATCAGGGCTGTGTATATGACGATCTGAGAATCGAGCATATGCAGAGAATTGCAGAGCTCGACCTTGACGGTTATGCAATCGGAGGGCTTGCTGTAGGTGAGCCTAAGGAGGATATGTACAGAATTATTTCGGCAGTTGAGCCTTATGCGCCAAAGGATAAAATACGATATCTTATGGGTGTAGGTACACCGGGCAACATTATTGAGGGCGTCAGCAGGGGTGTTGACCTTTTTGACTGTGTAATGCCCAGCCGTAATGCGCGTCACGGACACTTGTTCACAATGAACGGCATTATCAATATCAATAATGCAAAATATATGAAGGATGATACACCGATTGATCCCGAGTGTAGCTGTCCGACTTGTCAAAAGCATTCTAAAGCGTATATCAGACATCTCTTCAAGGCTAAAGAGATGCTTGCAATGAGACTTTGCGTAATGCACAACCTACATTTTTATAATACGCTTATGGAGAAAATCCGTGACTCACTTGAAAACGGAACTTTTGATGAATTCAAAGATAAATATGTTGATTTACTTGATACAAGAATTTAATAAAAAATTAACTTGCAAATTTATACATTATAGGGTATAATATCAACATTGTGTTTAAGGAGGAAGTTTTATGGACTTTTTATCAGGACTTTTTGGCGGCGGCGCAGGTAACGGTGCCGGCGGTGCAGGTGGCACAGGCGGTATGCTTATTTGGATGGTTGTCATTTTTGGTGTAATGTACTTTATGATGATCAGACCTCAGAAGAAAAAGCAGAAGGAAGAGCAGGCAATGCGCGACAACCTTCAGATTGGTGATGAGGTTACAACAATCGGCGGTATCATCGGAAGAATTGTAACTGTTAAGGATGATTCTCTTATCATTGAAACAGGTGCTGACAGAAACCATATGAAGATTACACGCTGGGCTATCAGCCAGAACAATACTGCTAACGAGAAGCTTGCAGCAGAAAGAGCAGCAGCTAAGGAAGCAGCAGAAAAAGAAAAGGCAGCCCGTATGGAAGCTAAGGGTAAGACACCCAAAAAGAGAAAAGACAAGGAAAACAAGTTTTAATCTTTGACAACCTGCTTATTAGCGGGTTGTCTTTTTATAAGGTGAGTTTTATGTATTATCACGCATCAAATAAACCGCGAATAACAGTGTTGGAACCTCGAATATCAAATCATAATCAACCTCTGATTTATTTCTCAAAAAAGAGAGAGAATGTTTTAGTATATTTGAGTAATGCTGTTGAAAAGTATTGTAAGGAAACAAACTTCATTTATAACGGAAAATGGTATAAATGGGCTAGTTACGGTTTTGATGATAACGGTATGCTGATAATTGATGAATATTATCCGAATGCTTTAGAAGAAACATACAAAGGTGTTTCAGGTTATATTTATTCTGCATCTGATATTTGCGTGAAGGCGACTGATATAAATATCAGTAATGTTGTTGTAACTGAAAAGCCTGTTACAGTAGATTGTGTTGAATTTGTGGAGGATGCATATTCAGAAATTATTAAAGCTGAAAAATCCGGCTTGATAAAAATCAGGAGATATGAACAGCTGGACGAAAAAATGTTACTTTGGATAGAAAACACAATTAAAAATGAATATGATCAAGCTGAAAATGAACCGGATTACAGATATTTCTTAAAGGCTAAATTTGATTTTTTGAAGTAAGATATTAGGATAGTTTTAAATAAATATTAAAATTCCCGAGTGTCAGATAACACTCGGGAATTAATTTTATAACCGTTACTCAAAATCGATTTCTGACATTACCGGACAGTGGTCTGAGGGGAATGCACCATTGATTTTATCCTGAATTACATGGTATGTATTGGCCTTGAAGCCTTTTGAAATAAATACAAAATCAATAACCGATCTTTCGCCGTTGTGGTGGAAAAACTCGTGGAAGGTGAAGGTATCCTCTGTGATCGGTGCATCGTATTTTGTGTCTTTAAAAATACCGTAGCCGATCATATCAGGATAACAGTCTGTTTTTTCGGGAATGTTGAAATCACCTGTAAGAACCATGGGAATATCGATTTTTTGTGCGAATTCATTGATAAGGCGAACACCGTTTCGGCGAGCCTCAACGCTTATGTGGTCGAGGTGAGTGTTCATTGCAACAAAAATTCTGCCGCTTTCCTTCTCCCGAAGCTTCGCATAAGAGCAGACTCTCGTACAGGCTGAATTCCAAGAACGAGACGGAACATCGGGCGTTTCGCTTATCCAGAATGTGTTTCCTTCGATGAAATCAAACTTATCCTTTTTATAGAAAACGGGTGAGAATTCGCCGTCTTCCTTACCGTCGTCACGGCCGACACCGACAAAGTCATATTCCGGCATACTGGCTCTGAATGCATTCATCCAATCAAGATGAGCTTCCTGAAGACCGAAAATGTCGGGCATATAGCTGCGTACAGTAGCGATTACATCATCCTGACGGTCAAACCAATCGTGTCCCTCGCAACCGTGGCAAAGAACATTGAAGGTCATAACTTTCATTCTGAAACGCCTCCGTTATTAGTGATTTGATAGCTGAGAGTCATTAAGCTGTCGTTAAGGTGAACATTTTCAACTATTGCATCAGGATATACCGAGTTGATGTCATAATGACTGAAATTCCAGAAGTTTTTGATTCCGAGACTTACAAGTCTTTTTACGATATCGGGTGTCGCATCGGTGGGAATGCAAAGAACTGCAACGATGGGCTCTACTTCCTGACAGTAGATTTCAAGATCCTCGATAGGGGAGATAGAAATTCCCTTGATTCTCAGATCTTTCATTGAATCTGCTTTTTTATCAAAAATACCGACGAGCTCAAAGCCTCTGTCTTCAAAAGCCATGTGCGAAGCTATTGCTTTACCGAGGTTACCGCAGCCGATAAGAATTGTTTTGAAATTGCTTTCAACACCGAGAATCGAACCGATTTCGGCACGGAGCTGATCGACATTGTAGCCGTAGCCCTGCTGACCGAAGCCGCCGAAGCAGTTGAAATCCTGTCTGATCTGTGATGCGGTAAAGCCCATCATCTGAGAAAGCTCGCGGGAAGAAATTCTTGAAATATCTCTTTTTTTGAGTTCACCGAGAAATCTGTAATAGCGCGGAAGACGCTTGATTACAGACATCGATATATCTTTCTTTTCTTTAGGCATATATTAAACCTCACGAAGTTTTTTGACGGTATCCATAACATAGTTACCGAATTCCTCACAGGTGCAACCTGTGTCACGGCCTGTAATCTGAAGCTTCTTTTCGTCAAACATACAGATATCGAGTGCCTTTTCAAGAAGATCAGCGCTTTCCTGCTCGCCGATGTGTGAAAGAAGCATAACAGTTGCACGAAGCATTGAGCAAGGATCAGCATACTGACCTCTGCCTTCACGCATCATACGGGGAGCCGAACCGTGAATTGCCTCAAACATTGCATACTTCTTACCTATATTTGCACTGCCTGCAGTGCCTACACCGCCCTGGAACTCTGCAGCTTCGTCAGTGATGATATCACCGTAGAGATTGGGAAGAATGAATACCTTGAAATCCTTGCGGCGCTTCGGGTCGATAAGCTTAGCTGTTGTGATATCGATATACCACTCATCTGTTGTAATTTCGGGATAATCCTTACCGATGTTTTTGCAAAGGTTAAGGAATTTTCCGTCAGTTGTCTTGATGATATTTGCTTTTGTGATGATAGAAACGCGTTCCTTCTTGTTTCTTCTTGCATAATCGTAAGCAAGCTTTGCGATTCTCTCCGTACCCTCTGTTGTTGTCACAACAAAGTCAACAGCAAGGTCATCGGTTACATTGAAGCCCTTTGAGCCGACTGCATAAGCACCCTCTGTATTCTCACGGAAGAAGGTCCAGTCGATTCCTTCCTCGGGAACCTTTACGGGACGGAGGTTAGCGAAAAGGTCAAGAGCCTTTCTCATAGCGACATTTGCACTTTCAATATTAGGCCACGGATCGCCTGCCTGGGGAGTTGTTGTTGGTCCTTTGAGGATAACATGACAAGCCTTGAGCTCCTCGAGTACATCGTCGGGGATAGCCTTGTTTGCCGCAACGCGGTTTTCGATTGTAAGACCGTCGATTATCTTGAATTCAACCTTGCCGGCCTTAACCTTGTCAGCGAGCATATACTCAAGCACGCGTGCGCTTTCCTTTGTGATAACAGGGCCGATTCCGTCACCGCCGCATACGCCGATAACGATTTTGTCAAGCTTATCAAAGTCGACAAAGTCGCCCTGAGCCTTGATTTTATCTGAACGGTCACTCTGCTCACGCATAAGTGCCTCAAACTTTTCAACTGCATTCTTGATCTGTAATTCTGTCATTTTGATTTCTCCTTATGAATTTTCTCTTGTGTAGTCAAGAAGACTGCCTGCGAGAAGAATGTCTCTCTGACGCTCTGAAAGCTGATATTCAAGAGCATACTCTTCACCTGTTGTTATATTTCTGAGTGTAACCTCTGCGCCGCTTGCAATCTTTTCCTTGATAGCGGGAAGACAAAGTTCGTCATTTACGCTGATTTTGTCATAGTCAGCTTCATTCTTAAAGGTAAAGGGAATGATACCTGCATTGACAAGGTTAGCGCAGTGGATTCGTGCGAATGATTTTGTAACAACTGCCTTGATTCCGAGATAAAGAGGAACAAGTGCTGCATGCTCTCTTGATGAGCCCTGACCGTAGTTGGCACCGCCGATGATAATACCCTTGCCGGCTTCCTTACAATGCTCTGCAAATTTTTCGTCGCACTGTTTAAAGCAGAAGTTTGAAAGGTACGGGATATTTGAACGGTAGGGGAGTATCTTTGCTCCTGCAGGCATAATGTGGTCAGTTGTGATATTATCGCCAACCTTGAGAACAGCTTTTGCGGTGATTTCTTCAGGGAGAGCCTCAGTCTTCGGGAAAGGCTTGATGTTAGGGCCATACATAATTTCAACGCTGTCTGCGTCCTCAATTGATGCGGGCATAGCGATCATATTGTCGTTGATGATGAATTCATCGGGCATCTCAATTTCGGGCATTTCGCCGAGAGTGCGCGGATCTGTAAGAACACCTGTAAGTGCGGATGCAGCAGCAACCTCGGGGCTTACAAGGTAGATACCTGCATCTGCTGTACCTGAACGGCCTTCAAAGTTACGGTTGAAGGTTCTGAGAGATACACCTGCGGAATTCGGCGACTGTCCCATACCGATACAGGGACCGCAGGCCGATTCAAGAATTCTTGCACCTGCATCAATCATATCTGAAAGAGCACCGCTGAGTGCCAGCATATTGAGAACCTGCTTTGAGCCGGGGGCAATCGAAAGGCTGACTGACGGACAGACTGTCTTTCCTTTAAGAATAGCTGCAACCTTGAGCATATCTAGAAGTGAAGAGTTTGTACAGGAGCCGATGCAGACCTGATCAACCTTGATTTCACCGATTTCCTCAACCTTCTTTACATTGTCGGGCATATGAGGCATTGCAGCAAGGGGAGCGAGAGCTGAAAGATCGATATCGATAACCTCGTCATATTCTGCACCATCGTCAGCAGAAAGCTCGATCCAGTCCTTTTCACGGCCCTGAGCCTTAAGAAATTCACGGGTTATGTCGTCTGAGGGAAAGATTGATGTTGTAGCACCGAGCTCAGCACCCATATTAGTGATGGTTGCTCTTTCGGGAACTGAAAGTGTTTTTACACCCTCACCGCCGTATTCAACGATTTTGCCGACTCCGCCCTTGACTGACATAATGCGAAGAACCTCAAGGATGATGTCCTTTGCAGCTACCCAAGGAGAGAGTTTGCCTGTAAGATTGACTCTTACCATTTTAGGCATAGTAATATAGTATGCGCCGCCGCCCATAGCAACTGCAACATCGAGACCGCCCGCACCCATAGCAAGCATACCGATACCGCCGCCTGTGGGTGTATGTGAGTCTGAGCCGATAAGTGTTTTGCCGGGAGCACCGAAGCGCTCAAGATGTACCTGATGACATATGCCGTTACCGGGACGAGAGAAACGAAGGCCTCTCTTCTTAGCAACGCTCTGGATGAAACGGTGGTCGTCTGCATTTTCAAAGCCTGTCTGTAAGGTGTTATGATCGATATATGCTACTGAAAGCTCGGTTTTGACACGATCTATACCCATTGCTTCAAACTCAAGATAAGCCATTGTTCCTGTTGCGTCCTGAGTGAGAGTCTGGTCGATTCTCAGACCGATTTCACTGCCGACAGTCATATCACCTGAAAGAAGGTGGTTTTTGATGATTTTTTGTGCGATAGTGTAATTCATAAAATTAGTAGTCCTCCGACTTGTTTAAATTTTTAACAAAGTTTATTTTATTCTATTAAAGTGTCTTTGTCAACATTTTGACGATATTTTCTGATAAATATTTTATATGAAAAAATCACCCTGACACCAAGCGGTGACAGAGTGATAAATTATACGATATCTCCATAAAAGGGGGAACGGTCCGATGTGTGCAGCATCAGACCGTTCAAGGGAAAGAGAAAATAAAAATGAAAATAGAGATATGAATCTCTAAGCAATAATTACCACAACAACTTGTTTTTTTTATTAAGAAAATATGAACAAATTGTTAACAGGTCACTGCTGCAAAGATTTTTTTAAAATTTAAACATTATGACAGTTGAGTGAAAATAAAATATAATGTATACATAATAAATATACTCTTGACGATATGTCGGATTTTGTGATATTATTACCTCATTCCAAAAAGTATTATTGATTGGGGGATAAAAAATGGCTGACTTTAAAGAAAGCGGATTTATGTATGCGATTGCATTGGCTGTTATTGCTTTTGTTGTTGTACAGTCCGTATTTTTTCTTGTCAAATCTTTGAAGAGAGCCCGTGAGCTTGGTATAGCTAAGGAAACTCTCAGAACAACAATGATCTCAAGTGCAATGTTCACTGTTGCACCTGCTATCTCAATTCTTGCAACTGTTATTGTTCTTGCAAATGCGTTGGGTATAGTACTTCCGTGGATCAGACTTTCGGTTATCGGTAACCTTGCTTATGAAACAACTGCGGCACAGTCAGCACTTGATTTTTGGGGCGATTCTCTCCGTGATTCCGTAACAGATCCTCAGAAGTTTGCGACTATTTCCTGGGCTATGACCCTCGGCAGTATTGCACCGCTTATTCTTCTTCCGTTCTTCTGCAAGAAGCTTCAGAAGAAGGTTGGCGCAACAGTCAACAAGAGTGAGAAGTCAAAGAAATTCGGAGATGCTATCTCTGCTGCTGCATTTATCGGTATCGTTATGGCTTTTGTATCAAGAGAGATTTACAGTGTTACAACTCAGACCACCAGTGTTGAAAACGCTGAGGGTGCAATCGAGCAGGTAAAGATGATAAGCGGCTCAGCCGGATTTATGTCTATTCTCGTGCTTATCTGTGCTGTTGTCTTTATGCTCATTCTTGATATTATATGCAAGAAGTTCAACCTTACAAAGCTCGAGCCCTTTGCAATGCCTATTGCAATGTTTGCGGCTATGGGTATGGCTGTTCTGTTTACAAATGTGCTTCCGGAAAACCTTGTTACACACGGTTGGTTCGAGGTCGGAGCTCCGTATATGAAGGGTTAAAGGAGGTTTAAGATATGCAGAAAGATTATTTTGACAGAGTCCACAGATGGGGTATCCTCTGGAATTTCGGAGCTATTCTTATCCTTCTTTGTGTACCTATTGCAATTTGTCTGAAATTTAATGTATGGCCTGAAGGCTCAGCGCTTCTCAGCATTATGCCCAAGCTTATGGGACTTTATTGGGTAACCGCTATCGTAGAGGTTATTACTTATGTTCCTCTGCTTGGCCCCGGCGGAGCATATCTGAGCTTCGTTACAGGTAATATTTCAAACCTTAAGCTTCCTTGCGGTCTTAAGGCTATGCAGCAGGCAAAGGTTCGCGCAAATACTGAAGAGGGCGAAGTTATCACAACTATTTCTATCGCTGTTTCTTCCATTGTAACAACAGTTATAATCGCTGTCGGTGTTCTGGCTTTCGGTCCTTACCTCGGCTTACTTACTGAAGGCACACTTGCACCTGCATTCGATTATGTGCTTCCTGCACTTTTCGGCTCACTTGCTGCAGGTTATATTATTAAGCACTGGAAGGTTATGATTGCACCTCTTATTGCAGGTGTTCTCTTCCTCTATTTTGTTGACCCGACAATGGGTGCGGGCACACTTATGTTTATCACAATTGTTGTTGCAGTTCTCTCTGTTCTTGTACTCAACAAGATGAATAAGCTTTAATTTCAAAAAAAGACTTGAAATTTCAAAAGCTTTGTGGTAAACTAACATCGTGAACTTTAGATTGTATTGACAAAGGAGTGGGGCAACCCGCTCTTTTGTGTTGTTAAGGAACAGTAAGGAGGTTATATTATGGCTTCAAAAGGAAAGGGCGGTTCTACCGTCAATGCGGTCTGGCAGCTTGCTGAGCCGATTGCGGAATCACTCGGTCTTGAGCTTTGGGACATCCGCTTTGAAAAAGAGGGCGCCGATTGGTTTCTGCGTATCTTTATTGATAAGGAAGGCGGAGTTTCGATCAATGACTGTGTTGATATGAGTCACGCTATCGATAAGCCGCTTGATGAAGCGGACCCGATTGAGCAGAGCTACTGTCTCGAGGTTTCTTCACCCGGAATTGAAAGAGACCTGAAGCGCGACAGTCATTTTGAAAAATTTATCGGTGCAAAAATTATGGTTAAGCTTATCCGTCCCGTTGACGGATGCAGAGAGTTCAAGGGTACACTTGAAAGCTATGATAACGGAAGCTTTGAGCTGCAGACCGAAGACGGTGTAAAGCTCATGATAAATAAAAAAGAAGCATCTTATGTAAAACTTGATGATTTCGGAGGAGTAGAATAATGGTAAACAAGGAACTTTTTATGGCACTCAGAATGCTTGAAAAAGAAAAAGGAATCCCGATGGATACACTCTGCGATGGAATCCAGAAGGCACTTGTAACAGCGGTCAAGCGCGATTACAACAATAAGGATATTGTTTTCTGTGAGCTCAATCCCGTTGAAGAGACAATGCGTGTTTTTGTCAGAAAGAATGTTGTTTCTGAAATTGTTGATCCCGATGAGGACATGACTCTCGAACAGGCTCAGAAATATAAGGCAAATGCACTTGTCGGAGATATCATTGAAATTGAGCTTGAAACAAAAGAGGTCAGCCGTATCGCTGCTGATAAGGGTAAGCATGTTATTCGTCAGGGTATCAGAGAGGCTGAACACGGAAGACTCCGTGAGGAATTCCAGAGCCATAATCAGGAAATCGTAACAGCTAAGGTTTCAAGAGTTGATCCTGAAACAGGCGATGCTGTTGTTGAAATCGGCAAGGCTCAGGAAACATTGTTCAGAAGCGAGCAGATTCCCGGTGAAACACTTGTTCCGGGTGCACTTATCAAGGTTTATATCGCAAGTGTATCTGAAGCTAAGGATATGGGAAGAAGAGGCCCGAGAGCTACAATCTCAAGAACTCACCCCGGTCTTGTGAAGCGTTTGTTTGAATCAGAGGTTCCCGAGATTTATGACGGAACTGTTGAAATTAAGTCAGTTTCCCGTGAGGCAGGCTCAAGAACAAAGATTGCTGTTTACAGTGCTGACGAGAATGTCGATGCAGTAGGTGCTTGCATCGGTCCGCGCGGTGCACGAGTCGGTAAGATTGTTGATATGCTCTACGGCGAGAAGATTGATATTGTCAAGTACAGCGAAAACCCGGCTGAGTTTGTAGCAGCAGCACTTGCTCCCGCTGATGTTGTATCCGTTACTGTTGACGAGAACGGTGAGAAGGCATGCCGCGTTATCGTACCTGACCTCCAGCTTTCACTCGCTATCGGTAATAAGGGACAGAATGCCCGTCTTGCCGCAAAGCTTACCGGTTGGAAAATTGACATTAAGCCTGAAAGCGGCAAAATTGAACCCTCCATTATCCTTTAATAGGAGGTGCAGAAATGCAGAAGAAAAAAATACCTCTTCGCAAATGCACGGGATGCGGTGAAATGAAGCCGAAAAAAGAGCTTGTACGAGTTGTTAAAACACCTGACGGAGATGTACTTATTGATCTGACAGGACGCGTAAACGGCAGAGGGGCTTATATTTGCCACGATGTTAATTGTCTGCGAACAGCCCGTAAATCAAAGCGTATTGAAAAATCATTCCAGATGCAGATTCCCGATGAGGTTTTCGATAAAATGGAAGAGGAGCTGAAAAAGCATGAATGATTCAGCTCTCAGTCTGTTAGGTCTCTGCCGCAAGGCAGGAAAGTTAAGCCTTGGTCACGATGCGTGTAAGGCTGCATTGAATGCAGGAACGGCAAGTCTTTGCATTATCTGTGCAGATGCTTCACAGCGTCTGAATGAAGAGATATCATCTCTGAGTCAGAAGGCAGGCGTAAGAATTTTTGATGTGTCATATTCGATGATGGATATTAAAAATTCGACAAGCTTCAAGGCCGCGGTTTTTACCGTTGATGACGAAGGCTTTGCAAAAACACTAATCAACAAATTAAACGACAACAAATCCGGAAAGGAGCGAGGGTTATGATAAATAAATACCGAGTTCATGAAGTTGCTAAAGACTTTGATGTGCCCAGCAAGAGTGTGCTTGAGCTTCTTGCTAAGCATTTTGACGGCCAGAAAAAGTCTATGACAGCACTTGAGGAAACAGAGCTTGATGTGATTTTTGAGGTTTACACTCAGGAAAACCGCGTGGAAAGCTTTGATGCTTATTTTGCAACAGCAAATGAGCCTAAGAAGGAAACCAAGAAGGAAGAGCCGAAGGCGGAGGAGAAGCCCGAGGAGAATAAGACGGAGACTCCTGCTCAGAAGACTGAAAATAAAGATAAGAAGGCGGCGCCGGCACAGGATAAAGCAAAGACTCCCGAAAAGCCGCAGAATCAGAATGCTCCCAAGAAGAAGGAAAAGGATCCCAATGCGAAGCCGCAGAGCAGAACAAAGGGTGAGGCAAGAACGATTGATACAAGAGCAAACAATGTTGATCTTGAAAAGTATAATGAGCGTTATGAAAATATCGCTCCTGCAAACCGCGGCGTTCAGAACGATAAGACTGTTAATAAGCAGAAGCTTAAGCAGAAGTCACAGCAGTACCGTAAGCAGGGTATGCGCTCGTCGAGAAGAGAAACTGAGGCCGAGAGACTCAAGAGAATTGCCGCTGAGCGCGCAAAGAAGCCTCAGCTTAAGATTCAGGTTCCCGACGAAATTACAGTCGGCGGTCTTGCAGAGCTTCTTCATATGACTGCCGCTGAGGTTATCAAAAAGCTCTTTATGCTAGGTCAGATGGCAAGCGTAAATGAGGTTATTGACTACGATACAGCTGAAATCGTTGCAACTGAGCTTGGCGCTAAGTGCGAAAGAGAAGTTGTTGTTACAATCGAAGACAGAATTATCGATGACAGCGTCGATGAGGATAAGGATCTTATTCTCCGTGATCCCGTTGTCTGCGTTATGGGCCATGTTGACCACGGTAAGACATCTCTTCTTGATGCTATAAGAAACACATCTGTTACAACAACTGAGGCGGGCGGTATCACTCAGCACATCGGTGCTTACAGAGTTGATCTCAACGGTCAGAAGATTACTTTCCTTGACACACCCGGTCACGCAGCTTTCACATCTATGCGTGCAAGAGGTGCTCAGGCAACAGATATCGCTGTTCTTGTTGTTGCAGCTGATGACGGTATTATGCCTCAGACTATTGAAGCTATCAACCACGCTAAGGCTGCAGGCGTACAGATTATCGTTGCTATCAATAAGATGGATAAGCAGGATGTAAATCCCGACAGAATTATGCAGCAGCTTACAGAGCACAGCCTTGTTCCTGAGGAGTGGGGCGGCGATGTTATCTGTGTACCTGTTTCTGCAAAGACACATATGGGTATTGATACTCTTCTTGAGAATATTCTTCTTGTTGCCGAGATGCAGGAGCTCAAAGCAAATCCGAACAGAGCCGCAAAGGGTATCGTTATTGAAGCCCGTCTCGATAAGGGCCGCGGTCCCGTTGCAACACTTCTTGTTCAGAAGGGTACACTTAATTCAGGTGACATCATCGTTGCGGGTACAGCAGTAGGCCGTGTCCGTGTTATGACTGATGATAAGGGTAAAAAGGTTAAGGTTGCCGGTCCGTCTGTCCCTGTTGAAATCACAGGTCTCGCTGAGGTTCCTCAGGCAGGTGACATCTTCGATGCCGTAAGTGACGAGCGTCTTGCAAGAGAGCTTGTTGAGCAGAGAAAGAGCGAGGCTAAGGAAGAGCAGTTCAAGTCAATGCAGAAGGTTACTCTCGATAATCTCTTTGATTCACTCAAGGAAGGCGAGATGAAGGACCTTAATGTCATTGTCAAGGCTGATGTTCAGGGCTCAGCCGAAGCTGTTAAACAGAGCCTTGAGAAGCTTTCAAACGAAGAAGTGCGTGTTCGTGTTATCCATAACGGTGTCGGCGCTCCGAGTGAGTCCGATGTTATGCTTGCAAACGCAACCAACGCTATCATCGTCGGCTTCAATGTCCGTCCTGATCCAGTTGCTGTTCAGTTCGCAGAGCGCGACGGTGTTGAAATGAGAATGTACCGTATTATTTATGACTGCATCGAAGAAATCGAGGCAGCTATCAAGGGTATGCTTGCTCCGAAGTTCCGTGAGGTTGAGCAGGGCCGCTGTGAAGTCAGAAATGTTATCAGCATTTCTTCTGTCGGTAAGATTGCGGGCTGTTATGTTCTCGACGGTAAGATTACAAGAAACTCAAAAATCCGCGTTGTCCGTGACGGTATTGTTCTTGCGGTTGATGAGATTTCTTCACTTCGCCGATTCAAGGATGATGTTAAAGAGGTTGCTTCCAACTATGAGTGCGGTATCGGACTCAACAAATTCTCAGACATCAAGGAAGGCGACATCTTCGAAGCATATATCATCGAGGAATACAGAGATTGATAAGAGGTATATATGGCCGGATATAGAATTGACAGAGTATCCGAGGATATCAAGCGTGAGATAATTTCAATTATCAGAGAGCTCAAGGATCCGAGGGTAATGGATAAAATGATAACCGTTGTACGCGTTGAAGTGAGCTCAGACGCTTCTTATGCTAAGGTATACATCAGTGCCCTTGACGGCATTGATGTTGCCAAAGAGGCTGTCAAGGGTCTTAAAAGTGCAACAGGTTATGTGCGCCGTGAGGTTGGAAAACGCCTGCATCTGAGAAAGACTCCCGAGTTGCTCTTTGTTGCAGACGATTCAATCGAGCACGGTATGAATATTGTTAAGATTATGGATAATTTGAGGACTGAGGAATAATGATTATTGACCTGATTGCGGCGGTTGAATTCCTTAAAAACAATGACAAATATTTGATTCTGACTCACGCACATCCTGACGGGGATACGCTCGGATGCGCTTTTGCACTGAATGAAGCTCTCAGCTCACTCGGTAAAAGCTCCTGCGTTCGTTGCGGTGATAAGATCCCTTCAAAATACAGCTATATGGGCGCTGCCTGCACTCAAGAGGCGGAATACTGTAATATTATTGCGGTTGATGTTGCTGATAAAAAGCTTCTCGGAAAGGATTTTGAAGAGCGATTCGGAGATAAAGTCGATTTGTGTATTGATCACCACGGCTCAAACAGACTTTATGCTAAAAGGACTCTTCTTGATCCTTCGGCAGCTGCAGCGTGTGAGATCATTCTGGAGGTTATCAGAGCGCTGGGTGCTGATATTACCAAAACTGTTGCCGATAATATTTTTACGGGACTTACAACAGATTCCGGTTGCTTCAGATACTCCAATGTCACTCCGCGAACATTAAGAATGGCTGCCGATATGATTGAGGCCGGTGCTGATTACAGCAGAATCAATACTCTGATGTTTGAAACAAAAACCAAAACTTATGTCAGGCTCGAGCGGCTTGCTCTTGAGTCTATGAAAATGTATCTCAATGACAGATGTGCTTTCATAACAATCACTCAGGATATGTTCCGTGAAAGCGGCTCTGATGAGAGTGAGGTTGATGCAATCGCGGCAATTCCGAGACAGATTGAGGGTGTTCAGGTCGGTGTTACAATGCGTGAAAAGACCGACGGAACATTTAAGGTGTCTATGAGAAGCCACGAGGGTATTGACGTTTCGGTAATTTGTGCTATGCTTGACGGAGGCGGACATCCGAGAGCCGCAGGTTGCACGGTTTCAGGTGATATTGAAACTGCAAAAAGCAAGGTTCTCGCGTGTATTGAAGAGTATTTTAACAAAATCTGACAACTTTTTTTCTCGTTAAAATGCTTGACAGGCTGTTTCTGTGGTGATATAATAAGCCAAAATTAAGTTAAACCGTTGATGCGGAGATAAAGGCGATAATGACTTTACAGAGAGCCTGTGTTGCTGGAATCAGGTAAGAAACAAGTCGTCAAATGGACCGCGGAGGGTGCAGTCAAATGCGAAAGCAAAGTATTCTGCAACGCGAAGTCATGCGTTAGTTGACGGAGATATGAAAGTATCTTTAAGGCGCACGGTATACCGTGAAACAAGGTGGCACCGCGGATAAGTTTTTATTCGTCCTTGACAGATTTTAAGGTTCTGTCAAGGGCGTTTTGTTTTTGTCAGAGGCTATTAAGTTTTTCTGGAGGAAAATATTATGAAATTTAACGGAATTGATTTTGATACTTATTTTAACAATTATCCCGATAAAAACGGATATTTCGGCAAGTATGGCGGTGTTTATGTCGATGACAATCTCAAGGCTGCAATGGCAGAGATTACTGAGGCATACTATTCTATCTGTCAGTCAAGAAAGTTCATTGCCGAGCTTCGCAGAATCCGTAAGGAATTCCAGGGCAGACCGACTCCCGTTACACATCTTGAAAGACTTTCAGATGCACTCGGCGGCAAGGTTCAGCTTTATGCAAAGCGTGAGGATCTCAACCATTCCGGTGCTCACAAGCTCAATCACTGTATGGGTGAAGCTCTTCTTGCAAAGTATATGGGTAAAAAGAAGGTTATCGCTGAAACAGGTGCAGGTCAGCACGGTGTTGCACTTGCGACAGCTGCCGCTTATTTCGGACTTGAATGTGACATTTATATGGGTGCGGTTGATATTAAAAAACAGGCACCCAATGTTGCAAGAATGAAGATTCTCGGTGCGAATGTTGTTGAGGTAACACACGGCCTTGCAACACTCAAGGAGGCTGTTGATGCAGCTTTTGAAGCTTACAGCAAAGAATATAATAACGCAATTTACTGTATCGGCTCAGTTTTAGGACCTCATCCGTTCCCGATGATGGTTCGAGATTTCCAGAGCGTTGTAGGTATTGAGGCGAGAGAACAGTTTGTTGATATGACAGGACATCTTCCTGATGCAATCGTTGCCTGTGTCGGCGGCGGCAGTAATGCTGCAGGTCTTTTTGCGGGCTTCCTCAATGATCCGGTTGATATATACGGTATTGAGCCTCTTGGCAGAGGTGAAAAGCTCGGTGATCACGCCGCAAGCCTTAAATACGGTACTGAAGGCGTAATGCACGGCTTTAACAGCATTATGCTCAAGGATGAAAACGGTGAGCCTGCTCCTGTCTATTCGGTTGCAAGTGGTCTTGATTATCCGTCATCAGGTCCTGAGCATGCTTTCCTTCAGGAAATCGGCAGAGTAAAATATGATGTTATTGACGATGAAGAAACAATCGATGCTTTCTTTAAATTGTCAAGACTTGAGGGTATCATTCCGGCTATTGAGAGCTCACATGCTGTTGCATACGGTATGAAGCTTGCACAGCGAATGGAACACGGCTCAGTTCTTATCAACCTTTCAGGCAGAGGCGATAAGGATATGGATTACATCATCGAAAACTACGGTATCAGATAAATTACTAAAAAATAACAAAACTGACTTCATTTTCATTTGAAGTCAGTTTTATTTTTTACGCTTGCGGTAATAATAAGCAAGAGGGATGATAATATGAATATTTCTGATAAAAAATACGGTGAAATGGTGAAAAAAGCGTCACCGTCTTCACCTGTGATTATGAATTGTCTGCGTGCGTTTCTTATCGGCGGACTTATATGTATGTTCGGTCAGCTTCTGTCTGTTATTTTTGAAATTGCTGGAATGACAACTACACAGACAAGAACAATGGTTTCTGTAACATTGATTGTTATTGCGGCTTGTCTTACAGGTTTTGGCGTTTTTGATAGGATTGCAAAGTTTGCAGGAGCAGGGACTCTTGTTCCGATTACAGGCTTTGCAAATTCTGTTGTTGCGCCTGCCCTTGAATTCAAGAGTGAGGGATTTGTTCTCGGTACGGGTGCTAACATTTTCAGAGTGTCAGGACCCGTAATTGCCTTTGGCGTGTTGGCATCAACTGTATTCGGACTGATATATTATCTGATAATGAAGGTGTTCTGATGATAAATAGAAACAGAATCTTGAATTTTGAAAATAAGCCTGAAATTATTGCGTGGTCGGCAGTTGCAGGCAAAAAAGAATCCGAGGGACCTTTGGGCAGTTTTTTTGATCTGATAATACAGGATGAGCTCAACGGACAAAAAAGCTGGGAATTGGCAGAAAGCAGCTTTCAGAAGACTGCAATCGGAATTCTTTTAAAAAAAGCTAAGATTACATCGGATGACATTGATGTGATTTTTGCAGGTGATCTTCTTAACCAGTGCAGCGGAACAGGCTACGGTCTGAGAGATTTCAATATACCTTTCAGTGGAGTATACGGTGCTTGCTCAACCTCGGTTTTATCCTTAATCAATGCCGCCGTGTGTGTTAATTCGGGAATAATCGACAAAGCAGTTGCCTGCACATCTTCCCATTTCTGCTCGGCTGAGAAGCAGTTCAGACAGCCTCTTGAATACGGCGGACAACGCACACCCACGGCTCAGTGGACTGTTACGGGTGCCGCCTCAGCTTTAGTCTGTAAAGATAAGGTAAACGCACCTCGTATTGAGAAAGCGGTTATAGGTAAAATTGTTGATAAAGGTATTACCGATGCGAATAATATGGGCGCAGCTATGGCTCCTGCGGCGGCTCAGACGATTTTTGAGTTTCTGAGCGGTACGGATACTTCACCTAAGGATTATGACCTTATTCTGACAGGAGATCTCGGTAAAGTCGGTTCAGAGCTACTGTATGAGTTGTTGAATGTTGAGTATAGCATCGATATAAGGGCTGTTCATAATGATGCAGGTATGATGATTTTTGATATCGAAAATCAGGATGTCCATGCAGGCGGAAGCGGATGCGCTTGTTGCGGAACAGTGCTTTGCTCCAAAATTCTAAATGAACTGAATTGCGGAAAGCTCAGCAGAGTTCTTGTGGTTGCCACGGGAGCATTGCTTTCGGCAATTTCACCTTTACAGGGCGAAAGTATTCCGTCGATTGCTCACGCAATTCTGTTGACGGGAGGGGAAGGCTATGATAAATAAATGTGCACTGACTGTTAAAACATTTCTTAAGCTTGCGGATTGCGACAGAAAGCTTTTGATTCTAAACAGATTTATCAGCTGCTTACTGACGGCTTCAATGATATTTAAACTGATGATATGTGTCATTGGAATATTTAAACTTATAAAAAGATAATTTTTAAAAGACAACAATATCACAACAATTTTGTAGTTTTTAACAGTTGATTACTGTTACTTTTAGTGGTATAATCTCTTGAGAAAAAGCGTTAAGAGGTTTTTATGGAAGTAACAGTAAAAGAAAAAGTAAATATTGTTATTTCAGATGATCAGCATGAGGTTGTAAAAGCCAATGTTTCTGTCAGAGATTTCGGCAGTGAGAAGAAATTTGTGGTCAGAAAACCTGAGAGAGTGAACAATAACAAATTCTTTCTTTTTGTTAAAAGGTTGTTTGATATTATTGCATCTTTAATTGCAGTTATTGTGTTTTTGATTCCCTCGGTGTTTATTGTAATAGGTATTGCTGTATCATCTAAGGGACCAATCATATATTCTCAGAAACGACTTGGTAAGAATGGCAAGGAATTTGATATTTACAAATTCAGAACGATGGTCAGTGACGCTGAAAAGGACGGAGCTGTCTGGGCTAAAAAAGGTGATGACAGAGTTACTTCTTTCGGCGCAATTCTGAGAAAAACCCATCTTGATGAAATACCGCAGTTCCTCAATATTCTCAAGGGTGATATGAGTGTTGTCGGACCCCGTCCCGAAAGAAAGGTATTTTATGAGGAGTTTGAGTCATATATTGTCGGATTTAATTACCGTCTTATGGTAAAACCAGGTCTTACAGGATGGGCCCAGATTAACGGCGGATATGAACACAAGCCTGAGGAAAAGGTTGCCTGGGATATTGAGTACATCGAAAAGCAGTCATTCCTGATAGACTTAAAATGTGTTTTGAACACATATAAACTGCTTTTAGGCGATGAAACAGCAAGATAAACTTTATACAGCTTAACCCCGCTCAGATAGCGGGGTTTTATTTATATATAATAATTTTTATATAAAAAGTATTGAATTTATTATGCATTTGTTGTAATATAAGAACACATATTATTATATGTACAATATTTATGACGAGGTGTCTCTATGCCTGAAAAGAATGTTATCAAAATTAAAACAAGCAGCAATAATCTGTTCCTTCGCGTTTTAGAGGGACATTTTGCATCAAACCACTCACACAGTAACTATTATATCGATGTTGCTGCTCAGAAGTCGAGATTGTCCGAGGCTCAGGCTGTTGCTAAGGAGTTGTGCAGAAATTACAGCTACAGTACTCAGATTATTGATACAATTCTTTGTCTTGACGGCACAGAGGTTATCGGTACCTGTCTTGCTGACGAATTAACCAAAAATAACTTTATGAACATAAATGCACATCAGACAATCTATGTTGTTACTCCTGAAATGACAGGTGCTTCTCAGCTTATTTTCAGAGACAACTATGCTCCTATGATCAAGGGTAAGCATGTTCTTATTCTTGCTGTTTCCGTTGCTACGGGTTATACTGCTAACTCTGCGATTGAAGCTCTTAAATATTACGGTGGCGACATCGTCGGTATCGCTTCGATTTTTGCAACTAAAAAGGAATGCGGCGGTTATCCCGTAAACTCTGTTTTCGATCCCAATGACATCCCGGGATATTTCAATGTTCCTGCACATGAGTGCCCCTTGTGTAAGCAGAAAGAAAAGATTGATGCGCTTATCAATAATTTCGGCTTTTCAAGATTATAAGAATTATACACCCACATTTTGTGGGTGTTATTTTTTATGAAAAGACCGTGTTTTGCAAACTGCAAAACACGGTCTAAAGTTATTGTTTATTTGTGATAAAATCGAGGTGCTGTAAGAAGACCTGCATTCTTTAACTGATAACCGTATGTCCAGTCTTCGTCCTCGGTGTACCAGCCGTCAGGACCGAACCACTGTCTTCTGCCGTCGCACATATGCAATGTTCCGAATGTGTTGATTCTGCTGAGTGATACAACGAGATCGAGAGTATGTTCGCCATCAGAGAGCTTTCCGAGATTTACTGAATGCGGTGAGAGTGAAAGATTTGCAATCCGCTTACCGTCAAGCTCTACGCATACACATGGAGCTGCAAATAAGCCCAGACAGAATTTTGATTCCTTACCGCCCTGAATTTTGAATCTGTATGTCATTACACCGCCGTAGAAGGGGAGTCCCTGCGTTGTAATGTCACCGAAATGAAGTTTGTTTTCAGGCTCAACGATCCTTACAGATGTACCTGCGACCTTAACACCGAAGTTACCGAGGATGAACATATTTTCAACATTGGAAACTACGGTGAAGGGCTTAGTTACGATTACTGTATTTTCACCCTTGTTAATTTTACCGATTTTAACCTTTGTGATAGAGAAGTCAACATAATAACCGTCAGAGATTTTATCAATCTTTTTGCCGTTATAGATGATTTCGCTTTCCTCAAAGTCTTCAAGTGCAAGTGTTGCATCATTAACATCTATGTCAGAAATAAAGGTCATTTTTGTTGTGATTGTATGCTCGGGAACAGGTTTACCCATTACCCAGGGCTGAACACCGCGAATACTGTCGGTAGACATGCCGAGTCTTTCTTTTGCTTTTACGCAAAGACGAAGAGTCTCTTCCTTCGGCTCCCACTCGTTATCATCGATTTTCCACTCAGCCATATCAAGCACACAGACATTGGGCTCCTCAAGGAAGATCTCCATCTCATCCTGAAGATATTCGAGCTCGCCGTTTTCTTCGGAGATTAAGTAAGCTTTTTCAGCCTTACCGGGCTCAAGTCTGAGAAGAATACTCGACTGTGAGTAGCAATCCCAGACGATTATTGTGTTTCCGTTAAGATATGTTGCAGGATAATCTTCAATATTACCTGTAAGTGAATCCATAAGCACGGGCTTGAATTCACCCTTGATTGTGATTGTGTATGTCTCTTTTTCGTCGATAGCTGTTCTATGTGCAGGCTTGACATGGCATATAAAGAGATTCTTACCGTCACCGTCGTTTCTCATTGCATAGATAAGATTATCTGAAGGATTGCCGCGTTTGTCGAGAATTCTGACAGTACGGAAGAAATCGAGTGCATTGATAAGTCTTGCCTTACTCCAGCTTATGACTTCACACTTTTTAGATAATGTCGTAGGTACATCTGATTTAACTGCATCAACCATAGTCGGAATTTCACCAATAAAGATGATTTTACCGCCGTTGTCTGCAAAATCATTCAAAGCCTTGACTGTTGTTGCTCTGAGTGTTTCGCAAGCAGGAACAACAATGACATCATAATTCATTTTACCTACATTGAATCCGTTTTCAGCACCGCCGAACTGATCCTTGAGCAACGATTCACTGATAAAGTCGAAATCGAGTGTGCTGTAAAGAAGCCATTCGGTAAGCTGTTTGAAGCGCTCATCCATATCTGCACGAAGAACACCTGTCTTATCGTTGGGGCCGTAGTTTATCCAATATGATTCGATGGGATGTATAACACCGATCTTGATGTCAGCCGTTCCTCGTGTCATCATTGTATTGACTCGTGCAAAATGGTCCTCGATATATGAGTATTCTTTGTACCACGCTGACTGATGTCCGATTGAAGCCGGATAGTCTCTTTTAGCTTCACCGCGCATTGAAACCCAGTAAAGATGCGGTACTCGAACGCTGACGCCGAGAGCTGCCTGCCAGTCACCCTGAAGCTTATGGCCTCTGAAATCAAAGTCCCAGTTTGTAACGCCGTAAAGCTCACTTAAAACGCCGGGATAACCGTATTGATGCGTTGCACTTGCAGCTTGTTTTACGGTTGTGAATTCACGGCTGTCGCAAAGCATATCAACACCGGGAAGTCCGAATGAACGGTATGAGCGCATCGCTTCACCGATTGCACAGGTCTGACTTTCGAGTGTAGGCTCTTCCATCATATGTCCTGTGAGAAGAATGTCGTTGTCTGAACACCATGAACCTACATTATCGCAGAATGCCTCAACAAATCTTTCTGTTGTATGATCGTGGTAACGGTATCTTGCGAGCTGACAGCCTTCCTTTTTCTCCCAGATAAGCTCGGGAAGAGTGTCGAAAAAGTCAGCGTTATATGCTGCTTTGTATGTATCGTTGAAATCGGTAGTAAAGGGGAGCTTAACATCTTTTTCCTTAAGGGAAAGATCCATACAGGTTTTTCTGAAGACCTGAGGTTCGTCCGTGAAAATTGCAGGTACGGTTTTGCCGAATTCGTCGCCTACAACCTCTTTATATCTCTCGTGGGTAACATTGATAAAGTCATCAATAGCAGATTTTGAAAGAGTATCAACATAGGTCTCGAGATTGTGCCATGGATTTGATTCGGAGGTTTCGAGGGAAGCGTACCACGCCATATTTTCAGCTTCTTCATTATCGCCGAGCTTCTTATATGAAACAAGATAACCCTCGTCATCTAACTTAATATCATATTTAGCAAGAGCTGTACCCTTGATTTTATTGGGGTTGGTTGTACCGAGAAGGTATTTCTCACGGTTTTCCTTCTTCTTGGTTACAAAGCCGCCTGCAAAGCCTGACGGCCATTTGTCTTCGTCATAAAGCCACGCAAGCATATTTTCATTCTTTGCTTTGACTGTGCAGCCCTTGACATTTGCCATATAATCGTCAGACAGGTACTCAGTTGACTGTCCGACACGGGTATGCATATGGAATCCGCCCATTCCCATTTCTTTCATGAAATCAATTTCTTTCTCAAGCTCGTCGAGCTTGAGCTCGCAGTTCCATGCCCAGAAAGGAGTACAGCGGTATTCAGCTGTAGGATTTTCGAAAAGCTCTTTACTTAATTTTTGGTCCTGATTTTTCGGATAAAGCATAGTTTTCCTCCTTGCTTGAAGTGAATCAGCAGTCGAATTCTGCATAGCTCAAGTATAACAATTTGATTTTAAAAAATCAATCACTTTCAATCGGTTTTGTTGTTAATATATCAATAATTATTATTTATAAGAAATATGTTGTTTTTTATAATAAATTATGATAGAATATATTCAAAATGTGTAAGTGTTTGTCTTTATTCAATATTTACTTATTTAGAGATTCTTAATCTACTGTAGTTTTAATGAATTGTGGTGATTGTTTTGGTTAAATTACTTCGCAGAGCTACTCTCGCACTTTTTGTTGTGGTATCGATTGCTTATGTTGTTTTTACGGTAATAGAAAAGTTTTCGGTAGACACGACCATACCTGAAATTAAAATCGACTCTGAGGTTATCGAAATCAGCGTTAAGGATAAAGAAAATGTCCTTCTTAAGGGTGTTACCGCTTATGACGAGAAGGATGGCGATATTACTGATAAGGTGCAGATTGAGTCTGTTTCAAAGTTTATCGATCCCGGCGTGTCTACCGTTACCTATGCCGTGACTGATTCTGATAAGCATGTCACCAAAATTACCAGAACGGTCAAATACACCGATTACACCAAGCCTGAGTTCTATATGAAGAGAGCTCTTGTTTATGCTGTGGATGAGGCAATGGATATCCGTGCGGCGGTTGGTGCAAGAGATTGTATCGACGGTGATATCAGTGATAAGGTTACTATCATTGCCACTGACTATGTTAAGAACACGGCAGGTGTTTTCACGGTATCACTTCAGGTTGCTAACAGTATGGGTGACACTATCTATCTTGATGTCACCGTGCATGTTGAAGGTAACGAAACCATGGCACCTGAAATTCAGCTTAAAAAGAGCCTTATTTATATCAAAAAGGGTGAACAGCCTGTATTTGAAGATTATATCAGTGATGTTACAGTCAACGGTGTTCTTATGCAGAACTATCAGCTGTTGATTTCAACAAACTTTGATCCCGAACAGGCTGGCACATATAATGTCCATTATTACATCTCTACCGATGAAGGCTATGAGGGACATTCAATTCTGACGGTTGTTGTGGAGGAGTGACAGATATGAACAGAAGAAATTCAGGCCTCACAATCAATTTTGAATGGAACAGTCTTATCAGAGATGTTGTAAAAAGCTTCTGGGCAATAATTCTTATCGGTGTTATTGCGCTTATGGGGATTCAGGTTGTCGAAAAGAGCATCTATACACCGACTTATACGAGCAGTGCGGTTCTTGTTGTCCGTTCAAAGCTCGGAACAGGTGGCGTGTATGACAGCTTTTCGTCATCATCCGAAATGGCTGAAATCTATACCAATGTTTTTAAACAGAACACCTTAAAAAAGCTTGCAGCTGAGAATCTCGGACTTGAAAGCTTTGACGGTACGATCACAACAAGTGTAGGAGATGCTACAAATCTGCTTAATATTTCCGTCAAAGCGAAGGATCCTGAGCTTGCATTCAGGCTTCTGAGATCGGTGCTTGAGGTTTATCCCGAGGTTTCTGAGGCAATATTCACAAACGCAGTTATTGATGTTCTTTCAGAGCCTAAGATGCCGTCTTCTCCGTCAAACTCAAGATTGACGGTATACAGAAAACAGATTATTATGCTCGCGATGATGTTTGAAGCGGGAATGATCGTTCTTCTTTCTCTTCTGAGAGGAACCGTAAAGGAAGAAAAGGGCTTTTCTGATAAAATCGATTCAAAGCTTATCGGCACGATTTCGCATGAGCGTCCTCATCTTTCGAGAAAAGAGAGATTTAAAAAGAAAAAGCGTGCAATGCTTATAAACGATGCTTATTCAAGTTTGCAGTTTACTGAGGATTATCAGAAGCTTGCAACAAAGCTTGAATATATGAACAGAAACAGCGATAAGAAGTCTTTTGTTATTTCGAGTGTTGCTGAAAATGAAGGCAAGTCAACTGTTGCGGCAAATGTTTCAATCGCTCTGGCTGACAGAGGTTATAATGTCATTCTCGTTGATCTTGATGTACACAAGCCGTCAATTTACAAGATTTTCGATTTCTATGACACTATTGAAACTCCGTTTTCAGATGTTCTTGAAAAGAAGGTTGAGCTTAATGATTTCAAGTTTTACCGTTACAGAAAGAGCAGTCTGACGATTGCCTTCAACAGTGAGATTCACGGTGAATCTGCTCCGATTATCAGCAGTAATGTTATCCGTTCAAGCTTAGAGGAGCTTCGTGATAAAACTGATTTCATAATCATCGACACACCGCCGCTCTCTGTGTCGGCTGATACTATCGCTATTTCGAATGCGGCTGATGCGATTCTTATGGTTATCCGAACAGACTGTGCTCCGATTGAGGATATCAATGAGGCTATACTCACAATCTCTGATGCGGGCGGAAATCTTGAGGGTTGTATACTTAACGATGTTTATAAGCCGTTCACTCTTTTTGGTCAGATGGGTACTGATGACAGAGGCTATCACAGCTACAATAATTATTACGGTTATTCAAAATATCAGAAATCAGCTTTGTCGGATTCTGCTAACAAGACTAACGATGAGTCTGAACATTGATTTATCTGAGATAAAAAGTAACAATTAGGATTGGTAAACTATGAATAATAACACAATAAATCACGATACCAATGATTCAACAGTTGAAATTAAAGTACTGTTGAGTGATATTTGGCGCGGTGTTATGAAATTTGGATGGATCGCCGTTGTGCTTACAATTCTTTTTGCTGGTGTCCAGTTTTACAGAAGTTATGTCAGGTTTACACCTGTTTATAAGGTTACTGCGACATTTACGGTACATACCGAAAACAAAGTTTTGTCAGGCGAGGACGGTGTTAGGGCATATTCTTTCTATTACGATAAAGAAACTGCCGACAGACTGACTACGGTTTTTCCGCATATCGTAAAAAATAAAATAGTTCAACAGCAGGTTTGTGAGGATCTTGGTGTAGAGTCTATGCCCGCGAGCATTACCGCTTCAGGTGTACAGGGAACCAATATGATGACACTCACGGCAAGCGGAAGTGATCCGCAGCTAACCTATGATGCTTTGATTTCTGTTATTGATAATTATACTTCGGTGGCAGATTACATTATCGGACGAACAAAGCTTATAATGATCAATGAGCCTGTTGTTCCTAAGACCCCGTCGAATACTATGGCATGGGTGTCATCTGTTATGAGTGCAGGTCTTATCGGTCTTGTTCTCGGTATAGGTTGGATACTTGTTTATGCAATTCTGCGTAAAACTATCAGAACAAAAGAAGATATCAGAAATGTTCTTAATCAGCATTGTATCGGCATTTTACCTTTGGTTATTTTTAAAAAATACCGCCGTGAAATCAATAAGAATATCGTTCTTACCAATCCTTTGGTAGGTAAAGAATTTACTGAATCACTCAGACTTCTCAGAAGCTCTATTGACGGAAGCCTTTATCACGGTGAAAAGTCAGTAATGATAACAAGTACAGCTCCTGCTGAGGGTAAATCCGTTATTTCCTTCAATCTTGCTTCAATATTTGCAAGAGATGAAAAAAAGGTTCTGCTCATTGATGCCGATCTTCGTAATTCAGGTATTCAGGAGATTGTTGAATCCGAAAATTTCAAAAAGAAAAAAGAGACGGAAAATGAATTCTACTGCATTGAGCAGATTGACGAGCTAGGCTTTTATTTATTGACATTCAAGGACAGTATCAATAATGTTCAGAAAATTATTCGTAACGAAAAGCTCAAGGAAACAATACAGTCGCTCAATGATTACTATGATCTGATTCTTATTGATACGCCTCCGTGCGGTGTTATTTCGGACGCATCAATTATCGCACGAGTTGTTGAGACTATTATTTATGTTATCAGACAGGATGCTGTTTATCAGACGAGCATCCGTGCAGGAATCAATTCAATGCTCGAAACCGATGCTAAGTTCCTCGGATGTATCCTGAACGGTGCAGCAGGCGGCTTTGGCGGATACGGCAGTTATTACCGTTACGGAGGATATTATAAAAATTATAATTATGCTTCAAAATACGGATATTACCGTAGCAACGATAAATCAAGAAGAGAAATTCCTGATAATACCGATTCGGATAAAAACGAATTTAAAGCGGTAAGCTTCTCTGAACAGAAGGGTAATAAATCAGGGTCGCGTTCAGACAGGAAAAACAGAAAAAATAAAAACAGATGATGAAAGTGTGGTGATACCGTGAAAAAGCCGGGTGAATATTTAAATCTTATCCGTTCACTCAGTAATGAGTGGAAGTGGTTGCTCCGCTATGTTTCAAGGTATCGCTTACAGATTTTTTTCTATGTTGTAATCGGCGTGTTGAGTACAGTTATGGGACTCGGAGCAAGTGTAGCGTCAAAGCATCTTATAGACTCTGTAATTACACACAACCGCTCAACAATAGTAACAAGTGCTGCTTTTGCAATCGGTCTCGGATTGACACAGCTTATTGTCAATTCTGTTGTTTCGAGAATTGCTACGATCGTAGGCTCAAAGATCAGCAATGAAGTGCGTGAAAGCGTTTATGATCACATTGTCCTTTCTAAATGGGAGGATGTCAGCAAATATCATTCCGGTGACTTGCTTAACCGAATCGAGGGCGATGTATCGGCAATTTCGGGAAGTATAGTCGCATTTATCCCAAGCTTATTTACCAAAACAGCGCAATTTATCGGTTGCTTCGCGGTCGTTATGTATTATGACCCGATTATGGCTGTGTTTGCTTTTATGAGCGCTCCTTTTTTGCTCCTTTCTTCTAAGATTTCAGCAAAAATGATGCGTAAATACAATGTTGAGAGCCGTGAAATGAACGGTAAAATTCTCTCTTTCTATTCCGAATCCATTCAGAACATTCAGACGATTAAAGCGTTTGATATCACGAAACGATATGTTGAACAGCTAAAGCAAAATCTTGCTTTACACAGAAAAATAAAGCTTGATCACGGTAAGTTCAGCATTATTATGACATTTTGTATGTCAATTATCGGCTTGATCGTTTCATATACCTGTTACGGATGGGGCGTATGGAGATTGTGGCAGGGTGCAATAACCTATGGCACAATGACTCTGTTTTTGCAGATTTCAGGTCAGCTTACATCATCCTTTAATTCTCTGGTGTCAATGCTTCCTACCGCGGTTTCTATTGCAACTGCCGCAGGAAGAATTATGGAGATTACTGATCTTCCGCTTGAAGCTTATGAGGATGAATCGAAAGCAGAGGGCTTGCGTGATGTCGCTGAGACACAGGGACTTTCTATTGAATGCAGTGATCTTACATATACCTACAGCGACGGTGATACTCCGGTATTAAAGAATATTTCATTCAATGTCAATCCCGGAGAGACAATAGCGTTTGTCGGACCTTCAGGTGAAGGTAAGACAACAATTCTCAGACTGATTCTCGGTCTAGTTGAGCCTGACGAAGGCTCTATGGTTATGACGGCGTTGGGAGGGGAGTGCATCAGGGTTTCTGAAAGCACAAGAAGGTTCTGCTCTTATGTACCTCAGGGAAATGCAGTGTTTTCAGGCAGTATCGCTGATAATCTCAGAATTGTTAAGCCTGATGCAACTGATGACGAGCTTAAATACGCTCTCAGAACTGCCGACGCGATGAGCTTTATAGAAAAGCTTCCCGACGGAATTCACACTTCGGTCAATGAAAAGGGTGTTAATTTCTCTGAAGGACAGATTCAGAGAATTTCGATTGCGAGAGCACTTCTCAGAAACGCTCCCGTGTTAGTTATGGATGAAGCTACAAGTGCCCTTGATGCTGAAACCGAACAAACGGTTCTTGCCAATATAATGCAATCATATCCTAACAGAACCTGCATTATAACAACACACAGACCGAGTATGCTGCAATACTGCAACCGAGTTTATCGAATCAATGAAGCAGGAAATTTAACCGAAGATATCAATACAGATTAAAGGTGTATTTTAAATACATCTTTTTTCTTTTTTATAAAAATATTTTTACGCATTCAGGCAACAAATTTATAATTATTGTTGATTTAGAGGAATGCTTATGATATAATTAAACAGAAAATAGGGTTTTTATATATTTACGGGAGATGAAGCGATGTACAGAGTAAAAAACGGATTTATTGTGCGTAAAATCGGTGAGCAGATTATGGCTGTTCCGATTGGTGCGCAAACATCTGAAATTCACGGTATGATCGCACTCAGTGAGAGTGGAGAATTACTTTGGGAATCGCTTAAAAACGGTGCAACTGTTGAACAACTGACAGATATATTAACCCGGAATTATGATGTCGATTGTGATACCGCTAAAAATGATGTTATTGCCTTTCTTGATGGTCTGAAAGAACAGGGTGCTCTGCAATGATGGATTGTGTTCGCCTTAGCAATAATTTTGTGACTGATCTTAATGTGTGGGCTTCACGCAATATTGTTCCCTTGACCATGACTTTTGAACTGACACCTTTTTGTAACTTTAACTGTGTTATGTGTTATGTCAGGTTAGATCAGGAGCAGGCAAACGCACAGGGAAGATTACGGACTGTTGATGAGTGGCTCGAGATTGCTGAACAGGCCAAAAACAGCGGTACACTCAATCTGACTCTTACCGGTGGTGAGCCGCTTCTGTATCCCGGATTCTGGGAGCTTTATGAAAAACTCAACAATATGGGTTTTTTGTTAAGTATAATGACCAACGGTTCTCAGATTGATGAAGATGTCATACTGAAATTCAGAAAATACGGACATCCGTTTTTTATGGCGATTACTCTTTACGGTGCAAGTGATGAGACTTATCAAAAGGTCTGCGGTGTATCTGACGGATTTTCAAGAGTTTCCAAGGCGATTGATCTTTTGAAAAAAGAAGGTATACCTGTTAAATTGACATCAACAATAGTTCACGAGAATGCTGATGATTTGCAAGCTATTCATAACTTTGCAAAAGTGAAGGGGTTATCACTTAATCATACTGTCTCAGTAGTTAAATCTGCTCGCGGAACAACGAATACCGCGGCAACATCCCGTTTTGCATTTGCAGACTTTTCAGATGAGCTGACTCTTGATTATCTTGAAAACAGCAGATTTCCGTGGAATGACGATCCGTTTGCCATTTGTGCAAGTAAGAATAATTCTTTGTTTGTTACCTGGCACGGTCATTTTCAGCTTTGTGCATTTCTCTGTAAGCCGTTTGTTGAATACTCGGGCAATCTCAATGATGATTTTGTTTCACTTAATAAGAAACTATCTCAAATCAAAAATCCGAACGAGTGTGTATCCTGCAAATGGAAGGATTTTTGTCAGAGATGCCCTGCGATTCTTTGCGGTGAAAGCGGTGATCCTGAAAAGGTTGATAAGTCTTTTTGCAGAATGGCTGAAAGGCTCTATGATATTTATATGATGAAGAAAGGGATCTGATATTATGAAAAAGAAATATATAGTTCCTGAAAGTAAGCTTATTGTGTTGAATTTAAAAGAAAGTATAGCTATTTCCGGCGGTGTTGACTCTGTTGAGGGTTCTTCCTCTATCACCTTCACATCTGCCCAGGACGGTTGCCGTGATTTTTATACAAGAGTTGTTAAGGTTCAGGCAACCGGTACTACCTTTGTTGATTATTATAAGGACTTTAGAAGTCAGGTTGAAGCAAATGCTACCAATATGGAATATCTGTTAGCCTGGCTTAACTGTCATAGCAGTTTCTAAGGTGTATGATATGCTGAATATTGCGGGCTTGAATGTCGATTGGCAGAATACACATTCTGCTTTCGTAAGCGGATTTGAATCAGATAAATCGGATTCACCGGTAATAAAAATTTCTTTTCCTGATGAGTTACTCTGTTCATATTCTGTTCAGTATACAGATAAACCTTTTTCTCGTTTTCTGAAGGGACAGGGCGGTGAATTTCTGCTCGCGGACGATAAATGGAGTGATGTCTGCGCTTACGGAAATTCAACAACAGGTGAGTATTCTTTACCGTTAGCGGCGTTGTGTTCAAGATTCTCATATTTTAATGCGATACTTATGCACGCTTCTGTGATTGAGGTTAACGGACAGAGTATACTTTTTACAGGACCTTCAGAAATAGGTAAAACAACACAGGCGGAGCTTTGGAATCAACATGAAAACGCCGTGATTGTCAACGGTGATAAGACTTTTGTCAGATGTATTGATGACAGGTTTTATGCCTGCGGCTTACCGTGGAAGGGCTCATCTGATTATTCGGTTAACAGTGTTGTGCCGATTAAGGCTATTGTTGTTTTATCACAGTCGGCTGATAATGAGATTGTTACACTCGGCAACGAGTCAGTCGAAAAGCTTTCTTCTAATATATTTTTTCCCCATTGGGATCAGGCTTGTCTTGAGAATGTATTCAGGGTTTTTGACGGAGTTGTGAAGAATATTCCGATATATCATCTCGCTTGCCGACCTGATAAGGGTTCGGTTGAGCTTTTATATAAAACTGTTTTTGGGTGAGCTATGGAAAAATTTAATTGTAACGCTTTTGAAATAAGTGATCCGATAACAGAATTGTTAAAAGACGGTGCTGTTGTTCCGATGTATGTTTCGGGAAGCAGTATGAATCCGTTTCTCATCAGCCGTCGGGATATTATATATCTGAAAAGCGCTGACGATATTGCGTTAAAAACAGGACACATAGTTTTGTTCAAACGCAAGGACAGCTCTCTCGTGCTTCACAGAATTATAAAGGTGTTGAAAGACAACAGGCTTATAGTTAACGGTGATGCACAGACCTGGAACGAAGAAATCAGTTCTGATCAGGTTTTAGGTGTTGTTATTGAAATTCAAAGAAAAGGCAAAAGATTCTCGACGGATTCGCCTTATTGGCGCTGTTTGTGTACTTTGTGGATGATACTTCGTCCGTTAAGGTCGATAATTCTTCGTGTGATTTATAAAATTAAAAGATAATAGTTATCGGAGTATCGATATGAATGAAATTACAGGAATAATGATAAGCTTAATACGCAGTGAAGTGTGTGAAAATACACCTGATCTGCTAAAAAACTATCGTTTGATTCCCGATAAGATGCTTATCGAAACTCTTGTTTTGGCTCGCAAGCATGCTGTTGGTCACATTGTCGCATCGGCACTTCTGAAAAACGGAATTTTAGAAGGCAGACAAATCAAAAGCATGTTTGAAAAAGAAATGTATACGGCTGTTTTTCTCTATGAAAAGATTAAGTCAGTTTGTGACAAAGTGTACTCTTTATTTGAGGAAGAGTTAATTGACTACATACCGTTAAAGGGTGCGGTTATCAGAAGCTTTTATCCCGAACCGTGGTTGAGAACCAGCTGTGATATCGATATACTTATTAAAGAAAAAGAAATTGATAAAGCGGTTTCTGTTCTTATTGATGCTGGCGGTTTTACTATAAAGAATAAAACCAAGCACGATATCGTTCTTGAATCAGATGAAGGTATTTGTGTTGAACTTCATTTCAGGCTTTTAGGTGATAAAGGCTCGCCGTTATATTCAAAAAAGCTTGCCGATGTATGGAAATACGCTGTTCCTTGTTCGGAAGAGTCGTGTGAACACAGATTTTCTGATGATTATTTTTACTACTATCATTTGCTTCACATGGCAAAGCATTTCAGAATCGGCGGTTGCGGTTTAAGACCTTTTCTCGACTTGTGGCTTATAAATAACGATAATCAATTATCTTTCACTGACAAAAAGGTTTTTTTACTCAGAACGGGAAATTTGTTTGAATTCGAATCTCAATCCTGCAAATTATGTGAAGTGTGGTTCTCGGATTGCGAGCACAATGAAGTCACGCTTATGATGGAAAAATACATCGTTGACGGTGGCAGCTTCGGCTCGCTTGATACGAGAATTATATCAGATAAAGAGCGACATAAAAATGGCTTTAATTATGTTCTGTCAAGAGTATTTATTCCGATATCCACGCTTAAAGCCGAGTATCCCGTACTTGACAAATTTTTCCTTTTAACTCCTTTCTTTTATCTTATTCGTATTCTTTCTTTTCTTACGGGTAATAAGAAAAGGTTTGCAAAAAAAAGATTATCGTCTTTTAAAACAGTTCAGACAGATAATGATTTGGACGGATTGTTCGAAAAACTTGAAATATAAATTTGTGATGTAAAAATTGTGAGGTTGTTTAAGATGGCTGATAATGCGATGAGAATTCCATTTAGCCCTCCGGATATATCTGATCTGGAGATATACGAAGTGATAGATGCTCTTCGTTCCGGATGGATTACCACAGGACCAAAAACAAAAGAGCTTGAACGCAGAGTTGCTGAGTGGATCGGTGTTGAAAAATGTGTCTGCCTTAATTCACAGACCGCATGTGCTGAGCTTGCTTTGCATCTTCTCGGAATCGGTGCAGGTGATGAGGTTATAACCTGTGCGTATACATATACTGCAACTGCTTCAGTTATCGCACAGGTCGGTGCAAAGATTGTTCTTGTTGACACTCAGAAGGACAGTCTTGAGATGGATTACGATGCACTCGAAAATGCAATAAACAAAAAAACTAAGGCTATAATCCCTGTTGATCTTGCCGGTATTCCTTGTGACTATGACAGGGTTTTTGAAATAGTTGAAAGAAAAAAGAATATTTTTTGTCCGTCATATAACGAAATTCAGCGGGCTTTGGGAAGAGTGGCTGTTCTTGCTGATACTGCTCACGCATTTGGTGCAAAGTATAACGGAAGAATGGTTGGCTCTGTTGCTGATTTTTCAAGCTTCAGCTTCCATGCTGTGAAAAACTTCACAACAGGTGAGGGTGGTGTTCTGACATGGAATACTATCCCGGGAATCAGTAATGAGGATTTATATACTAAACTTCAGCTGTTATCTTTGCACGGTCAGTCCAAGGATGCTTTTTCAAAAACACAGCTCGGCTCGTGGGAATATGATATCATTGGTTTGTATTATAAGCGGAATATGACTGATGTATCTGCGGCTATCGGATTAAAACAGTTTGAAAGATATCCTCAGATGCTCAGCAGAAGACGCGAAATTATAGAAAAATATGATAACGCCTTCAGACCGATGGGTGTAAAAACTCTTGAGCACTATAATCATAACCGTGAGTCATCCGGACATCTGTATCTCACAAGAATTCCTGGAATATCCGTCGAACAAAGAAATGAGATTATCATCAAAATGGCTGAAAAGGGAATTGCCTGTAATGTTCATTATAAGCCGTTGCCTATGTTTACTGCTTATAAAAATATCGGATTTGACATTAAGGATTATCCGAATGCTTATGATAATTATGTCAACGAAATTACGCTTCCTCTTCATACCAAGCTGACTGATGAAGATGTTGATTATATTATTGAAAATTACTTGAATATAGTTAGTTCATATATTAAAACTGAATTTTCTTTTGAAGTCAAAGAAGGTAGATCCATGGAAGAATTTAAAAAGAAAATATGGTTAGCTACACCGACAATGCACGGCGCTGAGCTTGAATATATGACTGAGGCTTTCACAACCAACTGGATGTCAACCGTCGGTGAGAACATCAATCAGATTGAAAGTCAGATTGCACAGAAGCTCGGATGCAAGTATGCTGTCGGTCTTGCAACAGGCACATCGGCACTTCATCTTGCTGTAAAAATGGCAGGAGTAAAACCCGGCGACAAGGTATTTTGTTCCGATATGACCTTTGCCGCAACTGTAAATCCTGTTGTTTACGAGAAGGGGGTTCCTGTATTCATCGATACTGAGCCCGACACCTGGAATATGGATCCTGTAGCACTTGAGAAGGCATTTGAGACTTATCCTGATGTAAAGGTTGTAGTTTTTGCGCATCTTTACGGAACTCCGTCAAAGATTGATGAAATAATGGCGGTTTGTAAAAAGTACAATGCTGTTGTAATTGAGGATGCTGCCGAATCACTCGGAGCTACATATAAGGGCGTTCAGACAGGCACATTCGGTACATATAACTGTATTTCATTTAACGGTAATAAGATTATTACGGGCTCTGCAGGCGGAATGTTCCTTACGGACGATGAGGAGGCTGCCAAGACCGTAAAAAAATGGTCAACTCAAAGTCGAGAAGTTGCCCCCTGGTATCAGCATGAGGAGCTCGGATACAACTATCGTATGAGTAATGTTGTTGCCGGTGTTATCCGCGGTCAGATTCCTTATCTGGATGAACATATTTCCCGAAAAAGAGCAATTTATGAACGCTATAAAGAGGGATTTAAGGATCTTCCCGTTAAAATGAATCCTTATGATGCAGTAAATTCTGTACCGAACTTTTGGCTTAGCTGTATGATTATTGATGAGAACGCAATGTGTGATAATACAGTTAACGAGACAGCTGCTGAGTTTACCACACAGCCCGGCAAGTCTTGTCCTACTGAAATTCTTGAGAAGCTCGCATCATATAACATTGAAGGCAGACCTATCTGGAAGCCTATGCATATGCAGCCGATTTACCGTAACAACGAGTTCTTTACTCGCAACGGAAACGGAGAAAACGCATATAAAGAAAGTGTCGGTCTTGATATTTTCCTCAGAGGTCTTTGCCTGCCGAGTGATATCAAGATGACAAAAGAAGAACAGGATGTAGTTATTGAGATAGTGAGAAGCTGCTTTGATTGAGGTAATAAGAGGTATGTATCAAAGTTTTTTCAAAAGATTTTTTGATTTAATAGGCGCGCTGATAGCGATAATTGTATTGTCACCTTTGTTTCTTGTGCTGATTGTAGTAGGTTCGGCAGTGATGAAAGAAAATCCGTTTTTTGTTCAACCGCGTCCCGGTAAGGATGAGAAAATCTTTAATTTAATCAAATTCCGTTCTATGACAAGCCAAAAAGACGAAAACGGTAATTTACTCCCTGACGAAAATAGATTAACTAAATACGGAAAGTTTTTGCGTGCTACCTCAATGGATGAGTTACCGGAACTACTCAACATTATCAAGGGTGAGATGTCTTTTGTGGGACCGCGCCCGCAGTTGGTGCGCGATATGGTTTTTATGACGCAAAAGCAGCGAACCCGACATAGTGTAATGCCGGGATTGACAGGTTTGGCACAGGTTAACGGTAGAAATAATATCAGTTGGGAGAAAAAATTTAAGTTCGACCTTGAATACATAGAACATGGAGTTACTTTTTTGAATGATGCAAAAATTATTTTACAGACTGTAGGGAAAGTATTCAAAAGAGCTGATACAGTGCGCGAAGGAACTTCGAGTGATATTGATCTGGGCGATTATCTGTTATCACAAGGCGTAGTAACAGAAAATGAGTATCAGCTTCGTCAGAATGAGGCTAAAGAACTGTTGGAGGTATAATTATGCCTGACACTAAGTTTTCTGTGTCAATGTGTGTATACGGCAAGGATAACCCCGAATGGTTTAAAACAGCAGTTGACAGTATTTTAAATCAGACCAAGGCACCGGATGAGGTTATTCTTGTCGTTGACGGTCCTGTACCAAGCTTACTTGATTACATAATTATCGATTATGAACAAAATCCGATTTTTACTGTTATCAGATTGCCTGAAAATAGGGGACACGGTGAAGCTCGCAGAGTTGGATTGAATAACTGTTCTCATGAGCTTGTTGCTTTAATGGATGCTGATGATATCAGTGCTCCGGACAGATTTGAAAAGCAGCTCGAACTGTTTAAAAAAGATCCTGAATTAACTATTGTCGGCGGTAACATAACTGAGTTTGTTGATTCTCCTGATAATATTGTCGGTGCTCGCATGGTTGAGTCAGATGATGAAGCTATAAAAAAAGATATGAAAAAACGCTGTCCGATGAATCAGATGACGGTTATGTTTCGCAAAATTAATGTTGAGCATGCAGGTGGATATCTTGATTGGTTTTGCGATGAAGATTATTATCTGTGGCTCCGATTGTTTCTTGATGGTGCTAAATTTGCTAATCTCCCTGATTATTTAGTTAATGTTCGTGTTGGCAAAGAAATGTACCAGCGCAGAGGAGGCAAAAAATACTTCTTGAGTGAAGCTAAATTACAAAAATTTATGTTAGATAATAAGGTTATCGGATTAGGTACCTTCCTTATAAATGTAAATAAACGGCTTGTTGTACAGTTATTATTACCAAATAAGCTGAGAAGCTGGGTATTTCAAAAATTTGCAAGAAAGACAGTTTGAGTTATGAGTAAAGAGAAGTATAAAATTGGTTATACCACCGGAGTTTTCGATATGTTCCACATAGGACATCTTAATATTATACGACGCGCTAAGGAACAATGTGAGTATCTTATCGTGGGTGTAACAACAGATGAACTGTGCAAAAAAAGAAAAAATAAGCTTCCTATAATCTGTGAAGAGGATAGAGTTTCTATTGTTGAAGCAATTAAATTTGTTGATAAAGTTGTTCTTCAAGATGATATGGATAAACTTGCTGCTGTTAAAAAATATAATGTTGATGTAGTTTTTGTCGGTTCTGACTGGAAAGGAACGCCGTCTTGGAATAATTATGAAGAAGAATTTGCCTCTGAAGGCTGTTCAGTGGTTTATCTGAGTCATACTGATGGCATTTCTTCAACTATTTTGCGTGAAAGGCTTAATAAAGAATGATTTTTGTATATAAAAAGTGGGAAAATTTCTGTCAAAAATTGAGTGAAAACAGTATACATAGTATTCCTGCTTGTGAAGTTACTTCTGATTTATCAGGCTATATCGTGCTCAAACATGATGTTGAAACAAATGTTGAATATGCCTGTAAAATTGCTGAAATCGAACACAAATATGGACATAGAGGCTCTTATTATGTACAAGCCAACCTGTTAGATAATAGAGCTAATATTGATTTGTTATTAAAAATGCAAAAAATGGGTCATGAAATTTCTTATCATTATGATGTGCTTGACAGTAATAATGGTAATATTGATAGTGCAATTATAGAATTTAAAAAAAATATCGGGTTATTTGAATCGCACGGTTTTAAGGTTGCGACGGTTTGTCAGCATGGAAATCCGATTATAGAACGCAATGGGTATAACTCAAACAGAGATTTTTTCAGAAGTCAAAGAGTACAGAATCTTTATCCAGGTTTATCTGATATTATGGTAAATTTTAAAGAAAAAGTACAAACTGAATATTCATATTTTTCTGATGCAGGAAGAGTTTTTAAATTTATTTATGATCCGATAAATAATGATATAACAGATAGCGAATCGAAAAATATTCCTTACAAAGATCTTGATGAATTATACAATGCTCTTGTAACAAATAAAGGGAATATTATAAGTATGCATCCTCATCGATGGACGAAATCAGCTTTTGTATTTCTATCAAAAACTATTATTTTTAAGATTCTTAAATCAGTTGCTAAGATTTTAGTTAAAATTCCAGTGTTTAACAGATTAATGAGCAAATATTATTACCTTGCAAAAAAAGTATAAAAAGAAGTGTAAATTATGAGTCAACAGTCCGTGCGTACAGTTCAGTTGAAAATCTTAGAAATAATGAAGTTTATTGATAAACTGTGTAGAGAGCACGGTATTGTCTACTATATAATGGGCGGCACAGCTTTGGGTGCGGTGCGTCACGGCGGTTTTATTCCGTGGGATGATGATCTTGATATTTTTATGACTCCTGACCAGTACGAACGATTTAAGGTTATTTTCAATAAAAGTAATAGCACTGAGTTTGTTATACAGGAGTGGAGAACGGATAAAAAACACCTTGAATATGCAAAGGTTCGTATGAACGGTACTACCTTTATAGAGGAACACTTCAAAGATAGAAAAGATATGCATCACGGTATTTATGTTGATATTATGATATTGCATAAGGTTCCTGAAAATTTATTGATTCAGAAGTTGGTTTATTTTGAGTCAAAGTTTGTTACACTTTACGGATTATCTCAGCGAAATTGGGTGCCTAAAACAAAGGTACAGCACCTTATTCTTAAATCCTTAAAAATTATACCCTGTAAGCTTTTAACTCGTATATCTTATAGTCATATTTACCGTTATGATAATTGTTTGAAAGATTATAAATATTGCTATTGGATAACGCCCGCTAAATTCAGAAACGGATTGTTCGATAAAACTTTTTTTGAAAAGCCTGTTGATATTAACTTTGAAGGTACTAAACTGTTGGGCTCTGAAAAGATCAAAGAATACCTTGAATACCGATATGGTGATTATATGAAGTTACCGACTGAAGAGCAGAGAAAAGCTGCGGTTCACGCATATATTTTTGACACAGAGAAAAATTATACTGAATATTTGGAGAATGTTTAATGTCAAGGTTTGAAATTTTGTGCGTAACCATGCACCAAAACGACTTTTCTAAAATTAAACAAATGAATATACACTCTGACATTGTTTTTGCAAACCAGGCAGATAAAACATCAATGGATGAGATAGAGTTTGACGGACATACTGCGCGAATGATTACAACTGATACAAGAGGTGTAGGTGTCAATCGTAATCTTGCACTTATGTATGCTAAGGGAGATATTTGTCTTTTTGCAGATGATGATGTTGTTTATAATGATGATGCAGAAGAAAAAGTACTTGCTGAATTTGAAGCTCACCCTGACGCTGACATAATTATTTTTCATTTTGATACAGACTCAGAGAGAAAACAGGTTAAATACAATAAAACAAAAAAATGTAGAGGATTATATAAAATGCCTTGGGGTGCAATCCGTGTTGCATTTAGATTGAATTCTATAAAGAAAGCAAATGTTTGGTTTACAACTCTTTTCGGCGGAGGTTGCATTTTCCCTTCAGGTGAGGATAGTATGTGGCTGAATGAAGCTCGAAGGAAGGGCTTAACATTCTATGTATCAAAAGAAACAATTGGAAAAGTTTCTTTTGAAGATTCTACTTGGTTTACAGGCTTTGATGAGAAAATGTATTATGGTAAGGGTGCGTTTTATCAGGCCGTCCATCCGAGAACTAAGTATTTATGGATGATGTATTTTGCTTTTCGTACACAAAAATCAAGTAAACTTTTGTTGTCAGATAAATTTAAATGGATGAATAATGGCATTAGAGGTTATAATCAAATGCTATCATATCAGGATTTTATTAATAACAGGTGTAATTAGTGTATGAAAAAAATTCTGTTTGTAACTAATAATTTAGAAACCGGCGGAGTCCAGATTAGTTTGTTAAATCTGATTAGAGAAATTCATAATGATTATGATGTTACGGTTTGCAGCTTTTATTTAAAAGAAAATTATCGTGCGTTGCTTCCTGATAATGTTAAACTGATTGGAACGAAGTCACCGTTCCGTTTTTTTGGTGTATCGCAAGATGAATTGAAAAATAAACCTTTAGAATTCATTTTGCGCTTTGTGTGGGGAGTACTAATCAAAATTTTTGGGAGAACAAGAATTATCCCGCTTATGTCTGTTTTTCAAAAAACAATCGGAGAATATAATTGTGCTGTATCATATCTGCACGAAGGACATCCAAAGAGTATATACGGTGGTTGCAATGATTTTGTTTTAAGAAAAGTTAGAGCTAAGAAAAAAGTAGCGTGGTTGCATTGTGATTTTGAACAGTGTGGTGCGAATAATTCCTTTAGTAAAAAAATATATAGTCAGTTTGATAAGATAGTTGCTTGTTCCGATGGTTGTAAAGATTCTTTTGTAAGATGTATGCCTGAATTTGCAGATAAATGTGTTTCTATTCGTAACTGTAATGATTACGCTAATATTATAAAACTAGCAGGTAATGGCATTGAATATGATAAAAGTGTTTTTAATATTGTAACAGTGGCTCGCTTAAGCAAAGAAAAAGGAATTGAACGAGCGATAGAAGCCGTAAAATATTGCATAGATAGAGGCTTAAAAATTAATTATCATATTGTTGGCTCTGGGGTTGAGGAACTGAACCTAAAAAAAATCGTTTCTGATTATAACTTGGACAAAGATATTATTTTTTATGGCAATCAGATAAATCCGTATAAATATATGGTTAATGCTGATTTGTTTATGTTAACTTCATATCATGAAGCTGCACCAATGGTTTTTGATGAAGCGGCTTGTCTTGGGTTACCTGTATTAGCTACAAGAACAACCTCAACAGATGAAATGATTTTGAAAAGTAATGCTGGTTTTGTGTGCGACAATGCTCAAAGTTCAATAACTAAAGCTTTAAATGAAATTATACTTGATTGTACTTCTATTCGTTCAATTAAACAATTTATTCTGAGAAAAAAATATGACAACCACAATATAATTTCTCAACTAAATAATCTTTTTTAATTTTTATATTTTAGGTGAAACAGTATGCCGAATAAGCTTATATATGGTTTATGTTTTGTAGCATTAGGGGTTTTGTTAGCTGGTCATATATTGAATGTGCCGGCAATTATTTTATTTTCACTGATTATAATTTGTGCTTTAATTCTAATTTGCGATACATATACATCAACCTGTTTTTTGTTTTTCTTTTTTCCTTTCTCCTATATTCTAGCTTATAATCAATATAATTTGTGTATTTTTTTAGCTGTGGCTTATATTGTGAAATCTGCATTTAAAGGAAAATTATTTAAATGCTACTTTTATACGATTTTTTTGATGGCATATTGTTTTATATTTTCTGATCCAGATGTGACTATAAAATTAGGAACATTAATTGCGCCAATTTTATTAGGATTAGTTATTTTTGTTTGTAAAGAAACTAAAGGGCAACATTACAATTTTTATTGTGATTTATTTACCGATGCCTTTATTATTGCAACTGTAATTGGATTCTTTAAAGATGAAATTTCATCTATTTCAGGATTGTTTGAAGTGAATGCGTTATATATTGAGGGCGTTGAAGAATCAATGGATATTAATCGGTTTTGTGGATTGAGCTATGACCCTAATTTTTTTACAGTAATTGATTGCTTATTGATATCTATTATTTTGTTTAGGCAGAGTAAATTGACATTAAAAAATGTTTTAAAACTTCTTTTTTTAATTGTGGTTGGCTTTTTTACATTCAGTAAAAGTTATCTTATTATTTTAGTTTTTATTGGTGCTGTATATATAGTAAAAAATAGTAAACATATTACAAGAAATACTGCTTTAATTATCGTTTTGTTTGCAACTATAGCTGTTACGGAATCGGTTTTAGATATAGATTTGATTTCGTTATTAACTAATAGATTTACAACAGCAGAAGACGCCTCTGATTTAACAACAGGTAGGTTAGATCTTTGGTATGAATATTTACTTTATATTTTTAGACAACCATCAGTGCTACTTTTTGGTGATGGATTTAATGCTTTAGGATTAAGTAAGGCAGTGCACAATACTTTTTTTGAGTTTCTCTTTAGATTTGGCTTAATTGGCTCAATGCTATGGGGAATATATTTCATTATGTGCTATTTGGCTGTAAAAAATAAAAATATTGTCTATAAAAAAAATAGCTTGATTCCTCTAGTTGTATGTGGATTTGGTTTTATGTTTTTGAGTGCTTTTCATTTTCAGCAGTTGTGGTGTTGTATTTCGTTAGCTCTATTTGCTATTTGTCAACCTATGGAGGATAAAGATTATGCATAAATTGAGTGTGATTGTGCCGATTTATAATGGTGCTAAGTATTTAAATAGGTGTCTTGATAGCATTTTAACCCAAGAGTTTACAGATTTTGAACTCATTTTAGTAGATGATGGTAGTACGGATAATTCATTGAAAATCTGCAATGATTACATAAAAAAGGATAATCGTGTCATTGTTTTGCATAAAGAGAATGGCGGTTTGGTTTCTGCCAGGAAGTTTGGTCTTTCTGTTGCTAAAGGAGAATACATAGGTTTTGTCGATTGCGATGATTACATTGATAGAAATATGTATATGGATTTGTTGGAAGTTGCAGTAAGAGACGATGTTGACATTGTTGTCGGTGGAATTGTTTTAGATTATTATAATAAGTCAAGAAAAATGCTTAATGCTTTTTCTAGCGGTGTTTATACTGGAGAAGGGTTAAAGAATTATATTATTCCGAGAATGTTAATTTATTCTGGTTTTGTTAATTACGGGATTATACCGGGCGTTGTAATTAAGGCTTTTAAACGGGAGTTATTATTAAAATCAATACAAAAGGTTGATAACTCTGTCGATATAGGAGAAGATGTTGCTATTACAGCTTATAGTGTAATGTTAGCCGAATCAGTTGGTATAATAGACTCAGCGGCTTATCATTATGTACAGGGTGAAGAGTCTATGGTCAGAAAATTTAACCCTAATAAAATAGATAAAATTAATAATTTATATAAATGTATTAGTAGAATAGAGAATGATAACTATTTAAAGCAAATTGATCTATATATATCTTTTCTTATTTTTAATTTTATTGGTGAGTGTATAAATAAAAGTGGATATGATAAAAAGAAATTGCTAGAGACTTTAAAAGATATTTTAAATCATAATTTGGCAACTACTGTTTTGGGTAGGTCAGATATTTCTGATCTGTCAATTGAGAATAAACTTAAAGTGTTATTGATGCGATATAGGTTGGTCAGAGTGTTGATATTTTTCTTGAGGAGATAAAAATATGGTTAAAATAAATATTGAACAGATTCAAAAAATCGAAAACGAAATGTTAAAGGAAACATTAGATATTCTTTCTCGCAATGAGATTACTTTTTTTATGTGCTGTGGAAGTGTTCTTGGAACTATTCGTCACGCCGGACCGATTCCTTGGGATACAGATATGGATATTCTGATTCCTTTCCCTATGCTTGAAAAGGCCCGTACTTGCTTAGAAAATGAACTCTCGGACAAGTTTTGCATAGATGATTTCAGAAATAATAAGCAGTTTAGAAATCTTTTTCCAAGAGTTGCAATGCCTCATACCTGCTCTAACACACTACATATTGATTTATTTCCTTTAATGGGTTTGCCTGATGATGAGGAAGAACAGCTTAAGCTATGCGCAAAGCTTATGAAAAAACAAAAGATATTTGAGAGATATAAGCATTATAGAAAAACGATTTGTCATCCTAATATTATAAAAAATACTATTGGTAAAGCTATAGAAATGTTTTGCTCCCCATTCACTAAAGCTCAGATTTACCAACAGTATTATAAACTGGTATCCGAGTATCCTTTTGATACTGCAAATTTTGTTATGAATGCTTGCGGTCATTATGGTTCCAAAAATATTTTTAAAAAGGAAGTTTTTGGAACACCTGAATGGAAGCCTTATTGTGATTTTTTTGTTCCGATACCTGAACAGTGGGACTTTTATCTTAAAAGGTATTACAAGGATTATATGCAGTTTCCTCCTGAAGAAGAAAGAAATTATTGGTTATCTTTTAAATTAGATATTGATGAAAGGGACTACGAAACCATTAAGGATGTCTTGTGTTGATGAACAGAAGTAAAAAAGGATTTTTGAATATGTTTTCACATCTGCTGAATCAGATTATTACAGCGGTGTGTGGTTTTATCGTTCCAAAGCTCTTTTTGGAAAGCTTTGGTTCTGAAGTCAATGGTATAATTTCTTCGATTACTCAGTTTTTGGGTGTTATTGCGTTACTGGAATCTGGATTTGGTAGTGTTGCTAAAACAGCATTTTATAAACCGTTAGCATTAGGCAACAAGGAAAAAATTTCGGGTGTATTTAATGCAACTGAGTCTTTTTTTAGAAAAATAGCTTTATTATTTGCCGGTTACTGTGTATTGCTTTCTTTCATTTTTCCTTTAATTAAAGAAAGTAGTTTTGATTATTGGTTTGTTTTTGCTTTAGTGTTGATTCTTGGCGCAAATTCTTTTATGCAGTATTATTTTGGTATTTCATATACCATTTTAATGAATGCGGATCAAATCAGTTATATCAGCGGGTTTTTACAAGTTATAATTATTATATTAAATGCTATTGTTACGGTTATTCTTATTAATATTGGTGCGAGTGTTCATATTGTAAAACTTGTTAGTGCGTGTGTATTTATTCTTAAACCGATTTTAATGAATATATATGGACGAAAAAAGTATCAACTTAATTTTCGGGTACCTAAAGATAAGAGTAGTCTGTCACAGAAATGGGATAACTTTGGACAAAGCATAGCCTTTTACGTACATACAAAAACAGATGCAATTTTATTAACTGTTTTTGTAAATTTTTCTGAGGTCTCTGTGTATTCTGTTTATTCTTTAGTTACAACTAGCTTATCCACGATTATAACAAGCATATCTTCAGGGTTTGTGTCGGCTTTAGGTAATATGTATACAAATGATGAAAAAGGTACTTTTGATGTTACTTTTAGTTTGTATGAGTTTGTGAATACATTTGTGACATTTTTGTTTTATACTATTGCGTTTATTGTTATCATTCCTTTTGTGAAGGTTTATACGATAAATGTTACTGATGTGGATTATATAAGACCTTTATTTGCTTGTATAATTATTATTTCGGAGTTATTATATTGTTTACGTCTACCATATTATTATGTTATTATTAATGCTCGTCATTTTAAGCAAATTAAAAAAGGTGCATATGTTGAGGCTGGTTTGAACATTTTAGTTTCGTTGGTTTTAATTAATTTGTTTGGAATTGTGGGTGTTGTTATTGGTACGAGTGTAGCTATGTTGTATCGAACAATACAACTTGTTATATATTGTTCTAATAATATTATCAAAAGAACACCTCTGATTGTTGCAAAAAGGTTTGCAGTTAATTTTGTCGGTGCTTTGTGTTCCGTTTTAGTGTCTAAATTATTTGTTATAAGTATAAATGACTTCTTCGAGTTGTTTATTTATGCGTGTATTATCGGTTTGATTTCTTTGATTATTTTGAGTTTTATGAATATTATATTCTTTAAAGATGATTTTAATATGGTGTTTAAAAGATTTAAAAATGTTTTTAAAATTGATTTATAACGAGCTAGGAAGTTGGTTTTTCGATGGCTAAAAAAATTGGTTATACCACCGGTGTTTACGATATGTTTCATATAGGGCATTTGAATATTCTTAAACGGGCAAAAGAACAATGTGATTTTTTAATTGTTGGTGTAACAACTGACGAGTTATGTATTAAAAACAAAAATAAACGCCCGATTATAAATGAAGAGGATAGAGTTGCAATAGTTAGTGCTATTCGTTATGTCGATAAAGTAGTACTCCAATCTGATATGGATAAATTAGCGGCGGTTAAAAAATATAACGTTGATGTGGTTTTCGTTGGTTCTGATTGGAAAGGTACTCCATCTTGGAATGAATACGAAAAAGATTTTGCAGCCGTTGGTTGTTCGGTAATATACCTAGATCATACAGATGGGATTTCTTCAACTATTTTAAGAGATAGGTTGAATAAAGATAATCCAATGGATAATTAGTTTTTGAGGTGTTCTATGTCTTCATCAGAAATCTTCACAAAAATCTATAAAAAACCGCCGCAGGATGTGGCGTTTACGCCGTACCGTATTTGTCCGATTGGTGCTCATAGTGATCATCAACTTGGTAAAATTACGGGGTTTGCAATCGACAAGGGAATTCATATTGCCTACGGTCGGAAGGAAAACGGTGTTATTGAAATCCAGTCCCTTCAGTTCGACAAAAGGGCGCAGTGGCATGTTCAGGCGACTCCCACTGAAAAACAGAATGACTGGGCGGATCATCTTCGCGGTGCGACGATTGCTCTTAATAAGCGTTATCCGCTTCGCCGCGGTCTTTGTGCTGTTGTTGACGGCGAACTGCCTATCGGCGGACTTTCGTCATCAGCTGCGGTTATTATCACATTCCTGTCGGCTCTTTGCACAATGAACGGCATCACTTTGACGCCGTCTGAATTGATTTCTATTTCAAAAGAAGCTGAGAATGAATATGTCGGCGTTTCCTGCGGTAAGCTTGATCAGTCTTGCGAGGTCTATTGCAGAAAGGATAATCTTTTATATATGGATTTACGCGATGACAGCTACGAGCTCATTCCGCAGCATCCTGATATGAAGCCGTATAAAATTGCTATTTTCTTCAGCGGTCTTGAGCGCAGTCTTGCAGGCTCTGCTTTTAATATGCGCGTTGATGAGTGTCGCAGTGCGGCTTTTGCACTGAAGGCTTATGCAGGAATGGATTACGGCAAGTTTGAGGAAACCAACCTTCGCGATGTTCCGTATGAGGTATATCTTGAACACAAGGACAAGCTTCCTGAAAACTGGCGTAAGCGCGCTGAGCATTGGTATACTGAGTTTTTCCGAGTACAGCAAGGAGCTGAGGCCTGGCGCAGAGGTGACATCGAAGAATTTGGCCGACTTTCTTTTGAAAGCGGTAAATCCTCGATTTACAACTGGGAAACAGGTTCGCCTGAGCTTAAAACCTTGTATGAGATTATGACAAATACCCAGGGTATCTATGGCGGACGATTCTCGGGCGCCGGATTCAAGGGATGCTGTATGGCATTGATTAACCCTGATTTTGAAGACAGTATTATTGAAAATGTGACCAAAGAGTATCTCAAGGCTTTTCCGCATTTTGAAGGCAAGTACTCTGTTCACATTTGTGAGAGTGCTGACGGTGTTCACCTGAACAGTGAGGTGTGAATTATGAAATGTCTTATTCTTGCGGCGGGGTATGCAACGAGACTTTATCCGCTGACCGAAAATTTTCCTAAGCCTTTACTTAAGGTTGGGGAAAAGACTATTCTTGATTGGCTTATTGATGACATTGACACGCTCGGTACGGTAAATGAATATGTTGTTATTTCTAACCATAAGTTTGCCGAACACTTCGAAAAATGGGCAAAGGGGAAGTCTCAGAAAATAACAGTTGTTGATGACGGCACGGATTCTAATGAAACTCGTCTCGGCGCTGTAAAAGACATTCAGTTTGCTATTGATCGGTTAAATATCGACGATGATATGCTTGTGATTGCAGGCGACAATGTTTTGGATTTCAGCCTAACAAGGTTTATCTCTTATTCAAAAGCGAAGAATTCTTCTTGTATAATGCGTTATTATGAACCTGACAGTAAAAAGCTTCTCAAGTGCGGTGTTGTAGCGATTGATGAGAACGACAAGGTTATTGAAATGACCGAAAAGTCTCCGACACCTGCAACGCATTGGTGTTGTCCTCCGTTTTATTACTACACTAAAGAGGATGCAACGCTCGTGCAGAAGGGGATTGAAAGCGGATGCGGTGTTGATGCACCCGGTAGCTTCATTGCCTGGCTCTGCACTCAGACTGATGTTTATGCTATGGAAATGCCCGGCAGTCGATATGACATCGGTAACCTTGAGAGCTATGAAAAGGTTAAGGCGGAATATAAAGGAATTAACAAGTAATTGATATTTTTTTGTTTTGTAAATCAGAAAAAACAACCCTTACAGAAGTCTCTGTAAGGGTTGTAGTGTTTATTAGTCTTGTCCGTAATATGCGTTTTTGCCGTGCTTACGAAGATAGTGTTTATCTAACAGCTCTTGCTGCATTCGGTTGACATCAGGGTTGAGCATTTCTGTGTGAAGCGCCATAAATGCAAGCTCTTCGAGAACAACAGCATTATGAACTGCGTTCATCGGATCGGTTCCCCAAGCAAACGGTCCGTGACTGTTGACAAGTACGGCAGGAATATCATTTTCGTTTATATTCTTAAATGTTTCGATAATAACATTTCCTGTTTCTTTTTCGTATTCACCCGCGATTTCGTCAGGGGTCATTTTTCTTGTGCAGGGAATATCGCCGTAAAAGTAGTCACCGTGCGTTGTGCCGTAAGAGGGGATTGAGCGTCCTGACTGAGCAAATGATGTTGCCCATCTTGAATGAGTGTGTACAATTCCGCCAATATCCTTGAATGCGTTATATAAAGCAACATGAGTTGCTGTGTCAGATGACGGCTTCCATTTACCCTCAACTTTTTCACCTGTTTCAAGTGAAACCACTACCATATCTTCGGCTGTCATAGAGTCATAATCAACTCCGCTCGGCTTGATTACCATAAGACCTTTTTCACGGTCAACACCTGAAACATTGCCCCAGGTGAAGGTGATTAAGCCGTATTTCGGCAATTCAAGATTAGCTTTGCACACAATTTCTTTTAATTCTTCAAGCATAATTTACCTCATTTTAGCTTCCATGCGAGATCGTTGAGGAAAAGCTCTTTTTCGAGTGATTTAACAGTTGTATCCTTGGTGATGTGGATAAACTCAATATCCATCATCTTTGCCCAATCCTTCATCTGCTCAGCGCTGACATCATAAGAAAGTACTGTATGATGTGCACCGCCGGCTGTAATCCAGCATTCAACACCTGTTGTAAGATCGGGCATTGCGCGCCACATAACTCTTGCAACGGGGAGGTTAGGCATCGGCATTATCGGTTTAACGCAGACGATATCCTGACAGATAAGACGGAGTCTTCCGCCCATATCAACAAGAGAAACAACGATTGCGTTTCCTTCTTTACCTTCAAAAACAAGTCGGGCAGGATCTTTTTCGTTCATACCGATTCCGAGGTGATGAGTTTCAATTCTCGGCTTAGTGCCCGCAAGACTCGGACAAACCTCAAGCATATGTGCGCCGAGGCTGTATTCCTGTCCTTCAGCGAGGTGATATGTATAGTCTTCCATAAATGCAGAAGCACCATTACCGTTTTCACCCATAGCCTTCATAATTGCGGTCATAGCTGAAACCTTCCAGTCGCCCTCACCGCCGTATCCGTAGCCCTGCGCCATAAGATGCTGAGATGCAAGACCGGGAAGCTGTTCCATTCCGTAAAGATCCTGGAATGTATTTGAAAACGCCATACAGCCTTCGTTATCCATCATCTTTTTCATAGCTATTTCTTCGCGAGCCTGATAACGGATAGCATCGATATTTTCGGTTGCGATATCATATTCAGACTTATACTCGTCAACGAGAGCGTCAATCTGAGCGTCGGTAACAGCGTTCATTTCATTTACAAGATCACCGACAGCCCAGGTGTTGACCTGCCAGCCGAGCTTTGTCTGAACTTCAACCTTATCGCCCTCGGTAACGGCGACCTCGCGCATATTGTCGCCGAAGCGCATTACCTTCATATTTTTGCTGACTGCAACGCCGACAGCGGCCTTCATCCAGCTACCGATTCTGTTCTGAACATTTTCATCCTGCCAGTAGCCTGCGATTACCTTGCGGGGCATTCTCAGACGGGCTGCAATAAATCCATGCTCTCGGTCACCGTGAGCGGCCTGATTAAGATTCATAAAATCCATATCGATATCATCGTTGGGGATTTCTTTATTGTACTGTGTAGCAAAGTGACAGTAAGGCTTCTGTAAAGCGGCAAGTCCGTTTATCCACATTTTACTCGGAGAGAAAGTATGGCACCAGGTAATTATACCGCAGCAGTTATCGTCATAATTTGCTTCTTTAACGATATCGGTTATTTCCTTATTTGTCTTTGCTGTTACCTTGTAAACAAGCGGAAAGGGGAGTGCTTTACTCAGCTCAGAGGCCATTTCCTTTGCTCTTGCTTCAACAGTTTCGAGTACCTCAGGACCGTAAAGGAACTGTGATCCGACAACAAACCAAAATTCGTAATTCGTCATATTTATTCTCCTTTAAAGAGTTTCGATTGCGGCTTTTTCAACGGGAAGTCCTGCAATAAAGCGGTCAAGATATGCCTTGAAGCCTGCAACATCTGCTTCCTCGGGATCGAGCTTAGCGCCGGGTGCATCAGCAAAAATTTTATTATTAAGGAAATCCTCAAGAGTCACATCGTTGTTTTTAAGATAAGCAGCAAGAACAGCCATACCGTAAGGACCGCCTTCACCTGCGGTTTCCATAACCCATACAGGGGAATTTGTAGCGGCGGCAAGATATTTCTGACCTACAACGGGAGTCTTAAAGAGACCGCCGTGTCCCATAAGTCTGTCGATTTCAACATTTTCCTTTTCAAGGATAACCATACCTGCGGCAAGTGAAGCAAGTGTTGAATAAAGGTTAGCCTTGATGAAGTTTGCGAGACTGAATTTTGACTCGAGAGCTCTTACAACAACAGGACGGCCGTCATCAAAGCCTGTGATCGGCTCACCTGAAAGATAATTGTAGATTGTTACACCGTCACAGTCGAGATCACCTTCAAGGCTCTTCTGATAAAGCTTTGTATAAAGCTCGCCCATATCAACCTCGTGTCCCATAAGATTAAGTGTTTCTTTAAAGATGTTTACCCACGCATTCATATCTGATGTACAGTTGTTGCAGTGTACCATAGCAACGGGCTTACCTGAAGGTGTTGTAACCATATCAATTTCGGTATAAACCCTTGAAAGCATCTTTTCGAGAACAACCATTGAGAAGATTGATGTACCTGCCGACACATTACCTGTTCGTGCAGCAACTGCGTTTGTAGCAACCATTCCCGTGCCTGCATCGCCCTCGGGAGGACACATCGGAATGCCTGCGAGAAGATCGCCCTCCTCGTCAAGAAGCTTTGCGCCCTCCTCGGTAAGTGTACCTGCAAATGCACCTGCAGGCATAACCTCGGGGAGGATTTCTTTAATATCCCAGGTGAATTCTTTTGAAAGCTCACGGAATTTATCAATCATTGCTGAGTCATAGTCAATGATGTCTGAATCAATGGGGAACATACCTGAAGCTTCACCAACGCCCATAGCATGCTTACCTGTAAGACGATAGTGAACATAGCCCGCAAGTGTAGTGATCATAGAAATATCAGCAACATGCTCTTCTTTGTTGAGCATTGCCTGACGAAGGTGAGAAATGCTCCATCTCTGAGGAACATTAAAGCCGAACAATGCTGTTAATTCGTCAGCCGCCTGTGCGGTTGTTGTGTTTCTCCAGGTTCTGAATTCAGCTAACTGATTACCATCTTTGTCGAAAGGGAGATAGCCGTGCATCATACCTGAAATACCGAGTGCGGCGACCTTGGTAAGTGTAATGCCGTACTGTTTTTTTACATTTTCTTTAAGATCCTTGTAACAGCTTTTAAGACCAGTCCACACATCGTCCATTGAATAAGTCCAATAGCCGTTTTTGAGCTGATTTTCCCAGGTGTAACTGCCTGAAGCGACGGGCTTGAAGTCCTCACCGAGGAGAACTGCTTTGATTCTTGTTGAGCCGAGCTCAATTCCTAAATATGTTTTGTTAAGATTGTTTGACAAAATATCACCACTTTTTAATTTAATAACGTAAGTATATCACATCTGCAGATTTTTTTCTACATATTTATAAAATTTTGGCAATACTGGGATGACTTTTGTTGAAATGTCCATTTTTAAATGTTATAGTAATTTTAAGGAGTGTGATTCAAATATGAAAAACAGTCAGATAAATATCAGAGATCCGTTTATTGTTAATGAAAACGGAGTGTACTATATGTACGGAACAAGAGGAAAGAACTTTGGCTGCGGTGTCGGAGGCTTCGATGTATATGTTTCAGATGACCTTGAAAATTGGAGTGAGCCTGTTGAATGCTTCAACTCTGATGCTTACGGTATGAATACAGAGGTGAATTGGGCGCCTGAGGTTCATAAATATAACGGCAGATATTATATGTTCGCGACATTTACAATGGATAATAATAACAGAGGAACATATATTTTGGTTTCGGATTCTCCTGAGGGACCTTTCGTTCCTCACAGTAACGGAGCTGTTACACCTAAGGACTGGATGAGTCTTGACGGCACGCTCTATGTAAGTAAGGATAATAAGCCGTATATTGTTTTTTGCCATGAGCATGTTCAGATTATTGACGGAACAATCTGTTATGCTGAGCTCACAGAGGATCTGAAGGAGGTCAAGGGAGAAATAGTCACCTTGTTTTCGGCTTCATCACCATATTGGGCTGATGTGCTTGAAGCGGGTGAGCATTATATAACTGACGGACCGTTTTTATACCGTACCAAGGATAATGAGCTGATTATGATCTGGTCGACCTTTATCAAGCACAAATATGCTGAATGTATGGTCAGATTTAAAAACGGTGAGCTTTCAACTGATTTTGAGCATCTTGAACCGCTGATTTCGGATGACGGCGGCCACGGTATGATATTCAAAAAAGGTGATGACATATATCTTACATTCCATACTCCTAATCAGAGTCTGAGTGAACGGCCTGCTTTTAAAAAGTTAAAGGATGCGGTAACACATTTTGAATTGGATATTTAGTCAAAATGCACGATAGGCTGAGTTTTTATTCGTTCTTAATGTCATATTTATATTTTTCTTAATTTATGGTATAATCAATAATAATATATTTTCGGGAGGGATGCTTGTGAGTGAAAAGAATGGTATAGTCAGTAAAGTCGGCTCGTTCTTTACTGAAGTTAAAACCCATTGGAACACTCCCAAGGAAGGAAACTATGTTCCTTACAAGGAATATAAAGACATTTTCATAGCCGTCGGCAGTAACTATGCAGGCTCTAAAATGCTTGAGTACATCACTTTTGCAGCGGGATGCTATCTGATGATGTACCACTATAAGCTTCCTTATCTTACTTTTGCAATTATCGGCATTATCAATATGCCCTTGAACTACATAGGTTCATTGATTTCATGGTATGTCAGCGATAATCTCGGCTTTTTGCCTAAACGCTCGGAACAAAAGGTTTATACAACATATTTTGCTTTCCTGATAGCCGGTCTTGTTCTGCTGTTGTGGGATCCTGTGTCGCTTATGGATATCAACAGTCCGTTTGTTAACTTCTTTAAAACACTCGACGGTATGAGTGCAACGGCGTTCTTTAAAATAATCGGTACACATTTACTTTATACAGGCTGGACGGGCTCGAGAAATATTTTCTGGCGCAAGAAGCTTGTTCCGAAGTTCGGACGATATAAGTATTCTCTTTATTGCGACTTTGTTCCAAAGTGCATAATGGTTGTTCTTATCGGATGGCTTCCGCTTTATAATATTCCCGATATGCCGACGAGAGTATGGTGCGCAAACCTGATGTTTGCTTGCTACAATGTTTTCGGTTTTGCAAATAATCTTGAAACCTGCACCAAATCTATCAGTCCGAATAACCGTGAAAGAATTCTTGTCAGAACATATCCTATCAAGCTTTCGCATCTTTTCCATTCAATTATTGCAATCATAATACCTGTAATTATAGGTCGACTTCGTTATGAGTGGGAAGATATCAATGTATTCAGATTTGTTATTCCCGGTATGTTTGTAACCTTTGCCTGCCTGACAATGATTTTTGCAGGCCGTGTTCAGGAGCGTATACCTCAGCCGCCTATCGAGAAGAAGGTTCAGATAAATTTCTGGGACGGTATGTTTGGTGTTCTCAGAAACAAGTATACCTGGATCAACACAGTTGTAGGTCTTCTTGACCCGCTCGGTAACGGTATGCTTACCTTCACAACAATTCTGTATCTTTATACCTTCCGACTCAGCGGTCTTCCTTACAGCCTTATCGTTGCACTTGTTTCCTTTGCAGGAACACCGCCTGATTTCTTTACTCCGTATTTCCTCAAGAGATTCAGCTATAAGCAGATTATGATATTCTATCAGCTTTCTCGAGCTCTCGGATATTCTGCGATTGCACTTGCGTTGCATTTCTTTGGTGATAATCTTGCATTGTGCGGAACACTCTGTGTTGCAGTTCTTATCTTTATGGAAGCGACAAGCACCGTACCGAAATCTGCGGCTCACGATATGAATGTTCGTATCACTGACTATCAGATGTACCTCTCGGGTGAGCGCCTTGAAAACTATTCAGGTGTTTACAGCTATGCAGGTATTTTCAGCTGGTTTACAGGTCCTATCACATCGTTTGTCGGACTTATTATTCCGCTTCTGCTTCTTGCATCAGGCTTTAACAGCAACTGGGATGTTTTGTTTGTTGACTCAGCAAGATTCAACATTATTATCGTTCCTTTGATTATTGAAATCATCGGATATTTCCTTATGACAATTCCCTTTATTTTCTGGGATTATGACAATTCTAAGCAGAGTGCGGTTATGCAGGTTCTTCAGAGAAGAGCTGAGGTGACAGAAGCCTCGGCTGAGAATGCTGAACAGCTACAGCCGACAGAAGCGGTAAAGGGGGATTAACTGTGAAAAAGACTAAGAAAGAAAATAACAATGTTAATCTTGTCGAGGAAAAAGCTCTTAATATTCCCGATGATCAGGTATGGGATTATCAGATTGACGGACTTGCTGCACCGATGATAGGCAAAACATATAAGAATTTTAAGTTAAAGAAGATTTTGCTTGTTATCGCGGTTTTACTCGTTGTATCTTTGTCTATCACCTTCAGCGTTATGACGCTTTATAAAGAAACCTTTGAGTTTGAGCCGTTGTCTGACGGAACTTATGAGCTTATCAGATTCAGCAATACGGGCTCGGTTAAAGAGCTTGATATTGATTTTGTTTCTGATATTGCCGACGAAAAGGTTGTAGGTGATAATGTAATTGTTACATTTTCAAAAGAAGAAGATAAGCCTATAACTGTTATTCACGAGTATGCTCTTAACTGTGATGATAAGGTACAGGTCGTCAACATCGGTAAGGATGTAAAAAAGATAGATGGTAAATCCTTCTATTCCTGCTGGAATCTTGAACGAATCGAGGTTCATGAGGATAACGAGCATTATTGTGATGTTGACGGGGTTCTTTATACAAAGGATATGAAAACGCTTGTTTGTTATCCGATAAATCACGATTGGTATCTTGCCAGACAGAACGGCTTTGAAAAAGAGCTTTGGCCCGGTGACGAGGGATACGATGAGTATAAAAAAGCAAATATGACCATTGTTATTCCGTCAACCGTTGAAAATATCGGTGAGCTTGCAATGAACTACAACGCTCTGTCCGACATTTATCTTCCCGAGGGGCTCAAGACTATCGGAACACTCGCATTCTTCCGTTCAACGCTTACAGAAAATATCTACACTTACAGTATTGACGGTGAGTATCCGCAGGTTATCGGTGCTGATAAGATGGATGATTTCGCATCGGCAACTGTATACAATTCACTTCCCGAAAGTCTTGAATATATCGGCTCGGATGCATTCAGCTACAATCAGGCTATGAATTATGTTTACATTCCTTCTAATGTAAAATATATCGGCCACCACGCTTTCTGGGCGACGGTATATAAAGAGGGCAGTGAACTCAGGGGCGTTACATATATTGATGTAGCGGCTGACGAGAAGGCTTTCACTGATAGTGTCGAGGAAGGTGTTCAGTGGGTGCCTAAATATGACCACGGCCTTTTCCCGAAGGATATTGAAATCAGATATAACGCTCAGCGAAAAGCACTTGGCAATTAAATTAAAGCAGAGAGGTTTTGAATCTCTCTGCTTTTTTTGTAAGAATTATTCAATTGTTATTGTCATAATGCTCTTTGCGGGGATATCAATTTTCTTTTCAAATTTTCCGTCATATATTTTTTCACAGTTATGTGATTTGTCAGTCAGATAGATTTCAGCGTTTCCGATTGCGCCGCCGATTTTAAGTGTCTGCTCTTCGTCGGGGTTTACAATAATGATTACTGTTTCGTTATCGTTACCTGTGAATGCAACTGTTTTGAGAGTAGAGTCCTTTTTCATATTTTCGAAAATTCTGACTCTTGTCATTCCCGGCTTTATAAATGATGTAAAGTGCTTGAAAGCATAATATCTGTTGAAAATTGTAAGCGTACCGTCGGGATTTTTATCCATAAGACCGTCACCGTTGACTGCCGTCCAGCTCTGCCAGGATACTGCGTTCATCAGGTTAAGATCGTCTACTATTACTTGTGCCATATAAAGTCCGCTGTCGATTGTTTTGCTGTCAATGGTCAGCGGAAGCTCGCACCATTCGCTCATTTCATACTTTTTATCGGGATAATTCTTTCTGAATGCTTCACCGACAGCTTTCTTTTCTTCATAGTTGTTATCCATCCAATATGAATGTCCGCTGTATGTATCACAGAATTCGTTGAGAATTTCACTTTCAAAGAATTTTTCGACATAACCGTAATATCCCCAAGACATCTGACCATTCTCGGGACCGCTGAGCTTATACGGTGAATTTCTCTTTTTCATTTCAGTTGCAAACATTTCAAGTAGCTTGACAGCTTCTTCGGGCTCATAATGACAGCCTTCCTGTCCGACCCAATCGGGACTTCCCCAGGACCATTGAGGCTCGTTGATAGGGGAGATAGCGTAAATAGGATATCCTTGTGAAACAAACCAGTCAGCGATTGTGAGAAGATAATCAACAAACTTCTGATAGTTTTCCTCAGGTAGATTTGATGAATACTCCTCAAGACCTCCCGAAGCGTGACCGCTTTTTGTCATTGAGAAATGCGGACTGTTACAGAAGAGAATTATCTTCTCGGCGCCGTATTCAATGGCGTAGTCAAGCATTCTTCTTGCATTAGCATCACGGGTAAAGTCGTATTTGTATTCACCGGTCGCTTCATCAAGAACATAAAAACTCTCTGTGCGCCGTGCGGTGTCCCAAATGCGGCAATCAGGATTATCAGCTTCACCGCCGCCGATGTTGTATCGGAAAATCTTCAGTCCGAGGCCGTCATCCTCACTGTAAAGCTTTTTAGCAATTTCTCTTGCAAGAGAGTTGTCATCTATTGTCTGTGCCCACCAGCAAGAGCTTGTACCGAATTCTTCAAAGGTCTGATACTTTTTAGTCTTATCAATCACAATCTGATGTCTGCCGAAAAGCCCTGCACACGGCAAAATGCAGAACTGAATGACTGCTAGCATAAAAGATATTATTTTTACAAACATAATTATCACCCGAAAACTCTTTTTTTCATTATAACATTATTATGAAATAAATTTCAATCATTAAATTTTAATTCAATCTTTGTCTTGACTGGGATTTATGTTGCGGTATATAATGATATAAATTTAATCAGATTGGACTGAGTTGTCATGGATAAGTATGCAAGATTCAAGTTCCAGCCTTGTATTCCTCTCGGCGAAGACGGAAGATGCGTTACAGCTTCCGAGAAGCACGCTGCACTCTCAAGAAGAGCGGCAAGTGAAGGTATGGTACTTTTAAAGAATGAAAATGAAGCATTACCTTTGTCTGAGGGTGCAAGAATTGCACTCTTTGGCAAAGCAACGATTGAATATATCAAAGGTGGCGGCGGAAGCGGTGATGTCAATACACCGTACATAAGGAACATATATGAGGGCTTTAAAACCAAGAATGTCTCTCTTTATATGCCGCTTGTTGATTATTATACGGAATATGTTAAGCGTGAAAGTGTTAATATTCCCACACAGGAGCAGATTAATGCTACCTGGGATATTGTTAATGCAATGGAATTCTGCACAAAGCGCGACGATATGACTTATGACACTTTCGCAAGTATGCATGTAAAAGAGCCGGCAGTACCTGATGAGATTATCAAGGGCGCATCTGAGTTTGCTGATGTCGCCATTATTACTCTTAGTCGTTTCTCAGCTGAGGGCGTTGACCGCCGTCCCATTGCAGGTGATTACTATCTTTCTGATATTGAAAAACAGCTTATAGACAGAGTAACTGAGCTTTTCGGCAAGGTTATAATCGTTATCAATTCAGGCGCAGTTATCGACTGTGAATATTTTGCTGAAAATGACGGTGTTTCTGCCGTTCTCTTCGGATGGCAGGGCGGTATGGAAGGCGGACTTGCTGTTGCCGATATAATCTGCGGTGATGTTAATCCCTCGGGTAAGCTTGTTGACACTATTGCTAAATCCTATGACTGTTATCCGTGTAAGGATGATTTCTGGGAGTGCTTTGACCACCTCGATTATTCTGATGACATTTATGTAGGCTACCGCTATTTTGAAACAATGTCACCTGAGTGCGTCCGTTATCCGTTCGGCTTCGGTCTTTCATATACTGAGTTTATTATGTCAAATCCTGTTGTGTTTGAAAACGACGACAAGATTGTTGCTGTGGTCGAAGTCAAAAACGAGGGTAAGGTAGCAGGTAGAGAGGTCATTCAGTTATATTACAGTGCACCTCAGGGTAAGCTTGGCAAGCCTGTCAGAGAGCTTGCGGCGTTTAAAAAGACAAAGCTTCTTGAACCCGGCGAATCTGAAATGATTACACTTTACTTCGATGTTGAGAATATGGCAAGTTATGACGATCTCGGTAAGGTTAGCGTATCAGCTTATGTTCTTGAAGAAGGAGTTTACGAGTTTTATGTCGGTACATCCGTAAGAGATGTCAACATAGCGGATTATGTATATTGTGTTGACGAATTTGAGGTTGTTGATCAGCTTGCTACTCAGTGCAAGCCCTTTAAGCTTAAAAAGCGTATGCTTGCTGACGGCAGCTTTGAAGAACTTCCGACAGGTGAAGAAAGCTATTTCTACGGTGAGGTCAAAGACTCGGGCGCTGTTGCACCTGAAAACGAAGTTATGTTTGACCGCGTAGGTACAGATATCACAATAGATGAGTTTGTTAAACAGTTTACACTTGATGAGCTTATGGACTTTGTCGGCGGTCACGGTCCGACAGGCGTTGCTAATACCGGATGCTTCGGAGGTCTTGAAAGACTCGGCGTTCCTGCTGTTCCTACTGCTGACGGCCCTGCCGGTCTGCGTCTTGATACAAATGTAGGTATTCCGACAACAGCTTGGCCTTGTGCGACACTTCTTGCTTGCTGTTGGGATCCTGAGTTGGTTTATGAGGTTGGTGCTGCAGGCGGTGCTGAGGTTAAGGAAAACAACCTCGGTGTATGGCTTACTCCTGCTCTGAACATTCACAGAGATCCGCTCTGCGGAAGAAACTTTGAATATTATTCTGAGGATCCGTTGGTTGCGGGTAAGAATGCGGCGGCGATGACAAGAGGTATTCAGTCACAGAAGGTTGCTGTATCTGTTAAGCATTTTGCTTGTAACAACAAGGAAGCAAATCGCTTTGGCTGTGATTCAAGAGTTTCTGAAAGAGCATTGCGTGAGATTTATCTCAAAGGATTTGAAATCTGTGTCAAAGAAGGCGATCCCTGGACGGTTATGTCATCCTATAATCTCATTAACGGTCAGCATACATCCGAAAGCTATGAGCTCCTCACGAATATTCTTCGTGAGGAATGGGGCTTCAACGGTATGGTAACAACTGACTGGGGTGTTAAAAACGATCCCGTCAAAGAGGTTAAGGCAGGCAATGATATGAAGATGCACTGCGGATATCCCGAGGATCTCAAGGCTGCTTATGACAAGGGTGAGCTTACACGCGCTGAGCTTGAAGCTTGTGTTAAGAGAATACTCGAAATGTTTATGAAGCTTGATTAAAATATACAAAAGCACGCTGAGGCGTGCTTTTGTTTTGTCTTGACAAATACCCCAAGGGGGTATATAATTCTGTTATGGAGGGTGAGACTATGAGTAATGAATGTTGTTGTCGGAGAACAAAAGTCCGCACAGAAGATGAATACAAGAAGCTGATAAACAGACTCAGCCGAATTGAAGGTCAGGTGCGCGGAATTAAAAATATGGTAGAGAAGAATGCTTACTGTACCGATATTTTAGTCCAGGTTTCTGCGGTTAATGCCGCACTTAACGCTTTTAATAAAGAGTTGCTGTCTTCGCATATTAAGACCTGTGTCGCTGATGATATTCGTAACGGTAAGGATGATACGGTTGATGAGCTAGTTCTGACACTTCAGAAGCTTATGAAATAAGAGGTGAGTGATTTGTTGAAATTCAATGTTACGGGAATGTCCTGTGCGGCTTGCAGTGCCAGGGTTGAAAAAGCCGTTTCTGCTTTGAACGGTGTTGAATTGTGTTCAGTAAATCTTCTGACAAATTCAATGGTTGTTGAAGGCGATGTATCGGCTGATAAAATTATTGATGCTGTTGAAAATGCAGGATACGGAGCAACGCTTGATGACGGTAATACAAGAAACGAAGTGAGTGAAGATACTGCTACAAATAAGATTAAAAACAGATTGTTGATTTCACTCGCTTTTTTGGCTGTGCTAATGTATTTTTCGATGGGACATGCGATGTTAGGCTTACCGCTTCCGTCTTTTTTTGAAAACAACCCTGTGTCGGTTGCGTTAGTTCAGCTTATACTTTCTTTGATTATAATGATTATCAATAACAGATTTTTTGTCTCAGGGTTTAAGGCTGTAATTAACCGATCACCCAATATGGATACACTCGTTTCTCTCGGCTCATCGGCATCATTTTTATATAGTGTATATGCTTTTATTAAAATGCTTTTTTTGCAGCTGAACGGTGATATTCAGTCTGCGGCAGGATATCTGCACGAGCTGTATTTTGAATCAGCGGCAATGATTCTTGTTCTTATTACCGTAGGTAAGATGCTTGAATCACGATCAAAAGGTAAAACGACCGATGCGCTCAAGGGACTTATTGAGCTTGCGCCGAAAACGGCGGTTGTGTTGATTGACGGAAAGGAAACTGAAATTCCTGCATCTTCGGTAAAAAAAGGTGATATTTTTATTGTCAGACCGGGACAAAGCATAGCTGTCGACGGCGTAGTTCTTGATGGTGAAAGCTCTGTTGATGAGTCGTCTCTGACGGGCGAAAGTATTCCTGTTAATAAGAACTGCGGCGATACCGTTTCTTCGGGAACTATAAACTGTTCAGGCTATCTTAAATGCGAAGCATCGAGAGTCGGTGAAGATACCACACTTGCTCAGATAATCAGAATGGTCAGTGATGCGGCCGCTTCAAAAGCACCTATTGCAAAGATTGCCGATAGGGTATCGGGAGTATTCGTTCCGATTGTACTTCTGATTTCTCTGATTACATTTATCGGATGGATGCTGACGGGAGAAACACTCGGATTTTCTGTTGCCCGCGCAATTTCTGTGCTTGTTATAAGCTGTCCGTGTGCGCTGGGACTTGCGACTCCTGTTGCGATAATGGTCGGAAGCGGAGTCGGAGCTAAGAACGGAGTATTGTTTAAAACCGCAACCTCTCTTGAACAGACAGGCAAGGTTAATATGGTTGTACTCGATAAAACAGGTACAATTACCGTAGGTAAGCCGGTTGTTACGGATATTATTCTAAGCGATGATGTCACAGAAAACGAATTGCTTACGCTTGCGTATTCTGTTGAAATGAAAAGTGAGCATCCGTTGGCACAGGCGGTTGTTAATAGGGCTGAAGAGCTTGGATTAAAAGCTATGAGTGTTTCTGGATTTCAGTCTGAGAGCGGTAGCGGAATAAGCGGTATTATCGAAAACCAAAAAGTTGTTGCAGGTAATCTCAGATTTATTGAGTCCTTGTGTGAAATTGATGAGAAGTATAAAAAGATTGCAATTTCACTTTCTGATGAAGGAAAAACTCCGCTTTGGTTTGCTCGTGATAACAAGCTGTTAGGAATTATTGCGGTTGCAGATATAATCAAGCAGGACAGTCCGGAAGCAATCAAAGAGCTTAAGAATATGGGTATACGCGTAGTTATGCTTACGGGTGACAATGAAATCACTGCAAATGCAATCGGACGACAGGTTGGCGTAGACGAGGTCATAGCAGGTGTTTTACCCGGCGGTAAAGAGCAAGCGGTACGGAAGCTTCAGAAATACGGAAAGGTTGCAATGGTTGGTGACGGAATCAATGATTCTCCGGCGCTGACGAGAGCTGATATAGGCATTGCAATCGGTTCAGGTACAGATATTGCAATTGATGCGGCTGATATTGTTCTTATGAAGAGTAGTCTTCGAGATGTTTCTGCCGCAATCCGACTCAGCCGTGCAACGCTCAATAACATACATCTTAATCTGTTCTGGGCGTTTATCTATAATATTATAGGAATACCTCTTGCAGCAGGCTTATGGTACAATGCGTTCGGATTGTTATTGAATCCGATGTTCGGTGCCGCTGCGATGAGTGTTTCAAGCTTTTGTGTGGTAATGAATGCTTTGAGACTGAATCTTATTGATATTCACAGTCCTAAGCGTGACAGAAAAATTAAAAATAAAAACAAAAATATCAAGGAGGAAAAAATTATGGAAAAAACAGTTAAAATCGAGGGTATGATGTGTCCGCACTGCGAGGCAAGAGTAAAGACTATTCTCGAGGAGCTCGCTGAGGTTGATGCCGCAGCGGTAAGTTATCAGACGGGTAAGGCAGCATTGACTCTCAATGCTGATCTGTCAGACGAAAAGATTAAAAGTGTAATTGAAGCACAGGGCTATAAGGTTATCGGTTGATTTTAAATTTAACAATTTTTTCAAAATTTTATCTTGTTTTAGTTAAAGTTGTATGTTACAATACCCCGGCAATGTAAAAAGGAGGGCTATCCTTATGGTAAAAAAAGTACCTGCTGAAATGTGGGACAAGCTTCATTATCTTTTCAGGAATTATAACGACAGAGTTATCCATGTTGAGTTGCAGTATGATTTTGAGCTTGATGCTGATATAGTTAAAAAGTTTATGACTAATCTGTTTGAAAGTGCACCTGTGTTGCATTCAACATTTGTCAACAATTATATAAGACCTTATTGGCGTGTTAATCCGTACAATATCGACGAGGTTGTTACTGAATACAGAATTGATGCTTCACAGAAGGATAAGCTGATTGAGGAATTCCTTATGCAGGCTGTTAATCCCGAAGATAAGCTTCAGATGCGTGTTGCTCTGTTTTATTATGAGGGTAAAAGTGCATTCTGCTTTGTTTCAAATCATATGTGCTTTGACGGCGGCGATACAAAGTATATTGTTGCTAAGTTCTGTAAAGCATATACAGATTCTGTAGCAACAGGCAAAATGACAACGGATTTCCGTGTAGGTACCCGTTCCCATAAGACGGTATATAAAGATATGTCTGAAGAGGATGCAAAAGCTGCTAAAGGGCTTTTCAGAAATCCCTCAGTACGCGATCACCACAAATTTCCGCTGACAGAAAGCAAGTCTGACGACAAATCATTTATGCCCCGTCATATCCTTGATGAAGATGTATTTACGGCAGTTAAGGCACTCGGTAAGGAAAACGGCTATACTCTCAACGATGTTCTTCTGACTGCATATTTTGAGAGTGTATACAGACTTGCAAAGTTTAAAAGTGAAGAGAGTCTTACTATAGCCTGTGCTATTGACCTGCGCAGATATATCAAAGATCTCAGCGATGTAGGTCTTACAAATCATACCGCATGGATGCAGTGTAATATCGATCATCTCGGTGAAAACATTTTTGAAACACTGAGACTTGTTGCTGAAAGCTCAAATAAGTTTAAAAAAGACAGATATATGGGACTCTACGGCTTGCCGCTTCTTAATTTCGGTTATACTGCTTTTCCGCATTGTATTGCTGAGATTGCTGTAAAAATCGGATATGCAAACCCGCATATTGCGATGAGCAACATCGGTATTATCGATCCTGTTGCAACATCAATCTGCGGACACGAGCCCGTATACGGATTTATGAGCGGTGCTGTTAAATACAAGCCGTTTGTGCTTCTTTCTGCAATCACTTATAAAAACCAGTGTACGCTCGCGATGGGTGTCAGAGGTAATGAAAAGGACCGCAAGGTCGTTGAACGCTTCTACGAAATTTATGATGAATGCCTCAATGAATTGATTGAAGGTTGGAAAAAATAAAAATTTACGGTATCGGATTTTTCTGATACCGTATTTTTATTAAAATTATCAGGAAGTCAAAAATGAGAAAAACAGAGATAATTACAGCATTAACGAGAAAAACAGAGTATACTTGTTTTTGTGCTGATTTTCCTGCGGATTTGCAGTGATTTTTTGCAAAAAATTGTTGACATTTGCAACTTGTTGCACTATATTATAGAGTAATATAAGCGTTGTATTAAATGGGTGTTTTATATGATGCTGTTGTCAGAATTACAATATTATTATGTAAGAGAGGGGCTGTAAATTGGAAAAGAATGTTATCATTGATCTTAAAAATATCTCTATAAAGCTCGGAGAAGCTCAGATTCTCGAAAATCTGAATATGTATATACGCGATAAAGAGTTTATCACTCTTTTAGGTCCTTCGGGTTGCGGAAAAACCACAACCTTGCGTATAATAGCCGGATTCCTTGAGCCTGACAGCGGAGATGTAGTATTTGAAGATAAGGTTATCAATGGTGTACCGCCTCATAAGAGACAGGTGAACACCATTTTTCAGCGTTATGCGCTTTTTCCGCATCTTAATGTGTATGAAAACATTGCTTTTGGTCTGAGAATCAAAAAGATGAGTGAAAAAGAAATAAAAGAGACTGTTACTGAAATGTTAGCTCTCGTAAACCTCAGTGGTTTTGAGAGAAGAAACATCAATTCGCTTTCAGGCGGTCAGCAGCAGCGTGTTGCGATTGCCCGTGCACTTGCTGTCAAGCCCCGAGTTCTTCTTCTTGATGAGCCTCTCGGCGCACTTGACCTCAAATTGCGTAAGGATATGCAGGTTGAGCTTAAAAACATTCAGCAGAGACTCGGTATAACATTTATTTATGTTACACACGATCAGGAAGAGGCTCTTTCCATGTCTGACACGGTTGTTGTTATGGATGGCGGTGTTATTCAACAGATCGGAACACCTCAGGATGTATATAACGAGCCTAAAAACGCTTTTGTTGCAGATTTCATCGGTGAAAGTAATATTCTTGACGGAAAAATGCTTGAGGATTTCAAATGTTCATTTTCCGGAGCACAGTTCCAGTGCCTTGATAAGGGCTTCGGAACAGGTGAGTCCGTTGATGTAGTTGTCCGTCCTGAGGATGTCGATATTGTTCCTGTTGATAAAGGTATTCTTACAGGTACTGTTACATCAGTTACTTTCAAGGGTGTTCATTTTGAAATCATTGTTGATATCGGCGGCTTTAAATGGATGATTCAGACCACTGATTATGAGCCTGTCGGCAAAAAAATCGGTCTTGATATCGAGCCTGATGCGATTCATATTATGAAAAAATCAAAATATTCAGGACTGTACGGTGATTACAGTTCTTTCAGTGACGAATTGGAGCATCTTTCAGATATCGTTGAGGAGGAGTAAGAAATGAATAAAAGGTCTTCTCTTTCCCGCCAACTTTGTACATCACCGCATATTGTGTGGTCTGCTATTTTTATTGTTGTTCCTTTGATTATGGTCATCTATTATGCTTTTACCGATAAAAGCGGAGCCTTCACTTTTGACAACATAACAAGATTAGGCGATTATACAACAACCTTTCTTCGTTCAATATGGTACGGTATTGTAGCAACGATTATCTGTCTTTTGATTGCTTATCCGCTTGCATACATTATCGCTCAGTCAAAAGCAAGAGTACAAAGCACAATGGTTATGCTTTGTATGATTCCTATGTGGATGAATTTCTTGCTCAGAACATATTCGTGGATGACATTGCTTGAGGATACAGGTGTTATCAATACCTTGCTCTCGAAAATAGGCATAGGCCCGTTTCATATGATAAATACCTCGGGAGCTGTTATTCTTGGTATGGTTTATAATTTCCTGCCATATATGATTCTTCCGATTTATACGGTTATGACCAAGCTTGACCGCAGTCTTATTGAGGCGGCGCAGGACCTCGGTGCTAACAAATTCCGAGTTCTTAAAGATGTTATAATGCCTACAACTCTTTCGGGTGTTGTTTCGGGAATTACTATGGTTTTTGTTCCGTCCGTCAGTACCTTTTATATTTCACAAAAGCTCGGCGGCGGCAGCTTTGCACTTATCGGTGATATCATCGAAATGCAGTTCCAGGTTTCTAATAACTTCAATTTCGGTGCCGCGCTTTCGCTTGTTCTTATGATTCTCATACTTATCTGTATGGCAATTATGAATAAATTCGGTGACGAAGAGGATGCAAGAGGAGGTATGATGATATGAAAAAGATGTCACTTGCCTCAAAAATCTATCTTGCGATTGTTCTGCTTTTTCTCTATCTGCCGATTATTATGCTTATGATCCTTTCATTCAACGCTTCTAACAGTACAAGCGTAATGAGCGGATTTTCAATCAAATGGTATATCGAGCTTTTCAGAGATGAAGCAACCATTCAGGCGTTCTATAACACGCTTATTCTTGCAGTTTTGTCTGCAATTACTTCAACCTTTATCGGTACACTGGCGGCAGTCGGTATCGATAAGATGAAAAGCGGATTCGTCAAGACAAGCATATTGTCTGTTACAAACATTCCGATGATGAACCCTGAAATCGTAACGGGTGTTTCGATGATGCTGCTGTTTGTATTTATCGGTACAGCACTTAAAATCAACGGTATTCTCGGTTTCTGGACACTGTTTATTGCTCATGTTACTTTCAGCTTGCCGTATGTTATTCTTAACATTATGCCTAAGCTCAAGCAGACAGATGCTCATATTGCAGAAGCGGCTCAGGATCTCGGATGTACAAAGCTCCAGGCTTTTATGAAGGTTGTTCTTCCTTCAATCCGACCGGGTATTGTTGCGGGCTTCATTATGGCATTTACGCTTTCGCTGGATGATTTCATCATCAGTTATTTTGTCAGCGGTCCTAAATTTCAGACGCTTCCGATAAGAATTTTCTCAATGACAAAAAAGAGAGTTACTCCGGATATGTATGCTCTGTCAACCCTTATTTTTGTAGCCATTCTTGTTTTGCTCGTTCTTGTTAATATTTTTCAGTCAAAAAGTGATGAAAATAAATTGGCTGATAAAAAGGGGGCAGCAAAGCGATGAAAAGAGTTGTTTGTTGTTTTACAGCATTAGTTTTGCTTGTACTTACCCTTATTCCGCTGAGCGTTTGTGCATCGGCGAAGGATTACAGTCATCTCGCAGGTACAGAAATCAATGTATACAACTGGGGTGAATATATTTCTGACGGTGCTGAGGGCACAATGGATGTCAACAAAAAGTTTGAGGAAGAAACAGGCATCAAGGTCAATTATACAACCTATGATTCTAATGAGAATATGTATAATAAGATCAAGGGCGGCGGAGCTAATTATGATATCATAATTCCGTCTGATTATATGATTCAGCGTATGATCAGCGAAGGCTTGCTTGAAAAAATCAATATTGATAACATCCCTAACTATTCAAACATAATGGATCAATATAAGAATCTTTATTTTGACCCTCAGAATGAATATTCCGTTCCGTATAATGTCGGTATGGTAGGACTTATCTATAATACAAAAATGGTTGAGGGTACGCCCGACAGCTGGAGCCTTATGTGGGATGAAAAATATTCGGGTCAGATTCTTATGTTCAACAACTCAAGAGATGCATTCGGTATCACGCAGTGTCTTCTCGGAATTGATCTTAACACATCCGACTCAGACGATTGGCACAGAGCTTATGACAAATTAAAGGAACAGAAGCCTGTGGTCAGCTCTTATGTTATGGACGATGTCTATAATAAGATGGAGAGCGGAGATGCGGCAATCGCAGCTTATTATGCCGGAGATTATCTGACGATGAAAGAAAATAATCCCGATCTTGCCTTTGTTTATCCTAAAGAGGGTACAAATATCTTCGTTGACTCAGTCTGTATTCCTGTCGGATGTCAGAATAAAGAGGGTGCTGAGCTTTATATCAACTTCCTTTTAAGAGAAGATGTTGCTCTTGCTAATGCAGAGTATATCTGCTACGCGTCACCCAACAAGGCTGTTCTTGAGAATGAGGAGTATTCTCTCAGGGATGAAGCTATACTTTATCCTGCACCTGAAGATATGCCGCGCACTCAGTATTATCACAACCTTCCGCCTGAGACACTGATGCTTATGACATCACTCTGGGATAATCTTAAAATTGAAGGTAATGATGATACTTCAATTTATGTCGGACTGATATCGTTCTGCACAATAGTTGTTGTATATTCTGTTTACAGAACTGTCCGAAAGAAAAAAAGAGAGAAAATGTATTGATTAAAATCACTCACGGTTAATTCTGTGAGTGATTTTTCTTGAAAAAGCTACTGATGTATGATAAAATTACTCGGACAAGGATGTGATTTTTTGAAGGAGCTCAGACGCTTTATTATAATGGCTAAGCCGTTCTGGGGCACAATGGTTCTGACAGTGTTTGCTCTTATAGGAGTATCGGTTGTCAGCCTTGTTACTCCTGAGATGGTCAGACGCCTTACGGCATCTCTGACCGATGGTTCGGCTACAATCGAAAAGATAATTACTTATGCGGCAATTCTGCTTGTTGCTTACATAATTAAAGGGTTACTGTCATTTCTTGCAAAATGGAAGGCTCACATTGCGGCGTGGAATTTTGTCGGTGATCTGACGCTTAATGTTTATGCGAAGCTTCAGACTCTTTCTATGAGTTACTTTACAGATAAACAGACAGGTCAGATAATGAGCCGCGTTATCAACGATACCCGTAATATGGAAACGCTTATTGCTCACGCCTTACCTGATCTTTTGTCAAATATTCTTATTATTGTGTTTGTAGCAATAATGATATTTACAATCAATCCTGTTTTGGCACTGATTTCATTGATTCCTGTTCCGTTCCTGATTTTTGTCAGTACTAAATTTTCTAAAAAGGTTTTACCGAAATTCAAGAAGAATCAGCAGGTATTAGCTGAGCTTAACGGCATTGTTCAGGATAATGTTTCGGGTATTAAAGAGATTCAGGCATTCGGTAAAGAGGAGTCTGAATACAATCGTATCAAAAAATTCTGTAAGGGATACAGCAAGGTTAATATTGATGCAAACTTTTCTGCGGCAATTTTCCATCCGTCTATTGAATTTCTTACTTCAATCGGCTCGGTGCTTGTAATGGGTATCGGCGGTACGCTCGCTATGAGAGATTTGCTTTCAACGGCTGATGTTGTCGGATTTTTTATGTATCTTTCTTTGTTCTATTCACCGCTCGCGGTTCTTGCAAGAATTGTTGAGGATGCTCAGAATGCCTACGCAGGCGGCTTGCGTGTGCTCGAGATACTCGATACTGAGTCAGAGGTCAACGATAGGCCGAACGCTCTTACACTTAAAAATGTTAAGGGTGATATTGAATTTAGAAATGTCAGCTTCTACTATAACGAAACAGAGCCTGTAATCGACGATGTTTCATTTAAAGTGAAATCAGGAGAAATGGTTGCTTTTGTCGGTGCAACAGGTGTCGGCAAATCAACAATTGTTTCCTTGCTTGAACGCTTCTATGATCCGATTGAGGGAAGTATTCTGATTGACGGATGCGATATAAAGGATGTTTCCGTAAAATCTCTCAGGGAAAATCTTTCGATTGTTTTACAGGATGTTTTTCTGTTTAACGGCACAATTTTTGAAAATATTGCCTACGGCAATTCTGCTGCAACCGAACAAGAGGTGTTAGAGGCTGCAAAAATCGCAAGAGCTGATGATTTTATAAAGATGATGCCTAACGGATATGAAACTCTTATCGGTGAAAGAGGTGTCCGTCTGTCGGGCGGACAGAAGCAGCGAATTGCTATTGCGAGAGCTATACTCAAAAACTCACCAGTACTTATACTTGATGAAGCCACATCCGCAGTAGATAATGAAACTGAGGCTCTGATTCAGCAGGCTATCGATGAGCTTTCAAAATCCCGTACGGTAATTGTTATTGCTCACAGATTATCCACGGTTATGAAGGCAGATAAAATTATTGTTCTTGAGGACGGTAAAATCAGGGAACAGGGAACACATGGTGAGCTGATGCTTAATAACGGACTATATGCAAGACTTTGCAATGTCAATACAAATCAGATAAGAACAGAGGTATAATTATGATTGTTACAACTATCGACAGACTTACACAGTATGCGGAAATTCCTTATGCAAAGGATATTGTTGAATTTCTCAACGAATTCAGAAAAGGCGAAATGAACCCCGGCAGATATGATATTCACGGTGATGATCTTTTTGCCGCGGTCAGCCGCTATGATACAGAGCCGAATGAAGACAGACTTTTTGAAAATCACAGAAAGTACATAGATCTGCAGATTGTTTTTGGCGGTAAGGAAGAAATTCACTGGGCAGATACAGATTCACTTGAGATGGTTTCTGAAGAATATTCAAAGGGCGGAGACATTGCCTTTTATAAAGGTGACTCTATGGGATATATTCTTCTCGGCGGTGAGCAGTGTGTTGTGCTTTTTGAAGAGGATGCACATATGCCGAATGTTTTGCACGAAAAGAGCGAAAATGTTCTTAAAATAGTATTTAAAATCAAAAAATGATGCATAAATATTCGTTTTGAGTTGACATCAATACAAATTGGTGATATATTAAATCCGCAATAATTATTTTGGAGGAGTTATCTATGAAAAAGGTTTTAGCATTAGTTATGGCTGTTCTCGTTGTAGCAGGTCTTGTTGCACTTGCAGGCTGCGGCAACAACGGTGAAACAGGCGATAAGCTTATTCTTGCAACAAGCGCAGACTTCCCGCCGTATGAGTATATGGACGGCAGCGAGTATGCAGGTATCGACATTGAAATCGCAGGTCTTATTGCTGAAAAGCTTGGCCGTGAGCTTCAGGTTGAAAACATGAACTTTAACTCAATTATCAACGCTGTTGAGACAGGTAAGGCTGATGTCGGTATGGCAGGTCTTACTGTAAATGAGGATCGTCTCGAGTTTGTTAACTTCACAGATTCATACGCAACAGGCGTTCAGGCAATCGTTGTTCCCGAGAATTCACCGATCAAGACTGTTGAGGATATTTATGCTGAGGGTGCTGCATACAAGTTCGGTGTTCAGCTTTCAACAACAGGTGACATTTATATTTCAGGTGAGATCAACGACGATAAGACACTCAACGGTACTGTTGAGCAGTACACAACAGGCGCAGAGGCTGTTGCAGCACTTGTTGCAGGTAAGATCGACTGCGTTGTTATCGATAACGAGCCTGCTAAGTCATTCGTAGCAGCTAACAAGGGTCTTAAGGTACTTGATACTGAGTATGCAGTTGAAGATTATGCAATCTGCCTTGCAAAAGAAAACACAGAGCTTCTTGCTGATGTAAACAAGGCTCTTGCTGAACTCAAGGCTGAGGGTAAAATCGATGCTATCATCGCTAAGTACATTCCCGCTAAATAAGTTTTTTAAAATTGATTGTCAATCGGGGGAGTCAACTCCCTCGATTTGGCATTATGAAAGGTAATATCGGATGGGATATTTTTTTAACGGCTTAAAAGAATCTCTGCTTCTCGGCTGGGAGGATTTTAAAGCAGATTTTTTTCTTAACTTTATTAAGGACGACAGATGGAAGCTGTTAGCTGAGGGACTCGGCGCAACATTACAGATTACTGCACTCGCTGTTCTTGTCGGAATCGGTATCGGTATTCTTATCGCTATCATTCGTTCTACATACGACAAGAATTCAAATAAAATGCACGGCATCAGCGGATTTATGATGAAGATTCTCAACGGCATCTGTAAGGTATATCTTACCGTTATCAGAGGTACACCCGTTGTTGTTCAGCTTCTGATAATGTATTTTATCATTTTCCGCACATCTAACGATAAGCTGATGGTATCTGTGCTAGCTTTTGGTATCAATTCAGGTGCTTATGTAGCTGAAATCTTCCGAAGCGGTATTATGTCTATCGACGGCGGACAGATGGAAGCCGGCCGTTCACTCGGTCTTAATTATGCACAGACAATGATTTATATCATCATTCCTCAGGCGTTTAAGAATGTTTTGCCTACACTTGCAAACGAGTTTATTGTTCTTCTTAAAGAAACATCTGTTGCAGGTTATATCGGTATGATGGATCTTACCCGTGCAGGCGATATGATCCGCGGCGTTACTTTCTCTGCAATGATGCCTCTTATTGCTGTGGCTATAATTTATCTTGTTATCGTTATGATACTGACCAAGCTCGTATCATTGCTTGAAAGGAGGCTTCGTAACAGTGAGCGATAATGTACTGATTAAAGTTTCCGGTCTTTATAAGAAATACGGTGAGCTTAACGCTCTTGACGGAGTTTCCACAGAGATTAAAAAGGGTGAGGTTGTTGTCATTATCGGACCTTCCGGCTCAGGTAAGTCAACTTTTCTGCGCTCACTGAATCTTCTTGAGGAGCCTTCTGAGGGTAAAATTGAGTTTGACGGTGTTGATATCACTGACAGCAAGGTCGATATCAATCTTCACCGTCAGCGAATGGGTATGGTTTTCCAGCACTTCAATCTCTTTCCCCATATGACAATTCTCCGCAATCTTACGCTCGGCCCCACGAAGCTTCTTAAAATGAGTAAGGCTGACGCTGAAAAGCAAGCAATGGAGCTGCTTGAAAGAGTCGGACTGGCTGACAGAGCAAACGCTTATCCTTCTCAGCTCTCGGGCGGACAGAAGCAGCGAATTGCTATTGTCAGAGCTCTTGCTATGAAGCCTGAGGTAATGCTCTTTGATGAGCCGACATCAGCTCTTGACCCCGAAATGGTCGGTGAGGTTCTTGATGTTATGCAGAATCTTGCAAAAGAGGGGATGACAATGGTTGTTGTTACTCACGAAATGGGCTTTGCTAAAGAGGCTGCAACACGAGTGATCTTTATGGATGAAGGTAAGATGATTGAAGAGAATACACCTGAGGTATTCTTCACAAATCCCGAATCAGACAGATGTAAGGACTTCCTTTCTAAGGTTCTTATATAAAAGTGTGATTTTGCACAAAAATTTGATGCTTTAATCTATATACTGAACACTTTACATTTTGTGTATAAATCTATATAATGTAATTGATCCGAAATTATTGAAAGGGGTAATTAAGATGGATTTCAAAAACACACTTATTAAAAGCATAACTGCTGTTCTTTGTGTACTTGCAATTTGCATTACAATGGTATCAGTTGTAGGTGACTACGCTGACGCTAAAATCGAAGCAGCAAAGACTGTCGGCAATGTTTCTGCTTCTACTGATGGCGAAGCGGATAACTCAACTGACGGTGATGTCAGCGAAGACGGCAATGTAAATGAGGATACTTCTGTTGACGACGGTACTGCTGATGACGGTACAGTTGTCGAGGATGGCACAGTTGATGACGGCGCATCTCAGGATTCAACACAGGCTCCTTCTGATGACAAGACTCAGGCTGATGCATCAAAGCCTGCAGGCAACAAGGCTCCTGCAACAACAGCTGAAATTGTAAATTATTATAATTCTGCAATTTCAAAGGCGGTCAGCTCAAAGGTTGGCTTCTACAAGACAAGAACATCTGATAACGAAAAGATCGATATGCCCGCAATTCTTGGCTTTGCTAAGGGACTTATCTATCAGTTTATGGGTATCGGACCTGACAATAAGTACGAAGAAAATGTTACAAAGGGTAAGTGGGGAGATGTATCTTTCCTTTACAACAGCAAGCTTACAACAGCTGATGTAACATCTGCTTCATGTGCAACATCAGGTGCAAACTATGTTATTACACTTAAGCTCAAGAACGGCTCAAGCACAGCAAGTAAGTCAAACCCGACAACTCCTGCCAACACCTCTCTTGATAAGTGCGGTATCTGTGTAGGTACTGAAGATAAGGGCTATTTTGACCATAAGACTGCATCAGTTATGTATGATGCAATCGCAGGTACAGATTCAAATGCAAGCATCTCTGAAAAGTATTCAAACGCAACCGTAAAGGCTACAATCAACGCTTCTACAGGTAATATCGTTGATATTTCAGTTGATTGGGATATGAATGTAAGCATGAAGGTTATGGGCGTTTCTGCTCAGGCAACAGGCGCTTCTCATGTCAAGTTCAAGGATTTCAAATATTGATTTCTGTTAAGTAACATAATAAAAAACACTCCGTTTTTGCGGAGTGTTTTTACTTAGAAGATAGGATTGATTTTATGTTAGACAAAAGAGGTGCGGGTGTGCTGATGCACATCTCGTCCGTTCCTTCAAAATACGGTATAGGCGTTTTTGATAAAAACTGTCTTGATTTTATTGATAAACTCAAGGAGATGCAGTTCGGATATTGGCAGGTTCTGCCTTTTAATCCTGTTGATGATGCAAACTCGCCGTATTGCTCATCCTCAGCATTCGCGGGTAACTTTATGTTTATTGACCCTCAGAAGCTCTGTGAGCAGGGCTTGTGCACACAGGATGAAGTTAATGAGAATGTTTATAACGGCTCTCCTTACACCGCAGATTACGAATTTGCGGATGAAAAGAGATTAGCTCTTCTGAAAAAAGCGTTTTTAAGAATTGATGCTGATTTAGCGTTAAAAATCAAGAGCTTTGAAAAAGAAAAGCCGTGGGTTATTGATTTCTCATTATTTATGGCTCTTAAAGAGGCAAACTTTTACAGACCTTGGTGGGAATGGGATGAGGAATATGCCCGATATGACCTCTTTATTCAGAAGCACAGATATGATTTTGAAGAAAGATCTGCCTTCTGGCGTTTTGTTCAGTATTTATTCTTCACACAGTGGGCTGAAATCAAGGACTATGCCAACAGTAAGGGAATTGCTGTGATTGGTGATATGCCCATATATGTCGCAATGGACAGTGTTGATGTCTGGTCAGCGTTATCACAGTTTAAAATTGATGATAAGACCTTAAAGCCTGAAAAGGTTGCAGGTGTACCGCCCGATTATTTTTCTGAGGACGGTCAGCTGTGGGGCAATCCGCTTTATGATTGGGACTATATGGAAAAAGACGGATACAAGTGGTGGCTTTCAAGACTTGAAAATTCTCTCAATATTTATGATGTTGTGCGAATTGATCATTTCAGAGCATTTGCAAGCTATTGGGAGATTCCTGCTGACAGCAAAACCGCTAAAAACGGAAGCTGGGCTGTCGGTCCTAGGATGAAGTTTTTTGATAAGGTTTTTGAGAAATTTCCTTCAGCTCCTATTATTGCCGAAGACCTGGGTATATTCGGTGAGGATGTTGTTGAGCTTCTTAATGATACGGCATTCCCGGGCATGAAGGTCGTTCAGTTCGGCTTTGATCCTGACGGTGACTCATTACACTTACCGCATAACGCTCAATTCAATTCTGTCAACTATGTCGGTACGCACGACAATAACACAATTCTCGGTTGGCTTTGGGAGGCTGACGAGAGACAACGCTCCTTTGCACTCGATTATATCGGCTTCGAGGGTAATAACTGGGGTGACGGCGGTTATTATTCAAATAGCTGCCGAAAGGTTATTGAGTCAGTATGGAAATCAGCGTCAAACACAGCTATTGTTGCTTTTCAGGATATGTGTGGCTTTGGCAGTGACGCAAGAATGAATATTCCGAGTGTACCTGAAAAGAATTGGCGTTTCAGAACAACTGCTGAAACAATCAACTCACTTGACACTGAGTATTTCAAGAAAATCAATTCACTTTACAGAAGAACATATCCTGTATTTGACGATAATAAATAAAACTATTGACTTTTTATTTTTAGTCAGTTATACTTACAAAGTGCCCGGAATAAGTGGTGGAGTCTGTCATAGAATGTTATAACATTCTATTTGTGCCGGGTTACATCTGAGTGATAGATTTTTTCTATTATTTCTGAATCAGACAGAATCCGCTAACATAGCGGATTCTTTTTTTGAGCAGACATTTTTCCATCAGAAACGGAGTAGTTAAAATGAGTCAGATCACGATTGTTGCATTGATAATTTTTGCAGCAACCTACATTCTTATGATGGCGTTTCAGAAGATTCGTCCTCATATTGTAGTCACATCAGCGGTTATTTTTGTTGCACTTGGTGCTGTTGCAGCCTTCAGTCCGAATTTATTCGGTGAAGGATTTTTTACGACAGGTGCGGGAACATACACATACAGCTTGCTTGATGCTCTCAAGGAAATCGACTGGAATGTTATTATGATGATTGCCGGTACAATGGGTACGGTTTATCTCTTTATTGAATCAAAGATGCCTCAGCTGATGAGTGATGTTCTTATTTCTAAAATGCCCAATGTTCAGTGGGTTGTTATTTCAGTTTCGTTGTTTGCAGGTCTTGTATCAGCTTTCGTTGACAATGTTGCAACCGTGCTTATGATTGCACCTGTTGCACTTGCTTTCTGCAAAAAGCTCAACATTTCTCCGGTACCTTCGATTATTTGTATTGCTGTTTCATCTAACCTTCAGGGTGCGGCAACACTCGTCGGCGATACAACCTCAATTCTTCTCGGCAAAGCTGCAAATCTTGATTTTTCGGATTTCTTTGTTGATGACGGAAAACCGGGTATGTTCTGGGTTGTTGAAGCAGGTGCGCTTGCAAGTGCTCTGATTATCTGGTTTATGTTCAGAAAAGAGAAGTCTAAGATCACTTTTGATTCAAGAACGGTTGTTGAGGATAAATTTCCGACCTTCCTTCTTGTCGGAACAGTTGTCGCTCTTATCGCGGTATCATTCATTCCTTATAAAGATTCTGCGGCTGAAGGACAGTTCTATAAGCCTGCAATCACAAACGGTATTATCTGTATCGGCTTCTTCCTTATCGGTATTATCAGAGAGGTAGTCTTCAAGAAAAATACTGAAATCGTAAAGAATGCATTTAAGGAAATTGACTATTATACTATAGTTCTTCTTACAGGCTTATTTATCGTAATCGGCGGTATCAAGAATGCAGGTGTTATTGATGTAATCGGTAATGTCATTGCAAATATGGGCTCAGGCTCAACCTTCCTTGTATATACAATTATCGTCTGGATGTCGGTTATTCTTTCTGCATTTATCGACAATATTCCGTATACGGCAACAATGCTTTCGATTGTTCCTGTCATTGCAGCTGACATCGGAATGGAGCCTAAGCTTCTTTACTACGGACTTCTGTGCGGCGCAACACTTGGCGGAAACCTTACACCGATCGGTGCAAGTGCAAATATTACCGGTATCGGCATCCTTCGTAAAGAGGGTTATGAGGTCAAGGCTACAACATTTATGAAATACGGTGTACCTTTTACACTTGCAGCTGTTACTACAGGTTATCTCTTAATCTGGTTCATCTGGAAATAATATTAAGCGAGAGCTTCGGCTCTCGCTTTTTGTGTCTTTTGCTTTTCTTGACAACAATATTTAGTGATGATATAATAAACTGATAATATATGTTTAAGAGGTTATGCAGATGAAAAACATTTACTTTGTTCAGGTTGATGTTTCCGCAAGTTCGGGTACACAGAACGCATACTTGCCGTATACGGCAGGTATTCTTGCTGCGTCTGCATTCAGAAGCGAAGCTGTAAAAAAGCTTTGTGAATTCAAGGAGTTTATCTTTTTAAGAGAAGATATTGATACGGTTGTCAGCCGATTGGATAATCCTGCTTTTATGGGATTTTCAAATTATTGCTGGAGCACAGAATATAACAAAAAGCTCGCTAAAGCTGTGAAAGAAAAATATCCCGATTGTCTTATTGTTTTCGGTGGTCACGATGTTCCCGATAACTCTCAGATGCTTGAGGATTACGCCTTTATTGATATTCTTTGCCACGGCGAGGGTGAAGATACAATCAAAGATCTGCTCGAAGCGTATGCCACGGGAAAGGGCTTTGAAGAGGTTTGCAATATCACTTACCGTTCAGCTGATGGTGGATATATCCGAACACAGACTAAGCTTCAGGAAACTCTAGATTATCCGTCACCTTATCTTGACGGCTGGTTTGATAATATTATAAAAGAACATCCCGAAATTACATTCAATGCCATTCTGGAGACAAGTAGAGGATGTCCTAATCAGTGTGCATACTGTGACTGGGGATTGCTCAGAGCTAAAACAAGGCTCTTTCCGTTGGAGAGAATCAGGGCTGAAATCCGTTGGATGTCTGAGAACAAGATCGCATTCGTCTGGGGCGCTGATGCTAATTTCGGTATGTTCAAGCGTGATCTTGTTATAGCGAATGAGCTTGCCCGTGCGAAGGAAGAGACAGGCTATCCCGAGAGAATGCGTATGAATTACGCTAAGAATAATTTTGAGAATGTATTTGAGATTGTCAAAATTTTCAAGCGTTGTGAATTTGACAGAATCGGTGCTACGCTTTCTTTCCAGAGTATGTCACCTGAGGTGCTTAAGAATATCGGAAGAAAGAATACTTCGCTTGACTTTTATAAAAATCTTCTGACAACCTACAATAAAGCAAATATGAAAACATATTCTGAGCTCATTCTCGGTCTTCCCGGTGAGACCTATGAGAGCTTTATTGAGGGCGTAGGAAAGCTGTTTGAAATCGGTCAGCATTTTGTTTTTGAGGTTTACGGCTGTATTCTTCTTCCGAATGCAACAATGGGTCAGAAGGACTATATTGAAAAGTTCGGAATTAAAACTGTCCGCTCAGAAATCATAAGACCGCACTTTAATAACGAGGCATTCAGTGTGCCTGAATATAACAATATCGTTGTTCAGACTAATTCAATGAGCCGTGAAATGTGGGTTCGTGCAACAACATTCTATTATATGGCAAAGGCGTTGCACGGTAACGGCTTGCTCAGAGCTTTTGCTATATATCTTCACAACGAAATGAATGTTCCTTATGAAAAATTCTACGATAAAGCTCTTGATTATTTTGAAAGCAATCCTGATTTGCTTGTTTCAAGGCTTTATTCAGATATCAAGCGTCACGCTGATGAGCTCTCGTTGGGTATTACCAATCGTAAGCTTATGTTTGGTCCGTGCGGTGAGATTGTATGGGATGATCACGAATATGTTGTTCTTAATCTTATAGCTGAGCTCGACAGATTTTACGATGAGATTTTACCGTTCCTTGAGGGCTTTGGCATTGAGAAGGATGTATTTGAGGATTTGCTTAACTATCAGAAAAATATCATCCGTACACCGTTTGACTCTGAAAAGACGGTCAGTCTCAGATATGATATTCACAATTATCTCAAGGATGTTTATGTCAATGACATTCATCAGCTTATAAAGAAAGAACACACTCTTATAATGCGTGACAGCGATCCTGTTACCGATTGGAAGAATTTCGGTAAATTCGTAATCTGGTACGGCAGAATGGGCTGGTCATCGTATAAGGATGATGTTAAAGAAATTTGATTTACGAAGGGGGAGTCATTATGAAAGAAAAGTTTTATCTGGTTCAGATAGGCGTATCGTATTCGTCTCCCGTATTTTTGCCTTATTCTGTCGGCTGTATTGCCGCTTATCTAAAAAACGATAAAGAAATCACAGAATATTATGAGATTCCCGATATCGTTGTTATGCGTGAGAAGATTGAGAAGGTAATTGAAAGATTCGATAACCCGTCCTATGTTGCTTTTTCGTGCTTTACCTGGAATCTTGAATACAATAAAAAGCTTGCTGTTGAGCTTAAAAAGCGTTATCCCAATGTCAGGATAATTTTCGGCGGACACAGTGTTCCGCATGATGCTACATTTCTTGAGGAATATCCGTTTGTTGATTTTCTTATGCATAACGAGGGTGAAGAGACGACCGCGCGCTTTTTAAAAGCGATGAAAAACGGTGACAGTCTCGAAACTGTTCCGAATATTTCATTCAGAAATGACGGCTCGTTTATCACAACAGAATTTGTTCATCCGTGTGATATTTCGGGTTATCCGTCGCCGTACACCGAAGGTATTTTTGATAATATAATTAAAGAAAATCCGGGTGTTGAGTTTCACGCAACTCTTGAAACAAACCGCGGATGTCCCTATGGCTGTACCTATTGCGAGTGGTGCTTTACACGCAATGTACGACCTTTTCCCATTGATAAAATAAAGGCTGAAATCAGTTGGATTGCCGAAAATAAAATCCGTTATTGCTATTGTGCTGACGCTAATTTCGGCATACTTGACAGAGATGTTGAGATTGCGCAATATGTTATTGAACAGAAAAAGAAGCACGGTTATCCTCAGGTGTTCAAGCCCTGCTACGCCAAAGAAAGCGATGAGACTGTTTTTGAGGCAGGTTATATTTTAAATAAAAACAATGCCGACAAGGGCGTAACTCTTGCGTATCAGTCACTCGATAAGGATACGCTTAAAAATATCGGCAGAAAGAATCTGACACTCGAGCATTTCGCATCTCTTGATGCAAAATATAACGATGCGGGAATACCGACATATACAGAGCTGATATTGGGGCTTCCGGGTGAAACCTATGACAGCTTCTGCAAGGGAATATGTCATCTTCTTGATTCGGGTCAGAACAATTCGATGACGGTTTATGAATGCCAGGTTTATCCTAACGCTAAAATGGGTGATGCCGCTTATCAGGAAAAATTTGGCATTAAAACCTCAAAAATACCGCTTCTCGGAATTCACTATAACCCCGAGTTCAACGGAGTTCAGGAGTATTTTGATATTATTACAGAAACTGCATCTATGCCAAAAAACGACTGGGTAAAGGCTTGTATGTTCTCGGTTGTCTTGCAGACATTCCATCACCTCGGGCTTCTGCGATATTTTGCAATTTATCTTCATTGCGAAACCGGTCTTTCGTATTATGACTTTTATACAGCCTTATTCAATTATATCTATAAAGAGAATAAGGGTTTTATAAACAGATTTTTTAAAGATCTGTATCTTAGAAAAGCAGATACTGATACCGCTGACTGGACATATACAAGAGATGTCTTCGGAACTACGGGATGGTATTTTGAAGAAGGTGCTTTTCTTGAAATGGTTTATAACAGTGATGTTTTCTGGGGTGAAATCAGAGAATTTCTGTTAAAATTCCCTATTGATAAGGAAATATTTGATGATTTGTTCAATTATCAGAAAACACTTGTGAGATTACCCGGTGTTAATGAGGTTACGGTTGTATCAAAATATAATTTCTACCGTTATTTTGATGCAGTGGAATCTAATTTAGATCCCGTTCTTTCAAGGGTCAATGCCCGACTTCATATAATATCGTCAAAAAATATCGAATCATGGGAAGAATATGCCCGTGAAATCATCTGGTTCGGTAAGCGATACAGTGCAACACTTTTGGTAAATCCCCGAGAAACCATCAATTATTCGGAGGAATGATGTTGAAAATTCTACTCGTTCAGCCGCCACAGTGGTATCCGATCTCACCGTATCTTGCGGTACCGTTATTGGCAGGCCAACTTAAAGGCTCAGGCTTTGATGTTAAATCGAATGATCTGAATGTTGAGTTTTTTAATCATCTGTTAAAAAGAGAACAGCTTGAAGTTGCTGACAAAAAAGCCCGACAGATTCTCACTGAACTCTCTGACATTTATAAAGATGCTGATATAGCTGATATTGAGAAAAACGGTACATTTGAAGAAAAATCCGAGTGTCTCAGATATCTTTCTGTCAAGAAGTTCTATGATGATTATAATGATGAAATTGCTGACATAATCGAAAAAATCGATTATGCTGTGCGTGTAACGCGTGATAATGAGCTTTTCTATATTCCTGAGGAGCTTTCAAAAGCAAAACATATTATAAGACTTGCGCTCAGATTGGTTTCAATGCCGTTTGCACCCAATGAAATTGATCTTGATAACTTCTTTATAAACCCTCTTATGAAGCTTGAATGGCGTCATATAAAGAGCGTTGCACACGATAAAAATGCAAATATGTTCTATAGCTACTTTGATGCCTATACAGATAAAATCAAGTCAGAGAAATATGATGCCGTAACAATTACTATGACTGATCTTAGTCAGCTTGTGCCTGTCTTTACGCTCGCTTCAATGATCAAGAATAAAACCGATGCAAAGGTTATTCTCGGCGGAAATTATGCAACGCAGATTTATGAGGATATGATGAAATATGATGAGATTTTCTCTGATTATTTTGATTATTTGATCATCGGCGACGGTGAAATTGCGCTGCCTAAGCTTTGCTCTTATTTTAACGGTGAATGCAGCTTATCTGATGTTCCGAATATCGTGCATCTTTCTGACGGAAAAGTAGTTCAGACGGGCTTTAATTGTGAAAAGATTGATATGGATTCACTCGCATATCCCGATTTTTCAGATTTTGATATGAAAAAATATTTTTCTCCAGATCCGACTTTTCCGATGCAGCTTTCAAAGGGATGCTACTGGGGTAAATGTAATTTTTGTGATTACGCCTACGGTCAGCAGGGATACTGTCCCAAGCGTATAGGCAGAATCATCAAAGAGATCAAACACTACATTAAAACATATCACGCAACGAAATTCATTTTCGTTGACGAGGCGATTCCGCCGAAATTTTATAATCTTCTTGCAACAGCAATAATTGAAGCAGGTCTTAAAATCAATTTCTATTCGTTTGCAAGACTTGAAGAGGGATACACTCCCGAGGTGCTTGATAATCTTTATCGTTCAGGAGCCAGACTGTTTTTGTGGGGATACGAATGTGAGTCACCCCGTATAATGGAGCTTATGAATAAGGGTATTGATGTCGAAAAGCGACTCAATATTCTGTCTGATGCAAGAAAAGCAGGTATCTGGAATAACGGTCTGTTTATTTTCGGATACCCGACCGAAACACCTGAAGAAATTAAACAGACAATGGATGTTATCCGCAATAACCGTGATATAATACCGAGCTGCACTCTTTCTAATTTCGCACTGAAGAAGCATTCACTGTTGAAAGAAAGTATCGGTGAAAACGGTATCATAGATTATTCTGAAAACGGAGAATTTTATACTGTTTTCAAGGATGTAGTTGACGGTGTTTCTCAGTCTGACAGGCGTACACTCAGACGCGATTTTCAGTTTGATTTTCTTGAGGAAAATAAAAATTCATTATGGTCAGTTGTTTTTTCTGATTTTGATCATCTCTTACTTTATCTTTCAAAATACGGTTGTGATTATGTCAGCTCATACCGTTCAGAAGAAAGAATCTGTCCTGAATTCAGGTAATTTAAATGAAGTTTAATTCTGTAACTATTATTGTCGGTACAACAAACGAAAAGGATTCATTGATCACAACCGTTGATACTATAATGAATACATGCAATTACGACGATATCGACAAGATACTTCTTGTAAAATCTAAGGATGCGTCCGAGGGATGCAATTATGCTATCGGACTGCTCGAAGAAAAATATAAGGGTAAGGTTTTCGGCCTTGAGCAGACAAGACCTTATGTCGGCGGCGCTATAAGAGACGGATTCGATGAGGTTGAATCCTCTCACACGATGCTTCTGCCGTCTGATCTTGCCATTGATCTTTCGTGCGTGCCTGTTATGATTGAAAATGTCAGGAAAAAGCCTGATGTTATTTCAAAGACATCCCGATGGCTCAAAAAAGGAAGCTTTCATAATTACGGAGCTTCAAAACAACTTTTGAATAAAGCAGCTCAGATTTTTCTGAGAATACTGTATAATGCCGGGCTGACAGATTTTACGAGTCCTGTACAGACCGCACCGACTGAAGCTTATCACAACGCTGTGTGGCAGGAGCTTAATTTTCCTTTTTTGCTCGAAATGGTGCTCGTTCCCTTGCGTACGGGTTACACTTTTGAAGAATTTCCCGTTGAATGCTTTGAAAGAAAAGAAGGCTTTTCACGAAACTCTGCAAAGCAGACAGCACTATACTTAAAAACGGCTCTCAGGGTCCGATTTACACCGGTTAAGAACTTGATTAAGGAGAAATCAGAATGAAATTTTTGTTTGCATCTGTGCCCCAGTGGTACCCGATAAGCCCGTATCTTGCGGGTGCACTTCTTGTCGGACAATTAAAAAATGCAGGGTTTGATGCATCTTATCACGATTTTAATATCGACTTTTTTAATGATATCTTAACAAAGGATTTTGTTAATGAGAGCTATGAGAAAGCACATATGCTGCTTAAAAGCGAAGCTCCCGGTGTTGATAACAGATTCAGTGACGATATTAAAAATAAGCTCCTAAAATCTTATGCGATAAGAGCTGCTGAAACAGAAAAATATCTTAATCAGAATGCCGACGATGTCAGAAATGCTCTTGATAATATTGATGAAGCTGTCAATACATACAAGACGAAGGAAGGCTTCTATGATCCTGAAAAGCTTTATTGGGCTAAGGATACCGTGATGACAGCGCTTGATATAGTTTCACTACAATATCTTCCTTCAAGGATAATGCTTGACAACTATATCGCAAATCCTGTTTTCTCGTATGACTTTGTTGATGTTGATTTTCAGTGTAAAAACGCAGATGTAAATATGTTTTTACCGTATTTTGAAAATAAGCTTCAGAAAATGGATTTATCAGAGTACGGCTTTATCGGTCTTTCCATAACTGATCTTAGTCAGATTGTACCGGGACTTACTCTTGCCAGACTTTTAAAGAAATATACAAACGCAAAAATTTCAATCGGCGGCAATTTTATTTATAAAATTTCAGAGGATTTAAAGAAAAATCCTGCTGTATTTGAAGAGTATTGCGATTACCTTTCAATAGGTGACGGTGAAATCTCCGTTATTGAGCTCGCTGAATATCTGACAGAATCCAGAGAAATTTCTCAGGTATATTCTCTTGTCTACCGTGATGATGACGGTGTTATCAGAACAAATGCAAGCGCTCCGTGCCTTAATTTCAGTACGGTAGCTTATCCTGATTTTGATGACTATGATTTTTCAAAATACTTTTCTCCCGAAACAGTAATTCCCGTTCAGCTCGGAAAGGGCTGTTATTGGAGTAAATGTACATTCTGTGACTTTTATACAGGTCAGCAAAAATTTGATATTAAGAGCGTTATAAGAGCTGTTGATGAGGTTGAATATCTTTCTAAGAAATATAACAGTAAGCTGTTTAATTTTGTCGATGAAGCAGTTCCGCCTAAATTTTATAAGGAGTTTGCTCTTGAAGTTAAACGGCGCGGTCTTGAGATATATTATTATTCTTTTGCAAGACTTGAAAAAGCCTTCACATCTGATGTTCTGAAGAGTCTTTATGAGTCAGGTGCAAGATTCTTCATGTGGGGATATGAGGCTGAATCAGAGCGTATTATGGCACTCATAAACAAAGGCATCGATCTTAAGTTCAGGCAGAAAATTCTCAGTGATGCAAAAGAGGCAGGTCTCTGGAACCTTTGTACATTTCTTCTGGGATTCCCCACGGAAACTCAGGAGGAATTACAGTCGACGATTGATGTTATATATAACCACGATCTTGTAAACACCTGCACTCCGTCAAATTTTGCTCTGAAAAAGAATGCAATTCTTAAAGACAACGCTTCATCTGTCGGTATTACTGATTTTACCGAGAACGGTGAGCTGCATATTTCTTATAAATATCTCGCAGATTCACAGACAATGGAAGAGGTCAAAAATAAAAGAAACTCCTTTGAAAAGAAGTTTCTTGAAGATACCCGTGACAGACTGTTTGCACATTCATTTACGGAGAGTGACTCGATTTTGTTGTATCTTGTAAAATACGGAAGAGATTATGTCCGTGATTACAGACTCAGCTACAAAAGAAAAATATAGTAAAAAAGGATTGATGCTCATCGGTATCAATCCTTTTTAATCTTTATAGCGTTTTGATTTCGTCGAGATAAATATTCCTGCTGCCTTTTCTGCCGTACCAGATTACGAATCGGGCATAGTCACTCCACGAGTCACATTTAACCGTGTTATCAATAATATAATGGCATTTTCCTGTTTCAAGCGGTGAATGTTTTCCCTTGAGTATTGCTGAAAAATAATTTTTGAAATCAAAATCAGAAGTAAATTCAATTTTGTCTATAAATGGAAGCTTTATTACATTCTTCTGATAAGTATACAGGCTTTCAAAAACATCTGTATCACTAAAATACTGTTTAAGGAATGGTTTGATTTCATCGTAGAATCTGTCGATTTCATAAGCGATATTAAGAAATACATATTCCTCAGAAGGCCAGCCGACATCACCGAAGCGTCTGTCTTCAAATATAATTCCTGATTCGCCTCGGGAAACCGCCACGAATCTGTGAATCAGCTCATGATAAATTTTTCCGCTCAGGGAAGTGTTATCTGATACAAGATAATCAATCAGGCTCTGATAAAAGTCTGAATATCTGATACCTTTTTCATTTCTGAGATACAGAGCAAAGTGCATCAATAAGCCTTCGTGATGGAAACACTGGATTGTTGTTGAATACACATTCATTCTGACCCAGTCCTCACGGGACATCGTATTTGTACGGACAATCAATCTTGATTTTTCGATTATCTCCTCGTTCTTGTCTATGACCGTGTGTGATTCATTTAACGGGATTACTACATACTCGAGTCCGTGTTTACTGATATATTCCTTATCGCTCATTGCCGAGCAGGGGAGCCACTCACAGTTATGAATGTAAATTGAGTTGTGCTGTCCGGCATCAAGAAGAATATCAATTCCTTCGATAAAGCTTTCGTAGGTTTCACCCGGAAGTCCGAGTATAAGCTCTGAAAAGGTAGCAAAGCCTGCCTCGTTATACATATTGAGCAGAGCGGTAAACGACTCAATGGGAATATTGGTGCGATAAATATTTCTGAGCACTTCCTCGCTCATCGACTGAAATGACAGGGTAGCGCCCTTATCCATTCCGCATTCGTTCATCTTTTTGGAGATACGGAAAACACGCTCATTACTGTTTTTGGCACTCGAAACCTGGAATCTGTTGAGCACACCGTATTCGTGATTAAGTCTTACCATTTCGTCAACAAATTTTTCATCGCGCTCAAACATTCCGAAATTTGAATCGGCACAGCCGAAGCCTCGGATATTATGGTCAGAAAACCACTTTAATTCAGCCATAACCTTTTCTTCAGGGAAAAACCTGATTTTACTGTTAAGACTGCCCCAATCGCAATAAGCACACTTATACGGACATCCGCGGTTAGTTTCTATAATTGCGTGAAAATCGATATCGGGATAATTATTGATTATAGAATCGAATACACCGCTCAGATAAGGCGAAGGATAGTCGATTCTTTGAGGTTTTTTTGAGGGTGTTCTGATAATTTTGCCATTCTGACGAAAAGCAATATTATTTATTTCTGAGAGCGGAGTGTTATTTTTGAGAGCTAACAGAAGCTCGGTGAAGGTTTCTTCGCCTTCGCCAAAAATCAGAAAATCAACATAATCCTCATTCTCAAGAACGGTAGTCTCGTTCGAAATATGATGACCTCCGAAAAGAATGTAACAGTCAGGATAGAGCTCTTTTATTCTTTTAGCCAGAACCTTGTTGTATTCGTGATTCCAGATATAATTTGAAAATCCGAAAAGAAAAGGGGAGTCGATTTTTTTTAGAATATTGTCCTGATCCGCACGGATAAAGAAGGGCTCTTTAAAATCAAAAAAACTATCGACTTCATCGTTAGCCTTAGCGTTGGCAATAAGTGTGCCGACAGCGTAGGGTAAAAAAGTCGATTTACCGTGAAGATAATTGATTTGAGCGAGATATATGTTTCTTTTCATAATTTTCCTCAAAAAAATAAGTTTTAAATATTATACAACGGTTACCGTCAAAAATCAAGTTACAGCAATGTATGATATTTTCAACAACACAATCACAATTTATTGTCTTATATCTACATAAATGAATGTTCGTTGGCAATTGAAATTATAAAAACTATAAAAAAATTATGTTTAATTATTGATTTTTAATTCGTTTATGTTATAATCAATGCATTCAAGGAGGTGATACGATGGGTTCGGATGCCAAAAAAACCTGCTTAGACTGTAAGCATTATACTGATTCGATCGGTTCTAAAGGATATTGTAAGTTCTACAGACATAATATTGAATCGGCAGATGTAGTTTGTTCTAAGTTTGAAGTGAAAAATATACAGCAGACTCAGACTGTTATTGAAAATAAAAACTTCTTTAACAACGAGAGATACAAACAACCTCTGAACAGGGGCTTGTATATTTCCGGCTTTTTAGGCTGTGTTATTTTCTCTGTTATTTTTGTATTATTCGGTATGGTTATCGGCATAACGGTTTCATCGTTTCCTTCCGTCAGCGTAACTCATAAGGTTATATTTATTTCTGCTGTAAGTGTTGTAATACTGTCAGTCACTGCAATGCTGTATATGCTTGTTCTAAAGTTTTTATCGATGCGCTTTGTTGTTTCTGTTGCATCTTTACTGTCAATCATACTTATGTTGATTTTTTACGATACAGCATGGTCAGGATTCAATGATTTTGTTCTTCAGCTGATTCAGATAGTTTTCAGACAACCATAACTATTTTGCTAAACAGTCTTGCTTTGGGTGCAAGGCTGTTTTTTATATAAAACTTGAAAAAATTTCAAAAAAGTATTTGAAGTTTAAGATAAATATAGTATAATAAATTGAATTGTCATAAATAGTCTTTAATTTGATCGGAGGGATGGTTCTGGCGACCAAATATTCTATTTCACTTGCAAAGATTGTCAAGAATCACGGGTTTGAGGTTGTTTATACACCTTGCGACCTGAAGGACATTTTGGTTACATCACCCGATGTCAACCGTCCGGGATTATTGCTTTCAGGTTTTTCGAAGTTTTTTGATCCGGACAGAATCCAGTTTCTCGGAATGACAGAGGTTGAATATCTGAACAGCAGTAAGGATGATGAGCGGCTCAGGAATATCAAGCGTCTGCTTTCAAAAAAGCCTGTTGCTGTTGTTATAACGCGCGATCTTGAGTTTACACATGAATTTCTTGAGCTCGCTGAAAAATACAAGGTTCCGCTTCTGCGAACATCTGTCGGCACATCGAGCTGTATGTCAACACTTATCACCTATCTGAGTGCTGAGCTTGCTCCGCGTATCACAAGACACGGTGTATTTGTTGAGGTTTACGGTGAGGGTGTTCTTATTCTAGGTGACAGCGGTGTCGGTAAGAGTGAGGTTGCACTCGAGCTTATCAAGAGAGGTCACAGACTTATTGCCGATGATGCGGTTGAAATCAGAAAGGTTTCACATAAGACTCTTGTAGGTTCAGCTCCTGAAAACATCAGACACTTCATTGAGCTCAGAGGTGTCGGCGTTGTCAACGCAAGACGACTTTTCGGCGTCGGCTCGGTTAAAGTCTCTGATAAAATCGATATGGTTATTCAGCTTGAGCCCTGGGATGCGGAAAAGAACTATGACAGACTTGGTCTTGATGCTGAAATGATGGATATTCTCGGAGTAAGCGTTCCGATTTCAGTTGTTCCAGTAACTCCCGGCAGAAATATTTCAATTATTATTGAGGCGGGTGCTATGAACAACCGTCAGAAAAAAATGGGTTATAATGCTGCAAGACAGCTTCTTCATAATCTTGGTATGACAGATGAAATCACACCTGAAGAAGATGAGCTTGAAATTTGGCATAATTTTTAATATTGGAGGAATTTTATTATGTACAGAATTGGTGTTGATCTCGGCGGCACAAACATTGCAGTCGGTGTTGTTGATGAAAATTATAAAATTGTCGGCAGAGGAAAGGTTAAAACAAATGCACCCAGACCTGCTGAGGAAATTTTTGATGATATCGCAAAGGCTATTTTCCTTGCTGTTGAGGATTCAGGCGTATCTATGGATGATATTTCAGGTGTCGGCGTCGGTACTCCCGGTTCGGTTAATAAAGAAGAGGGTATGATCGAGTTTTCAAACAACCTTGATTTCAATAATGTTCCCGCAAAGAAGCTTCTTGAGGACAGAGTCGGCAAGCCGTGCGTATTTGAAAACGACGCTAATGCAGCCGCTCTCGGCGAGGCTTATGCAGGTGCAGGTAACGGTGTTAAGAACTTTGTTGCAGTAACTCTCGGCACAGGTGTCGGCAGCGGAATTATCGTCGGCGGTAAGGTTCTCGGCGGTATAAACGATGCAGCAGGTGAAATGGGACACACAACTATTGTTGTTAACGGTGAGCCCTGCAACTGCGGCCGTAAGGGATGCTGGGAGCGTTATGCTTCTGCAACAGCACTTATCTCACAGACAAAAGCAAAGATGCTTGAATGTCCTGACAGCAAGATGTGGGAGATTGCAGGCGGTAAAATCGAAAATGTCAGCGGCAGAACTGCTTTTACTGCTATGGCTGACGGTGATGAGGCTGCAAAGCAGGTTGTTGATCAATACATTGAATATGTTGCAATCGGTGTAACAAACATTGTAAATATTTTCCAACCCGATGTTATCTGCATCGGCGGCGGTATTTCAAACGAAGGCGACAGACTTATGGATCCGATTCGTGAGTATGTTGCAAAAGAATGCTATACAAAGCATGCTAAGAAGCAGGCTAAAATATGCAAGGCAGTACTCGGCAACGATGCCGGTATAATCGGTGCAGCACTTGCAGAATAATTTTACGGAGCAGTTATATGATTTTTGACGATATATATAAGCTTGCGGTTTCTCTCGGCTGTGAGGCACAGAGAGATGTACCGATGAGCGCGTATACGACTTTTAAAATCGGAGGAAATGCGAGCCTCATGATAACTCCGGATAACGATTCGGCTTTATCTGAGATTATTAAGGCTTGCCGTAAAAATAATATAACCCCCTTTATACTCGGTAACGGAAGCAATATGCTGATTTCTGACAAGGGGCTTGAGACGGTTGTTATAAATATGTGCCGTCACAACGCAGAAATCACATATCTCGGTGACGGATACATTGAGTGTGATGCGGGTGTCAATCTTTCAAAGGTGTGCAATTTTGCGCTCGAAAAAGAACTCAGCGGACTCGAGTTTGCATTCGGAATTCCCGGCAGTGCAGGCGGTGCGGCATATATGAACGCCGGTGCCTACGGCGGTGAGATGAAGGATGTGCTCGTTTCGTGCACTCACATTGATAAAAACGGCGATTTCGGTAAGCTTTCGGGTGAGGAGCTTTGTCTGAGCTACAGAACAAGTGCTTATGAGCATAACGGCTTCATAATCACAAAGCTTCTTCTGAAGCTTACACCCGGCAACTATGACGATATAAAGGCTAAAATGCAGGATTTACTGCAAAGAAGAAAAGACAAGCAGCCACTCGAATATCCGAGTGCAGGCAGTGCATTCAAAAGACCTGAAGGTTATTTTGCGGCGGCACTTATTGATGAATGCGGTCTTAAGGGTGCGTCAGTCGGCGGTGCACAGGTCAGCGAAAAGCACGCAGGCTTTATTATTAACAAGGGTAACGCAACAGCCGCTGATGTGCTTGGTCTTATAAAACATGTTCAGGATGTTGTGTATAAAGAAAAAGGTGTCGTAATAGAGCCTGAAATAAGACTTATAGAACTTAATTGAGGTGAGAGAAATGGAGTTATTGATTGTTACGGGAATGTCAGGCTCAGGTAAGTCTGCGGTTACTGATGTTCTTGAAGATCTTGGATATTTTTGTGCGGACAATATGCCGCCTTCAATTATCCCGACAATAGCTCAGTTTCTCAATAATACTCAGGACTCAAACGGAAAAATAGCAACAGTTACGGATATCCGCACAGGTGAAAGCATGCTTACAGATTTTTCGGCAACATTTGAAAATCTGAAGCGTATGAATATAGATTACAAAATTCTTTTTATTGATGCTTCGGATGAAGTTATTATCAGAAGATACAAGGAAACCCGAAGAAAGCATCCGCTTCTCGAAAAATGTGACGGCTCACTTTCCGTTGCTGTTGCAAGAGAGCGCGAGGCGTTGCGTAATATCCGCGCACTTGCCGATTATACGATAGATACATCAAAATACAGTGTATCTGAATGTAAACAGAGAGTTATCGAGCTGTTTCTTGATAATCCCGATGCATCAATGAAAATTACCTGTATGTCATTCGGCTTTAAATTCGGTATTCCGTCAGATGCGGATCTTGTTTTTGATGTGCGCTGTCTGCCGAATCCCTTCTATGTACCGTCATTGAAATACAGGACAGGACTAGAAAAAGAGGTCTGCGATTTCGTTATGCAGTATGATCAATCCGAAACCCTGCTTCAGAAGATTAAGGATCTTATTGATTATTCGGTTCCGCTTTACAGAGAAGAAGGCAAAAGTCAGCTTGTTATTGCGGTCGGCTGTACAGGCGGCAGACACCGTTCTGTATGCTTTGCGGAGCAGATCAAGGATAATCTTGTTGCGGCGGGCAATCCGGTTTGTGTCAAACATAGAGATATTGAAAAATAACAGGTGAAATTATGTCTTTTACAGCGGAAGTCAAAACTGAATTAACTCAGGCTGAAATTAGTTCTGACAGCTATAAAAAAGCTTTTGCATACGGATTTCTGCTCTGTGGAAAATCTTTTAATTCACGCAGTATTTCATGCGCATCCGATTACGAGTGTGTGATCAGTACCTTTGTGAGAATCATTTATGAGCTTACAGGGATAAATTCTGCCGTTTCACAACAGAAGAGCGGAAAATATGTTCTAAGGATTGTTACATCCGCTGAACGCAAGCGACTGCTAGAATTTTTTGATCATTCGGTGAATGAAATTTCCTTGAGAATAAACCACGGAAACTTTGATGAAGATGAAAGCTATTATGCGTTTATAAGGGGTGCATTTTTGTCCTGCGGATCTGTTTCTAATCCCGATAAGGGATATCACCTTGAATTTGTTGTCCAGCATAATAAGCTTTGCAACGACCTTCTGAAGATACTGACAGACCTCAGTCTCGGTGCCAAATATATTTTAAGAAAATACTCACATGTCATTTATCTTAAGGGCAGTGAGAATATTGAAGACTTATTGACAATGATGGGTGCTCAGAATTCGAGTCTTTATCTTATGGGTGTAAAGGTTCAGAAAGATGTCCGTAATAAAATTAACAGAAAAATGAATTTTGAATCAGCTAACATGTCAAGAGCTATTGAGGCAGGTCTTGCTCAGGTCAGCGCAATAGAGCTTATTGAAAAGAAGCAAGGTCTTGATTCGCTTTCTGACGAACTCAAGGAGCTGGCTGTTTTACGAAAAGAAAACCCTGATATGTCATTGAAGGAGCTCGGAGCTTCACTGAGTGTTCCGATTTCCCGTTCAGGAGTAAATCACAGGCTGTCAAAGCTTGTCAGCATAGCTGAAAAATACAAATAATAAGGAGGGCGGCATAATGTCCGGTTTTACACATCTGCATTTACATACTGAATACAGTCTGCTTGACGGCGCTTGCCGTCTTGATAACCTTTTAGACCGTGCTATTGAATTAGGACAATCATCGATAGCTATCACAGACCACGGCGTTATGTATGGCGCTGTGGATTTTTATAAAAAAGCAAAATCAAAGGGCATAAAGCCGATTATCGGCTGTGAATGCTATGTAGCAGCCCGTTCACGCTTTGATAAGGTTCACGCGCTTGACAGCGAAAGATATCATCTTGTATTGCTGTGTAAGAATGCGACAGGCTATCAGAATCTTATTGCGATGCTTTCCAAGGCTTGGACAGAGGGCTTTTACACAAAACCGAGAATAGACAAGGAGTTGCTTGAAAAGCACAGTGAAGGCCTCGTTGCAATGTCTGCTTGTATCGCAGGTGAGATTCCCCGTGCTCTTATTTCGGGCGATTATGAAAAGGCCAAACAGAAGGCCTTGTGGTATAAATCTGTTTTCGGTGAAGAAAATTTTTATCTTGAATTGCAGAATCACGGCATCAGGGAGCAACAGCAGATTGAGCCGTTGATGATAAAACTAGCAAATGAAACAGGAATCGGTCTTGTTGCGACAAACGATACACACTATGTTCTTCGAGAGGACAGTAAAACACAAAAAATTCTTATCTGTGTCGCGACGAACACTACTCTTGATCAGGAAAGCTCACTTGAATTTCAGACAGATGAATTTTATCTTAAGTCTGAAAAAGAAATGTCTGATCTTTTCTCACATGTTCCTCAGGCTATCGAAAATACACAGAAAATCGCAGATATGTGTAATTTTGATTTTGAGTTCGGTAACACAAAGCTTCCGCATTTTGATGTGCCTGACGGCAGAGACCATTTTGAATGGTTTAGGGAACAGTGCTATGACGGAATGTACAGACATTACGGTGAAAATCCGCCGTCAGAATATTTTGAAAGGCTCAATTATGAGCTTGATGTCATTAACAAAATGGGATATGTCGATTATTTCCTTATTGTTCATGATTTTATAAGACACGCAAAATCCAAGGGTATTCCCGTCGGTCCCGGCAGAGGCTCAGGCGCAGGCAGTCTTGCGGCTTATTGTATCGGAATAACGGGAATAGACCCGATGAAATATAATCTTCTCTTTGAAAGATTTCTTAATCCCGAAAGAGTCAGTATGCCTGACTTTGATGTTGATTTCTGTTATGAAAGAAGAGAAGAAGTCATTGATTATGTTATCAACAAATACGGTGCTGCCCATTTTCCTCAGATTGTACCCTTCGGTACTCTGGCGGCCCGTGCCGCTATCCGCGATGTCGGCCGTGCGATGGGAATTGCATATAATGTTGTTGATAATGTTTCAAAACAGGTTCCCCGTGAGCTGGGTATTACTATTCAGAAGGCACTTAAAAAGTCTCCTGAATTCAAGGAATTATATGATTCCAACGATGAAATCCGTGAGCTTATTGACACATCTATGAAGGTTGAGGGTATGCCCCGACATTCTTCAACACATGCCGCAGGCGTAGTAATTACAAGAGATCCCGTATCTTCCTATGTTCCGCTCGCTCTTAACGATGCGTCACCCGTAACTCAGTATACTATGACCACACTTGAGGAGCTCGGACTTTTAAAAATGGATTTCCTCGGTCTTCGTACACTTACGGTTATCAGTGATGCCGAAAAGATGATAAGACAAAAGGACAAAAGCTTTGATATCAACAAAATCAGTACTGAGGACAAAGCAACCTTTGAAATGATGTCCAAGGGACAAACTGAGGGTGTTTTCCAGTTTGAATCTGCAGGAATGAAGTCTGTTCTTGTCGGATTGAAGCCAATCAATATTGAAGATCTGATAGCTGTTATTTCACTTTACAGACCGGGTCCGATGGATTCGATTGACACTTATATAAATAACCGCCATCATCCTGAGGATACTGTATATAAAACCGAAAAGCTTCGTGATATTCTTGAGGTTACAAACGGTTGTATGGTTTATCAGGAGCAGGTTATGCAGATTTTCCGTTCTTTAGCGGGATATTCGTACGGCAGAGCTGATATTGTGCGCCGTGCAATGTCGAAGAAGAAGCACGATGTAATGGAAAAGGAGCGTCACAACTTTATCTACGGTATGGTTCGTGAGGACGGCAGTGTTGAGTGTGACGGTTGCGTCAAAAGAGGTATACCTGCTGAAGTGGCAAATGATATTTTCGATGATATGTCATCATTCGCTTCCTATGCTTTTAACAAATCACACGCGGCAGCTTATGCTTATGTCTCATATCAGACTGCATATCTTAAATGTCACTATCCGTGTGAATTTATGGCGGCACTTCTTTCAAGTGTACTTGACAACTCAGCTAAGGTATCCGAGTATACAAATGAGTGTGCAAGCCTCGGAATTAAGGTTCTTCCGCCTCATGTAAATGAAAGCATTGAGGGCTTTACCGTCAGTGACGGAAATATCCGTTTCGGCTTGCTCGCGATTAAAAATCTCGGCAGAAGCTTTATTAAAAATATTATCAATGAACGCAGGTTAGGTAAATTTACATCATTCTATAATTTCTGTTCGAGAATGCACGGCTCTGACTTTAATAAAAGAGCAATCGAGAGTCTTATCAGAAGCGGTGCACTTGACGGTCTCGGTGCAAACCGCCGTCAGATGTATATGGCAATGAACGAGATTATCGATGAGCTTGACAACAAAAAGAGACGCAATCTTGACGGTCAGATCGGTTTCTTTGATATGGGCAGCTCTGGCGCTGAGACAAGTGAGCCTAAAATCGGATATTGTGATGAATTTTCACTCTATGAGCTTCTCAGAATGGAAAAAGAAACCACAGGCTTATATCTGTCAGGACATCCGATGTCTGAATATACTGATGTTGCAAAGAGGCTCAGATGTGCAAGAATAGGTGACTTAACCACTTCTGATAACGAAAATTCTGTATATAAGGACAGTGAAAGAGTCAAAACTATCGGAATAATAACCCATATCAAGAAAAAGGTTACTAAGAGTGATACAACAATGGCTTTTCTTGATGTTGAGGATATGACAGGTACTATCGAGGTTGTTGTTTTCCCGAAAACTCTTGTTCAGAATTCACCGCTTATTACCGAAGGCAGTGTTCTCGTCTTTTCAGGCAGACTTGACATCAGAGACGATGAGCCTCCTAAGCTTATATGTGAATTTATGTCAACTGTCGATGAGGCCGTCAAAAATAAGCCGACTGCTGTCAGTAAGCCCGTTGAGGCTCAGCAGGTAGTTAAAAAAACAAGGAGCGGCTTATTCCTGAGATTTAAATCGGAGGGCTGTGAGGAGCAGCTCAAGGCTGAAAAATTTCTTGCAATTTTTGACGGCAGAACACCGCTTTATTATTATTTTACTGATAAAAAAGAATACAGAACATTGCCGGTTGAGCGGTTTGTAGATGTAAATGATCCGCTTCTTAATGAGCTCAGAAATATATTGGGTGAAGAAAATGTCGTTTTGCGGTAAAAACTGTTATTTTATTTGACATTTTTTTCATTCTGGTGTATTATACGGAATGTTCTTTATATTTAGTTACTCTAAGGAGGAAGTTTGAAATGAAAACTATCGGCGTATTAACAAGTGGCGGAGACGCTCCGGGCATGAACGCGGCTGTTCGTGCTGTTGTTCGTACTGCTTGTGAAAACAATATTAAGGTTTATGCTATTGACCGCGGTTTCCAGGGTCTTATGGAGGGTAATCTCATTCCTATGGAAATCCGTTCAGTATGTGATATCATCCACAGAGGCGGTACTGTTCTTCACTCTGCAAGAAGCAAGGAGTTTGCTACTGAAGAGGGTATGAACAAGGCTATCGAAATCTGTAACGCTTACGGCATCGAGGGTATCGTTGTTATCGGCGGTGATGGCTCATTCCGCGGCGCCCGTGACCTTTCTGAAAGAGGAATTCCTTGTGTTGGTATTCCGGGTACAATCGATAATGATATCGCTTGCTGTGATTATACAATCGGTTATGACACTTGTATGAATACAATTATGGAGATGGTCGACCGTATCCGTGATACCTCAGCATCACATGACCGCTGCTCAGTTATCGAAGTAATGGGCAGACGCGCAGGCTATCTTGCTCTTAATGCAGGTATTGCTGTCGGTGCAACCGCAATTCTTATTCCCGAAATCGAGTTCGACCTCAAGCGAGATGTTTTTGACAGAATCCGCCGTACTCAGAAGACAGGTAAGAAGCACTTCCTTGTAATTGTTGCTGAGGGTATTCCTGCTGACGGAATCATTTCAGTTGATGATCTTGCTAAGGCTATCGAGGCAGAGACAGGCGTCGAGTCAAGAGCTATGGTTCTCGCTCATGTTCAGCGCGGCGGCTCACCGACAGTCCGTGACCGCGTAACTGCAAGCCGTATGGGTTATCACGCTGTTAAGCTTCTTATGAACGGTATCGGCAACAGAGTTGTTGCTATGCAGAAGGATCAGATTGTTGATATCGACATTTTCGAGGCTCTTAATATGAAGAAGCACATCGATATGGATCTTTACGAGATGGCTAAGGTTATTTCTATCTGATAAAAGGACATAAATTATGCTGAAAGACGAATTTCTTGAACTTCGCCGCCGTATAATTGCAAAAGAATTTTCGAAAATGAACGATAAGCAGCAAGAGGCTATTTATACAGTAAGAGGCCCCTTGCTGCTTCTTGCAGGTGCAGGCAGCGGAAAAACTACGGTTCTTGTTAACAGAATCGCCAATATGATAAAATACGGAGATGCATATAATTCTGACAGATGTGACTTTGAGCCGTCTGAGCAGGATGTTGCTCTTATGCGCGAATACATGAATGATCCGACTGTTGATCTGTTTGATGTATATGATCTTCTGACAGTTGATGCACCTCAGCCCTGGCAGATTCTCGCAATCACATTCACAAATAAAGCCGCAGGTGAGCTCAAAAACAGACTTGCGGCACTTCTCGGTGATGCTGCGAATGATATCTGGGCGAGCACATTCCACTCCTCGTGTGCCCGTATTCTCAGAAGACACGGTGAGCTTTTAGGATATACTAACCGTTTTACTATTTATGATACTGATGACTCAAAGCGCGTTATGAAAGAGGTAATGAGACTTCTTGAAATTAACGATAAAATGCTTTCTAATAAAGATATTCTTCGTGAAATCAGTAAGGCTAAGGACAGGCTTATTTCTCCTGAAGAATTTATCAGTCAGGCCGGATCTGATATCAGGCTCAAAACTATCGGCAGAGCTTACGAGTGTTATCAGAAGCTTCTTAAAAACGCCGATGCAATGGACTTTGATGATATGATTTACAAAACCGTCGAGCTGCTTGAGGGTAACGCTGAGGTCAGAAATTATTATCAGAATAAGTTTAAATATATACTTGTTGACGAGTATCAGGATACAAACCACGCTCAGTATGTGCTTACAAGCATACTGGCTGACAAATACAGAAATATCTGTGTAGTCGGTGATGACGATCAGAGTATCTATAAATTCAGAGGAGCAACGATTGAGAATATTCTCAGCTTTGAGGAAAGATATCCTGACGCGAAGGTTATAAGACTTGAGCAGAATTACCGTTCAACGCAGACTATTCTTGATGCAGCTAATGCGGTTATAGCAAACAATCAGCAAAGAAAAGGTAAAAATCTGTGGACCGATAACGGACAGGGCGAAAAAATTATCGTCAACACATCCTACGATGAGCGCGAAGAGGCAAGATTTGTTGCTGATACCGTTATGAAAAATGTTGCTAACGGTGTCAAAATGAGCGATCACGCCGTTCTTTACCGAATGAATGCTCAATCAAGCCTTGTCGAAAATGCGTTTGTCCGTGCAGGTGTGCCTTACAGAGTCATAGGCGGACTGCGATTCTATGAAAGAAAAGAAATCAAAGATGCGCTCGCATATCTTACACTCATCAACAACACTTCTGATAATGTCAGACTTCGCAGAATAATCAATGAGCCCAAGAGGGGAATAGGTGATACTACGCTCAACCACGCCTCTGAAATCGCGGCAGGACTCGGTCTGAGTATGTTTGAGGTTATCTCAAACGCTAAAGATTATCCTGCACTCAGCAGAGCGTCACAGAAGCTCTTGGACTTCTGTCATATGATAAATGATCTGATTGAGGCTTCATCTGAGCTCAAGCCTTCACAGCTTCTTGAAATGGTACTCAATAAGACGGGATATTATATTTCACTCAATCTTGATAAAGATACTGCGGCAGACAGAAAGGAAAACCTCAACGAGCTCAAGGCTAACCTTATGCGTTATGAGGAAGAAACCGAAGAGCCGACACTTAACGGTTTTCTTGAAGAAATTGCATTGATGACAGATATTGATAATTATAATTCTGATCTTGATGCAGTTGTAATGATGACAATGCATTCGGCAAAGGGACTTGAATTTCCTTATGTATTCATTGTCGGTCTTGAGGACGGAGTTTTCCCGGGAACACAGTCCCTCTTCAATCCAAACGATATGGAGGAAGAGAGGAGACTTGCTTATGTCGGAATAACAAGAGCCAAGAAAATGCTTTATCTGACCAACACCCGTACAAGACTCATATTCGGATCGACAACACATAATCCGCCGTCAAGATTTATAACCGAAATTCCGCAGGAGCTTGTTGAGAAAACAGGCGTAACATCATACAGCTCCTTCAAGCGCAGTGCCGAAAGTGAGCCTTACCGCGACTTCGGTGATGATTTCACAAGCGGAAAGCCGATTAAGCGCGGATTCAGCGGCAGTTCGGCAGCTGCCAAGCCTAAGGCACCTGCAGCGACTTCTGCCTCATTTAAGATCGGCGATACCGTAAAGCATAAGGTTTTCGGAACAGGTGTTGTTCTGTCGGCACAGAGTGTAGGTAATGATACCTTGCTCGAAATTGCCTTCGATAAATCGGGAACAAAGAAGCTTATGGCTAATTACGCCAAATTGACCACCTGATTTTTAGCACAGGCGTTAATTGACAAATGCTTATAGTGTGGTAAAATTATACTATAAACTAATTTCTGACAGAAAATGAATGAGGTGTTATTATGACAAAGACTTTCACTAAGGTATTGGCGGTTATTCTTTCAATCTGTGTTCTTTTCGCTGTTCCCGTAACTGCAAGTGCAGAAGCTGACGGCATTGAGCTTTCAGGCGGTGCTGTTGTTACAGCTTACGGCGATTGGAATGACGACTATGTTGAAAGTGTTATAATCGAAATCAAGGGCAATGTTACAGACTTTGCAGCTGAAAACATTCTTACAGTCGGTAAGGGAAGCTCAGTTGCAAATCTCAAAACTCTTGCTGTTTCAGGTGCAAGCTATGAGTTTTCTTCTGTGGTTTCAGCTGATGGCGTTGTGACAAACGGTACATTCAAGGTATTGGTTCCCATCAACTCCAAGATTGACCACGCAGAAACATATAACTTCTGTTTCCCTGCAGGAACATTTACTGACGGCGAAAATCTCAGTGAGGAATATACATTCAGTGTTTCAGGCAATGCTATCATCGAGACTCTTGAGGTTGAGGAGGTTCCTGTAACTCCTATTCAGAAGCTTATCATTTACCTTTCAGGTCTTAACCCTGAAGGCTTTTGGAAAAAAGCACTCGATTTTCTTATTGCCGCACTTTCTTGGTTTGTTAATATCTGATGTTAATTCTGAGGCGGATGCAGTTCCGCCTCATTTTTTGTTAAGGAATAATTATGGAAAAGATTAAGTATGCAATTTTTGATGCAGACGGAACCCTTATGGATTCGATGCACATCTGGGATACTCTTGACGGAGCATTTCTGAGAATGAGGGGAATAGTTCCTGAGGAAGACCGTATATTTATGAGATACGGCTATTTTAACGCAATCAATTATATGATTGAAAAATACAATCTGAATATGACTCCTGTTCAGGTCAAAGCTGATATAATGAAGATTCTTGAATATTATTATAACTGCGTACCGACCGCTAAAGAAGGTGTAAAGGAGTTTCTTGAAGCTCTGAAAAAGAATGATGTCAGGTGTGTTGTTGCGACTGCAACAGACAGATATCTCATGGAGCCTGCACTTGAAAGAAACGGACTTTTAAAGTTTTTTGATACAGTTTTTTCGACCAGAGAAGCAGGCATCAGCAAGCATCAGCCCGATATTTTTCATATCGCACGAGATTTCATGTCAGCCGATGAGGATATCTGGGTTTTTGAGGATGCCGCCTATGCAATCGATACTGCTAAAAAAGCAGGCTACAAGGTAGTCGCGGTTGAGGATTATTCCGCCGAACGCGAACGAGAACACATCAAAGTAACAGCCGATTACTATGTCACCGATTACTCTGAAATGTACAAAATTTTCGATCTGGAATAATTTACAGATTATCGGTTGACTGTTTTTTACAATTTTGATATAATGACTGCGTTGAAACAGCAAAGGCTGTTTTGATAATAATTCTGAAACGGAAGTGATAGCTTGGATGGCAAAAAAGCTCTGTTGATTATCAATCCTTGCTCCGGTATTGACAGAAAAAGAGTCGGCGCACTGGAAATTATCAATAAACTTTCATCTGCCAACTTTGATTTTGATGTTGAAACAACAAAATGTCAGGGTGACGCAACAACTATCGTAAAAGAAAAGGGCAATGATTATGATGTTGTTCTTTGCTGCGGTGGTGACGGAACCCTTAATGAAACAATCAACGGTGTTCTTAAACTTAATAAAAGAGTGCCTGTCGGTTATATTCCTTCCGGTTCAACAAACGACCTTGCAAGTACGCTCGGCATTCCTGTCGGCGTCGGTCCTGCAACAAATATGATTCTGAACGGAAAAACAAACGGCTATGATGTCGGCTTGTTCGGTGACAGGTATTTCAATTACATTGCTTCTTTCGGTGCTGCAACCGACCTTTCATACACTACACCGCAAAAATGGAAAAATCTTTTCGGTCATAATGCCTATGTCTTTTATGGAGTTGGCGTCAGAATGATTCCTATGCTGGCAGGCTTCAGACCGACTTATATGAAGATTGAATATGACGGCGGAGTTATTGAAGATAACTTCTTCTTTGGAGCTATCTCCAATACGACATCCGTTGCCGGTGTTTTTAAATACGATAACATCAAGCTTAATGACGGATATTTTGAATTGCTTCTTGTACGCGGACTCAAGAGAAATCTTGATGCCTTCGGAATACTTAATAAGGTTATTCATAAGGATTACAGCGGAGACAACATTATTTTCACAAAGACTAAGTATGTGAAAATAACCTGTGACAAGAAGGTACCGTGGACTCTCGATGGTGAATTCGGCGGTGAACACGCAAGTATAGATATCAGCGTCATTCATAACGCTTATGATATCTATTCAGATAATGACAAGTTGTTTGTCAACGAAGATTAAAGTTGAAAGCGACCGCAAAAGCGGTCGCTTTGTTGTTTTGCACAAAGAGAATTTTTAGTATTTGTGAAAAATATTCATATTATTTATAAGCTGTTAGTGATATAATTATTGCGACAGGAGGTAATATTATGAACATTATCAGAGATGAATATACTTTTAAGTCTGCGACACAGATTACAGATATTTATGTCAGAAGTTGGTGTCCCGAAAACACGGAAATAAAAGCAGTTCTGCAGATTGCACACGGTATGGCTGAATACGGTGAAAGATATGCCGAACTCGCATCCTATCTTTGTGAGGCAGGATATGCGGTTATTATCAATGACCACGCAGGTCACGGAAGGTCAGTTTATTCAAAGGATGATCTCGGATATTTCAACGGCGATAAGAATAAAGCAGGCAAAGCCTTCGTTGAAGATGTACATAAGGTTACAAATATCGCTAAAGAAAAATTCGGTAAGCCTGTAATTCTTATGGGACACAGTATGGGCTCATTTGTTGCAAGACATTATGTAACGAAATATGCAGATGATATTATTGGTGCGATTTTCTGCGGCACCTGCGGACCTAATCCTGCGGCGGGTGCAGGCATCATTGTTGCTAATCTGATTGAAAAAATCAAGGGACCGAAATTTAAAAGTGAGTTTATCAACGGACTTGCTTTCGGTGCGTACAATAAGCGCTTTGAGGGCAGAACGGCATTTGACTGGCTTTCTGTCAATAAAGAAAACATCGACCGTTATATTGCTGATGATCTTTGCGGATTTCTGTTTACTGTTTCGGGATACAAGAATCTTTTTGAGCTTCTGCAGTTTGTGAGCGTACCCGATTGGTTTAATTCTGTTCCGTCACCTTTACCGATGTATCTTATTGCAGGTTCAGAGGATCCTGTAGGAAGCTACAGCAAGGGTGTGCAGACGGTTTATGACAAGCTCATAGAGACGGGCCATAAGAATGTTGATATTAAGCTTTATAAGGGCTTAAGACACGAAATCCATAATGAGGATGAGCGCTTTAATGTATATGCTGATATTATCAGATGGTGCGATTCCCTGGTTAAATAAAATCTGAGGTATATTATGCTAATTTTTTATAATCTTGTGAAATCAATATTTTACAAAGTATTTGCGGCTGTAATTGCTTTGTTAATGACATTCAGCAACGGATTGAATACACTGTTTAACGGTGATATTTATCCTTATGAATCAAATTCTAAGGTTTTCGGTTTGGAAACTCTTGAAAGAGCTCAGGGTGTCACAACTGACGGCAAGGCGTGGTATTTCAGCGGCAAATCAACGCTTGTAAAAATTGCATTTGACAATCAAACAGTAATTGCTTATAACTATTCTGCGATTCCCGAAGAATTCAAGGAGAATTACGGTTCAGCTCATATCGGCGGTATCAGCTATTGTGACGGATATATTTATGCACCGCTTGAGGACAGCAAGGTGTGGAAATATCCTGTAATTGCCGTATATGATGCAGAAACTCTTGAGTTTACAGGCAAATACAAAATCCTTCCCAATGATATTATGACGCGCGGAATGTCCTGGCTTGCCTGCGACAAGGAAAATAGTCTTATTTATTCATCTCACAGTAAGGAAGCGACAGAGCTATATTGCTTTGATTTGGATACCTTTGAGTATGTTAAAACCGTAAAGCTTTCTGAAACTGTCGGAAGAATACAGGGCGGCGAGGTTTATAACGGACTTATCTATGTCGGCACTAATGATGTGACACGGGCCGTGTATACAATCGATCCCGTTACAGGTGAAGTGAACAAGCTGTTTGACCGCATTATGTACGAATGGAAGCTTATTGATAATTTCGGCGGTGAGGGACAGGATGTAACCGTGTATCCGATGGAAAACGGTACACTTATTCACGCACTCGATATCGGCGCACTGTTTATGGATTCAAATTTAAGACACTATAAGTGGGATTTGAATTAACAGTTTAATTATGTTTCTGTAACTAAGGCATTGTGTAAATCACAGTGCCTTAGTTTTTTCTGAATATATCAAGCATATGAATTGATAAACCCACACAATCCTCACGCTCACAAAGATTTGATATAAATTTCATATATTCTTCAAACTCACGATCGTTTAACATATCAAATCTATTATCATACAAATAGGAAAGCATATCTACTCCGACAAAATGTAGCCTTGTTACATCATAGTTTTTCATCAAATTATCAATATCGGATTTGCGGTATAACTCAAATATTTCTTTCTCCGATGAAACAGTATGATAGTCGTCTTTTATCAGACCTTTATCCAGAAAATTTAATATTCGCCTTGTATAGAAAAACTTATAAACAGATGTATCGTTGTTACAATATGACACAAAAATAATTCCGTTTCTTTTTGCAATTCTGATTGCTTCACTTAAGGCTTTATGTTTATCAATATCATTAAAAAGATGATACATAGGACCTAATAAAAGAACAATATCAAAAGAATCATTTTTAAATACTGTCAAATCACAGGCATTGCCCTCTAAAACTTTTATACTGTGATTTGACTTAATTTTTGATTTCATTATTTTAATATTATGAGGAACAAGCTCAACTGCTGTTACATCATAACCCATTTCAGCAAGCGATATTGAATATCTGCCTGTTCCTGCACCGATTTCTATTATTCTTGCACCGGGGAAAAGATATTTATTTATATATTTCATTGTATTAAGATATTCAGGCATTCTGCTTTTTCTGGTAAGTCTGCCATCCTCATCGTAATTGTTGTAAAAGTCAATTACACTGTTTCCGGTTTTTGTAATTTTCTTTCTAAAAAGATTAGTAAGCTTCATAAAAACTCCTCCTAAAATAAAAATCGGTGTAAGCTCAAAATTTAAGCCTACACCGTTATAACCATATCGAAAAATATAATAATTATATCGAAATGAGTAAAGGGGTATAGACCTGCACCCTGTAAGGTTGTGCAAGCCACTGCATATACATATCACAAATTTTAAAAAGATATGTGTTCATTGATTATACCTCGAACTGATTTTTGACGAGAATAACACACTAAACTAACTTTGTCAAGTAAAATTATAATAAGCTAATTACATTTTTCATATCATCCGGTACATCTGCAACCAAAGTAACTTGTTCACCCGTAACGGGATGAGTAAAGGTAACTCTTTCGCAATGAAGAAGCTGATGTCCTATATTCATCGGGTCTGTACCGTAAAGGCTGTCACCGACAAGCGGCATTCCTATTGAAGCGAAATGAACTCTTATCTGATGAGTCCGTCCTGTTTCAAGTCTGACACGGGCGAGGGTAGTGGTGTCATTCTGCTTTATGACCTCCCAGTGTGTAACAGCCCTGTCTCCGCCTTCTCCGACCGCTCGTATGGTTTTCATCGGATCAGGTCTGTATATCGGTGCATCGATTGTTCCTGTCAGCTCTGTCTTTCCTGAAATTACTGCGAGATATTCTTTTTCAACAGTCTGTTGTATAAGAGCTGCAGCGTGCTTGTTAAGAGCACATACAACTATTCCCGATGTTCCTTTATCAAGGCGGCCGACAGCTCGGAATACAGCGGTATTTCCTTTTTTCTGAAGGTAAAACGCAAGGGCGTTTGCAAGTGTATCTCCCTGGTGGTTATGAGTAGGATGGCAGGCGATGAACGGATTTTTATTGACAGCAATTATATCATTATCCTCATAGATTACATCTATCGGAATATCGACGGGCTCGATTTCACCGTCCTGTGTCGGAATTGTGATACTGAGTGTATCGCCCTTATGCAGAATATCAATGGTTCTGATATGCTCACCGTTGAGCTTGATGCCGTTTTCAGATTTTTTAAGAACCTTTAAAAGTCTGTATGAAATTGATGCTCCCTCGCGCAGAAAAGCTACGACCTTTCTGCCGTCATATTCCTCGGGAATTACATAAGATATCTCTCTGTTCATCATCTCACCTCGATTTGATGACAATTATACAATAAAATAAGTCAAATTCAAGTGAATTGTTTTAAAAATAAGAGAAAAAATACATTTATACAGTATTTTTAAGCATTTCTATTTATCAACAATTATCTTATTTTAGTTCAGAAATTTAAACTTTTTGTACAGAATACCAAAAGTTTAAAAATTGAGTTAAATTTATAACAAACCTCTTGCATAAATTCGTTAAAAGTTATAAAATATCTATCGGTAAAAAAATATATTACTATTTTGGAGGTAATTCAAATGTCAGTTAAAGTTGCTATTAACGGTTTCGGTCGTATCGGTCGTCTTGCATTCCGCCAGATGTTCGGTGCAGAAGGTTATGATGTTGTTGCTACCTACGACCTCACAAAGCCCTCAATGCTTGCTACACTTCTCAAGTATGACACAGCACAGGGTGGTTACTGCGGTACAATCGGTGAGAACCTTCACACTGTTTCAGCTGATGACGAGGCTGGTACAATCACAGTTGACGGCAAGACTCTTAAGATCTATGCTATGGCTAACGCTGCTGAGCTTCCTTGGGGCGAAATCGGTGTTGATGTAGTTCTTGAGTGCACAGGCTTCTACTGCTCAAAGGCTAAGGCACAGGCTCATATCGATGCAGGTGCTAAGAAGGTTGTTATTTCTGCTCCCGCAGGCAACGATCTTCCCACAATCGTATACTCAGTTAACGAGAACACACTTACAGCTGATGATACAATCATTTCTGCTGCTTCTTGTACAACAAACTGCCTTGCTCCCATGGCTAAGGCTCTTAACGACTATGCTCCGGTTCAGAGCGGTATCATGACAACAGTTCATGCTTACACAGGTGATCAGATGATCCTTGACGGTCCTCACAGAAAGGGTGACTTCCGTCGTGCTCGTGCAGGTGCTGCTAACATCGTTCCCAACTCAACAGGTGCTGCTAAGGCTATCGGCCTTGTTATCCCTGAGCTCAACGGTAAGCTCATCGGTTCTGCACAGCGTGTTCCCACTCCCACAGGTTCAACAACAATTCTTGTTGCTGTTGTTAAGGGTAAGGACATCACAGTTGACGGCATCAACGCTGCTATGAAGGCTGCTGCTAACGATTCATTCGGTTACAACGAGGAGCCCATCGTTTCTTCTGATGTTATCGGTATGCGTTACGGCTCACTCTTCGATGCAACACAGACAATGGTTGCTAAGATTGATGACGACACATATCAGGTTCAGGTTGTTTCATGGTATGACAACGAGAACTCATACACAAGCCAGATGGTTCGTACAATCAAGTACTTCGCAGAGCTTGCATAAGTTTAATTCAATATTCAAAGGACGGGCTTCGGCTCGTCCTTTTTTCTTATAATTTACACTATATTAACAACTAAAACCTCACAAGTAATTGACTTTATGTGTCGAAAATTGTAAAATAAAGCATATATGTGAGGTGACCTTTATGAATAAAAATAATTTGATTCGTATATTGTCCGTGATGCTTTGTATCGTTACGGTGCTTACAGCTTTTTCTGCTTGCTCAGATAAGGATAAAACTAAGCCTGTCGGAGGCAATTCTGACTCGATATATGAGCCTGATTGGCTGATTGAGCCCTCTATCTCTGCTCAGGCAATTCAGCCGTTGGTTCACGCTGATTTCAACGAAAATACAAATCATTACGATATCAGTTATGCCGACTGCTTCAGAATTATGCTCGACGGCAAATACGGTATCATTGATTTTAACGGTAAATTTGTTGTTCAGCCTGAATATGATCAGATTTTTGCAATCCGCAACAGCGATGATTTTCTCGGAATCATCAAAGGAGGCGAAACTGACGAACAGCACTATATACACAGTGATACCTTCAGAACCCAGAAGGCTTATAAAAAATATAATTCCGAGAAATATGAATATTACTGGAATCTTTCGAGATCCACGCCTGTTTTTGTATTAAACGAAAACGGTGCAATTATCGACAAGGAAATGAATCAGACCTTACCCGAAACTGTCAAGGGTGTAAGACACGCAACAGGAAAGTATATACCCTCAGGCTCGTTCGGTCTTATGACTAACGGAGCGAATGTAACAGGAATGGTGTATTCGGGTGCAGGTATGTTTACCAACGGCCTTGCTGCCTTTGAATCAAACGGCAAATGGGGTTACATTGATTCCGACGGCAGAACCGTCGTTCCTTTTGAATATGATGCAGTTTGGGGTTACAGTGCTCTTGGCGGAATGGATACTCCGTATGAAAGCTTCGAGGGCCATATCACTGTATGCAAAAACAAAAAATTCGGTATTCTCAAGGACGATGGCTCTGTACTCATAGCACCGACCTTCGATGACGCTACTCCTGTTGTTGACGGAAAAGCATTCGTTAAAACTGAAGGCAAGTGGGGAGTGATACTTGTATACGGAACTGCTGATGAAATTGTCACAGATGTCGACACTACCGCTTCAACATCCGATACATCCACGAGTACAAGTACAACAACATCGACTACTACCAAGGAAGATACAAGCTCTTCCACAAGCACAACAACCGAAAGTTCTACTACTACCACCACTACCACAACAACTACTACCGAAACCACAACTGAGAAGGTCAGCTACAAGTCCGGCACCTATGTTATCAGCGTTGACACATTGAATCTTCGTTCAACGGCAGGCATTGACGGTGAAATTGTTTCATCGCTCAGTAACGGAACAACCGTCTATGTCGATAAGGTTTCAAACGGTTGGGGACATACAGTTTATAACGGTCATGAAGGCTGGTTCAGCCTTAAATACGCAGAGAAAAAATAATTGCAGGTGAAAATATGCAGCTTCGACTCGATAAGTTAATTTCCTCTCAGGGCGAATATTCCCGTAAAGAGGCACAGGCTCTAATAAAAAACGGAGCTGTACGCGTTGACGGTGCTATTGTCCGCGACAGAGGCTGTCATATTGATCCCGATAAATCGCATATAAGCATCAACGGAACAGATTTTGAGGTTTCTGACTTTGTCTATATTATGCTTAACAAGCCTAAGGGAGTTGTGAGCGCAACAACAGATAAAAATGTAAAAACCGTTGTTGATCTTGTTCCTGATATTTACAAAGGAAGAAATCTTTTTCCTGCAGGAAGACTTGATATGACAACTACGGGATTTGTGCTGATTACAGATGACGGTGACTTTGCACACAGAATACTTACTCCCAAAAATCATATTGAAAAGACATACGAAGCCCGTCTTGCTGAGTCAACTGACGACGAACAGTTAAAGAAAGTTGCTGACGGAATAACCCTTGGTGACGGAACTACCTGTCTTCCTGCAAAAATCAGGATACTCGAAGACACAGAACAACCGCTTGTTGAAATTAAAATCTGTGAGGGTAAATATCATCAGATAAAGCGTATGTTTGCTGCTGCAGGAAACGGCGTTATTGAACTCAGACGAACAAAAATGGGTGCGCTGCCACTTGACCCTGATCTCGGAGAAGGCGAGTGCAGACGCATGACAAGTGATGAAATTTTACTCGTTCAGCAAAAATCCGATGAATGAATTCCATAAAGCAGCATATTATAAAGCATAGTTAAAAGTGAAAAAACAGAAATATCTTGACTTTTCACATATTATACATTATAATGCTGTTATTGCCGTGCCTTGGTAGGATTTTGCAATTTTACCTTGAATATGGCATTGAAAGGATGAAAATTATGGCACAGGAAATCTTGTTAACTGCTGAAGCTTATAAGAAAAAATTTGATGAGCTCGAGTACCTTAAAACAACAGGCAGAGACGAAATTGCTGAAAGAATTAAGGAAGCAAGATCCTTTGGTGATTTATCAGAAAACAGTGAATACGATGAGGCTCTCAATGATCAGGCAAAGATGGAAGCAAAAATCAATCAGCTTGAAAACGAGCTGAAGAAAGCTAAGATTCTTGACGAGAATTCTATTGACACAGATGTAATCCGTGTCGGCTCTAAGGTTAAAATCCGTGATATTGACTTTGATGAGATTGAGGAATACAAGATTCTCGGTGAATCTCAGGCTAACCCTGACGAAGGCATCATCTCTGATCAGTCAGCAGTCGGTAAGGCTTTGCTCGAAAAGAAAGTAGGAGACATTGTTAAGGTTACTTTGCCTAACGGTAATGTTATATCCTTTGAAGTTCTTGAAATTTCTAAATAACATATCCGGGCGGAGACTTTTTGTCTTACGCCCGTTTTGTACTTTTTGAAAAACGAATTTAAAAGCATTTTTCTATGTTAGGAGAATAAAAATGTCAGAAAATGTTATTGAAACAAATGTAGAAAAGATTGAAAATACCAACGAATTAAGACAGATTCGTATTGAAAAGCTTGATGCTCTTCAGGCTGCAGGAAAGGATCCGTTCCAGATCACACTTGCAGACCAGAATATCACTAACGAAGAGCTCACAGCCAAGTTTGAAAAGCTTGAAAGCGAAGTTAACCTTCTTCCTGACGAGGAGAAGCCTGAACAGGTTAAGATTGACGGCATCTGCATCTGCGGCCGTATTATGACCTGGCGTGATATGGGTAAAGCTAACTTTATCGATGTTACAGACCGTTCAGGCAGAATGCAGGTTTATGTTCGTATGAACGACATCGGCGAGGAAGCTTTCGCTGAATTCAAAAAATGGGATATCGGTGACATCGTTGAAGTCAAGGGCTTTGTTTTCCGTACTCGCAGAGGTCAGATTTCTGTTCACGCACAGGAAATCAGGCTTCTAACCAAGTCACTTCTTCCGCTTCCCGAAAAGTTCCACGGTCTCAAGGACACAGATACAAGATACCGTCAGCGTTATCTTGACCTTATCGTAAATCCCGAGGTAAAGGATACATTCTTCAAACGTTCTGCAATTCTGCGCGCTATCCGTAAGTATCTTGACGGCGAGAACTTCATTGAGGTTGAAACTCCCATTCTTGTCAGCAACGCAGGCGGTGCGGCTGCAAGACCGTTTATGACACATCACAATGCTCTTAATGAGGATTTCAAGCTCCGTATTTCGCTTGAGCTTTACCTCAAGCGTCTTATCGTAGGCGGTATGGAGCGGGTATATGAAATCGGCCGAGTTTTCCGTAACGAAGGCTGTGACACAAGACACAATCCTGAGTTCACACTTATGGAGCTTTATCAGGCTTACACTGACTATAACGGAATGATGGATCTTACCGAAAATCTTTACCGTTATGTTGCTCAGGAGGTTCTCGGAACAACAAAGGTTGTATATAACGGCGTTGAAATGGATCTCGGCAAGCCGTTTGAGCGTATCACAATGATTGATGCTGTCAAGAAGTATGCCGGTGTCGACTGGAACGAAGTTAAGACACTCGAGGATGCACGCGCTCTTGCTGACAAGCATCATGTTGAATATGAAAAGCGTCACGGTAAGGGTGACATTCTTGCTCTTTTCTTTGAAGAGTTTGCTGAGGAGCATCTTATTCAGCCTACATTCGTTATGGATCATCCGATTGAGATTTCTCCGCTTACAAAGAAAAAGCCGAGCGATCCTGATTATGTTGAGCGTTTCGAGTTCTTTATGAACGGCTGGGAAATGGCAAATGCTTATTCTGAGCTCAACGATCCTATCGATCAGAGGGAAAGATTCAAAGCTCAGGAAGCACTTCTTGCTCAGGGTGACGATGAGGCTAACACAACTGACGAGGACTTCCTTACAGCTCTTGAATACGGTATGCCTCCGACAGGCGGTATCGGCTTCGGTATCGACAGAATGTGTATGCTTCTTACAGATTCTTCAGCTATCAGAGATGTTCTTCTTTTCCCGACAATGAAGACTCTTGACTGATATGGTATCAGTAGTTTTAGCAGCCTATAAGGGCGAAAAATATATCCGCGAGCAGGTTGTTTCAATTCTTTCTCAGCTAAGTGGCGATGATGAGTTGATCATATCCGACGATTATCCTCAGGGAGAAACCTATTCTTCTGTTGAGGATATAATCAAAGGGGATTCCCGTGTTCGTTATATTCACGGACCTGCTCAGGGTGTAATTAAAAATTTTGAATATGCAATAACCCAATCAAAAGGTGATTATATTTTTCTCGCAGACCAGGATGATGTCTGGCTTGAGGGCAAAGTAAATGCGGTTGTATCTGAACTCAAATCAGGTGCGATTGCAGTTATGCACGATGCGCTGATTACGGATTCTCAGCTGAATCCGACAGGGGATACAGCTTTTAAAACCAATCACACTAAAACAGGTTTTATCTCAAACATAATCAGAAATTCTTATCAGGGCTCGTGTATGGCTTTCAGAAGTGAATTGAAGCAGTATATCCTTCCTTTTCCTTCAAAGCTTCCGATGCACGATCAGTGGATCGGTCTTACCGCCGAAAAGCACGGCGAAGTACGCCTTTTGAATAAGCCCTATATTCTTTACCGCAGACATTCAGAAAATGTGTCGGGCGGCGGCAGCTCACTTATGCAGAAAATCAAGTGGAGACTGAACATATTAGGGTGCTTTTTTAGAAAGTAGGTTTTTTTATGGGTAGCGTTGTTACGGGCAGTATTGTTACTTATAACAATATGTCCACAATCGGCAAAACCTTAGAAAGTCTTTTTGAACATACAAAAGATATTGATTTCAAGCTCTATGTCGTTGATAATGTTTCAACCGACGGAACACCTGAGTTCATTAAAAATAATTTTCCTCAGGTTGAAGTGCTTGTTCAGGATAAAAATTTAGGATTCGGTTCAGGACATAATGTCGTTATTGATAAGATTGAATCTGATTATCACATCGTTATCAATCCGGATATAATTTTTATTGAAAATACAATCAAAAACACAGTTGACTACCTTGAAAATAACAATGATATCGGTTTGCTGTCACCTAAAATATGTTTCCCTGACGGTAGAGAACAAATTCTCGGCAAGAGGAATCCGCATCTTAAATACATTTTTGCAAGCAGATTCCGTTCTGATGAGTTAAGTCCGTTATTGAAGGAATACGCAATGCTTGATACAGATCTTTCCAAGCCTGTTGATATCGAAAATGCAAGCGGATGCTTTATGGTTTTCCGTACATGCATTCTTAAAAAGATCGGCGGATTTGATGAAAGATATTTTATGTATTTTGAGGATGCCGATATTACCCGTGAGGTCAACAAAATTTCCCGTACTGTTTATTATCCCGATTCGGTTGTAAGTCATGTATGGAACCGTGACAGCAAGACGAATTATAAGCTTCTTTTAATACACATTCAGTCTATGCTTAAATATTACCTTAAATGGAAAATGATTTGAGGTGTTAATATGAACGAAAACAATTCAAAGAAAATACCTTTGAAAAACTATTTTAAAAACGCATATAAATACAGATATCTTGTTCAGGAAATTGTACGCAAAAATATCAAGCTGCAATACAGAAACTCGTTTTTAGGTATATTCTGGACATTTTTGCAGCCGCTGTTCACGATGATTGTTCTTGTTCTTGTGTTCAGCAATGTTTTCGGAAGCTCAAGCTCAGGCGTTGTTTGTTATCCTATCTATGTTCTGTGCGGCCGTCTTATTTACGAATGCTTTACTCAGTCAACCAAAAGGGCTATGCGCTCTATCAGAAACAGCGCATCAGTCATAAAAAAGGTTTATGTTCCGAAATATGTTTATCCGTTATCAAATGTTCTCGCTAACTTTATAACATTTCTTATTTCGTTGCTTGTGTTGGTTGCTGTTTTTGCATTTTTCTTTATTTTTCAGCACGGCGCATATCCTGATCTTGTACTTTCCTGGAGATTCCTTCTGCTGATTGTGCCGCTCGCACTTCTGTTCCTTCTCAGCGTCGGCTGCGGTCTTATTCTCAGCGTGCTTAATGTATTCTTTAAGGATATTGAATATATCTATGATGTGTTCTGTATGCTTCTTTTCTACATCACACCTGTATTCTATAAGGTCAGCAACCTTCATCTCGCAGGAGGCTCGTCCTGGTTTGGCTTTGTTCTCAAGCTGAACCCGCTTTATTGGATAACGGATCTGTTCAGAAGCTGTGTTCTTGTCAACGGCTTCGAATGGAATTGGACAGGCTTTGCTTATACACTTGCATTTTCACTGTTATCCGTTCTTATCGGCGTTTATTTCTTCTATAAGAAGCAGGATAAGTTTATTCTCCATATTTAAGGAGGTCTTTATATGGCTAAACCGGCTGTTGTTGTTGATCATGTCAGCATTCTGTTTAACCTTAACAGCGAAAAAGTTGATAATATTAAAGAATATTTTATCAAGCTTATCACAAGAAAGCTCAATTATACAGAATTCTGGGCTCTGAAGGATGTTTCCTTTACCATTGAAAAAGGGGAGAGGCTCGGCGTTCTCGGTTTTAACGGAGCAGGTAAGAGTACTCTGCTTAAAACCGTTGCAGGTGTTCTCAAGCCCACAAAGGGTTCTGTTTCGGTAAGCGGTGTTATTGCACCTTTACTTGAGCTCGGCGCAGGCTTTGATATGAACTATTCGGGTAAAGAAAATATTTATCTTTACGGTGCGACTATGGGCTATTCCCGTAAGTTCATCGAAAGCAAATATGACGAAATCGTTGAGTTTTCAGAGCTCGGAGATTTCATAAATGTTCCCATCAAAAATTATTCATCAGGTATGAGAGCAAGACTCGGTTTTGCAATCGCAACAGCTGTTGAGCCCGAAGTGCTTATTCTTGACGAGGTTCTCTCTGTCGGAGATGCCAAGTTCAGAAAGAAGAGTGAGGATAAGGTTAAATCCCTTTTCAATAAGGGCGTAACAGTGCTCTTCGTTTCTCACAGTACAGATCAGGTCCGCCGCCTTTGCAACAAAGCGATCATTCTCAAGAAGGGCGAGGTAATAGCTTCAGGTGAGGTTAACGAGGTCTGTGCAATTTATGATGAAATGGTAAATAAAAAATAATCTCAAAAGCTCCTTAACAGGAGCTTTTACATTAAAATGGTTGTGTTTTATGAAAAACTTATTTTATAGTATTTATGCGATAATGTTCAATATTTTACGCATTATACCGATGAAATCGAAGAAAATAGCATTTCTTTCACCTCATAACGAGCATTTCAATGACAGCCTCGGAGCTGTAATGAACGAGCTTATTATGCGTGATGAGTTTGATATTATTAAAATTTCGTGTAATGATCTTAATATTGATAAAACCTCATTATTTTCAATTATTAAGTCTGTTACACGGGCAATTAGCTTTTTTACTGTGAAAGCGTATCATCTTGCAACGGCACATTTTGTTTTTCTCAATGATAATTTTATGCCGATGGCTAAGCTTAAATTCAAAAAGGATGCAGTAATTACTCAGCTTTGGCACGCTGAGGGTGCGTTTAAAAAATTCGGCTTGCACATCAATCAGCCTGATGATATCAGAGCTCTGGAGATTGAGGGCAATAAAAAGCTCAGCTTCGTTGTATGCTCATCTGAGAGTGTCGCAGATATATATTCAGAAGCTTTCGGAATTTCAAAATATAAGGTTTTACCCTTAGGAGCACCCCGTACTGACTGCTTTTTCAAAAAAGTCAATGAACAGCGTCTCAGAGACAGCTTTGACCGTATTTATCCCGAATGTAAAGGTAAGAGACTTATATTGTATGCTCCGACCTTCAGAGATAACCCTGAGGATGACAAGCAGTTGCTTGATAATCTTGACATTACGGCATTCAACGAAAGATTCGGTAACGACAGCAGACTTCTCGTAAGACTGCATCCTCAGATTCACACATCCGAAAAGGATCTTTCGGGAGCAACAGATGTCAGCAATTATCATAAGCTCAATGACTTGATCAGAATTTGTGATATTATGATAACCGACTATTCTTCAATATGTATGGATTTCGCATTATTGGAGAAGCCCTTATATTTCTACGCTTTTGATCTTGACAAGTATTCAAGCGACAGAGCCTTCTACAATGACTATGAATCTTATGTTCCCGGTCCGGTTGCAAGAGATTTTCAGACATTACTTAACCTCATTAACAACAATGTATCTCAGACATACACTAAGAGAATGCTTGATTTTAAGTTCCATAATTTCGGAACACCTGACGGAAATTCCGCAAAGAGGGTAGTCGATTACATAGTTTATGAAAAAAATAGCTGAGAGTCGGTTTTTCGACTCTTTTAGTTTGTCAGAAATTTGATTAGTATAAGTCTTATTATTCTGACAATACTCAATTTATGGGTACATAAGAGCACAATATATCTGAAATTTAATGTCAATATCTTGTGTATTTTATAATTATATGCATATTTTTGTACAATATGCTGAAATTTTAGTGTTTAATTTCGCAATCCTGAAATTAAACACAATATATATTTGTATGCCAGTCATAACAGCACAACATATTGTGCTTTTGTGTGTAAAAAAATATCATTTATTTAGATTAAAAATATGTTGCACATTCAGGCAATAAATGTTATAATCTTTTAGGTTAAAAGTTGAATTGGGTTTTAATGTGATTTTTATCTTTTTTCTATATAAAATTTATTTTAGGAGTGAATTCGGTGGATAAGATTTTCATAAACGGCGGAAATCCTCTCCGTGGTGAAGTCACCATCAGCGGTGCTAAAAATGCAGCCGTTGCTATTCTTCCGGCAATCATACTTGCACAGGATGTGTGCAGGGTTGAAAATATTCCCGCTATCAGCGATGTTGATATGATGATCCGTATTCTTCATCAGCTTGGTGCAAAAACAACTAAAATCGATGATACAACCTATGAGATTGACTCTTCAACAATCAATTCCTATGTTGTTACTCACGATATGACAAAGCATCTTCGTGCTTCTTACTATCTTATCGGCGCACTTCTTGCCCGTTTCGGCAGAGCTAAGGTCGCTATGCCCGGCGGATGTAATTTCGGCGTCAGACCTATTGATCAGCATATCAAGGGATTCCAGCTTCTTGGCTCAACCGTTAACTTCAAAGAGAATGCAATGATCGATGTTGAAGCTCCTGAGCTTACAGGCGGACTTGTTTATTTTGATGTTGTATCAGTCGGCGCTACAATCAATCTTATGCTTGCTGCAGTTAAGGCTAAGGGTCTTACAATTATTGAAAATGCCGCTAAGGAACCCCATATCGTTGACCTTGCTAACTTCCTTAACTCCATGGGGGCTGATGTACGCGGTGCAGGTACTGATGTTATCAAAATCCGCGGTGTTGAGCAGATGCACGGATGTACTTATTCTATTATCCCCGATCAGATTGAAGCGGGTACATTTATGGTTGCCGCAGCTGCTACAAAGGGTGAGGTTCTTATTAAGAATGTCATTCCTAAGCATCTCGAATCAATTACAGCCAAGCTTATTCAGTGCGGTGCAACCGTCGAAGAAAATGATGATTCTGTTTTAGTAAAAGCAGATTCAAGACCTATCAAATGTAATGTCAAGACAATGCCGCATCCCGGTTTCCCGACAGATATGCAGCCTCAGTTTGCAACAATGCTTACAATCGCTGAGGGTACAAGCATCGTCTCTGAGGGTGTGTGGGACAGCCGTTTCCAGTATGTTGAGCAGCTTGCCCGCATGGGTGCTGTAATTTCTGTCAACGGTAAGGCAGCAACCATTGAAGGTGTTGAAACACTCAACGGCTCACCTGTTAAAGCTGATGACCTTCGTGCTGGTGCAGCAATGCTTATTGCAGGTCTTATTGCGACAGGTACAACTTCTATCGAAAATATTATTTATATTGATCGCGGTTATGACAATGTCGTTGGTAAATTCCAGGCGCTTGGTGCTGATATCTGGCGCGTAAACGATGTTGAAGTACCGAAGCCTCTTGAGGATTCAGAGGCAGTTTAATCTGAGGTGTAATATGGCGCGTTTTTCTTCGCTCTTATCTTCAAGTAGCGGTAACTGTTCTTTTATAGGTTCTGCAGACGGCGGAATTCTGATTGATGCAGGTGCAAGCGCCAAACAAATCAAATTGAAACTTGATTGCATTGGTGTCAGTCCTGCTGATATCAATGCAATTTTTGTTACTCACGAGCATTCTGACCATGTCAGGGGACTTCGTGTGTTTGCTTCAAATCATAAAATTCCCGTGTTTGCAACACAAGGTACTGTTGATGCGCTGATTTCATCCGGTACCGCTAACGGAAGCTTTGAAATAAATCCCATCAATTCTGACGGAATCGAATGTGCAGGTCAGCTTATCAGACCTTTCGCAACCTCACATGACTCGGCACAAAGCTGCGGATACATAATCAGAACATCTGACGACAGAAAAATTGCTGTTGCGACCGATACGGGTATAGTAAATGCCGAAATGAAACAAGCAGTTTCAGGCTGTGATCTAATTCTTGCTGAATCAAATCACGATGTCGGAATGCTCAGAAACGGACCGTATCCGTACTTGCTTAAAAGACGAATTCTTTCCGAGGTCGGACATTTATCAAATATCGATTGCAGTAAATTTGTCACTGAGCTTGTGAATAACGGAACTACGCGGATTGTTTTGGGACATCTGAGTAAAGAAAATAATATGCCTGAGCTGGCTTTTCAGACAACGAAATCAGCTCTTGACTGTGCAGGTGCCGTGCAGTTCAAAGACTATATTTTAAAGGTCGCAGGCAGTGATGATATAGAAACGGTGGTGCTCTGATGCAGAATGTAACTTTGATTTGTGTCGGTAAGCTGAAAGAAAAATATCTCCGTGATGCTTGTGATGAATATTCCAAGCGACTCAACGCTTTCTGCAAGCTTAATATCATTGAACTGAATCCTTACAGGTTGTCCGACAATCCGTCACAGGGTGAAATCAGCATAGCCCTTGAGTCGGAATCAAAGGATATCATCAATAAGATTCCGAACAACTCCAAGGTGTTTGCAATGTGTATTGAAGGGAAACAGATGCCCTCAGAAAAGCTGTCAATGATGATTTCACAGGCAGGCGTTGAGGGATATAATTCTCTGACATTTATTATCGGAGGATCACACGGTTTAAGCGATTCTGTAAAAAAGAGGGCTGATTTTAAGCTGTCAATGTCTGAAATGACCTTTCCTCATCAGCTCGCAAGAGTTATGCTTCTCGAACAGATTTATCGCAGCTATCAGATATCAAACGGCGGAAAATATCATAAATAAAAGCCTGTCAACGACAGGCTTTTTGTTTTAGTATTGAGTTTTAAGTTTATCACCAAACATCTTGTTATAATAATCTGAAATATAGTCATAGGTGAATGAGCTGCTGTCAACACCATGCTGAGAGGCTAATTCAGGTGTATAATCCTTGAACGGAATAATTCTGACATTTGAGAAGGAATTTGTATAGTGGGTAACGGTAGGAATCAGATATGCCGACGCAATCTCTGTTTTACCAGTTGCAAAATCCTTTTTAATCGTAACATCGGCTACACCGCCGAGAAGATTGTTTTTCTTATTCTGACAAGAAATGAAATTTCCGAGTGACCATATAATAAGAGCATTGTCTCCGTCACCGTTTTCTCTGTATTCAAACGGCTGAAGAACATGAGGGCCCGTTCCGATGATGATATCTGCACCGTATTCAAGAAGCTTATCGGTAATCATTTTCTGTGATTCGTCGGGTACTGTGATATCCTCAGTCTGCCAATGCATTGATACGCAAACGATGTCTGATACTTCTTTTGCATTATCAATCATCTGCTTCATAGTTGCATAAATTTCATCCTGTGTATATCGCTTATCTGTAAGATAGACGAGTCCGAGATCCGAATCAGAAGGAACATTCAATCCGTTAAGAAACTCTGTAAAACCAACAAACGAAAGGGTAATTCCGTTAATTTCTCTTATCTGAGGCTTCATCATCTGTTCACGGTTTTCATAAAGACCTGTAAGCAGAATATTGTTTTTTGACTTAAAAAGCTCAAGATCGTTAAGAGCACCCGAAACCCGTTTATCCATTGTATGATTTGTTGATTGATTAAAGACATCAAAGCCTATTTCAATCATTTCATCAAGCAATTCCTTGGGTGAATTAAACATAGGATAGCTCGAGGGTTCGTTTTCGGGATCGATAATTGTTTCCTGATTAAGAAACGCAATATCAGCCGCAGATATGATATCCTTGACATTCTGATAAGCATAAGAAAAATCATATCCGTTGCCGTCGGCTCGCTGCTTAGCCTGCTTGTAGATACTGCCGTGGATAAGATTATCGCCGGCGCACATCAGACGGACCGTCTTTGTCCCTTGCTGCATTGCGGGAACATCATCTGATGAATGACTGTGATTCGGATCTTCATAATAAGCGCCGTTTTTAATTCTTGAATTATCAATTACAATTACCATTGCGCTGACAATAATTGCAAGACAAAGCAAGCAATCAAAAATTACAAGCGCCTTCTTTTTGGTTGTCCATTTGCTTGTTTCTTTCATATAATTTCTTCTTCCTGTGTTTTTTGATGATTATATCATAAATACAGTTCTTTTGCAACAAGACAACAGCTTTGTTTATAATACGGATGTATGAATATTGCAGGAATTACAAGCAGATATAGTAAAAGGGCAGGGGCAAAAGAAAGCTTGAATCTTACAACCTCAAATAAGTGTCCGTCAAGCAGATTTTTGCTTTGTCTTACCGCCTGCAAAATTTTCAGTCTCGGATTAGTTACATACAGATATTCAGCTAAAAAATATCTCTGATTTATAATAAAAGCAAACGCCGAACCTGCAACAAGCATTATAAGACTGCCTGATAATAATGACACAAATATCACAGGTTCGATGCCGCCTGTCATACAAAGCAGAACAGCAGTAAATAATAACGCAGTTCCTGGGATATTGAGTAAAACCGCCCAGAACAGTTTTACCCAAAACAATACAAGCTTCAGGCAAAATGCCCTTAAACAATATTCCGGTCGGAACCAGAAGAAGAATCTTCGTATTCCGGCTTTGTTTTTACTTGACAACCCTGCATACCACGCCTTTTCTCCTATAGTATAAGATGATGTCAGCAAGGTAAAAAGCAGAAAAGTCAATGCTGATATCAAAAAGATAACAACACTGTTCAGGCCGAATTCTGCACTTATTTTTACTGAGACATATGGTATGACCGATGCCAATATAACTAACACTGAATAAGACAACGAAACAATTACTGATTTCGCATACTGATTTTTGTGAAGCTCTAATGATTTCTTCTTTATTTCAATAATACTCATAATATCACCCAAGTAAAATTTTGGATATAATTAAGAGATTTATTCAATTTCATCATTGCAAAATCAGACATTAAATGTATAATATTTATATATATTATTTTTCAGGTGATAAAATGATTGACAGTTCAATTCGCGTTTCAGTTATTATTCCGGTCTATAATGTTGAAATGTATCTGAGAAAATGTCTGGATTCGCTTGTTGAGCAGACTCTGCCTCTGGATCAAATCCAGGTAATCCTTATCAATGACGGCAGTACTGATTCATCAGGTGAAATATGCGAGGATTATTGTAAAAAATACTCTTGCTTCGAGCTTTATACTGTCGAAAACGGCGGACAGGCAAGAGCAAGAAATATCGGACTTGATATTGCAAAGGGTAAGTATATCGCCTATCTTGATTCTGACGATTCCCTGAGTAAAAACACACTCAAGGATACCGCCGACTTTTTTGATAAAAATTATGACGAGATTGACCTTGTTACATATAAAATTGTTCCGATTTTTAACGGTGTGCGTAAAGAGGTACACTACCGTTACAAAATTCTCAGACAGACAGGTGTTTATGATTTAACTCAGGAAGAAAACTTCTATATCACTCAGACAAATATGAATATCGTTGTCAAGAATAAGGGTGACGAGAATATTCTTTTTGATACAACTCCTAACTATAAGCACGAGGATCAGCTTTACTGCACCGAGGTTCTTCGTGAAAAAATGAAGATCGGTTATGTTTCAGGCTGTGAATATCTTTATGAACACAATCCGCAGGGTACGGTTTCTACATTTTTCACCTCAGTTACCTTTGATGTCACGCTTATGAAGTGGAAGGAGCTCTTCGATTTCTACGGCGACGATATTCCCGAATATGTTCAGGCGCTTTATGTGAACGACATTCAGTGGAAGCTCAGAGCAGATATTTTCCATCCTTATCATCTTGAGGGTAAGGAATATGATAACGCGATGGATGAGGTTCGCAAAATCCTCAATAAGATTGACGACGACATCATTCTAAATCATCCTGTCTGCAATGAAACGAGTAAATATTATTTTATTTCATTGAAATATAACCGAGACCTCAAGGTTCTTTGCGAGAATACTCTCAAGCTATGCCACAATGATAAGGTAATTGCCGAATCAGAATCAGTTACATTGTGTCTTACAAAATTCAAACAGAAGGGTGATATGCTCGAAGTCTGCGGTCATATATATTCTTTTGCTTTTGACTATTGCGAAAAGCCTAAGCTCATTCTCAGAAAAAACGGCAATGAAATCGAATATCCCGAGCTCTATGAATCCTCATTCTGTTATGACTGTGCAAAAATAAGAAACGGCACAGTGTGGGGCTTCAGATGTCTTATCGATACTTCAAAGGATGTCACTTTTTCATTCAAGGTTCAGATCGGTGATTTTTCTTATTCGGTCAATATGACAACAGGCGAGTGGGTAATTTTTAATAAGAGCATCGGCCGCACCGAATATGTATCTGACAACAAAAAATTCAGAATGACTGATAACCGTATTATCGTTACCAATATCGGCAAGAAGGACGAGGTAAAGTATCAGTTAGGCGTGCTTTTAAAAATGTTACGCGGAAACTTCAAGGTTTTCCTTGTCAGACTTATCAGCATGCTGCTTCCTGTTAAAAACGAAGTATGGCTTTATCACGACTGTAATGCAGTCGGAACAGACAATGCATATCTTCAGTTTCAACACGATTTTGAAAAGAATGACGGTGTTGAGAGATATTATGTTATTAACGGTGATGTCGAGAAAGCGCGAAGCCTCTTTAAGCCTGAACAGCAGAAATATCTTATTGCCTTGCGTTCAAACAAGCACAAGTTCCTTTATTTAAAGGCATCGAAGATTATAACAGCATTCGTTGAAAAGGTTAATTACAGACCGTTCTTTGATGATGTATACAAGTATTATATAGATTTGTTCAAAGGTGAGGTTATTTATCTTCAGCACGGTGTTCTTCACGCACACCTGCCGTGGAAGTATTCTTATGAGAGACTTGATGTTGCAGCTGAGGTAATTTCAACAAACTATGAGATTGAAAACTTCACTAAGAATTATTGCTTCCCCGAATCTGCCCTTATCAAGTCAAAAATGCCCAGATACGATTATTTCAACTGCGATGTTGTTCCGCAGGATAACCGAATTCTTCTTGCACCGTCATGGAGAAAATATCTTATCAAGCTTAAGGGCGACGGAACCTGGGTGCCCACAAGAGAAAGATTCCTTGAATCTGAATTCTATGCTGAGACATCAAAATTCCTTGCAAGCAAGCAGCTCAATGATTTGTTGGAGGAGAATGACTGGTATCTCGATTTCAAGCTTCATCCTATTTTCAAGGTTTACAGTGATTGCTTTAATATCGATAATCCCCGTATAAGAATTCCCGAGAAAACCGAGCCATCAGACTATAAGATAGCAATAACAGACTATTCGTCTTTCGTTTTTGATTTTGTTTATCTTAAGCGCGCTGTTGTCTATTTCATGCCCGATTACGCTCAATTTAAATCAGGCATGAACGATTACAAGGAGCTTGACATTCCTTTTGAAAAGGGCTTCGGTGAGCTTACAAAGACGGCTGACGAGCTGATAGCGGCTATCGAGAGAATAATTAAAAACGACGGTAAAGCATTACCGCCGTTTGATAAGAGAACTGATGGTTTTTTCCTTAATCAGGATCATAATAGCTGCGAAACAATCTACAACTATCTTAAAAACTGATTTATTTATTATATGCCTCGGCTATTGCTCTTGCGAGCTGGTCGGGGCATGATGTATTTTTAAATCCGCAGGTCACACCTGACAGTCTGTCAATGACATCTTCAACAGTCATTCCTTCAACAAGCTTTGCAATACCCTTGAGGTTACCGTTGCATCCGCCGTAAAACTTAACATTGTGTACAATATTATCTTCAATATCAAATGTTATCTGACTTGAGCAGGTTCCTCTTGTTTTGTATGTGTATGTCATATTTATTCCTCCTTTAGCATAAACATCATAGTTTAATATTTTTGTTTTGTCAAGTTAAAATATAAACCAAAGCGAGCAGTAATGGCATATCGGCTCCGTCCGATGTAAGCAGAAGAATTATAGCAAATATCAGAGTGAAATCGCTTCCGCCCGAACGGCTTTTACCGTTTGATTTGTTGAAATGATTGAAGTCTCCTCGGTTATTATTGCCGGTAGCCTGTCTGTGCATATCCATCGCATATTTAATTGCCTGTGACTGTATTGATTCGAAATTATCGTTCATTATCATTCTCCTCTGTCTGTCAGCTGAGATAACAACGGCAATAATTCAAGTAGTTTTAATATTTGAATTGCCTCATCAGCCTTATGCTGTCTTCTGAGACTCAGATTAGGCTTTAACGCCTGTATGAGATCGCATCGTTTATCAGAGCCCTCAGATTGCATCATGGACATAATTCTTCCGATTTTTCCAAGCATTTCAGCATCAGGAAAAAAGCCTGAATTCATAAAGCCATCATTCTGATTGTTTGTTTTTTTGTTGAAGTCGGCATATTGCGGTTCGTTATTACTTCCGAAAATTGCCTGAGCGGTCTCTTTGAGTCTGTTAATATCATCAGGGGTGAGTGACGAGATGATATCATTGATATTATCCATTCTGATTTCTGTTGAGCTTATTGATAAGCTCCTTTGCAGCAGGTGAATTCATAAGCTGTTCAAGCTTAGCTTTATCACTCAGAATTTCGTTAAGCTTTTGAGATTCATCGGAGCTCAGGTGACTCATCATCTGCTTTGCTACCGCTTCCTTTGATTGATTCTGAGCTGAGAATAATTTTAAAATTTCACTGAAATCTCTGTTTGATTTATTTATCATTTACAATCACTCTCCAATGATTTATAATACAAATATATTATTAAAAGGGGATTTTATGATTGCGTATTCTGGTTATTTCTGACTCACACGGCGATTCGTATTCTGTAAGGCGTGCGATAGCTGAACAACCGACCGCAAAGTTGATTTTTTATCTCGGTGACGGTGAATACGATTTGGATTTTCTTAATAATTCAAGGTCTGATGTTTATATACATAAGGTAAGGGGTAACTGTGATTTCGGCAGTACACTGCCGTGGTATGTTACGGATGAGGCGGAAGGCGTCAGAATTTATGCCACTCACGGATATGTCGAGAAGGTGAAATACGGCAAGGAATTACTCAGACAATATGCTGAAGACAACAAGGCGCTTATTGCATTATATGGTCATACACATATTCCTGACACAACATACTCAGACGGAATCTGGTTTATAAATCCGGGAAGCATCAGGATGGGGGAGTATGCAGTTGTTGATATCACTCCAAAAGGCATAATGCCGATTCTTATGAAACTTAAGTAATAAACCTCCGTAATTCAGCATATTTTGAATTAACTGAATTACGGAGGTATTTTATGTTTGTATTTTCTTTCAGGGCGAACAAGCCCAAGCTTATTGTAGGTTTAGTACTGCTGTTAATTGTATCGGTTTCATTATCTGTAATATTCTTAAACAGAGACATCAGCGTCAAGAAAGGACAGGATATATCGGCCAAAGCGGCTGATTCGGCTCAGAGAATTGCTTTTCTGTCGCAGTTCGGCTGGGAAATCAATGAAGAGCCGATTGAGGTTACAGAGGTAATTATTCCGTCCGAATTCAATGAAACATATACCGAATATAACAATCTGCAAAAGGAACAGTCAATGGATCTTGAGCCGTACAAAGGCAAAAGGGTTAAGAAATGGGTTTACGAGGTTAAGAATTATCCCGGTTATCCTTCAGAAAACGGTTCGTTGAGAGCAACATTGCTGATTTATGACGGACTTGTTATTGGAGGAGATGTATCAAATATCAGCCTTGACGGGTTTGTCCGCGGTTTTGATTTTCCCGACAGCGAGACAACATCAGTTCAGTCTTGATTTTTTCGGAACAATCTGAGCAATAATTATACCGATAAATATGATTGCACAACCGAAATATTCAACAACCGTCAGCATTTCGTGCGGTGGAAGTATAAAAGCAAACAATACAGAAAAAACTGATTCAAGACACATAAGCATTGCGGCAAGTGTAGGCTCAGTATATTTCTGACCGATAACCTGAAAAGTATATCCGACACCGCTGCTGATAACACCAGAATATAGAATCGGCAATGCAGCCATTTTAATGCTTTCTACAGTCGGCTTTTCGAAAATAAACATCAATACACAAGATATAACACCCGTGATAAAAAACTGACCGCAAGAGAGCACAACAGGATCTATTTCAGAAGCAAACTTATCAATTACAAGGATATGAAAAGCAAACGCAACTGCACAAAGCAAGGTAAGCAGTTCGCCCTTACCAAGACTGAATGAGCTTGAGCCGCCCATACAAATAAGATATAAGCCTGTAAGCCCGAGAATAACGCCGATCCAGACTGTTAAAGGAACTCTCTTTTTGAGAAAAAGACCGAAAACAGGCACAAAAATCATATACAGTGCGGTTATGAAGCCGATTTTTCCGACCTCTGTGTAGTTAAAGGCAAACTGTTGAAGATTGCTACCTGCGAAAAGACACAGTCCGACAAGAAGAATTCCGATAACCGTTGATTTTCTATTTTTCTTAGAATCAGATTTCGATAGGGAAGGTGTCTTTCTCTTTTTAATCACAATAAAAGGAACAAGCACGGCTGAGCCGAGCAACATCCTAATTCCGTTATATGTAAATCCGCCTATATAATTCATGCCCTCATTTTGTGCAACAAATGATAAACCCCATATCATGGCGGCCAAAATAAGAGTTACAGGTCCTAAAAGCTTCTTTTTTATGTTAACCACATCCTTGAACATCCTTAAAGCGTTGAATATTATAATTCTAATGTATTTTTTTGTCAAATAAATTGATTTATTATTTTTTAGTGTTATAATAGGTGTGTATGAATTAGGGGGTAATACTATGGCGTGTTGTAATATAATTTCACACAGAGGTGCTAACAAGGTTTCACCGCAGAATACAATGGAAGCCTTTAAAAAAGCAGTTTTTTTTGGTGCTGACGGATTCGAAACAGATGTGCATCTGACAAGTGACGGCGTTCCCGTTCTTTGTCACAACTATACTGTTGATAAAACCTCTGACGGATCAGGTGAAATCGCAGCAAGAACACTCGAACAGCTCAGAAAACTTGATTTCGGCGGATATTTCCATCACACTTATAAGGGAACTCAAATTCCGACACTTGACGAATTTCTTACACTTTCAAAAAAAGCAAACCTTAAGGTGCTCAACATCGAAATCAAGAGTCCTAAAAACAAGGACTATATTATAGCTAATAAAATTATCGAAGCTGTAAAGGAATACGGACTTTTTGACTCATTGCTTATTTCAAGCTTTGATCCCGATCTTCTTGTATACATCAAAGATCTCGACGAGAATTGTAAGACAGGTTTTCTTTACTCTCCGGACAAGCCGATAACCTATAAGCGTGTTCTCGGCCGTGCTGTTGATTTTGCAAAAAGCATTGACGCTGATGCACTACATCCGCATCAGATGTTCGTTACAAAGGAGCTTATCGAAAAAGCACACGAAAACGGCATTATGATCAATCCCTGGACCGTAAACAAAGAGAAGGATATTAAAAAGCTTGTTGAAATGGGTGTTGACGGTGTTATTACTGATGTTCCCAATATTGCCAAAAAGATAATTACTTCATTATAATAGTTAATCCCGTGATAGTTAAGATTATCACGGGATTTCATTATTAGTTCACTATATCAAATATTTCACAGAAATTTTTGATTATGTAATCAGGATTTTCCACCTGACCGAATCCGAATGACGCATAAACAAAGGGGATTCCTGCGGCTTTTGCAGCGTTTGCATCACCTTGTGTATCACCGACATAGATTGAGTTTTTGAATCCGTTACGGCTGATAACAGCTTTTATGTTTTCGCCCTTAGAAATACAGCGGTAGTCAGGATGCTCAGTATCACAAAAATATTTTCCGAGATTATGTGCCTTGAAAAACGCTTCAATATAACCGTCCTGACAGTTGCTTACTATATAAAGCTTATAATTCTCAGAAAGCCTTGAAAGAGTCTCTTCGACCTTATCAAAAAGCTTTCCGCCTTTTTCCTCAAGAATATCATTGCAAAGCTGTGCGGCTTCATCAAAAAAACGCATCTGCGTTTCATATTCCATATCGGGATAAAGCTTGTTCATCAAGTCAACCTTATTAAGTCCGAGAGCACCCGATACCTCAGCATCAGTCGGTACTTTCATATTATATTTAATCGCAGTTCTGACCCATGAATCTGTTATACCTTCAAGTGCATTCCACAGAGTTCCGTCAAGATCAAAGCCGATGCTGTCAAATTTCATAAAATCCACCTCGAGAAACATAATACCATTTATAACTATAATAGTCAAATGTTTTGATTTTTTTGTTTTATTGTGATATAATGGTCAAAAATTCGATTCGGGTGATACTTTTGCAGGTAAAAATCAGTGATGAAGTTAAAAATCTTGTACCAACTTGCTCTCTCGGTGTAATCAGATATAAGGCTCTTATCGAGAAAAGCAGCGAAGCTCTGACTTCCTTTTTTGACTCAGTTATGGAAGAAATCGGTGCTAAATATGAAACGAAGGATATCGCGTCAATGCCTCATATAAGACCTACAAGAGCTGCGTACAAGGCACTCGGAAAGGACCCTCATTCTTATCGTGGTGCCGCTGAACAGATGCTCAGGCGTGTCATATTGAAAAAGGGACTTTACCATGTCAATAACGCCGTAGACATCAATAATATAATTTCTGTAAGATCAGGTTACTCTATCGGCTCTTATGACATCAGTCAGATAACAGGCGATGCTGTTCTTTGCCGTGCCCCCGAGGGTACTCACTACAAGGGAATAGGCAAGGATGATTATGAGTATAATGTCGAATTTCTTCCTGCTTTCTTTGATGATATCGGTTGCTTTGGAAATCCGTCAAGTGACAGTCAGCGTACGATGCTAAAAAACGGCGTAAGAGAAGTTTTGTTTATATTCTACGCCTTTGACGGCAAAGACGGACTTGAATATTGGATGGATGAAACAGAGAAGCTTTTATCAGCATATTGTTCTGAGTATCAGACTATTGAAAAAATCATTATAGAATAAGGTGAATGTTATGCTTGAATATTTGGATTTTAATGAAAATAATGAGCGCATTTTATGTGAAATGGGCGGCAAAAATGCTGAAATGCTTATGACAATCAAGGTTAAACGATTGCTCAAGGGTGAACACTTTGAGTTAACTGACAACGAAAACGAAACAGCTTTTCTTATTCTTAAGGGAAATATGCAAATCAGCTGGAATGATAAATCCGAGAAAATGAAGAGAAAGACTCCGTTTGAAAAAACTCCTTACTGTCTACATATCTGCCGAGGAATAAAGGTTGAAATCGAGGCTTTTGATGACAGTGAATTTATAATTCAGCAAACAGATAATGAAAGAATTTTTGAACCTGTTTTTTACAAGCCCGAAGACTGTCTTTATCAGCATTTCGGCAAAGGGCAGTGGGAAGGTACAGGCTACAGAATCTGTTCAACAATGTTTGATTATGACAATGCACCGTATTCAAATATGGTAATGGGCGAGGTCTTCAATCAGCCGGGCAGATGGTCAAGCTATCCGCCTCATCACCATCCTCACCCCGAGGTCTATTATTATCAGTTTGATCCTCAGCAGGGCTTCGGTGCTTGCTTCAACGGAGATGAGGTATATAAAAGTGTAGACGGATCCTACTGCACAATTACAGACGGTCAGGACCATCAACAGGTCACTTCACCCGGTTATACGATGTACTATGTCTGGATGATAAGACACCTTGACGGTGATCCGTGGTACAAGACAACAAGATTCTACGCCAAAGAGCACGAATGGCTCGTTAACGCTGACTAAAAAAAACCGCTTAACTTAATTGTTAAGCGGTATTTTTATTCAGAATTCTCTTAAATAGTCAAGCCAAACATTACTTATCCGATCAATTGAGTGAGTTTCAATAAGCTTTCGTGCATTCATACTGAGCTTTTCGGCAAAATCTTGATTTTTGAGAATTTTTGTAATTCCGTATGCAATTTCATCAACATTTCCAACCTCAACAAGAAGTCCGCTTTCATTGTGACAAATCAGCTCTTCAGGTCCCATATCACAACGGGTTGAAACGCAGGGTACACCCATTGCAAGAGCTTCCATAAGTGCATTCGGCATTCCCTCAAGATCAGACGAAAGAACAAAGACACTCGATCTGTTGACTACCTTCACTGCATCAGGATTTGTTCCCGGGAGGTAAATATTTTCGGTTAATCTGAGCCTTTCAATCTGATTTACAAGCTCATTTCTGAGCTCACCCTCACCAAAAATTATTAGCTTATAATCAGGGAATTTTTCATGTATATGAGCATAAGCATCAATAAGAAGATCAAATCGCTTCTGATGTGTAAGACGACCAACAGAGCAGATAATTTTTTCTCTTTGCACAGGCGGCTCAAGGTCGTAAATACTCTCATTAAATATTGCATTCGGAATTATAATATCAGTTTTTCTTAACTCTTCAGTAAAAAATCCTGCGGCCTTTTTAGTCTGAAAAATATATCCGTCGCATATTTTATAGAAAACTTTTCTGAGTATTGTATTGAGCTTACCTGATTTATACTTATACGGATTATTTCGTTCTGTTCCTATGGACTTGGTTTTAGTGAATATGGTCGCAAAAACAGCATACCATGTCATAGAAAAACTCATTCCAACAAGTACATCACAGTCAAGCGACTTTATAAATGAGCGGATACGGAACATTCTTTTGATTGCACCGAGGAGTCTTTTAACAGACAAACCTTGCTCGATATCGTCAAAATCAACCATACAGTGGCAGACCTTACTATCAAGGGGATAAAAGCTTTCACAGCTCTTGAAAGTTATTATGTTCGTCTGAACATCATGACTTACAAAATAATTCGCGAGCGACACGGTTGCGCGTTCTGCGCCGCCGGCATTAAGATCATTTATAAGAAAACCGACTTTCATCAGATCACTCATCTTTCAAATACTTTAATTTTTTTAAGGCTCATAAAAAGCGGAACACCGAGTAAATAACATACTATTGCTTCACCGAACGCAACGCTAAGTCCGAAGGTTAAAAAGCTCATAAAGGAAAATCCTTCAGGCATAAAAAAGCTGATTTCCGCCCCTATAATTATTCCGTTGAACAGTACGGGAAAAACAAAAGAGAGCAGGGGAATATCCTTGAATCTTATCTTTCTTGTCCATCTTGTGCATATCGCGGCAAGCAGGGTAGCTGCCGTTCCGCAGATTATGTCTGCAAGACCGTAAGGACTGTTAAGGTTAGCAAGCAGGCATCCGATCGCAAGCCCCGGAACAGCCGCAGGCGTCAAGGCAGGCAGAACCGTTAATGCTTCTGAAATTCTGAACTGCTGTGCACCGAAGGATATCGGTGCGATAAAATAAGTTGTTGCCGCATAAATCGCAGCGATCAGTGCTGACCGGACAATATAAATATTGCCTCTGTTTGTTTTTTTCATATTTGTTCTCCTTAGTTTTATTTATAGTCAGGATGGTTTCGAACTGACTTTCGGAACAATGTCCGATTCAGAATTATATCATATTAACATAAAATTTTCAACTGAAATTCATAAGACATTTTGTTATAAATATTTACATAATTCGACAAATGTGTTATTATATCATCAGTAATGTTCGGAGGTTAAATTATGAGTACTGAATTCACCGATAATCTCGCACGAAGATTAAGAGATTTGCGCCGTAGTGTGCAAATGACTCAGGATGATGTTGCTGAAATACTCGGTATGAGCAGAACCTCTTTTTCAAAATATGAAAACGGTGCCGCAAGACCGTCACTTGCAGTTCTCAGAAAGCTCGCAAAGCTTTATAACATATCTATTGAAGAGCTTATTTATGAGGATAACGCTAAGATAGTTTTTAAAAGCTCTGATACAAAATTTGAGCCTGATCCCGATATAATCTCCAACTATTTTTCGGTTCTGACACCAGAAGAAAGAAAAATTATTCTTAAGCTAAGAATGATGGATAAGGATACTCTGGCTTCTGTCTCGGATAACATTGATGTCAATTTCCGCAAATGTGTTGTTTGGGAGGACGAAGAGGAAGAATAAAATGATTAAGCCTGAAATCTCATTCGATTTCAGGCCTTTTTATGTATAAAAGCATCATCGTTGTTCAATATAATTCATGAGGATGATACTTATGATTAAAATTGCTTTTTTTGATGTCAAGCCGTATGATATAGAATATTTCAATCTGATAAACGAACAATATCAATTTAATATTAAATACATCGAGGGCAAGCTCAACGAGAATACTGCCGTATTGGCAAGCGGATGCGATGCGGTCTGTGCTTTTGTCAGCGACGATGTCTCGGCACCCGTAATTGACAGACTTAACACAATCGGAATAAAGCTTATCGCAATGCGCTGTGCAGGTTATAACAATGTTGATGTAAAATACGCTCAAACAAGAATTCCTGTTGTCAGAGTACCGTCTTATTCACCTAACGCCGTGGCTGAGCACGCTATTGCATTACTTTTAACTCTTAACAGGCGCACACATAAGGCTTTTCTCAGAACTCGCGATTTCAATTTCTCACTCAACGGACTGACAGGCTTTGATCTTAATTCAAAAACTGTCGGCGTTATCGGTACGGGTAAAATCGGATCTGTATTTATTGATATATGTAAAGGCTTCGGAATGAAGGTAATTGCGTATGATGTAAGCACAAAAAGAAATGATATAAACTATGTTGAGCTCGATGAGCTTTTCAGAAAATCCGATATAATTTCTTTACACTGTCCGCTGAATAAGGATACCTATCATCTTATTGACAAGGATTCCATCAGCATGATGAAGCCTAACTGTTTTATCATAAACACCTCACGAGGTGCTCTGATTGACAGTGACGATCTGCTCGACAGCCTTCTTAACGAAAAGATTGGCGGCGCATGTCTTGATGTTTACGAAGAAGAAGGGGATTTGTTTTATGAGGATAAATCAGAAACTATAATCAAGGATGATGTTCTCTCAAGACTTATTTGTCTGCCCAATGTAATCGTAACATCACATCAGGGCTTTCTGACCCGTGAAGCACTTACCAATATAGCCTCAACCACGCTTGAAAATATCAGCTGCTACTTTCAGGAGGGCAGTTTACCTAATAAAATCTGAATATTTTGCAAAAAGCCGAGTAAAGTCCTTTTTTGCGTACTGTAAAATGATAATTTTACGAACATTTGTGTTGACAAACGAATATTTTCTGCTATAATGTACTTGTAAAGAACAAATGTTCATAAATGTTCGGTTCAATTTTATCCTTTGGAGGTAATTATTATGACAACAGCTTTTGCACTTCAGACAATCCTTGAAATACTTGCAGTTTTATTCGTGGTATACGGAATTCTCAACGAGAAAAAATTTGTCGCTTTTGAAAATAAGGTCTGCCGATACATTAAGCGCAGAATTATTTTACACAAGCGCCGCAAGGCACGAAAAACAGCCGCTGTAAATAAAACAACAGCTAAAGCACCTCAGCGCAGAGAAAGCATTCAGGTGAAAAACAGAAGCATCTGCACTGCACAGTTTGTAGCATAAAAAATTAACCGTGATTCACTGTTTGAGTGAATCACGGTTTTTATTTTATCTGTTATGAAAGGGGAATGTCGATATCGTAATCGGGGATGTACATACCCTGAGCAAAATCTCTTGCTCTGAAGAGAACATGATTGTCATAAGCCTCAATCATAAAGCCGATACCGGCATTATTGTAGTCGCCGTCCTTATTGACGATAGTTGTTGAAGGAAGGTTGACTGAGTGGAAATTATCAATCTTTTCATAAGTATACTGACCGATTCCGGTATGAAGATGACCTGAAATCATAATAACATTTTCATACTTATTCATAATTTCCTTAAGAGCATCTGACTGCTCACCGACTGTACCCGCTGTTTCACTCGGACTGTTCCATGTATCAGGAAGACCGTGTGTATCCTTAAGTGACTGATGACATACTACGAAAGCGGGCTTTCCGTCAGCAGTAGCCTTTGCAAGCTCCTTATCAAGCCAATCGAGCTGAGCGTCACTGATGTATGACTCTTCAAATTCAGTTCTGTCAGTTCCAAGAACGATAAAGGTATAGCCCTTGATATTGTATGTATAGTTGAGCTTCTCGATATTAAGTTCACCGTTACCGTAATCGTTATTGAGTCTGTTTGCGAATGCAGTAAAGTTTTTAACTGTCTGGCTGTAAATTTTGAGTCTTACATCGTGGTTGCCGACAACCATCATATATGAGTCTACATTAGCCTCAGAAATCTTCTCAGTAACATATTCATACTCACAGGCAAGTCCGTTCTCAGCGATATCACCAGCAATAAGAAGGGCGTCAATGCCTTCGCCTGCGTTAGCAAGGTCTTCACAAGCTGCATCAAACGGCTGGAAGCGCTTAGCCATATAGTTGGAAAGCTGAGGATCAGCCCATGCAACAACTGTCATATTTGCACCGTTGTCAGCGCAGCCTTCAATAGGATCAGCTGTTGACGGAGCAACATAGGGTGAGAATGAATAAACCATTGAGATGAAGACAGTCAACAGTTTATAAGCGAGCTTTGCAAAGATGTTTAATGTCATTATTTTTACTCCTTTGATTTTTTTAATATTCTAACACTGAGCAGTAGATATTGTCAATTATAATTTTCTATTATTTCCTTTTACGCACTACTGTCACAAAAGGCGGTACTTACTGATTATACAAGTATTTAGTAATATAGTAAAACAATAATAAAAGACATAAAAAATTTACATTTAGTGTTGTAATATTTGATTTATTTGTGTTATAATACTATGAAAAATAGTATAGGTGTAATTTTGCCTGTTAATGAGTGAGGTGTGACATTATGAATAAAATTAAAGCTGTTGTTTCTTTTATGCTGATTTTGTCATTATTGCTCACCACATGCGGTTGCTCATTCAGATTCACAAGCTTTGATAATCTGATCCGTCCGCCAAAGCTTTCAGGTAAATATCAGGATTTGCAGGATTCGTTTGAAAAGTCAGTCAGCGGTGATATTTCACTTGTGACTCCTGAAAACGGCTCATATCAGTCTGCATTCATTATTGCTGATCTTGACGGTGACCGTGACGAAGAGGGTATGGCTTTCTATATCGATAAGCACGAGCCTGATATCGCAAAATTCTCGTATTTTGAATACAAGGATAATAACTGGATTTATATTACCACTCTCGACGGTCCCGGCGACTCAATCGATAAGGTCGAATTATCCGACATAAATCTTGACGGATACTATGAAATCATTGTCGGCTGGAAGCTCTTTTCGAGTGTAACCAACAAAGCGTTTACCGCTTACAGTATTGACACGGGCATTCCGAAATCAATCGCTTCGCATCCTTATACTTATCTTGCACTGATTGATGTCAATGGTGACGGACTTAATGATATTCTGACGACTGCGATTGACTCGTCCGTTCCCAATATACTTACCGCAACCGCAAAATTCTATAATTATAACATACAGAAAACCGCTCTGACGGTTATGGGTGAGGCTCCGCTTGACGGTAATGTTGTCTCTTATTCATCTGTTTCGTCAGAATTCGTTGATGACACAAACCTGATTTATATTGAAGCTGAGAAAGGTCAGGGTGAGTCTCTTACCGAAATTATTTATTGGGATGATATAAACAACATTCTTGTTTCACCATTGTTTGATAGCTCAACCCAGTCAACTACTTCAACCTGGAGAAATGTCAGACTCAGAGCTTACGACATTGATGCTGACGGCTATCTTGAAATTCCTACAAGTGTTGAAATGCCTGCATCGGCATCACTTACAAATCTTGATCAGAATACATCTGTCGAGAAGCCTGTTTATTATATCAAATGGGTTAAGTTCAGAAATGAACGCCTCAAGCCCGTTCAGTATTCAATCTATAATGATGATTTCGGTTATATCCTTAACATAAAGAGCAGCTGGGTCGGCAGAATCACTGTAAACGGTGTTGACGGACAATGGGATTTCTATCGCTACAATGCATCCGGCGCGACAACAGACAGTCTTCTTTTCAGCATTTACGGCTACAACAGCAACGATTCTGATATGAAGTCACAGTTTACAGGATATAATGAGCTTGCCTCAGCGACAGGCAAAAACTTTGTTTATAATATAACTGATGCAGGTTATAATTTCGGCATCAAGGATACCTTGATTGAATCAGACTTTAAATTATCCGATTTCGGAGGTGCAAAATGAACAAGATAAAGGTTCTCGTTGCGGAAGACGAAGCTGCTATCCGCGAATTTATCATAATCAATCTTGTAAGAGCAGGCTATGATGTTGTCGAGGCAGTTGACGGACAGGATGCTTATGAAAAGTATCAGCTCGAGGCTGACACAATCAGCATTGCCGTTCTTGATATTATGATGCCCCGTATGGACGGCCTTGAGCTTTGTAAAAAGCTCAGAAGCCTCAGTAACAATATCGGAATTATGATGCTCACCGCAAAGACTCAGGAAATGGATAAGGTAACAGGACTTCTTCTCGGAGCAGACGACTATGTTACCAAGCCTTTTTCACCCTCTGAATTCACAGCACGCGTTGATGCACTCGCAAGACGCGTTTCTGCGGTAAAGGTCAAGGATGATGTTGTTGATGAAAATGTAATCATCTCAGGTGATTTCAGACTCGATTGCAAGAGCCGTTCATTAACTAAAAACGGCAGATACATCGATATAACTCAGGTCGAGTATCAGATACTTGAATATTTCTTTAAAAATCAGGGCAATGCTCTGAGCCGTACAGATATACTTAATTATGTATGGGGTAACGAATACTTCGGCGAAGAAAAAATCGTTGATGTAAACATAAGAAGAGTCAGAAAGAAAATTGAAGAAGATCCCTCAAATCCGAAGCATCTGCTTACAATCTGGGGAATCGGATATAAATGGATCTGACATATAAATATTAACGGAGGTGTGCGCAATGTCTATAAGAAAGTCAATGGCTATAACAAGCGGCCTTACAAGGCGCTGGTTGATACAGACAACAATCATTGTCATTGCTTTCTTGCTTATCATCTCTTTAGTCGGCGCATATATGATCAACTCATATTACAACACCTCGGTTGACCGCAGAATCCAATCGTATTCCACTAAAGCAGTTGATACTTATTTTGACGGATATCTCACTGACGACGAAAGTTTCGAGCAGGGTGCAAGAAACTTTATAAATGATTTCTATGCTAAATCCTCGGCTGAGGTTTGGGTTATTGACCGTTACGGCAATATTCTCATTTCGTCAAGCGGATTTCCTGTCAGCAGCTACACATCGATGCCTGACTATGACGAGGTAAAATCAACCTCGTCAACAATCGGCCGTTGGACGGGAAAGCTTGATTCAGGTGAAAAAATCACAGCTCTTACTAAGGCTATTCTCAACGAAAAGGGTGAGATGGTCGGTGCTGTCAGGTTTATGATTTCACTTGAAGAAATCACTGCACAGGTCAATTCCTGGTATCTTATTATTTTCCTTGTATTCTTAGTCATTGTTTCACTTGTTCTCATTTCAGGAACGGTGTTTATCAATTCAATCGTTAAGCCCATTCAGGAAATCAACGATACCGCAAGAATGATTGCCGATGGAAATTATGATGCACGCATTGACCATTATCTCTATCACGATGAGGTCGGAGACTTGTGTGACGCCATTAACAATATGGCTGAAAAGATCAAAATATCCGATAAAATCAAGAATGATTTTATTTCAACAGTCTCTCACGAGCTCAGAACTCCGCTGACAGCTATCAAAGGTTGGGGTGAGACACTTCTTCAGATAGGCGACACCGATACTGCGCTTATGCAGCGCGGTATGACCGTCATTATAAATGAATCATCAAGACTTAACGGAATCGTTGAAGAGCTTCTTGATTTTTCAAGGATGCAAAGCGGCAGAATGACATTAAAAATCGAAAAAATGGATATTCTCGCTGAGCTTGATGAGACGGTATTCGCATTCAAGGATCGCTCTATGCGTGAGGGTATTGAGCTTATTTATAACGCACCGAATCTTCCTGCACCGATGGACGGCGATCCTGACAGAATCAAGCAAGTATTTGTAAACATTCTTGACAATGCACTTAAATATACAAAGCAGGGCGGAAAAATCGTTACTGTTGCCGAAATCAAGGATGACAGAATCACTATCGTGGTTTCTGACACAGGGTGCGGCATTTCAGCTGAGGATCTGCCTCATGTCAAAGAAAAATTCTATAAGACGAATATGACCGTACACGGCTCAGGAATCGGACTTGCGGTTGTTGACGAGATTATCCGTATGCATAACGGAACATTTGATATTGACAGCGTTCTCGGTGAGGGAACGACAGTTACCGTATCATTTTCAATAGACCATGTTGAAATTGACAATGTCTGGGACATTGATGCCGCTATTGCAATGGAAAATGAAAAGAAAAATATGGAGGAAAACACAGATGTCGGAACAAAAGAAATATAGTGTCGGCGGTCAAGCGCTGATGGAAGGCATTATGATGAACGGCCCTAAGGGTGTTGCTATGGCTCTCAGAATGCCTGACGGAAAAATTGAAACACAGCTAAAAAAAGTAACTCTTCTCAGAGACAAATATAAGGTATTCAATCTTCCCTTTATCAGAGGACCTGTAAATTTTGTTGAGCAGATGATTTTCGGCTATAAATGCCTTATGGAATCGGCCGAAAAGACGACTGTCCTCGAAGAGGGCGAAGAAGAGATGTCTAAGCTCGACAAGTGGCTTTCAGATCATTTCGGACCTAAAATGATGGCCGTTATCGGTGTTATTTCGATGGTTATCGCTATTGTTTTCGGCTTCTTTATGTTCTTATGGTTGCCTTCATTTATTGCTGATCTTATTCTCGGAGAGGGCAAAAACACATTCAAGCCTGCTATCGAGGGTGTTATGAGAATAATCATTTTCGTAACATATATGTATCTTACATCACTTATGAAGGATATAAAGCGCCTCTTTATGTATCACGGAGCTGAGCATAAATCAATTTTCTGTTATGAAAAGGGACTTGAGCTCACAGTTGAAAATGTGAAAAAGCAGAAGAGATTTCATCCCCGATGCGGTACAAGCTTTATTTTCCTTACATTGATTGTAAGTATCGTAATTTCAACAACAATAGTTGTGATTTTCCCCGGTATCAGAGACGCAAAGGCTCTGTGGATGGTAGTAAAAATACTTATTCTTCCTCTTATTACGAGTGTCGGATATGAGCTTATAAGACTTGCAGGAAAGCATGATAACTTTATCACCCGTCTTATTTCTGCACCCGGCACTCTGATGCAGAGAATAACAACAAAAGAGCCGACAGATGATATTATTGAGGTAGGTATTGCTTCAATCAAGGTAGCTCTCGGTCTCGAGGAAGAGAATATCAACAAAGACAGTGAAGCAGGCACAGACAATGACGCTGAATGAGCTTTATAAAAAAGGTTGCATAATTCTAAATGAGGCATCAGTTGAGGATGCAGATTTTGATGCACGATGCCTGATTGAGCTTACATTAAAAATCTCGACAACCGATTTCTTTCTTAAAAGAAGTAACGAAATCAGCGCAGAGTACGAAGAGATTTTTCTCGGTTATATCAAACAAAGAATCAATGGTATACCGCTTCAGTATATAATCGGGAAATGGGAATTTATGTCCAATGAATTTTTCGTAGGAGACGGTGTGCTTATACCGCGTCCCGAGACCGAAATGCTCGTTGAGCTTGCCGCTGATTTTCTGAAGGATAAGAAAAATCCTGTTGTAGTCGACCTATGCTCAGGCTCAGGCTGTATTGCAATCAGCATTGCAAAGCTTTTTCCGAATGCAAAAGTCTATGCAGTCGAAAAATATGATTCCGCATTTTCATATCTTCTTAAAAACATAGAGCATAATTGTGTTACCGAAAACAGTGTTGCAATAAAAGGGGATTTATTTGACAAAGCTGTTCTTGACGGAATTTCTCCCGATCTGATTGTTTCAAACCCGCCCTATATCAAAACAGATGATATCGCAACACTCGATATTGCTGTCAGAAACGAGCCTCATACGGCTCTTGACGGCGGTAATGACGGATATGACTTTTACCGTTTTCTTTCAGAATTCTGGTTTGGAGAGTACCTCAATGACGGTTCAATGATGCTTCTTGAGTGCGGAGAGGATCAGGGAACCTGCATTTCAGAAATGTTACAAAGATACACGGACGAAGTCAGGGTTATATATGATTTCAACAACCTTCAGAGGGTTGTTACAGCAAAAAAATAAGGAGTAGCTTATGCTGATAGATTTATTACGCGGCGGAGATATAATTGAAATAATTGTCGGTTTGTGTGTAAGTGCATTCGTTGTGTTCTGCATTATACCGATTCATGAGTTTGCTCACGCCTTCATTGCGTACAAGCTTGGCGACGAGACCGCAAGACTCAAGGGCAGACTTACTCTGAGTCCTATGGCACATTTCAATCTTATAGGCGCACTTATGATTCTGCTTGTCGGCTTCGGCTATGCACAGCCCGTTCCCGTAAACATCAGAAATGTCCGTATGAAGAACAAAAAGCTCGCAATGGCAATTATTGCTCTTGCAGGCCCTTTATCCAATCTGATAGTAGCTTTTCTCTCTATGCTTGCAATGTTTGTTTTAGCGACAATATTTGCCTCTCAGATGGAAATGATTCCTGCGGCATTCATTATATTCTTTAAATTCACGGCAATTATCAATATCAATCTTGCAGTATTCAATCTGCTTCCCGTTCCGCCGTTGGACGGCTCGAGAATTGTTTTTGCGATTCTTCCCACCAAATATTATTTTCAGATTATGAAATACGAAAGATACATCGTTATCGGCGTTATGATACTGTTGTTCACAGGCATTCTTACCGCCCCGTTAAGCATTCTTTCTGATTTTATATACGATGCATTTTATTCGTTCTTTTTATTATTTTTTTAGGGTGACGAAATGGAAACTATTTCCTACAAGCTGGATGTGTTTGAGGGACCGATGGACCTGCTCTTACACCTTATCAGCAAGCACAAAATCGATATAAATGATATTCCGATTCTTCTTCTTGTTGAGCAATATCTTGAATATGTCAAGCAGATGCAGGAAGAAGATATGGAAGTCGCAAGTGAGTTTCTTGAAATGGCTGCAAGGCTTGTTTATATCAAGACTGTATCTCTTCTTCCCGTACACGAAGAAGAGGCTGATGCACTAAAAAATGAGTTACAGGGTGAGCTTTCCGAATACAAGGATTGCAAGCTGATGGCGCAGAAGCTTCAGGAAAAGGCTGAGGGCTTCGACTACCTTTCAAGAAAGCCCGAAAAATTTGCACCTGATATGACATACACGCGCTCACATGAGCCGTTCGAGCTTCTCAAGGCATATCTTGCTGCGGTCGGTCGCGGCAAACGCAATCTTCCGCCGCCGATAGAAGCATTTTCAGGTATTGTTGCACACAAGATTGTTCCTATCCGTGAAAGAGTCGGTTTCATTATGAACAGACTTTTCAGAGGAAAGAAGCAAAGATTCCGTTCTTTCTTTGAAAAAGCTGAATCGCGCTCAGAAATGGTTGCAACATTTCTTGCGCTGTTATCACTTACAAAAGATAAGAAAATCATTCTCAACGAGGTTGAAGGTGACCTTGAGGTTGAGATGGTTGACTCTGATATAAATTTCGATGTGGAGGAGCACTACATAAATGATAATGAGTGAAATTCAGGCAGCAGTTGAAGCAATACTTTTTGCCGCCGGTGAACCGCTTGAAATAGACAGAATCGCTCAGGCACTTGAGCAGGACAAGGATATCGTTGAATCAGTTCTTATTTCACTTAAAAAGGCTCTTGATGACAATCAAAGCGGTATCTGCCTTGTTAAGATGAATGATCTGTATCAGCTGTGCACCCGCCAGGAATATGCTGAGCAGGTGAGAGCTGTTCTTGAAATCAAGAAGAATTCACCGCTTTCAAATGCCGCTTTTGAAGTACTTGCTGTTATAGCATATAACCAGCCCGTTACAAAAGCATTTATTGAACAGGTCAGAGGCGTTGACTGCTCAGGCGTTATACAGACATTGATTCTCAAGGGTCTCGTTGAAGAACGCGGAAGACTTGAGCTCCCGGGAAGACCTCTTATTTACGGTACGACTCCCGAATTTTTAAAGTGCTTCTGTGTTACCAATCTCGATGAATTGCCAGAGCTTCCCGACCACGAGGATCTGCCAAAAAACGATGAATTGCCCAATCAGCTCGAGATTAACCTTGAGGACGGCAAAATCATCGAAAACACGGCAATCACAGGTGAAGTTCTGGAAGTTAATGAATAATCGGAGGTGAAGGTGTGACAGGTTTACTTATTTTTATCGGTATCATCCTGTTTTTCATTCTTGTGTTGAGTATCCCTGTTGTGCTTGACCTTGAATATTTAGAAACATTTAAGTGCAGTGTTTCGTGGTTATTTGTTAAATTTAATATTTATCCTCAGGATGAAAAGAAGAAAAAAACAGACAAAAAGCCTAAGAAACCTGAAAAACCAAAAGAAGAAAAGCCCGCTGAGGAATCAAAGCCTCAGGATCCCGAACCTAAAAAGGACAATTTCATTAAAACCTTTTATAATAATCAGGGTGTGACGGGAATTCTTGAGCTTGTCGGTAACTGTGCGACTTATCTCGGTAAGTTTTCAAAGGGCTTTCTTAAAAGTATTTACATAAAAAAGCTTTATATCGACATCAGCGTAACAGAATCTGATGCGGCAAAAACCGCAATAAAGTACGGTGAAATATGCCGCAAGCTTTATCCTTCACTCGGTTTCATCTGTTCATCCTGTCATGTGAAGGATTATAAGGTGAACATCCTTGCAAATTATTGCGGAGATAAAACCAAGGGTGCGTTAGAAACTCGGGTTCAGATTGTTCCCAGAAGCATTATCAACGCAGCTATAGCTCTTGTATTCAGGCTTGGCATACAGCTGTTAAAGGTTGTATTTTCAAATATTAAAGCATCAAAAAATAAAAATTCAAATATGAAAGGCGGACAACAAAAATGAGAGATCAGTCAGCATCAGGAATTCTTGCAACGGCAATCGACAAGATTAAGGAAATGGTAGATTGTCAGACAATTATCGGTGAAACAATCGATGCAGGTGACGGAATCAAGCTTATTCCGATTTCAAAGGTTACATACGGCTTCGCATCAGGCGGCTCAGATTTCCCGACCAAGGGCAGCAAAGAGCTCTTCGGCGGCGGCGGTGGCGCAGGAGTAACAATTTCTCCTGTCGGATTCATTGTCATTAAAGACGGTGATGTCAGCGTTAAATACATCTCTGAGGGTGCTGAAAATTCAGCAGAGAGAATCATCAGCATGGTTCCCGATGTTGTTAATAAAGTCAGCGATGTTGTTACAAAATTCAAGTCAGACAAGACAGAAGCAGCTGTTGACGCAGTTTTTGAAGAGATCTGATCGAATGATTAACTGTCTGCCCGCATATTATTTACGGGCAGGTGGTAGCTTTGATAATTAAAATCATTTCAGCAATTACAATACTTTCGGTATTATTCGCAACTAATGCTTCAGCTTCAGGCAAACTGTCACTGTCAGCTGAGTCTGCGGCGCTTCTTAACGCTCAGACAGGTGAGTTGATTTATGATAAAAATGCCTCAGAAAAGCAATCAATGGCAAGCACAACCAAAATTATGACATCGTTGCTCGCCATTGAATCAGGTAAGCTTGCAAACGAAATTACCGTTACCGAAGATATGATTAAGGTTGAGGGAACATCAATGGGCCTGCTTGCAGGTGACAGTGTTTCACTCGATGAGCTTGTTCACGGTATGTTACTGCAATCAGGCAATGATTCAGCAAATGCCGCCGCAGTATATCTCGGAGGCTCCGTCGACGCATTTGTACAGTCGATGAACAGTCGGGCATCTGAAATCGGTATGCTTAACACAAGCTTTGAGACACCGTCAGGTCTTGACGGCAAAAATCATTACTCAACAGCTTACGATATGGCTCTTCTCGGGGCGCATGCAGTCCGTAATCCTAAGTTCCTGTCAGTGTGTTCAAAGAGAAAAGCGACGCTTACATACGGGAATCCGCCGTATCAAAGAACGCTTTATAACCACAACCGTCTGCTCGAAAAATATGACTATGTCTACGGTATCAAGACCGGCTTTACCAAAAAAAGCGGACGATGCCTTGTTTCATATGCCGTAAATAACGGCGTTGAGCTTATCGCGGTCACCTTGAATGCGCCCGATGACTGGACTGACCATAAAAAGCTGTTTGATTACGGTTTTGATTCGGTAAAGTCGGTTGAGCTGAAGCCCGAACTGCCTGAAAAAGTCAGAATAGTCGGAGCAGACAAGGAATTTGTTGCTATTGAAAGTAAGAAATGCTGCTATTCTGCCAACTCCTCCCAAAATATCGAATACAGGATATTTCTGCCCAAATTTGTCTATTCTTCCGTTAAGAAGGGTCAGGTTGTCGGGTGGTGGAGTGCTTATATTGACGGCAAAGCTGTGGCAACTGTCGATATAGTTATTGCAGAAAATATTTAAAATTCAGAGGAGAAATAAAATGACTGTTGATAGAATCACGCTTCAGAAATATCTGTCGCAATGTGCGGTAGCTTCACGACGCAAGTCCGAGGAGCTTATTCTTGCAGGTAAGGTAAAGGTCAACGGCAAGGTAGCAGGACTCGGTGACAAAGTGAGCCCTAAAAAGGATACCGTAACTGTCAGCGGCAAGAAAATTGTTTCAAGCAAAAAGCATTATTACATTATGCTTCATAAGCCAAGAGGCTTTATAACTACAATGGATGATGAAATGGGCCGCAAATGCGTTGCAGAGCTTGTAAAGGATGTCGGCGCAAGAGTTTATCCTGTCGGCAGACTTGACCGTGATTCAGAGGGTCTGCTTATTATGACGAATGACGGTGAGTTTGCAAACTTTATGACGCATCCGTCAAAGCATGTTCCCAAAACATACAGGGTAACTGTAAGACCGGGTATTACTGACGAACAGCTCGATGCTTTTAACGAGGGTATCGAAATTGACGGCAGAAAAACAGCTCCAGCAGACGCCCACATCATCGACAAAAGTGAAAATCGCGTTGTGCTTGAGATTATACTTCATGAGGGCAGAAACAGACAGATCAGAAAAATGTGTGAGGCACTCGGTCTCGAGGTTGCCCGTCTGAAGAGAACTCACATCGGATCTATAAAGCTCGGTATGCTTCCTCAGGGTCAGTGGCGTTTTCTTACCGACGATGAGGTTCATAAGCTCAAGGCATCTTCAGGAATGCGTGTAAATAAATTTTAGGAGCAATCATTATGCTTAAATTTATTCCGGTCGGATATGAGAAGCTGAACAGTCCTTATTGTGACGATTCAACACTTAACGGCTATATCGGATATAATCTTGACACTGATAAGACCTGCGGCAGCTGTGTTTTCAGACTCAACGGCTTTAAAATGGAAATCATTTTTGTTGAAGCTGAGGATATGGATGCTGAGACAATCGAGGGACTTATCAGAAGCGCCTTGAATTTCGGCGGAAACAGAAATGTTTATATCGCTGAATATAAGGCTGAAAGCGGCATTTCAGTTGCAGAAATGTTAGGCTTTGAAAACGAAAACGGCACACTTTCAGGTGATATTCCCACACTTCTGAAGGGCAGCTGCTGTAAGAATAAATAAGGTGATATTATGGTTAAAAGTATGACAGGTTACGGTCGTTCACAGCAGACCGTTGAAGGAATGAACATAACCGTTGAAATCAAAAGCGTCAACCACAGATATTTTGATTTTTCTTCCAGAACTCCGAGAATTTACGGTTTTCTTGACGAAAAGCTCAAGACTTATATTCAGTCAAGAGTTGCAAGAGGTAAAATCGAATGCTATGTTCAGATCGATAATCTTGAGGATGACAGTGTGATTGTTGAGGTTAATCATTCTCTCGCCAAGGGTTATGCTGATGCATTCGAGAAGCTAGCTGAAACCTACGGCATTGAAAACAACCTTAACGCAGGCATTCTTGCCCGTTTCAATGATGTTCTTCTTATCAGAAAAGAAGAGGCTGACGAAAACAAAATCTGGGATGCAGTCAAAAGCGTCGCCGAATTGGCTGTGGACAAGTTTATCTCTATGAGAGAGACTGAGGGTGAAAAGCTCCGTGACGACATCTGCTCAAGAGCTGACAATATTCTTCAGAAGGTTGAGTTTGTCGAGAAGCGTTCACCTGAAACCGTCAAAGAGTATACGGACAAGCTTCTTGCAAGAATGAACGATGTTTTAGGTACTGTAAATATTGAAGAATCACGAATTCTTACCGAAGCAGCTATTTATGCCGATAAGATTGCCGTTGCTGAGGAAACCGTCAGACTCAGAAGCCATATAGAACAGCTTAAGGATTTCTTCAACTCACATGAGGCTATCGGCAGAAAGATGGATTTCCTCGTTCAGGAAATTAACAGAGAGGCAAATACAATCGGCTCTAAGGCCTGTGATGTTGATATTGCAAGATGCGTTCTTGATATCAAATCCGAGGTCGAAAAAATCCGTGAGCAGGTTCAGAATATCGAATAAGGAGTTAATTCTATGAAGCTAATAAATATCGGTTTCGGTAATATGGTCAATGCTGAAAGAATAATCGCCATTATCAGCCCTGAATCAGCTCCGATTAAAAGAATCGTTCAGGTCTGTAAGGAAAAGGGTACACTCATTGATGCCACTCACGGAAGAAGAACACGTGCAGTTATAGTTACAGACTGTGATCAGGTAATTCTTACTTATCTTCAGGCTGAAACAGTTGCTAACAGACTTGATGAAGAAAAGGATTATGAGGAGGATGAAGAAGATGCCTAATAAAGGGATGCTGATCGTTCTTTCAGGTCCTTCAGGATCAGGTAAGGATACAATCCTTGCCGAATTATTCAAGCTTAAAATCGGTCTTGTGCAGTCTATTTCAATGACTACAAGAGCACCCAGAAACGATGAAAAAAACGGTGTTGACTATCTTTTCGTTGACGAGGAGTATTTCCTCTCAGCCATAACTAACGGAAGAATGCTTGAATACGCAAAATACGGTGTGAATTATTACGGAACACCCAAAGCTCCTGTTGATAACTGGCTTGATGAAGGAAAAACAGTTGTTTTAAAAATTGATGTTCAGGGAGCAGGAAATATCAGGAAGCTTTATCCCGATTCTGTAAGTATTTTCCTTACTCCGCCGAATCTTTCCGTGCTCGAAAAGAGACTGCGTGACAGAGGCAGTGAGGACGAAGAGGATGTCAGAAGACGCCTTGATATCGCTTGCACCGAACTTGCGAGAATCGGTGAGTATGACTATGTTGTTATCAACGATGACCTTGAGTCTGCTGTTGATGAAATAAAAACAATTATAAGAGCTGAATCACTCAGAGTCAGCCGCAGAAAAAATGTTTTAAGTGAGGTAAATAAATAATGTTTGATCAGAACAAAAAATTCAAATTCAATCCCGACCTTAGTTCAGTGCTTTCAAACCACATGAGCCGTTATTCTCTGGTAAGAGCAACTGCTAAGAGAGCACGCGAAATTTCGGAAGAGGCTGAGGCAGACGGAATTATCCTTATCGAAAAGCCTGTCAGCATTGCTATTGACGAAATTATTGAAGGCGAATATAAAATCATTGAGCCTGACGAGATTAAGAATTTATAATTTTTAGGGTGTGTAGGGTATGTCATATAAGAATATCGCCGGCGTAGCGGTTGAAAAAACAAATTTTTCTTTCGATAAAGAATATGACTACCTCTATGACAATTCGGTAGATCTCAAGCCCGGATGCCGTGTTCTTGTTCCGTTCGGAAAGGGTAACAAATGCCGACAGGGTATTGTTACCTATATCAGAACACAGGAGGAATCCGTAAAAGGAATAAAAAAGATTTCTTCTGTGCTCGATGAAGAGCCAGTATTATCCGAGGAGCTTGTGTCTATGATGCACTGGCTCAAGGAAAAGACCTTCTGTACTTTATTTGAAGCCGCCAGAAGTATGCTTCCCGCAGGAATGTGTCATCGCACAATAACTACATATACTACTGTAAGAGACGCAGATACATCCAAGCTTAATGCTGATGAGTTGCAGATTTATAACTACATCAACGATGCCAAAAAGCTCATTGACGGTGAAAAGGTGCTTAAGACTCTCGGCTTTATTCCTGATATTACCGTTCTCGATAAGCTTGTCAGAAGGGGATATCTGCTCAGAAACTTTGATTCTGTTCAGAAAACAGGGGATCTGACCGTCAGTATGGTCCGCATCACTCAGGCAGGTATCGATATTCTTGATACGGGTGAAAAAATGACATCAAAGCAGCGCGAGGTTCTTCGCGTTCTGAGTGAGGTTGACTCTTTTTCTCTAAAAGAAATCTGTTATTTTACTGGTTACACATCTGCGGTTATCAAGGCTCTTGAAAATAAGGGCTTGGTTGAGGTTTTTGAGGTGCAGGTTTATCGGAATCCTTATGATTCGGTTGATTATCAGCCTCAGAGGACAGAAATTGTTCTCAACGACGAGCAGCAGAAGGCCTATGACAATATGCTCAGTCAGTTTAATGAAGGTAACGGAGATGTTTCGTTACTCTACGGTGTAACGGGCAGCGGAAAAACTCAGGTTTATCTTAAAATGATTGACTATATGCTTGAAAGAAACAAGCAGGTCATCGTAATGGTACCTGAAATATCTCTTACACCGCAGACTCTCAATATCTTCCATAAGCGGTACGGACGCAATGTCGCAGTTTTTCACAGCGGTCTTTCCTCCGGACAGAGAATCGACGAGTGGAAGCGTGTCAGAAATTCTGAGGTACAGATTGTTATAGGCACAAGAAGTGCTGTTTTTGCACCGTTTGATAATCTCGGACTTATTATTGTCGATGAAGAACAGGAGCACACCTATAAATCAGAACAGACGCCCCGTTATAACGCAAAGGATGTTGCGAGATTCAGGTGCGGCTATCACAAGTCGCTGCTGATTCTGGCAAGTGCGACACCGAGTCTTGAAAGCTTTGCAAAGGCAAAGCAGGGACACTATTCACTAAACAGATTAACAAAAAGATATTCTCAAGCTCAGCTGCCTGATGTACGCATAGTTGATATGTATACCGAGGCTTTAAGTGAATCATCTTTTTTGAGTAAGGAACTTTTCAACAGCCTTGTTGAAAATCTTAACAATCAGAAGCAATCAATTTTATTGATGAACCGCAGAGGATATAACACCTTTGCGTCCTGCAAAAAGTGCGGATATGTCTTTACATGTCCGTCGTGCAGTATCTCTATGACATATCATCACGACAACGGCCGACTGATGTGTCATTATTGCGGTTATTCGCAGAAATTTACAACTCAATGCCCTGAATGTGAATCCTCTGAGGTCAGATATTCAGGTTACGGAACTCAGAAAATCGAGGACGAGTTAGCTTTTCTCCTGCCTGAAGCCAGAATACTACGGCTTGATGCCGACAGTACGATGACTAGGTTTTCTCACGAAGATAAGCTTAATGCTTTCGCGCGAGGAGAATATGATATCCTTCTCGGTACACAGATGGTAGCCAAAGGTCTCGATTTTGAAAATGTAACCCTCGTTGGCGTTATCAATGCCGATGTTCAGCTGAATAATGACGATTTCAGAAGTCAGGAAAGAACCTTTGACCTTCTGACTCAAGTTGTCGGCAGAGCCGGAAGAGGTAAATTCAATGGCAAGGCTATAATACAGACAACAAATCCCGAAAACGATGTTATCAGAATTGCATCTGTTCAGGATTATGATAAATTTTTCAGAACCGAAATGGATATCCGTAAGGCACTTATTTATCCGCCTTACTGTGATATTGTTCTTATCGGCTTCTCAGGTATTGATGAGAATCAGGTCCGCGCTGCATCGGCAAAGATGTATAATATTATCATCAAAAAGCTCAATCACTCTTATAATGACCTGAAGGTTATTATTTTAGGACCTATGTCTGCAAGAATTACAAGAGTGAACAGAAAATACCGATACAGGCTAATTTTAAAATGCAAAAATACTCAAAAAATCAGAAAAATGTTTAACGAGGCTTTGTGTGAATATGACGCAACTGTTGAATCCAAATCTGTTGCCGCTTATATTGATATAAACCCCGAAAACATTCTTTGATGAAAGGAAATTTATATGGCAATCAGAAATATTGTTAAGTTAGGCGATCCGATACTTGCCAAGAAAAGCAGACCTGTTGAAAATTTTGACAGCAAGCTTTTTACAATTCTCGATGATATGAAGGACACACTTTATAAGGCGAACGGCGCAGGTCTTGCCGCTGTTCAGGTCGGACTTCTCCGAAGAATTGTTGTTATGGACTGCGGTGACGGATATCTCGAGCTTATCAATCCCGAAATCGTAGAGCGCTCCGAAGAGGTACAGCACGAAACAGAAGGCTGTCTTTCATTACCGGGTAAATTCGGCGTTACAGAAAGACCTAAAACCGTTATTGTAAAAGCACAGAACCGAGAGGGGAAATGGTGTATTTACAAGGGCTCAGACCTCAAGGCCAGATGCTTCTGTCACGAAATCGACCATCTTGACGGTATTCTTTATACAAGTCATCTTGTAGGCGAACTTGAATCAGAATAATGGAGGCTATTATGGATATTGTTTTTATGGGCACTCCTGAATTTGCCGTTCCTTGCCTTGAAAGATTGATTTCTGACGGGCATAATATTAAAGGTGTGTTCACTCAGCCCGATAAGCCAAAGGGAAGGGGACACAAGGTACAGTTTCCACCCGTTAAGGAATGTGCCGTTGCCAACGGTATTCCCGTTTATCAGCCTGTCAGAATGCGTGACGGCGAGGCTCTCGGCATATTAAAGGAGCTTAATCCTGAACTGATTATCGTTGTTGCTTACGGCAAAATTCTTCCTCAGGAAATCATTGAATTACCTAAGCACGGATGTATCAACATTCACGCTTCACTTCTTCCGAAATACAGAGGTGCCGCACCTATTCAGTGGTCCGTTCTTAACGGTGAAACGGTGAGCGGTGTTACATCAATGCAGATGGATGTCGGTCTTGATACAGGTGATATGCTTCTTAAAGAAAGTGTAGAAATCGGTGAGAATGACACTGCAGGTGATCTTCACGACAAACTTTCCGTTCTCGGTGCGCAGGTTATGTCCCGCACAATCGACGCCGTTATTAACGGTAAGCTCAAGCCGATTAAGCAGAATGATACCGAATCAAACTATGCACCTATGCTCTCAAAGGAGCTATGTCCGATAAACTGGCAGGAGAAATCTTCTCTTGTTCATAATAAAGTCAGGGGACTCTCTCCCTGGCCTGTTGCAACAACAACACTCAACGGAAAAACTGCTAAAATTCATAAAACCGCAATAGTAAACGGCTATGAAGGAAAACCCGGTGAGGTTGTTATGGCTGACAAAAAGCTTATTGTTGCCTGCGGAGATTCAACCGCGGTTGAGATTCTTACTTTACAGCTTGAGGGTAAAAAGGCTATGCCAGCCGCAGATTTACTCAGGGGTAATCCCATCGAAATCGGAACCGTTTTGAAATAAGGTGATCAGATGTATTATAACTATCTTTCATATTTGATTTTTGCCGCTCCCGTCCTGATTCTTTCAATCTGGGCTCAGGCAAAAGTCAACTCGGCGTATAAAAAATATTCTTCAATTCAGAATTCCAAAAGGTTGACAGGTGCAATGGCAGCTCAGCTCATTCTTCGTCACTACGGAATTAACGATGTACGAATTGAATCATGTTCAGGTAAGCTGAGTGACCACTATTCTCCGAAAGAAAAGGTCATCAGACTTTCTCATAATGTTTACAACGGCACAAGCATTGCCGCTGTCGGTATTGCCTGTCACGAAGCAGGACACGCCGCTCAACACGCTGAAAACTATCTTCCGAATGTTATCAGAACCGCTCTTGTTCCCGTAACAAATTTCGGTTCAAGATTCGGCTTGCTGATTGCATTTGCAGGTTATTTTCTTGCGTACCTTTCAAACAGCGATATTGGATTTTATATTATAGTTTTCGGTCTTGCGCTTTACGGACTCGTTGCAGTTTTTCAGCTTGCAACTCTTCCTGTTGAATTTAACGCCAGCAAGCGTGCGCTTGACATTATTGAATCAGAAGGTCTTCTTGTCGGTGACGAATTCAAGGGTGCAAAGAAAGTGCTCTCAGCGGCAGCTATGACTTATGTTGCAGCTCTTGCAACAGCAGTAGTCAACCTTCTTTACTATATTTTCAGATTATTGGGAAACAGCAGACGCAGGTAAATTTATGGCTAAAAATTCACGACAGATTGCATTTGAAATACTCTACAGAATCCAGAAGGATTCGTCATATTCAAACCTTGCACTTGATACCGCTCTCGATGATTCAGAGCTTTCTCAGGTTGATAAGGCGTTTACAAGTGCGCTTGTCTACGGAGTTATCGAGCGGCTTATAACTCTTGATTATGAAATATCAAAGTATCTCAGACAACCGCTCAGAAAGCTCAAACCACAGGTTCTGACTATTCTCAGATTGGGTGCTTATCAGATTCTTTTTATGGATAAAATACCTGATTCTGCCGCTATAAATGAAGCTGTCAAGCTTACAAAAACAAATTCTGCTTCATTTGCATCAGGTCTTGTCAATGCAGTTCTCAGAAAAGTCAGCGCTAACGGTCTGACGGATACAAAGGATCTTTCTGTTAAATTTTCAGCTCCCGAATGGTTGTGTAATCTTTGGATTGATGCTTACGGCGCTCAGAACGCCGAAAAACTTCTTGCAGAAACCTTCGGCTCAGTTGACACCGCAATCCGAGTGAACACGCTCAGAACAGACTGTGATTCGCTAATTTCGATGTTAGATAAAGAGGGCATCAATGCAATTAAATCCGATATGACCGATGATACTCTGTTAATCCGAAAATCCGGTGCAATACATAAAACTCAGTCATACAGTGACGGATTGTTTCATGTTCAGGATACCTCATCTCAGCTTTGCTGTAAGGCGCTTGATGTTAAAGAAAATGATACAGTTATAGATATATGTGCCGCTCCAGGCGGTAAAAGCTTTACACTCGCTCAGATGATGAATAACAGCGGTATACTATATTCATGTGATATTTACCGCCACCGTCTGAAGTTGATTTCCAATGGTGCTGAAAGGCTCGGAATCAGCAATATCATAACTGTTGAAAACGATGCCACGGTATTCAACAATAATCTGCCGAAGGCTGATAAAATACTTTGCGATGTTCCTTGTGCAGGTCTCGGTGTTATCCGTAAAAAGCCTGAGATCCGTTACAAGGATGCTGATGAAATTGCTTCACTTCCCGAAATTCAGTATTCTATTCTGAGTATTTCATCTGAATACCTCAAGGTCGGCGGAACGCTTGTGTATTCCACATGCTCACTTAATCCCGACGAAAACGAAAACATTATCAAACGCTTTTTAGATGAAAATCCTGCCTTTGAGTCAGTGAAGGTGCTTCCTGAAATCAAAAGGCACGATGATAGCAAGACAGACTATATTTCACTTATGCCGCATATCCACGGCTGTGACGGATTTTTTATTTCTGCTGTCAGAAAAATTAAGGATGTGTAAATTTGCCGAATTTCGATATCAAATCAATGACTTTATCTGAAATTGAAGAGGCGTTTTCTCAGCTCAAATTACCTAAGTACAGGGCAAAGCAGGTTTTTGACTGGTTACAGGTAAGCGGCGTAATGAGCTATGACGAGATGAGCAACATACCTAAAAGCCTCAGAGCTGAGCTATCAGAGAAATTTCCGCTTTACAGCTGTGAAATTGAGCTTAAACAGACCTCAGCAATTGACGGAACGGTCAAATATCTTTTCAGATTATATGACGGAAATTTTATTGAATCCGTCCTTATGAAATATAAATACGGCTACACACTTTGTGTTTCATCACAGGTCGGTTGCAAGATGGGTTGTATTTTCTGTGCTTCTACAAAAAGCGGATGCGTCAGAAATCTCCAGCCGTCTGAAATTCTCGGTCAGATTCACGCCGCTCAGCGTGATATGCAAATAAGAGTATCCCACATCGTTATGATGGGAATGGGTGAGCCTCTTGATAATTTTGAAAATACGCTGAGATTTCTTGAGCTTGTTTCCGATGAAAAGGGCTTGAATCTTTCAATGAGAAATATTTCTCTGTCAACCTGCGGAATTGTTCCGAGAATATACGACTTGCTTGAAAAGAAGCTTCAGTTGACCTTATCTATATCTCTGCACGCACCAAATAACGAAATGCGTTCAAGGATAATGCCTGTCAACCGTAAATATCCTGTTGAACAGCTGATTCAGGCATGTCGGGAATATACAAAACAAACATCAAGGCGGATCTCATTTGAATACGCCATGATTAAAGATAATAACGACTCTGATGAATGCGCCTATGAGCTTGCTAAGCTTCTAAAAGGAATGCTCTGTCATGTAAACCTGATTCCTGCAAATGAAATAAACGAAAGCACTCACAAACGAAGTACTAACGAAAGACTCAATCGTTTTATGAATATTCTCAATTCAAAAGGAATCAATACAACTGTCCGCCGCAGTCTCGGCTCTGATATTTCAGCCTCCTGCGGACAGTTGAGAAGCAAGCATGTCAGCAAAGTCAAAAGTAAGGAGGGGTTAGGTGAAAATTTCAGCTAAATCCGATGTAGGTGCCGTAAGAAGCAATAATCAGGATTTCTGCCTTGCAGGTGAACTGTCAAACGGCGTAACCTGGGCTATCGTATGTGACGGTATGGGCGGCGCTACCGGCGGAAATATTGCAAGTGAAACTGCAGTTAAAACCATATCCGAAAAAATAGTCAACGGCTATCACGAGGGCATGAATGACAATTCAATAAAACACCTGATTATTTCTGCTATTGAAGCCGCAAACGCCACCGTGTATTCCCGTTCGCGAAACGACGAATCTCTTCACGGAATGGGAACAACAGTTGTTCTGACAATTATAAAAGGAGATACTCTTTATTTTGCAAATGTCGGTGACTCAAGACTTTACATCGTTACTCAAAACAGTATCAGTCAGATGACAACGGACCACTCTGTTGTTCAGATGATGATTGATAACGGTGAAATCACCGCCGCCGAGGCTAAGGAGCATCCTCAGAAAAATGTAATCACACGGGCTCTCGGTGTTGACGATACAGTCAGAATAGATTTCTTTCAGGAAATTTATAATACAGGCGACATTGTACTTCTTTGTACAGACGGTCTGACAAATTATGTTGATGAAACAAAAATTCTTGAAATTTGCAATACATACGACAGTTTTCTGTTGGCAGATAAGCTTGTTGATGAAGCTAATGCCTGTGGCGGCGGCGATAATGTGACCGTAATTACTGTTACTGATTGATTTGCGGAGGATTGAATTATGGAAAATTATGTAGGAAAAAGACTTGACGGTCGATATGAAATCAGCGAGATTATCGGCGTTGGCGGAATGGCAGTTGTATACAAGGCTTATGATAATATCGATGACCGCACGGTAGCCGTTAAAATTCTTAAGGATGAATTTCTTGCTAACGAGGAATTCAGAAGAAGATTCAAAAATGAATCAAAGGCGATTGCGGTTTTGTCACATCCTAACATCGTAAAGGTATACGATGTCAGCTACGGCGACAGACTGCAATACATAGTTATGGAATATGTTGAGGGTATAACTCTCAAGGAGTATATTCAGCAGCAGGGTGTTATAAATCACAGAGAAGCTGTTTTTTTCGTGATGCAGATTCTTCGCGCCCTTCAGCACGCTCACGATAAAGGAATTGTTCACAGAGATATCAAACCTCAGAACATCCTTCTTCTCGAAAACGGTGCAATCAAGGTAACCGATTTCGGTATTGCCCGTTTTTCTGCAAGTGAAACACGAACAATGACCGACTCTACCATCGGCTCTGTTCATTACATAAGCCCTGAGCAGGCAAGGGGAGACATCACAGACGATAAGGCTGACATCTATTCAGTCGGTGTTATGCTTTATGAAATGATGACAGGCAAGCTTCCTTTTGAGTCAGATAATACTGTTTCTGTTGCAATTATGCAGCTTCAGAAGGATCCCGTTATGCCCCGCGAAATCAACTCTCAGATTCCCGTAGGACTTGAGCAGATCATCATCAGAGCTATGCAGAAAAATATCAATGACCGCTATCAGTCGGCTGCAGAAATGCTTCTTGATCTTGAGGAATTCAAGAGAAACACATCAATCCGCTTTGATTATGATTATAAAAACACAGAGGCTACAAAGTATATCCCGAACATCACAAATTCTATCAAAACAGTTGACAGAAAAATTGCTGATGACGAGGAAGAAAACAATGAGCCCGTTGTCAAAAACAGAACAATACCCATTCTTATCGGAGTAATAATCGGACTTGTTGCTGTTCTCGGTATCGGCTTCGGTCTTTCATACCACTTCGGTCTCTTCGGCGGTAACAATAAGGTCAAGGTTCCTGATTTTGTCGGCAAAATCTACTCAGAAGAGGAATTTGCATCACAGTACAATCTTTTCACATTCGAGATAACAGAGCAGCACAATGCTGATGCCGTACCGAGTGAAATTCTCTCTCAGGATCCTGCTGAGGGTGAAAAAATCGATCCGACCAAAACTGTTATCAATCTTGTTATTGCAACAAGCAGTGAAATGATTACCATTCCCGATAAGCTTGTCGGCTCAGATTATGTATCAGTTGTTACAAAGCTCACTCAGATGGGACTCAAGGTCAAGGAAAAAATTGTCAAGGCTGAGGATTATCCTGAAATTGATGCAGGTACAGTCATTAAGGTTACTCCGTCAGAGGGTACAAAGGTATCGGTCGATTCATCTGTAACAATAGAATATGTTTCATACGACGAAAATGTCGTACAGCTCGTTCAGGTGCCGAATGTTGAAGGACTCAGCGAAAACGACGCTAAAAAGGTTCTGACTTCAGGCGGATTTACCGTTATTACTCAGTATGAATATAACGATGCTGTTAAAAAAGATTATGTAATCGCAAACACATTTGCAGGTTCCAAAATCCCCAAGGGCTCTTCAATTACATTGACCGTCAGCCGCGGTGAGCTCGTTGAACAGACAACTCAGGTACACATTACATTACCTGACACAGGCGATTACGGTTCAATTACCGCAACTCTTGACGGTAATCAGATTATTACCGACAACAGAATTCTTGACGGCTCTGATTATACCTTTGATGTAACGGGCTCAGAATCCACATCAATCTTCAAGGTGTTCATAGACGGCCGACTTGTCTATAAGTGTAATATCAATTTCACATCCACACCGTGTCATATCTCCAACACTGCAACCTATAATTACGAGCAGGATACAACCACCACCGAGCCGTCCACAGATGCATCTATCATTATGCCTCATGTCATCGGTCTTACAATCGACGAGGCGAAGCAGAAGCTTTATGACAGCGGCTTTAAAAACATTTCTTATGGCGGTGTCGGTGAAACTATTGTGAGCCAGTATCCGTTCTCGGGCATTTCATATCCCGCAGAAATCAGCATTACGCTTTATCTTGGTGAGTAAATGAAATTAAACGGTATTATTCTCAAAGGTATCGGCGGCTTCTATTATGTAGAAACTGACGACGGAATATATGAGTGCAAGGCACGCGGAATTTTCCGTAAAGAAAAGATAACTCCGCTTGTCGGTGACAGAGTTATTATCTCGGTTGAGGAGAACGGTAAAAACTCCATTGACACAATTTCTGAAAGGCGGAACAACTTCAATCGGCCTCCCATTGCAAATGTTGATAATCTCGTGATTGTGTCTTCAACTTGTGACCCGAAACCGAATCTGCTTATTATTGACAGATTAACGGCAGTCGCTTTTCACAAGGGTGTTCGTCCGATTATTGTTTTCACCAAAAACGATTTACAGGATGCATCGGAATATCTTGAAATCTATAAGAATACCGGAATTCCGACATTTGTTGTATCAAATCTTACAGGTGACGGAGTCGAACAGATAAAGGCTTTGCTTGACAATTCCGTCAGCGTTTTTACAGGCAACTCAGGTGTCGGTAAGTCTTCCTTACTCAACTGTATTGCCCCCGAATTCAGCCTTGCAACAGGTGAAATCAGTCAGAAGCTCGGCAGAGGACGCCACACAACCCGTCATGTTGAATTATTCAGAGTCGGCAACGGATTTATTGCCGATACACCCGGCTTTTCTTCTCTCGATTTTGAGACCAATGATGTAATCAGAAAAGAGGAGCTCGCCGAGTGCTTCCCTGAATTTTCAGAATATCTCGGTATGTGTAAATTCACATCCTGCTCTCACATAAATGATAAGGGATGTCGGGTAAAGCAGGCAGTCGATGAGTGCAGAATCAGCAAAAGCCGTCACGATAACTATACTTCACTTTATAACGAAGTTAAAAATATCAAGGATTGGCAGCTGTAACAAAAACTTAACACCGCCATAGTATGATAACAAAAGCTATGGTGGTGTTTTTGTATGAGAAGAAACAGGTGTGGCTGCAATCGTTTCGGTCTGTATTTTACAGCCTTCGGACTCGGTATGCTTGTATCGATGATGTGTCCGAAATCCGTAACGGTTGTTGTTCTCTCACTCGTTATTGTCATTCTCGGAATCATCATAGCTAAATGAATGGGGGATTGCTGTGAAGGTTGTATTATTTGAAACTCCGAATTTTCTCAAGGGTGTTCTCAGGCTCATTTTCGGTATTAAAAAGGAACAGGAAAATACATAAAATTTGCCACCGTTTTAGGTGGCTTTTTTCTTGCAAATACAGTCGCATTATGTTACAATATCAAAAATATATTAAATTGGGTGTATTATGTATAACGATAGATTAAAATTTAATTCTGACGGCAAATTTACAATACTTCAGGTCAGTGATGCTCAGGATATGCATATTCCTCGTCGCGGAATGTTCAAGATGCTCAACAAAATCTACGACAAGGTTAATCCTGACCTTATTGTACTGACAGGTGATAACATTCTAGGTAATCACATAAACGATGCTCCAATCGGTAACCGACAGAATGTAAAAACAAAAAAAGGTACTCTCAAGCGAATGAGAAAGGCTCTCGGATATCTTCTTAATCCTATTGAGAAAAAAGAGATTCCTTTTGCTTTTATATACGGTAATCACGATGACAAAAACTGTGTTACCAAAAATGAGCAGGCGGCAATTTACGGCGAATACAATTACTGTGTGAAATACAATCTAGATAATCCTGAGGTTGACTGCGATACATACAATATCCCTGTTTATTCATCTGATTCAGAAAAAATCGCATATAATATCTGGATGATTGATTCAGCGGGTGCCGATGACGACGGAAACAACGGCTTTGAATATGTAAAGCCTGAAGCTATTGAATGGTATAAAAATAAAAGCAGAACCCTTGAAGACGAAAACGGTGAGCCTGTAATGTCATTGATGTTCCAGCATATTCCAGTACCGCAGACAAAGGATCTGTTCATTGAATGTGACGAAAAGGACTCAGCCGCAGTGAAGGCGCGAGACGGCAAATTCTATAAGCTTGACCCCGAAAGAGCATCGGGATTTGCCTTTGAATACGCTGAAACAACCTCTGAGGATTTCGGTCAGCTTGATGCAATCAGAGAAAGAGGGGATGTCTGTGCCCTTGTTTTCGGTCACGACCACCTCAACTGCTTCACAAGTGAAATCGAAGGCGTAAACATCGTGCAGACTCCCGGTGCATCCTTCAGATGCTACGGCAATATGGTTTCACGCGGTGTAAGAGTTTTTGAAATTGACGAGAAAGATACATCTGTATTCTCGACATATACAATCAGCTATTTTGATTTATACGGCAAGAACTTTATTTCGGTTCTAAGATATATATTCAATGCTGATGAATACGAAAAGGTCAAGGCAATCCTTGTAGCACTTTTGGCTGTAATAGGTACAAGCCTGTTGACATATATTATTTCTATTTTTCATCTTTTTACAAGGTTTATATGATTTTAGGAGTTTAAAATGGAACGAATTATAAAATTGGTAACCGAAAAGCCAAAGAAGATAATTATTATTGCTTTACTTCTTATAATTCCTTGTCTTTTCGGCTATATTTTTACCGAAGTCAATTATGATATTTTATCATATCTTCCGGACAGAATTGATTCTGTCAAGGGTGAGAAGGTTCTCAGCGAGGTATATAATGTCGACTCAACCACAATGGTCATAGTCAAAAATATGCCCGCAAAAATGGTTGTGGATCTCAAAGAAAAGATTGCAGATATTGACAGTGTTTCAGCAGTTCTGTGGTCCGATGATGTCATCGATACAACGATTCCCTTCAATATTCTTCCCGATGAAATACACAACATCTTTTACAGTCAGAGCGGAGAATACACGATGATGTTCGTGCAGTTCGATCCCGAATGCTCGTCGACTCAAACTCTCAATGCTGTTGAAGAAATTAAAGAAGTAACCGACAATCAATGTATGCTCAGCGGTCTTACGCCTATCAACGCCGATACCAAAGAGCTTACAACAAAGGAATTACCGATTTATATTCTTATAGCTGTTGCGGCTGTTATGCTGATACTTTTGTTGACAACCGAGTCAGTTTATCTTCCGTTCATAATCATTTTTGTTCTCGGATTATCAGTTATTTATAATATGGGAACAAACTGGCTTGTTGGCGGAATATCATACATCACACAGTGTATTGCGGTTATTCTTCAGCTTGCGGTAACGATTGACTATTCTATCTTCCTTATTAACCGATTCAATGAAGAGAAGAAGTATTCCGCATCCAAGCAGGAGGCTATGTCACGAGCTCTTAACGCCTCCGTCACTTCTCTTGCAGGTAGCTCGTTGACTACATTTTTCGGTTTTATTGCGTTGTGCTTTATGCAGCTTAAAATCGGCTTCAATATCGGCATAATTATGGCTAAGGGTGTAGCACTCGGTCTTGCCAGTGTTCTTATCATCCTGCCTGCATTCCTTCTTATTTTTGACGAAAAGATTTCAGCGAAGAAGCACAGAGTGTTTATACCTGATTTCAGCAAAATTACAGATTTCACGATTAAGCACCGAAAGAAACTCGTTAAGATATTCGTTATTCTGATTATTCCGATTCTGCTTCTTTCGGCAAGCGTCAAGAAATATTATAATATGACTGCTACGCTTCCCGATGATCTCGATTCTGTTGTAGCTCTTGACCTGCTCAAGGAAGAATTCAATATGACAACATCTCACTTCGTGGTTGTTGACGATGATATTTCGGCCGAAAAGCTCATTGAAATGGAAAACAGAATAGGCTCTCTCGAGGGTATTTCCTCGATGCTTGCTTATAATCAGTTTATCGGCTCATCAATTCCCGATTCTATAATCCCCGACGATGTCACACAGCTTATCAAGCGCGGCGGCTATCAGATTATGCTTGTGAACTCCGAATACGAGGCGGCAACTGAACCGTCAAACAAGCAGGTTGATATGATGTATTCGATCATTAAGGAATATGATCCTCACGGATACATCACGGGTGAGGGCGCTATGTACAGTGATATGGTCGGCATAACCAATATCGACTTTGCGGTAACAAGTGTTATTTCGATTATTGCAATTTTCATACTCATATCTCTTGTATTTAAATCAAAATCTCTTCCCGTTATTCTCATTGCTTCCATTGAATTTGCAATTCTTATAAATCAGGCAATTTCAACAATTACGGGCTCAACAATATCATTTATTGCTCCGACGGTTATCTCTTGTGTTCAGCTTGGTGCAACGGTTGACTACGCAATTCTGCTGACCTCCCGATACAAAGAGGAGCTTCAGACAGGCATCAGCAGAATTCAGGCTATGAAGGCTGCGGCCAACAAGTCACTCGAATCCGTTTTCCAGAGTGCGCTCATATTCTTCTCTGTTACAATAGGTGTTTATTTTGTTTCGAGTATGAATATCGTCAAAGAGCTTTGCGTTCTTCTTGCTCGCGGATCAATAATCAGTGCGGCGATTATTATATTCGTACTCATTCCGCTTCTGTTGGTCGGCAACAAGTTCATTGCCAAAAAGACTGACGGCTGGTCAGATAATCCCGAAGAAGCAGAATTAACAGTTACGCCTCCGGAAGCTCAATGAAAGGAAATTTAAAATGAAAACATTCAAGAAAATTATATGCTTTTCACTCGTAGTCTGTATGCTTTTGCTGACATCGTGTGCAAAAAGCCTCAATCGTGAACCCTCTGAGGAAAATAATAATACTCAGGTGAAATATAATATGCCTGCAGGTCTTGTCAAAAAGACAGAAACCGTTTATGTCAACCTCGACAACAGCGGTAACCCCACACAGACAATCGTCAGCGACTGGCTTCATACTACTCAGGCTCAGGTCTATGTTGACGATATGACAAACCTCAGTCAGATTGAAAATATCAAGGATGATTCCGTTCCTGATGTAAGCGGTCAGAATCTCAGATGGTATCTCGACACAACCGATCTTTACTATCAGGGTAAGACAGATGCTCCCGTTCCTGTTCAGTTTGCACTGACATATTCTATTGACGGTGTGCCGGTGTCAGCTGATGAAATCGTCGGCAAAAGCGGTTATGTTGAAATTACAATCAAAATGACAAACACCGATGACCATGTTGTTAAGGTCAACGGCAAGGATATCGTGATGTACAGTCCTATGCTCGTTGTCGGCGGTATATCACTCGCTGAGAACAAATTCCAGAACATCAGCGTTAAAAACGGTAAGACAGTCGGAAACGGTAACAACCAGTTTGCAATTCTTGCAGGCTTCCCCGGAATCAATGAAAGCCTCGGTCTGACTGATATTTCTCAGAACGCTCAGACTGATATTCAGTATTCTTTTGATGATACATTCGTAATCTCGGCAGATGTAACTGATTTTGAAATCGGAAACTTTATGTTCGCAGCAATCCCGATCGCTTCACTCGATATCGGTCTTAACAGTATTTCAACATCAATGGATGATGTCAGAGAGAATCTTTCAAAGCTTCAGAGTGTTCAGCAGAGCTTACAGAACATCAATGCTGATCAGCTTCTCAATACACTTACATCTGATCCAAATAAAATGCACGAGCTCAGCGCACTTGTAAGCCAGGCAGCTACACTCTATGACGATAACAAGGCATTGCTTGATGTTCTTAATAATTTTGCAACCCCGCAGAATATGCAGACTATTCAGCTTATGACTGAGTATATTTCAAGCGCTGACTTTGACGGTCTTGAGGAAGCACTTGATGTTATCAACAGTATTTTCGGTGACGATGCAAGCGCAGTCAAGATTCAACAGGGTATGAATCTTCTTCGTCAGATGTCTGAGGATCTCAGTGATCCTCAGGTTCAGAAGGCAATCGACAACCTTCCTCAGACTGTTGCTACTCTCAATGCTTTACAAAAAGCACTTGACGAAAACCGTGAGATTATAAATGCTCTTCAGGTGCTCGCTGACAGTGATGTCATTTCTTCGATTGACTCAGCACTCACAGGCGTTGAGGGCTCACTCGCCGCAGGCGGTCTTTCTCAGTTTGCGACCATCACAGGTGATGCTGACGAAATTACTGCAAAAATGACAGCCTGGATTGAGCTCGGAAAGAGATATACCATCTTTACAAAGAAGACTGACAATATGACATCAAGTGTTATGTTTGTTTATAAAATCGACAGTCTTAAAGCCTCAACTATTTCAGATAACAATTCTCCCGAAAATCCTGAGGTTGAAGAAAGCACAGGACTCAAGGGCTTTTTCAAAAAGTTTTTTGACTGATAAACAGGTGATATATATGATTAAACTTCCAAAGCTTGATTGGTTTATGGGAATGCTTAAATTCAGAGGTCAGGGTAATTATTTCTCAGGCTCAGCGGGATGTGATCCGATGCTCGGTAACATTGAATCGAAAACTTTCAGATTCCGTGTTTGGATAAGAGCCGCCGAAGAAGGCTTTGAGCTTGTTGCAGTATATTATTCAGGCATTTACAGCTATGAAGCAACCGACAAAAACATAATGACCGAAAAAGTTTTTGAAGCATCCGAAGAGGGAATCCTCGAAGCACAGAATTGGCTGCAATCAGCACAGGACAGTGCGCTTGAAAGCTTTAAGAATAAATAATAGGAGATGTTTTTATGATAGAATTAAAAACCCGCTGGACAGAATCAGTTAACCTTGATTGTCCGCTTCCCGAATATCCGAGACCTCAACTCGTCAGAAATCTCTGGCAGAATCTCAACGGCCGATACGATTACGCAATCACAGGTCTTAGTGAGGCATTCCCCGAAAAATATGACGGTGAAATTATCGTTCCGTTTGCACCTGAATGCTATCTTTCAGGTGTAGGCAAAACCATTGAGCCTGACAATTATCTATGGTACAGAAAAAAGTTCACTGTCAATTCAGATATGAAGGGAAAGAATATCATTCTTAACTTCGGTGCTGTTGACTGGAAGTGTAAGGTATATGTCAACGGTAACCTTGCATGCGAGCATACAGGCGGCTACACTCCGTTCAGCACAGATATCACAAAATATCTCAACGATAATGAAAACGAGCTTATTGTCCGCGTATTTGACCCGACAGATGCAGGCTGGCAGGACAGGGGAAAGCAGGTCAGAAAGAGTGTCGGCTTCTGGTACACAGCTACAAGCGGTATCTGGCAGACAGTCTGGCTCGAGGCAGTTAACGATGTTTATGTCAAGAACATAAAGCTGACTCCCGATATCGACACAGATACTGTCAATATCACTACTGATTTCGACGGTGAAGCAAGCATCCGTGCAATCGTCAAGGACGGTGACGAAATCGTCTTTGCAGGAAAAATCGAAAAAGAAAACGCAAAGATCAAATTAAAGGATGTCAAGCTTTGGTCACCTGAAAGTCCTTTCCTTTATGACATTGCTATAGCTCTTTGTGACGAAAACGGTGAAATTCTTGATGCTGTTTCAAGCTATTTCGGTATGAGAAAATTCAGCATCGGATATGATGATAAGGCAATTCCGAGACTCTTCCTTAACAACAAGCCCTACTTCCAGAACGGACTTCTTGATCAGGGATACTGGAGTGACGGCGGTCTTACCGCACCTTGCGACGATGCTCTGATTTTCGATATAAAGGCAATGAAGGATCTCGGCTTCAATATGCTCAGAAAGCATATCAAGGTTGAGCCGCACAGATGGTATTATCATTGTGACAGACTCGGTATGATCGTATGGCAGGATATGGTCTGCGGTGCTGAAAAAATTGATAATTTTGTTGTCGGTTTTCTTCCGAACATCGGCATCACAAAGCTCAAGGATGACAAATACAGTCTCTTCAGAGTTGCACCCGAGGAGTGCCGTAAGTTGCACGAAAAGGCTGTTTACGAGACCATAGACAATCTTTATAACTTCACCTCAATCGGATGCTGGGTACCCTTTAACGAGGCCTGGGGACAGTTTGACGCAAAGAGAATCGGTACTGAAGTCAAGGCTTATGATCCGTCACGAATCGTTGACCACGCAAGCGGCTGGCACGATCAGGGCGGTCCCGAGCTCAACAGTGAGCACCGTTATATCGTACCCGTTACAATGCGTAAAAACGACGGCAGACCTTTTGTTCTGAGTGAATTCGGCGGTTACAGCCGTAAGATTGATAACCATATGTGGAATTCAATCAAGAGCTTCGGCTATGTAATGTTCAGAAACAAGGAAACTCTGACTAAGGCGTATAAGAGACTTTTTGAGTGGCAGATCATTCCGAAAATCAAAAAGGGACTCTCAGCAACCGTTTACACTCAGGTAAGCGATGTTGAGTTTGAGGTTAACGGTATTTTCACTTATGACAGAGAGCTTATTAAAATTGATGCTGACACAATCAAGGAAATCAACAGCAGAATGAAATATTGAGGTGTTAACCTTGGGTAAAGAGCTCAATAAAATTAAACTTCTTTTTCTTCAGGATATTTTTATCCGTCAGACCGACAGTGAGCATGTTTTTTCAGCAAATGAGCTTTGCGACCTGCTTGAGGATTACGGCATAAGCTGTGAGCGAAAATCCATTTACAGCGACATTGAAGCTCTCAAGGAATACGGTATGGACATTGTCAATGTCCGTACACCTAAGCGCGGATATTACCTGAACAGTCGTAAATTTGATATCGCTGAGGTCCGTTTACTGATTGATGCAGTTCAGGCGGCAAAGTTTATTTCTTCCAAAAAGACAAAGGCTTTGATTTATAAAATCGGAAATCTTCTGAGCGAGTATCAGGAGGAGGAGCTTCGTGAACAGATTTATGTTGACAGTACCTTCAAATCGACAAAAGAAGACCTCTACGATATAATAAAGGCGCTTGACACAGCAATTAAAAAATCTGTTCAGGTTGAAATTACATACTCTAAGCGCAAGCTTGAAAACAGATATCTCAAGAAAATGGAAGGTAAGACCTTCAGGGTAAATCCTTACTCCTTGCTTTGGTCAAGCGATCATTATTACCTTGTCTGTAACAACGATAAGTATAATAATCTTATGCATCTCAGACTTGATAGAATTGAGAGTGTAAAGCTGCTTCAGACTAAGGCAAAGCATTTTTCCAAGGTTTCAAAATACACCGACAGATTTGACACTGCTGATTATTCAAACAAGCTTTTCAATATGTATACGGGTGAAGCGGCACAGATTGAATTATGCTGCGATAACCGTATTATTGATGATATTCTTGAAAAATTCAGTGACGAAATTCCTGTTAAAATTTTTGATGAAAACCACTTTGTTTTCAAGGCTGATGTTGAGCTTAGCAACGGTCTTGTCAGCTGGATAATGCAATACGGTAATGACATCAAGGTGTTATCTCCGAAAATGCTTTCCGATGCTGTCAGACAAAAAGCAACCGATATACTTGCGATTTATGAATAAACAGTAAAATACAGTCAACACTTCTTTTGAATTTAAAAGAGGAGTTGACTGTATGTCTTTAACAAAAAGAATTGAAATTTCCATAATTATATCTCTTATCGCTTCTGTTATTTTCTCGGTTGTAAGCTTCGCCGATACATCGGCACAAATACGGGATGATGTGCTTCGTCTTCATGTCATTGCAAACTCAGATTCTGAATGTGACCAGAGACTCAAGCTCATTGTCAGAGATAAGCTCCTGAGTGAAGGCAAGGAGATATTCAACGGCAGTGTGAACATAGAAAACGCCGTTGAAAAAATCACTCCGTATATTGAGGAGCTTACAGAAATTGCAGAAAATGAAATCAAGAATAACGGATGTAATTACAGTGTCAGGATTTGTCTTGATAAAGAATACTTCACAACCAGAACATATGAAAATGTAACTCTGCCCGCCGGTGAATATCTAGCTCTCAGAGTAATAATAGGTGAGGGTAATGGCAGAAACTGGTGGTGTGTGATGTTTCCGCCAATGTGTGTTTCTGCCGCAGATAAAGAAAAGGAGCTTAATTGTGTTCTTAACGAATCCGAGGTAAATCTGGTTACAAAAGATCCAAAATTTGAGCCTCGGTTTAAAATCGTAGAAATATTTGAATCACTCCGAAATAAAATTGATTCCTTGCGGTGATTTTTAACAAAATATAGTGATATTTTATATAAAAACCTACAATTTTTAGTTTTGATTGTAGGTTTTTAATTTTTGGGTTTGCAAAGTATACTTTAATATGATAAAATAAATAAAATATTTGGAAGAAGGTATTTTATGCAGAAAAAAGGATTTTTACATTCACTCTTCGGCACAACTCCCGGAGTCGGAGTTCAGCCCAAGGAAGCCTTGGCTTACAGTATTGCCGGCTTTGGTCAGAACTTTATCTGTACCATCATCGGTTCTTACATAACTGTATTTATGACTGACGCGCTTCTCTTTGGTGCTGACGGCGTTACAGTCGGAACATTAAGCGGAGCTATAGCTGTTGCGCTCCTTATGCTCGGTGCCCGTGTTTTTGATGCATTGAATGACCCGATTATGGGTTCGGTTGTTGACAAAACCCGTACAAAATGGGGTAAATGCCGTCCTTATCTCAAATGGATGGCAATTCCTATCGGTGTTATGACAATTCTTTGCTTCCTTCCCATTTTCAGCGCAGAAAACATTTATAACGGAACACAGACAACTCAGGCTTTCGTAACAATAGCCATTATTTATGTTGTATGGAGCGTTGTCTATACAATCGCCGATGTTCCTTACTGGGGACTTTCAACCTGTCTCACAAACGATACAGTTGTAAGGGGTAACATTCTTACAGTTGCCCGTATGTTCTGTACAGTAGGTGCAGGTATTGTTACAATTTTCATTCCGATGATTACAGGATCACTTACAGAGAAATTCAAGTACGCTGATACCGTTGCTGATAAGGCTCTTATTGCTGAGCATAAGGCTGAAGCAATCGCCAATATGGTTACTAATCAGGGAATCAGCGAGGCTGACGCAATCCAGACCTTTGTCGGTACTGTTAAGCACGGTATGGAAATCGCAAACGCTGACACACTCAAATGGGTTTACTTTATCAGTGCAGTAGTTCTTGTTGTTCTTGCAATTCCGATGTTCTTCTACGGCTTCAAAAACACTCAGGAACGCTTCACATCTGACGAAAATCCGCCGTCATTAGGCCATAACCTCAAGCTTTTGTTCAAGAACAAGGAGCTTCTTCTCATCGTTCTTTCAGGTGTTCTCGGCGGTGCAAGAATGGTTTATTCATACACAGGCGGTCTCTACTTTGCAAAGTATATCCTTCACAACGAAGGTCTTTACGGTATCATCACACTTCTTGTTGTTCCCGGCGGACTTGTTGCTTCAATTCTTGTTCCCTGGATGTCCAAGAAATTTACAAAAAAATGGTCATACATTGTAGTTCATCTTTTTGGCGGTATCGTTATGACAGTTATGTACTTTGTCGGATATGATGCTCCCTGGAAGATGATTATATGCGCTATCGGACTTGTTCTTCTCGGTATTCCTCAGGGTGTCAACAACATCATCACTTATGCTATGATCGGTGACACCGTTGACTATCTCGAATGGAAAACAGGTGAAAGAGGCGAGGGCATCTGCTTTGCAATGCAGACTCTTATCAACAAAATCGGTATGGCTGTCGGCGCATTCATCGGCGTTCTTTCAATGAGCATCGCAGGTATCAATGCAAGAACATACGAGGTTGCTAATCCCGATGCACTCTGGAATGTGCTTATTATTTCAGGTGTTGTAAGTATGTTTGCTTGCGCAGTTCCGATGTTCTTCTACACAGTTACCGAGAAGCGCCAGAGAGAAATGGTTGCTGAAATTGAAGCCCGTAAGGCTCTTAAAAAATAAGCCTTCTGTTTATAAAGGAGATTTGTTATGAGCAAATATTTAATTATCAATGCAGACGATTTCGGTATGTGCCGCGGTGCAAACCTTGCAGTTATGGATCTTCTTAAAGATCCTAACAGTGCACTTACATCTTCAACAATTATGGCTCCGTGCGCCTGGGCTCCCGAGGCAGCTCAGTTCGCAAAGGAAAATCCCGAGCTCGGCATCGGTGTTCATTGGACCTTCACAAGTGAGTGGAGCAAATACCGTTGGGCACCTGTCGGCGTTGAAAAAACAGGCTCACTTCGTGACAAGGACGGATTCTTCTATCACGAAAGCCGTCAGGTTGAAGAGAACGCTGATATCGATGAGCTCAAGGCTGAGTGTATCGCTCAGATTGAAAGACTCAAGCTTCTCGGTCTTGAAAATCCGTCACATGTTGACAATCATATGGGTTCAATTTACGGTATCGAAACAGGACGCTTTGAATTTTTGAATGTCGCATTTGATGTTGCATCAGAATATAAGCTCCCATTCAGATTCCCCAAGGTATTCCCTGACGAAATGTTTGATAATTCAATGCTCGAAATCAAGGTTGACAAAAACATTGTCAAGGGTCTTGTCTCAAATATCATTGCTTATGCTGATATGAAGGGCGTCGCTCTTCCCGACTTGCTTATCCCCAATGAGTGGGGCGGTCCTCAGGATGAAAGCTATGAAAACTTCAAGGAATATATTTACGAGCTTTACAGACATTTCCCTGACGGCGCAGTAACTGAGACTTATATGCATCCCTCAATCGAAACGGACGACCTGAAGGGAACAACAGGTTGCTGGAATCGCCGTGTATGGGAGTATCAGATTCTAAAGGATCCTCAGACAAAGCAGCACATCGAGTCACTCGGATTTAAGCTTATAAATTACAGAGACCTTGCAAATATGAATAAATAAGGTGATTAAATGTTTGAATTCACACAACATGAAATTACTTCTGAACAGCCTTTGCTGAACGCTCAGGGCAATATTGCCGAGCCGGGCTTTGCTAAAAAGCTTTATTGGAAGTATTCCCGAGATGATATCAAGGCTAATAAGCTTCGTATCAAGGAATGGGATTACTACTATATCGGCAATCAGGATTACGGACTTTGTCTTACACTTTCCGATGTCGGATATGTCAGTTCTCTTTCTGTTTCTCTTCTCGGATTCGGAAATAATCCCTTCCAGATGAATGACAGCGAGCTCGGTATTCTTCCGCTCGGTAAAACCAATATGCCTACAACAAGCGTACGCGGCAATGTATCCGCCAAGGCAGGTACACTTGATATTACCTTCGACAACGACGGTGTCACCAGACATCTTTACGGTAAGTATGACAACTATTTCAATAGCGGTAAAACACTTACCTTTGATGTTGTTCTGACTGACACTCCCGAAGAAAGTATGGTTATCGCTACGCCCTTTGATAAGGACAGACATTTCTATTATAACCAGAAGATCAACTGTATGAAGGCTAACGGTTTCGTAAAGTTTGACGATATTTATTGGGAATTCAACGAAGCTAACAAGTCACTTGCTACGCTCGACTGGGGCCGCGGTGTCTGGACTTATGACAACACATGGTATTGGGGCAGCGGTCAGATGGTACTCGATGACGGCAATATTTTCGGCTTCAATATCGGTTACGGATTTGGTAATACCTCTGCCGCAAGTGAAAATATGCTCTTCTATAACGGAAAAGCCCATAAGCTTGATCAAGTAAAATTCAATATTCCTTACCGTAACGGTGAATATTATTATACAGAGCCATGGACCTTCACAAGCAATGACGGCAGATTTGAAATGACCTTCAAGCCTGTTATCGACAGAGTTGCTCCGCTTGATCTGAAGGTGCTTTGTATGATTCCTCATCAGGTTTTCGGACTTATCTCAGGAAAAGCAATACTTGATGACGGCACAGAAATACAGATCAAGGATAAAATGGTTTTTGCTGAAAGAGTACACAATAAGTGGTAACATATAAAAATTGCAACCCGCTGAAAATTCAGCGGGTTACTTTATTGTCAAAATGAAATTTTTAGTTGAATAAATTAAAAATACTGTTATAATATATTTTGAGGTGATATAAGTTGAAAGGTAAACTTATTGTTATTGAAGGTCTTGACGGAAGCGGTAAAAGCACTCAGATTGAACAGCTCAAATCAAGACTTGCTGATAAAAATGTTCATCAGATCAAGCTGCCCGATTACGACAGCCCTTCAAGTACTCTTGTTAAAATGTATCTCAGCGGTGAATTCGGCAAGAAGCCTGATGATGTCAACGCTTACGCCGCTTCTGCTTTTTATGCAGTTGACCGCTTTGCGAATTACAAGCTCAAGTGGAAGGAATTTTACGATAACGGTGATGTCATAATTTCTGACAGATACACAACCTCTAACGCCTATCATCAGGCAACAAAAATTCCGAGAGAAAACTGGTCAGAATATTTTGCATGGCTCGAGAATTTTGAATATAACGAGATCGCAATTCCCAAGCCTGATGTCGTCATTTATCTCGATATGCCCATTGAAATCTCTCAGAAAATGATGTCTGAAAGATACCGCGGCGACGAATCCAAGAAGGATATACACGAAAGCAATATTGAGTATCTTAAAAGCTGCCGCACTGCTGCACTCGTTGCAGCTGAAGAAATGAATTGGAATGTTATCAAATGCAATAACGGTGACAATCCACGCTCGATTGATGAAATCAGCGAAGAAATTTTTGAAATAGTTTCAAAGGAGTTATAAAATGACTGATTTTCACAGACCTACGCTTGACGACCTTGACTGGATGAGGTCTGTCCTTAATGAAAATCAACCGATGAGCTGTGAATATGCTCTCGGCAATCTTATAGGATGGTCTGAACACTATAACACATATATCGCAGAAATTGAAGGAACACTTGTCGCTAAAATCGGCGGCAATGAGCTCTTTGGTTTTCCAAAGGGTAACAACTGGAGAGAGGCGCTTGATTATATCAGACGAAATTATGAATGCCCGTCCTTTTACGGATTGACTCAGTCCGAACGGGACAAGCTCGAATCAGTTTTTGAGGGTGAATATAACTTTTATCCGTCAAGAAATTCCTTTGATTACATTTACAGAGTTTCCGATCTTGCTGCGCTTGCGGGTAAAAAGTACCATTCAAAACGAAATCATATTTCATATTTCAAAAAGAATTATAATTGGTCTTATGAAGAAATAAATCAGGACAACCTTACCGAGTGCGTCGCAATGAACGAAAAATGGTATACCTTGAATGTTGACAAGGATCCCGACGGAATTATTGCCGAAAGAAAGGTACTTCAACACTCCTTTGATAACTATGATAAATTCGGATTTAAGGGCGGAATACTCAGAATTGACGGCGATGTTGTTGCCTTTACCTTCGGTGAAGAGCTCAATAAATCCACCTTTGTAACTCATTTCGAAAAGGCATTTTCTGACATAAGGGGAGCGTATCCGATGATCAATATGCTCTTTGCTCAGAACTCGTTGAGCGACTATGAGTTTGTAAACCGTGAGGATGATATCGGCTCTGAAGGTCTGAGAAAGGCAAAGCTGTCTTATTATCCCGAAATTCTTCTTGAAAAATTTACGGCGGTGAAGATTTGATTAAATTTTTTTCAGCAAAAAATGAATACCGCAATGAGGTTATCCGTCTGTGGAAAGAAGCTTTCGGTGACAGTGAGGAATACATCTGTTTTTTTCTCGATAACTGTCCCGAATATGATACTGTCGGATATTTTGCTGACGGTAAGCTTGTCTCAATGTTCTTTATGCTCAACGGAGTAATCGATGATTACAGATGTAAATATCTTTATGCCGCCTGTACCGATCTTAATTACCGCAAGCAGGGGATAATGGAAAAGCTTATTTCTTATGCAAGGGACTATTATTCTAATATCGGATTTGATGCTATTTTTCTTGTTCCTGCAAACGATAAGCTTTATCTTTACTATCAGAAATTCGGATTTATTTCTGCATTCAGAAAATCTGCACTTTCGCTTGATAATATGTCAGGTTCTTCAGAAGAATGCACACAAACAGATATAGAAAAAATTGTAGAAACAAAAATGCGATTACTTGATAAAACCGAATGCTTTCATTTTAACAGAAATACTGTTGAGTATACCGTCAGAGAGCATTTATTCAATAACGGAAAAATCTTTCTGACATCGTCAGATAACAAAGAAACTCTTGCTTTTTACTATATGGAAAACGACCGTATGGTTATTAAGGAAGTTTTGTCAGAAGATGTTGAATTTTTGAGAATTATTAAGGAACAAATTGTAAATAATCGTGTCAAGAATGTTTACATTTTGTGTCCGATAGTGTATAATAAGAAAGATATAGTGGAAGAATATACAAAATGTGGTATGGTACTTCCTCTGAACAATGTTTTTGATGAATATATCAACGAACACAACTCATTATATGCCGGTATGTATCTTGATTGAGAGGTAATAATATGGTTTATGTTTTTCTTGCAAAAGGATTTGAGGAAATTGAAGCTCTGACGGTTGTTGATTATCTGCGCCGTGCGGAGCTTGAGGTATTTACTGTCGGAATCGGCGGAAAAATTATTGCCGGTTCACATAATATTCCTGTTTTCTGTGATCTCGAGGAAAACGAAATCAGCTTAAACGATAATATCGATGCAATCGTATTGCCCGGAGGTATGCCCGGCACACTGAATCTTGAAGCTAACGCTACGGTCAACAGCTTTATAGATTATTGTTACGAAAATGATAAATATATTTGCGCAATCTGCGCCGCACCATCCATTCTCGGTCATAAAGGCCTTCTTAATGACAAGCTTGCCTGCTGCTTCCCAGGATTTGAAGAGGAGCTGACCGGGGCAAGGGTTTCAGATGATTTTGTTTGCACCGACGGCAAAATCATAACCGCTAAGGGAATGGGCGCCGCAATTTCATTCAGTCAGGTAATTACAGAAAAACTTGTCAATAAGCATACAGCTGACAGAATAAAAGCATCACTTCAATGCCCGTTCTGAGAAAGGAGTGTAACTGATGAAAGACGAAAATTCAAAGAATTCAGAGTTTGACCTTAACAAGATTCTTGAAGAATATTCTGCAATCGGTCAGGACAGACGAGATAATGATTTTTCTGCTCCCGTACCCGAGAAGAAAAAGTTTGTCGTTCATATTGACGAGTCACTTATAGATGTTGACGATTCACGGGAGCCGTCAGTTCAGAACAATTCAGGCGGAATCTATTTTTCAAATTATCAGCGTTCTCGTCCTGTTAAGCAGGTCGAGTCTCAGAAAGCTTCTGTCAGAAAAGAACCTGTAAGGCCTAAATCAAAGTCAAAATTCGACAATACAAAAATTTCTGAAAATATTGAGAAAATCGGCGGCAAAACTGCTGTTGCTTTTCTTGCGTTCATTTTCATCGGCACAATTTTCCTTTCATATATCGGTCTTACCTGTGTCGGCGATATGCTCGCAATTAACAGAAGTGAGGAAAATGTCGAGGTAATGATTCCCGAAAACGCTTCCTACACCGAAATTATTGACATTCTCGAAGATAACGGCCTTATTAAAAGAAAGCTCTTCTGCAAGATCTTCACAAAATACAGAGATTTTGACGACGAGCAATATCTGAGCGGCAACTACTATCTCAGCGGCAGTATGGGCGTTGAGGGTATGCTCAAGGATATTATGGCCGCTCCTGTTACGGCCGACACAATCAAGCTTTCTTTTCCCGAAGGATGGACTGTACAACAGATTTTTGAAAAACTCGAAAAGAACGATGTCTGTGATGCAAAGAAGCTCTATTCTTCAATCCGTTCATCAAATTACAGCTATGATTTCTATTCAAAGATCACCGACGATTCAAAGAGATATCTGAAGCTCGAGGGTTATCTTTTCCCCGATACCTACGATTTCTATGTTGACGCTGATCCTAACTATGTTGTCAAAAAGCTTCTTGATAACTTCAACAGCAAATGGACTGATGAATATCAGGCAAGAGCAGAAAAGCTCGGTTACACAACAGACGAAATCATCACAATCGCTTCTATCATTCAGAAGGAAGCCGCTAATGCCGAGCAGATGAAAACTATTTCTTCAGTCATCCACAACAGACTCGAGGATGCCGCGAACTTCCCCACGCTCGGTTGTGACAGTACTGCAATTTATATCAGTAACTATGTAACTCCCGCAGTCGGTGAAGCAACAGGCAAGATTTATTATAATTACTACGATACAAGTGCGATCCGAGGACTCCCTCCGGGACCGATCTGTAACCCCGGTATGGATGCAATCAAGGCCGCACTATATCCTGACGATACCGATTACTACTATTTTGCACACGACAACAGCGGTAAAATCTATCTTTCAAAAACCTTCACAGGCCATAAGAATAACCTTGTGAAAATTATCAAAGCAAACAACAGTAACTGACGGAGAATATAAATGGATAAAATCAAAACCGTTATTCCCGAGCTTCTTGCTCCTGCCGGCGATATGGAACGCTTTGACAGGGCACTGTATTTCGGTGCTGATGCAATTTATCTCGGTGGTTCTGCGTTTTCAATGCGTGCTGCACCCTCAAATTTTGATTTTGATGAATTAAAAGCAGCCTGTGAAAAAGCCCACAAACAAAATGTAAAGGTCTATCTGACATGCAATACCGTACCGAGAAACAATGAAATCGACACACTTCCCGAATTTCTGCTTAACTGGCGTGAAGCGGGCGTTGATGCTTTCATTATTTCAGATATGGGTGTTATGTCACTTGCGAAAAAATACACACCCGATGTCGACATTCACATCTCGACTCAGGCAGGAATTACAAACTATGCTTCTGCAAACGAGTGGTACAAGCTCGGCGCATCGCGTATCGTAACTGCCAGAGAGCTTTCAATGGAGGATATTGCACAGCTCAGAGATAAGACCCCACCCGAGCTCGAAATTGAATGCTTTGTTCACGGCGCGATGTGTGTCTCATTCTCAGGCAGATGTCTGCTTTCAAACTATCTGGTCGGCAGAGACTCAAACCGCGGTGACTGTGCGCAGCCCTGCCGTTGGCAGTATGCTCTTATGGAAAAGACCCGTCCGGGTGAGTATCTACCGATTGACGAGGACGAAAGCGGAACCTTTATTATGAATTCAAAGGATATGTGTATGATCGAGCATATCCCTGACCTCGTTAAAGCAGGTATTTCGAGCTTTAAAATTGAGGGCAGAGCTAAGTCGGCATATTACACATCCGTTGTTACGAACGCTTACAGACAGGCTATTGACGGTTATCTCAGAAATCCCGTTGACACTTATAAGCCTGAGCAATGGATAATAGATGAAATGTACAAAATGAGCAGCCGTGAATACTGCACGGGTTTTTATTACGGACATCCGACCAAAAATGCACAGATTTATTATGACGGCGGATACAAGCGTGATTGGAGTGTTATGGCTGAGGTTATTGATTATAAGGATGGGCGGGTTTATGCTCGTCAGCGCAACCGCGTATTTGACGGTGAACAGCTTGAGGTGCTTCAACGCGGAATCAAGCCTTATGATGTAACAATCAACGATCTTCGCGATGAGTCAGGCGAAAAAATTGAAAAAGCGCCTCATCCGATGATGATATTCAGCTTTAACAGTGATATTGAAATCCCTAAGGATGCTCTTTTACGCAAGGCATTGTAATTTTTGGAGGCATATATGCTTTTAAATCAGATTCTTAATGGAATGAATTACATAACTGACTATGTTATTGATGAAATTCAGATCAATGACATCGTTTATGATTCCCGTAAGGCAGGGGAGGGTACATTTTTCTTCTGTCTTCGCGGTGCGAGATTTGACGGTCATCAGTATGCCGAAAAAGCCTATGAAAACGGGTGCAGATGCTTTGCAGTTGAAGAAAAACTTGATTTAGCTGATGATGCAATTCAGATTATCTTTGAAAACACAAGAGCTTCTCTTGCTGAGGCGTCAGCTAACCTTTTTGAGCATCCTACAAAAAAGATGAAGGTTATAGGAATCACAGGCACAAAGGGTAAAACCTCAACAGCTCATCTTGTCAAAGCAATGATGGAGTCTGCGGGCCATAAATGCGGCATCATCGGCACTGTCGGTGCTTATTATGACGATGTTGAGATTCCTACCGTAAACACAACGCCTGAAAGCTATGAATTACAGAAGATTTTCAGAACGATGCTTGATAACGGCTGCACAGCCTGTGTTATTGAGGTCTCCTCAATCGGTCTTATGGCACACAGAGTAGACTGTGTTGATTTTGAGGTCGGAGTTTTCACTAATCTTTCACCCGATCATATCGGTCCCAATGAGCATCCCGATTTTGAAGATTATATGTATTGGAAATCGGTGCTGTTTGAAATCTGTAATTATGCGGTCGTTAACATTGACGACGAGGCTCATAAAAATATGATAGCAAACTGCACTTGTCCGATAACGACATACGGACTCGAAAATGCAGATGTAACTGCTCGTAATGTTCAGCTTCTTAAATCCAAAGGATTTATCGGAATATCCTTTGATACCATCTGCGGTGATAAGCAGCAGTATACTGAGGTTGCTTTACCTGGTTATTTCAATGTTTACAACGCTCTTGCGGCTATCTCAGTCTGTGAAGCGCTCGGCATTGATGCTCTGCGCCATCTCGAATGTCTTAAGGATATCCGTGTACGCGGCAGAGCCGAGTGTGTTTATGTGTGCGATGACTTTGATGTCATTATCGACTATGCACACAACGGCATCAGTATGAAGAGTATGCTTGACACGCTCAAGGCGTATCCGCACAACAGAATTATCGCGCTCTATGGTGCAGTCGGCGGCAGAACTCAGCTTCGCCGCAAGGAATTAGGTCTTATTACGGGCAAAGAATGTGATTTGTCTGTTCTAACATCCGATGATCCTGACTTCGAGGACCCTTGGAATATAATCAATGAAATCGGTCACTATGTAACCGAGGCCGGAGGTAAGTTTGTGGGTATTCCCGACCGCGGTGAAGCGGTTGAATATGCTCTTGGTTTGCTTGAAAAAGGTGATATCCTGTTACTCGCAGGCAAAGGTCATGAGCAGTATATGAAAATTAACGGAGAATGTGTTCCTTTCTCAGAAAGAGAGCATATAGAAATATTCAAGAAAAGGAGAGAGCAGTGCTGATGTATACATTCAGGTCAGAAACAGACTTTGCGGCATTTGATGATTACCTCATCAAAAACGGCGGAACATATATGCAGTGCTCACTCTGGCCAAAAGCAAAGCCCGCCTGGACTCCGCATTTTTATGTCGGCTTCAGGGGTGAGACGAGAGTTTTTCAGTGCCTGATTCTCGGCAGAAAGCTTCCGCTCGCAGGTCTTGTATGGTATATTCCCGACGGTTTTATCTGTGATTATCAGGATAAAACCCTTATCGAGGAATTCACAGCTTTTATTAAAGCTGAAATGAAAAAGCATAATGTAACGGTACTTCTTACCGATCCGCATATTCCGTTACGCATAAACCACGAGTCACAGCAAAACGGACTTGATGCACATAATATGCTTATTTCTAACGGGTATAAGCTTAATCACAATGTTGAAAATTACATTTACAAGGCACCTGTTCAGTATTATATCCCTCTCAAGGATAAACAGACAGGTGAAGCCCTGACAGCCGATGCTATTATTAAAAAATGCGAAAAAGGCGTTCGTTACAGCGTCCGTATCGGTGATCAGCGCGGTCTTGTATCAAAGATTTGTACTTATGACGATGTCAAGGCCGATCCGTCTCTTATGAAGGATTTTATGCAGGTTATGAGTGACACATCTGACAGAAACGACTTTATGGAGCGTAATTCCGATTATGTGACACACCTGATGGAAGTCTTTAAGGATTATATGGATCTTTCACTTGTTTATTACGATAAAGCAGTTGACAAGGCAATGCAGGATGAACGAGACCTACAGGTCAGTGAAAACCTTGCTAAAATGGAAACCTGCAACGAAAAACAAAAGAAAAAGCTGTTGAACGAAAACGAAGCCATTCAGCAGCAGACAGATAATTATCTTAAAAGATTTGAGCTCGCAAAGGATTTCACTGACGAAAACAAATTCTGTGTTGCTGCGGGACTTACAATTCGTTATAACGGTATTGCAGGCTGTATCTTCGGAGGCAGCAGAAATATACTCAGAAACGAAACCCGTCCGAGCCATTATGTAAATTATCTCAGACTCAAAAAGAGTGTTGAATCAGGATGCGACATCCACGACCTCGGATATGTTTTTGTTGAAGAAGCTGAGCATCCGTCAAATCCCGATGCACCGCTCGGTGAATTCAAGGTCAGGGAGGATTTTGTCGGAATCCGCGATTTCAAGGCAAGCTTCAATTCAGATTATATCGAATTCATCGGTGAATATGCACTTGTAAATAACAGTTTTAAATTTATGCTGTATAACGATCTTATTCCCAAAGCACGAAAGATAAAAATTGAGATTGCAAAAAAATTGCGAAAACAGTAAGGAGGATGTAATTGTGGCTAAAGCAAGAAAGAAAAAAAGATTATCACTTGACAAGCTGACAAAGCTTTCAAATTTCGGCGCATTTATGTTTTCTTTGGTTGCAATCATCGGCCTGACAGCAATGATTGTTCTCGGATATGTTTTTATCAACATTATTGCAGTCACCAACGGTGATCCTGTTATCAATCTCGAAAATGCAAAAAACAATCAGAATCAGACATCCTTCCTTTATGCAACCGATGCTGACGGAAAACAGATTGAGCTTCTCAGACTTCACGGCACAGAGAACAGAATCTGGGTTGATCTTGATGAGATTCCGAAGAATATGCGCGATGCATTTATTGCGCTTGAGGATCAGCGCTTCGAGGATCATAAGGGTGTCGACTGGAAAAGAACAATCGCAGTTATGATTGTTCCAAAATACAAGGGACAGGGCGGCTCAACGCTCACTCAGCAGCTCGTAAAGAATATTACGGGTAACAATGAGGTTACTTTTGTACGAAAATACAACGAAATCCTGACCGCTCTGAATCTTGAGAAGAACTATGAGAAGGATCAGATTCTTGAGGCTTATCTTAATACTCTTTATCTCGGTCAGGGCTGTTACGGTGTCGAAACTGCGGCTGAAACATATTTCGGCAAGGAGGTCAGCGAGCTCAACTACGCTGAATGTGCCGTTATTGCCGCTATCACTCAGAAGCCGTATTCTCTTGACCCGATCAAGAATCCCGAGGCTAACAGAAAAAGACAGCTGTATTGTCTTGACGAAATGCTTTCAATGGACCTTATAACCAAGGAAGAGTATGAAGAGGCTGTCAACTTTGATTTAATCTTCACAACCGACGACGACTATGTTCCGAGTGCGGCTGAAATTGAAAGAAAGAAAAACAGAAACGAAGCAACAAACAATAAAGAGGTTCATAGCTTCTATGTCGACTTTGTTATCGCCGATGTTATCAAGCAGCTTCAGAAGGAGCTCGGCTGTTCTTATAAAGAGGCTACCAATATGATTTACGGCGGCGGACTTAAGATTTACACCGCAGTTGATCTCGATGTTCAGAAGAAGCTCGAAAATGTTTATGTAAACAAGACGAACTGGCTTGACAAAAAGGCTCAGTCTTCAATGACAATTATGGACTATAACGGCAGAGTCGTTGCTATCGTCGGTCAGGCGGGTGAAAAAGAAGGCAACCGTGTTCTTAACCGTGCGGCTGATTCACCGAGACCTCCGGGATCAACAATCAAGCCTTTGAGCTCATACACTCCCGCAATCGAGCTCGATGAAATCACCTGGTCGACATTTATCCGCGATTCAGCCATTACGCTCAACGGCGAAAGATGGCCCAAGAACTACAGCGGTGACCACGGCTCAGGCAGCAACACATCAGTTCAGGTTGCTCTTGCGAAATCACTCAACACCGTTCCTGCACGAATCTGTGTAAATATGCTCGGAACGGACAAGGCATACGACTATGTCAAGAACAAGTTCCATATCTCAACAGTTGTTGACGGCGAAGACAACAATCCCGCACCTATGGTCGTCGGCTCAATGCATGTCGGTATCACATCACTTGATATGACTGCCGCTTATGCTTCATTCGGTAACGGCGGTTACTACTATGAGCCGTATTCATTCTATTATGTTGAAAACTCTGTCGGTGAGGTTATCCTTGATAACAGAAATGTCAAGGGTGAGCAGATTTTCTCTTCAGAAACAGCTGACATTATGCGTCATATGATGGAAACAGTTACTACCGCATCATACGGTACAGGTCACAGCTACAAGGTCAGAGGCTTTGATAACTATGCTAAGACCGGTACAACCGATAACAACTATGATAAATGGATGGTCGGCGGTACTCCTTATTATGTTGCCGCAGTATGGTACGGATACGATATCCCTAAAACCATTCATACATCAGGCAATCCTGCGGGTACAATCTACAAGACAGTTATGGATAAAATCCACGAAGGTCTTGCTGATAAGGAATTTGAGGATACAAGTGAGGCAGTCAAGAGATACTACTGTACTTCAACAGGCAAGCTTGCATCTTCTTCCTGCTCATCAACATCTGCGGGCTGGTTTAAAGAGGATTCATTGCCGTCATATTGCTCAGGACACGCGGCAAGCAATAACTCGGATGACGATTCAGATTCAACATCATCAACAACAAGAATCAATCTTATTCCTGATGTTGTGAATCCATTAGAGGGTTATAATCCCTTCGAAAACAACTAAATCTTAATTAAATTATATATGGAGGCGGTCATAATGATAATTATGTCAGTTGATTACGGTGATGTAAGGACGGGCATAGCGGTCAGTGACCGCCTTGAGTCTTTTGCTCATCCTGTTGAAGTTATTAAGGGTGATTATGCGCCAAAGGTAATATCAAGAATCTGCACTCTTATTAAAGAGAAAGCTCCCGAGCTTATCGTTGTCGGATATCCAAAAAATATGAATGCATCCGAGGGCTCGAGAGCCGAAAAATGCAAGGCGTTCAGCGAAGAGCTCGAGAAAGCCTCAGGTGTTAAATGTGTTTTGTGGGATGAACGCCTCACAACCGTTTCGGCACACAATTATCTCAACGCAACCAACACAAGAGGCGATAAAAGAAAAAATGTTGTTGATGCTGTTGCCGCAACAATAATTCTTCAGGATTATCTTGATTACAGAAAAAACACTAAGTAGATTTTTTCTTTATTATCAGGTCTTTTATACCTGCAAATATCAGTATAAACGCAAATATTTTTCTGATTAGACCTTCATCGATATTTATAATCAAAACATAACCGATGGCTACTCCGACAAGACCGCTTATAATAAATCTTATTGCAAGCTTCCAGTCAATTATTTTATTTTTGTTATGAATAATCAGCGCAAAGATCGCTATCGGTATAAAAAACAACAGATTTATTCCTTGAGCATTTAACTGAGACAAATCTCTGTATAGAGTCAGATAAAGAATCAGGATTCCGCCTCCGCCGAAGCCAAGTGCTCCCAACAGTCCCGACAGAAGTCCTGCAATTATATCAATTATCATTTCATCAGCATCCTGACTCCTGCATAAATCATAAAGCAGGAAAATATTTTACTCAGAACTTTTTTAGGAATTTTAGGCAGTATCCATGCTCCTGCAAACGAGCCTGCAAGTCCCGGTATAATATAGATGTAAGAATCACTTAACGAAACCTTTCCTTGCAGCATATAAATCACTGCGCTTATTATCGTCAGCGGCAATATCACCGCAATAGCGGTTGCGTGTGCCTTTGTCTGGTCAAGTCCGCTTTTTTTGAGCGCTTCAACTGCGATAATTCCTCCGCAGGCACCAATCAGAATATTTATTATACCGATTAACACGCCCGAAAAATACATTAGGGTTTTCTTCATACACTTATTACTCCTGCATAAATTTATATGTGGGGGTGCAACAATGAAAAGTAAGCTTCACAAGTGTTTACTCATTTTTACACTGATATTATTTTCAATTCTTTCAGTACAAATTCATTCAGGCCTTATAAAATCAGTATTTTCAGATAATGCAGCCAATCCGACAACCGTCATTGTTGATGCAGGTCACGGCGGTGAAGACGGCGGTGCGGTAGCAAGTGATAAAACGCTCGAAAAGGATCTGAATCTTCAGATTGCTCTAAAGCTTGAAAAGATACTCAAGCTGTACGGATTCAGGGTGATTATGACTCGTACTGAGGACAAAATGACCTGTGACGATAATCTCAGGACTCAGAGAGAAAAGAAAATATCTGATATCCGCAACAGATTCGCAATAATAAACGAGAATCCCGATGCGGTATTCGTCAGCATACATCAGAACAAGTTTCACGATGAATCACAAAAAGGAGTTCAGGTGTTTTATTCTCACAGAAACACTCAGAGTAAAACGCTTGCTGATTCCATTCAGAGCTCCTTTGTTAACACAATTCAACCCGAAAATAAAAGACTTACAAAAAAAACAGGTACTAACATCTATCTTTTGTATCATTCACAGATACCTTCCGTATTGGTTGAATGCGGTTTTTTATCAAACGCTAATGACCTGAACAATCTCAAAAAAGAAACTTATCAGACAAAAACGGCAATTTTAATTGCCGACGGAATTATAAATTATTACAAAAGGTGATACTATGGCATCAAAGACAAAAAGTGTATATGTCTGTTCAGAATGCGGCTATGAGAGCGCAAAATGGTTTGGCTGCTGTCCCGGCTGTAATGAATGGAATACGATGTCTGAAGTTATTAAAACAACAGAAAAATCAAATAAACTCAACAGACCTGTTAATTCATTAGCCTCAGCGGCACAAAAAATCAATGAAATTACATGTGACGGTGAAGTAAGATACAACACAGGTCTTAAAGAGCTTGACCGTGTTCTCGGCGGCGGTATTGTCAAGGGCTCGCTTGTTCTTTTAAGCGGTGATCCGGGTATCGGTAAATCAACAATTCTTTTACAGATATGTCAGTTTCTCGGTCTTAATCTTAAAATCCTGTATGTTTCAGGTGAGGAATCAGCACATCAGATCAAGCTTCGCGCTGACAGACTCGGCGTCGACACAGAAAATCTTTCTGTTCTTTGTGAGACAGATGTACAGATAATCGGTGAATATATCCGTACGACAGAACCCGATCTCGTTATAATCGACTCAATTCAGACAATGAATTTCCCTGAGCTTAATTCTTCTCTCGGCAGTGTTGCTCAGGTGCGTGAATGCACAAACTATCTTATGCACACCGCAAAATCACTAAACATACCGACTATCGTTGTCGGTCATGTTAACAAGGACGGTAATATTGCAGGTCCTAAGGTACTTGAGCACATTGTTGACGCGGTGCTTTATTTTGAAGGTGAGAGACACCTTTCTTACAGAATTTTACGCGCCGTAAAAAACAGATACGGATCAACCAATGAAATAGGCGTTTTTGAAATGAAGGACAACGGCTTGTCAGAGGTCGAGAATCCCTCTCAGATGATGATTTCGGGAAGACCCAAGAATACCTCAGGCTCATGCGTAGCTTGTCTTATGGAGGGCTCCAGGCCGATTCTCGCTGAGGTGCAGGCACTCGTCAGCGCCAGCGGCTTCGGAAATCCGCGCAGAATGGCAAACGGCTTTGATTACAACAGACTTGCTATGCTTATTGCCGTGCTCGAAAAGCGCGCCGGCTATTTCTTCGGCAACACAGATGTTTATATCAATGTTGTCGGCGGATTAAAGCTCGACGAGCCTGCTTCTGATTTGTCAGTGGCATTAGCACTCATTTCCAGCCTCAAGGATGAGCCTATAAGAGACGATGTGATTGCCTTCGGTGAAATCGGTCTCGGCGGAGAAATCAGGTCAATAGGCAGCTGTGAGCAAAGAATCAAGGAAGCCGCAAGACTCGGCTTTAATAAGTGTATTGTACCTTATCACAATTTCAAAACGCTTAATCAGTCAGTCAAAAATCTGATTGAAATTGTACCTGCAAGAACAATCCGTGCCGCATACGAAGCGGGAGTGTAAGAGGGGAGTAGGAGCTTGAAAAAACTTCTTAATACACCTCTTTTGCCTGAAAATATGGTGTCAGGCGTCTTTATTTCGGGAGAATATCCTGAAATAAATCAGACTTTAAAGGATAAATACGGCATAACATCTGTAATTGTAAACCAAAACCGTAATCTTGCACCTGAAATATCGTCACACGCTGACTGTATGATGGTTCAGATGAATAAAAACAGCTTTATCGTCGAATCGGGTAATTATGATCATTTTGTTAATTTTTTAACAAATATAAAAGGGGAACTTAACAGCGATTTTAAAGTGATACAAAGCAAGGAAAAAATACAATCTCCGTATCCGGGTGATGTATGCCTTAATGTCAAGGTTATTGGCAACAGCATTATCGGAAATAAGAAGTATATTTCATCAGATATCCTTGATTTCTGCAATAATCATAATATACGGATAATTCACACGAACCAAGGATATTCAGCTTGTTCCACAATTATACTAAATAATAACGCTTTAATAACAGATGATGAATCAATCTTTGCATCATCAGAAAAAAATGGAATCGATTGTATTTTAGTCAGCAAGGGTTCAGTTAAGCTAAAAGGACATAATTACGGATTTATTGGCGGCACCTGTGGTATGATAAACAAAAATCTGATTGCATTCACAGGAAAACTTACTACGCACACAGACTCGGATAAAATTAAAAGCTTTTTAGATAAATACAATATTGATTATGTAGAACTGACGGACGGACCGCTTATTGATATAGGCGGTATCATACCAATCACTGAAGAGTGCTTATAATAAAAACAGGCAAATACACCGAAAAACGGTATTTTTGCCTGTTTTTTCGTATTTTATCTGTTTTTGCCTCCCCTGAATTATACAAAATATTTCTTTTGTATAATTACTTGACTTTTAAAGTACCCTTTGCTATAATTATATTAAACTTATATATTATAAGAATTGCGGTGATATTTTATGCATAAATCTGAGTTCAATACACTTCCCGTCAGCGTTACGGAGTTTCTCAACTATATGAGTGTTATAAAAAATAAGTCTGAATTAACAGTTCTTGAATACGCATCAGATCTCAGACTGTTTTTTCGTTACCTTTTGATTTACCGCAGATTGATTGACGAAAGCACAGATTTTGACTCAATCGATATTTCTCATATTGATCTCGAGCTTATCAGCACTGTGTCGATCCAGGATGCTTATGCATTTCTATCTTATTGCAGAACTCAAAGAAACAACGATGCCGCATCGCGTGCACGGAAAGCCTCCGCCTTACGCGCATACTTTAAATATATGTCTGTAAACACAAAACAGATTGACGAAAACCCGATGCAGGAGCTTGAGTCCCCTAAAACAAAAAAATCCTTGCCTAAATATCTCACCCTGGACGAAAGCGTAGATTTGCTTAAAAGCATCGACGGCAAATTCAAGGAACGAGATTATTGTATTATTGCAATTTTTCTGAATTGCGGACTGCGTCTTTCAGAGCTTGTCAGCCTCAATTACGGTGATATCCGCTCCGACAACTCTATGCGCGTTACAGGTAAAGGAAATAAAGAACGGATTATCTATCTTAACGACATGTGTGTTCAGGCAATAAATGAATATATGAAAGTAAGACCTATTGACGGCGTTAAGGATAAGCACGCGCTATTTCTAAGTAACAGAAAAACAAGAATAAGTCCTAAGACAGTTCAGCACATTGTTAAGACCTTTCTTGAAAAGGCAGGACTTGGAGATCAGGGATTTTCTACTCACAAGCTTCGTCACACTGCGGCAACACTGATGTATCAGCACAGCAATGTCGATGTATTGTTGATAAAAGAAATTCTCGGACACGAAAATCTTGCAACAACCGAAATTTATACACACATTGTAGATTCTCAATTAAAGGATGCGGTTGCTTCTAATCCCCTTAACAAGCTCTCAAAAAACAAAGAGTCCGATAAATAACTCATCGAGCAAGGTTTTTAGCACCGCTCCGACAACGACAATCAAATAGCTTTTAAGGCAGTTTTTATAATAATAAGTAAAATTATATAAACTGCCTTTATTATGTCCTCCGATTGATTTAATCATAATCTGAGACATACTCACGCTTTCAACTGTTATAAGCATAATCCCCAACTGAGTGATTACTGCAAACGGAAGAACAAGAATCACAAAGCATGCGAGTCCCTTTAAAGTGTACTCATTATAAAGATAATATGTAAGTATGCCTACAATAAAGCTGTTCGCAAACGGAATAAGAAAAGACACCAATCCTCCATAGGCTGAGAGTCCTAAGAAAAATAATGCGACGCACATTCCCGTCGGCAGCATAAGACTTGAAACAAAGCTCATTAAAACAGAGTCAGCGTTATTCAGCACCAAGCTGTTAAAAAGCCAGTCGGTGATTTTTCCAAAAAACGCCCCCTCCCCTTTTGAATACACAGTTCCGCAGACGATACCCGCAACCGAAGCTACAACGGTTATAAGCATCTTCCATTCACCGAGAAAGTCAGTAAGTCTGATATTATACTTGTGCAGGTTCAGCGTCTTTTTAATACCAATTTTTGTCATATCAATTCCTCCCAAGAAAATGATATGCAGACAAGCCCGCAATATTACACAAAAATTAACGCCCGAAATCACTTCAGATTTCGGGCGTTATATTGTTTACTAATTATTTTGTACCGAAAATTCTGTCACCAGCATCACCGAGACCGGGCACGATGTAGCAATGATCATTGAGCTTTTCGTCTTTAGCTGCACAGAAAATCTCGACATCAGGATGAGCCTTCTGTAAAGCATCAAGTCCCTCGGGAGCTGCGATAATTCCCATAAACTTGATTGATCTCGGATTTCTCTGCTTGATAAGAGAAATAGCATCAATAGCAGAGCCGCCCGTTGCAAGCATGGGATCAAGAACAATAACATCTCTCTCAGAGATATCAGCAGGCAGCTTGCAGTAATATTCAACGGGCTTGAGAGTTTCGGGATCACGATACAAACCGATATGACCTACTCTTGCTGAGGGTACAAGCTGAAGAACACCGTCAACCATACCGAGACCTGCGCGAAGAATCGGTACAAAAGCCAACTTCTTGCCCTCAAGGCTGTGAGCGGTACACTTGCACAAAGGAGTTTCGATTTCAATCTCCTGAAGAGGAAGATCACGGGTTGCCTCATAACACATAAGTGTTGCTATTTCGCTGACAAGTGTTCTGAAATCCTTGGATGAAGTGTTTTTGTCGCGAAGAATTGAAAGTTTATGCTGAATAAGCGGATGATTAGTAATTGTAATGTTTGACATATTGACGACCTCCGAATTAAAATGTTCCGTTTTCAATCGCTGAAATCTGATCAATTCTTCTCTGATGTCTGCCGCCTTCAAATTCTGTTGAAAGGAAGATATCAACCAGCTCATTTGCAAGTCCTGCACCGACTACTCTTCCGCCGAGACAAAGAATGTTGGCATCATTATGTGCTCTTGTCAGCTTAGCACTGAAATAATCAGAGCAGCAAGCAGCTCGTACACCCTTGACCTTGTTGGCAGCCATACTGATTCCGATACCTGTTCCGCAACAGAGAATTCCGAGAATTTTCTCTTCGGTAACAGCTGTACCGACCTTATAAGCTATTGCGGCATAGTCAACAGACTCGCTTGAATAAGTGCCGTAATCAACAACTGAAAAACCGCCGACCTCTTCAAGATGCTTTTTGATTGATTCTTTTAACTCAAATCCACCGTGGTCAGCACCGATTGCAATCTTAACCATTTTAATCATTCACCCTTTAATTTATTTTTTAACTCGCGCTCAGCCTGTGGCAAGCGCAGATATTCAGGAACTATTTTATCAGCTGAAACACATTCATCAATGTGATTGATTCCCGCAAGACAAACGCCAACGGCATTCTGGAATCTGCAGGCTTCGGTTGCAAGCTTTAACGATATATCTTCAGCACCGAGCTTATTATAACACAATTCAGCACCGTCACCAACAAAAATTTTGACTTTATCATATTTTTTAAGCAACTCGCCGAGTTCATCGATTGACATCGCAGTATCATCTGTAAGCCGTCTTACCTCACCGTCGGTGATATCGAATAATGCTGTATAAACCTGAGAGCATCTTGCATCCATAACCGCACAGGCAATACAATCATTCTCAAGAAGATTATAAGCCATTGATTCAAGCGTTGACACACCGCAGACCTTTATATTCAAAGGATCACAGATGCCCTTAGCCGCCGCAACACCTATTCTCACTCCCGTGAACGAGCCCGGTCCGTGATTGACCGCAACAAAATCAATTTCACCAAGCTTTGTCGCACTGCACGATAATACACTCTCAATCATCGGCAACAGAGTTTGTGAATGTGTAAGACCTGTATTTATATAAAAACTGCTGACAATTCTGCCGTTATCAAGTATAGCTGCCGAAGCAGACTTTGCCGAACTGTCAATGCCTAATATCTTCAATCTAAATCGACTCCAATAATCTGAATTTTTCTTTCATTTTCAGTCTCTCCGGGTGAAAAAATCACCTTGATATATTCGTCAGGAAGAGCATTTTCGATATTCTCGCTCCATTCAATCGCAAGCACATTGCCCGAATCAAGATAATCAAAAAAGCCGGTTGAATACAAATCGTCCCAGGTAGAAATGCGGTACATATCAAAATGATACAGATTGCATCTGCCTCCGCTGTATTCGTGGACAATCGCAAATGTAGGACTGCTGACAAGCTTTTCATCAATACCGAGACCCTTGGCAAGTCCATGAGTAAAAGCGGTTTTACCCATACCCATCGGGCCGTAATAAGCAACAACTGAGTTTTTATTCAAAACTGTTCCCAATCTTACACCAAGCTCAACTGTCTGAGCCGGAGATGTAGTGATATGCTGTGACAAAAAATCACTCCTGAATCAAATTCAACGCTATAATTATAACATATTTTTTTAATAAGTAAATAACTTTAGACTTGAAATTAAAGAAGAATACATATATAATTATTTGGAATGAACGGAGGTGGAAAAATGAAGAAAGCTCTGTATTGGATCAAGGACTTTGTCTCAGGTACGGATAAGCTGCTCACCGGCTTGTGTCTGTTGCTCTCATCAATCGGAATTATAATGGTTTTCAGCGCGACAAAGCGTACAGTTGCCGAGGGAGGATTTATTTCCCGAGATGCAAGAACAATGATAATTGCCGTTGTTATGGGTGTTATCTGTGCACTGATTATATCACTTATTGATTATGAAGCGATGACAAGGCTGTGGCCGCTGATAGCAGTTGTCTGTCTTGGTCTGATGATATCGCTTTTCTTTATCGGTGACGCTCCACAAGGCCGTTCGGACGCTATTTCGTGGATTAAAATCGGAAGCTTCTATTTTCAACCGTCCGAGCTGTTAAAAATCGGATTTATGATCACCTTTTCCGTTCATCTTGACTCAATCAAGCACGATATTAACAAGCTCAAGAATGTTATTCTGCTCGGCATTCACGCCTTTATTGCCGTCGCACTTGTTATTCTCACGGGTGACCTCGGCTCAGCCCTTGTCTTTATGGTTATGACAATAGGTATGCTTTTCGCGGCAGGCTTGTATCTTCGTTATTTTCTCTTCGGTGCAGGCGCAGTAATACTTGTAGCTCCGATACTGTGGTTTGAATTCTTTTCGGATTTCCAGAAGCAGAGATTTCTTGCAATCTACTCCCCTTCCTCATTGACCGAAGCGACATACGATGAGGTTATCTTCCAGCAGCAGCAGGGAGTCAATGCAATCGGCTCCGGAAAGCTTTTCGGACAAGGCTTATTTGAAGGTATTTACACTCAGAACGGTCTCGTTCCCGAAAGCCGCAACGATATGATTTTCACCGTTGTAGGTGAAGAGCTCGGACTTGTCGGAGCAATAGGTGTTTTGTTACTTTTACTGTTTGTTATTATTAAGATTCTTTATGTCGGTCAGAAGGCCGTTACACTTACAGGTAAGCTTATATGCACGGCGGTCGCCGTTATGATTGCAGCACACATAGTTATCAATATCGGAATGTGTCTTATGCTTCTTCCGGTTATCGGAATCACGCTTCCGTTTATGAGCGCGGGCGGTTCATCGAATCTATGTATTTATCTTGCAATCGGTATTGTGTTAAGTATTTACAGAGCATCGCGGTCAAGCGATCCCGTTGACTTTAAATACGGCAAGCTTTATACGCCGTTCACAGATTGATAGCTCACTAAAAAAGGGTTGTGCACTCAGGCACAACCCTTAATTTTATTTCTTCTTTTTAACATTTCTGATGTCAAAATCAACTATTGCCTTGACAATTTTATTATTCTGCTTTGAATAAAGAAGATTGATGAGTGCCGCAGCAACAAGTCCTGCGATAAGACCTGCTAAGAAGCCGCCGAGAACATCTGACGGATAGTGAACACAAAGGAAAATTCTTGACAAGCCCATAAGGAACGCAAAAATAAAAACTGTCCAGCTGACTGATTTTTTCTTACTGACGAAGAAATAACCCGCAACAGCAGCCATAGCTGATGTAGTATGTCCTGACGGGAATGACTTTTCACCGACATGAACCTCACCTGCGTCAATCCACCACTGACGGAACAGGTTGTAGAACTCACTTAGCTCATTTTGGAAAGGTCTCGGTCTTGCAACAAGGGGCTTAACCGTTACATTGGTGATAAGCGAACCGACAATAATCGCAAGAAGCATTGCAAAGCCTGCTTTTCTTGTCTTTTTGAAAAGCATAAAGATGAGTGACAGGATGATAAGGAAAAGTCCTTCTTCACCCAAAAGAGTGATAAACTTGAAAAAAATGTTAAAGAATCCGCCGGCAGGTCCGACATTTAAGTTGTGGAAGAATTCGAGAATCGCATAGTCAAAATTCATAAATGTCTCGTTCAACCACTGAGCCGCAACTGACATAACTTGCTACCTCCTGAAAATTTTTCTAATTATAACATTTAAATCGCCGATTTTCAATCTAAATCTACAAATTTCTTAAAATTGTTTTATGCTTGCAACTTATATTAAATTGTGATATTATAATTAAAAATAACTCAGGAGGGATATTATGTCTGTTATTACAAAAGTTATTTCAGTTGTACTTTCAGTTATTATGTCAATTATTCCTTCACTTCAGAAACCCGAGAAGCCCGTTTATGACGGCTCAGCTTCTTCCGCTTATCCTTACACATTAGAGGATATGTCTGTGGTTTATGACGAAAAGGACGAAAACGGTAACTATTATCCTTTGATTGTAGTTCCGGGAATTTCTCACTCAATAACCTATGTTGTTGACGAAAACTACGACTATGCAAATGCTGAGGATCCTTCAAAGCCGCCTATCAAGCAGGACCTTTTCGGCAATGATATGACCGGCTCAACAATCATCCTTGATATTCCCAACACTATTTTTGCGGCTCTTTTGTATTTCATAGGACCACTGATAGCTTCTGTTGTTACACAGAACGACATCGGTCTTATTGACGGTATCGCAAAGCTCGCCGATGTCGCCTTCGGTGTTCAGAAAACCCTGCCCGACGGCACCTTTGCGAACAACGAAATCGGACTTCTCGAATTCAACGGTTCCTTTGCCGATTTCAAACAGAAGGATCCCGATTTTGAGAGCTATATGGAATATCAGTGTGCATATCTCTATAAGATTCTTCCGCTTCGCAGTGTTGCAGATACTATCGGCGAAGAAAATCTTTTCTTCTTCACATTCAGCCTTTTCGGTGACCCGATGACTTCAGCTGAAAACCTTGATGCTTATATCGATATGGTTCTTGAAAAGACAGGTGCCGAGAAGGTTAACCTTCTTCCGATAAGCCTCGGCGGTACAATCTTCACCGCTTTTGCTGAAAAATTCACTCAGACAGACAAGGTTAAATCTATTGTAAATGTTGTTCCCGTTCTCAACGGAACACAGGTTGTTGACGATATGTACCAGAGAGATTTCAACCGTGAGGGTGAATTCTGGTATCAGGATCTCTTCCCTCTCGTTATCGGTGAATTCACAGAGTTCGGTGATATGGTCGGAAGAATCGTCAATCTTCTTATAAGAGCATTACCGTCTGATATCAACGCTGCAATGATCTCAAGACTTTACGATGTTCTTCTTGAAAATCTCTTGATTAACACTCCGCAGATGTGGTCAATGGTCACAAAAGAGAGTTATCCCGAGCTTGCAGAAAAATATCTTTCTGACGAGGAGCACGCACCTGTCAGGGCCAAGACTGACGCCTTTTATCAGGCACAGCTGAATCTTGAAGATAACATCAAGACTATGGTTGACAACGGTATTGAAATTAACATCATCTCAGGCTACAGTCTTCATACAGGTGATGCAAGATACAATTTCTTTCATCTTATGGGTGACTCTGACAATGTGAACTCTGACGGTGTTATCCATGTCGAGTCAACAACTCTCGGTGCAACAGCCGCTCTTCCCGGTGAGGAGCTGCCCGCAGACTATAAGCAGGCAATCGACAGCGAATACAGCTATATCTCCCCCGACAGAGAAATCGATGCTTCAACAGGCGTTCTTCCCGATAATACCTGGTATTTCTATGATATGAACCACGAGGATACGGCAAACAACGCTCCCGTTATCAACCTTGCGCTTGCGCTTATCTACTCGGATGAGGTTGAGGATGTTCATTCAAATCCCGAAAAATTCCCGCAGTTCAACGGAAATTCCGATAACTGGTTTATCAGACGCTGGAGATACAACGACCTCAAGAAAATCTATCAGAAGCACCTTGACGGTGAAATCACAATGACCCCTGAAGATGTTACCGAGTGTGAGGCTGTGCTCTATGACTGTGAGAGAGTTATGCGTGCAACAATCGCTGATGACGCCTTTTGCAAGGAGACTACATACAGAGTAAATGTACTTTGCAACAGATACGGCGGTCTTTCAGACGAGGATGTTGAAATTCTCACACAAAAACAGCTCGATGAGCTTCATCCGGCAGTAAGCGGAATTGCCGTAATCATCGAGTTCATCGACAAGGTATTGTACGGAATTTATGAAGAAAAAGCTTACGCTGAATTCTGGACAATTTTCTTTGAATAAACATACTGAAAGCTCCGGAAATCCGGAGCTTTTTACTTTATAAAAATTAAGCTAATAATTTAATTTTATTATTGTATATTTTCAACATTGAAATTGACATCTGTCTATGATATACTATTTTGAACGCAAAAAATTTGATCAGGAGTTGAAAACAATGGATTCATTCGCAGAACTCTGGGAATTGATTAAAGAAGAATGTAAAAAGCAAGTATCTGAATCCATATACAATGTTTGGTTTAAGGATATGCAGTTAGTAAGCTTCACCGAAAAGAAGGTTGTAATTGCTCTTTCTGACTTCAAGCGTAAAATCATCGAAACAAAATTTATGAACAAGCTTTCAGATTCTTTTATCAATGTTCTCGGTTTTGATATTGAAATTGAACTGATAGATGTTGACAATGCAACAGATTATATTACCAAAAAGGAGCCTGAAAATCTCAAGGCTGAGGACACCTTCGATTCATTCGTTGTCGGAGCTTCAAATAAGTTTGCTTATGCAGCAGCAAGTGCCGTTGCCAATGATCCGGGTGCAAAATACAATCCGCTTTTCATCTACGGTAATTCAGGACTCGGCAAGACTCACCTTCTGAATGCTATTTGTCACTCAATCGAGCAGCAGAATCCTAACGCAAATATCATCTATACGCGCGGTGAAGATTTCACAAACGAGCTTATCAGATATATTTCATCAAAGAGCACAAACGAATTCCATCAGAAATACCGAAACGCTGATATTCTTCTTGTTGATGATATTCAGTTTATCGCGGGTAAGGAATCAACTCAGGAAGAGTTCTTCCACACCTTCAATGCACTTTATCAGGCAGGTAGCCAGATTGTTCTGACATCTGACCGTCCGCCTAAGGAAATTGCTCTTCTTGAGGACAGACTTCAGAACCGTTTCGAGTGGGGTCTTATGGCTGATATCCAGCCGCCAGATATTGAAACAAGAATGGCAATCATCAAGAGAAAGGCTGATAACCTCAATTTCGATCTTCCCGATGAGTGTATTCAGTTCATCGCAGAGAAGCTCAAAAACAACATCCGTCAGCTTGAGGGTGCAGTCAAAAAGATGCAGGCCTTCGTCACCATGCAAGGCCTTCCCGTAAATCTCGCAACTGCACAGAAGGCTATTGCTGATATTTTTGTTGATAAGGTTCCGGTTAAAATTACCGTCGAAAAAATCGTTACTGAGGTTGCAAGAACCTATGGTGCGGAGCCCGACGATATTTATTCAAAAAAGCAGAATGCAGATATCACAGAAATGCGTCAGATGGCAATGTTTGTTGTCCGTGAGATGACAGGTCTTTCAACAAAGGCAATCGGACGCGAATTCAACCGCGACCATTCAACCGTTGTTTACAGCCTTGATAAATTTCAGAAGCGCTATAACGACGACAGCAGAATCAGACAAATGGTTGACAACATAACCAAAAATGTTCGCGACGGTATCTGATACGGAGGTTAACTATGGCTTTTAATATATTTAAAAAATTCAACTTCGGACTCAAGAAAACCCGTGACAGTCTTTCGGGTGCGATTGACGATGTAATCAGCGAAAACGAGGATATCACCGACCAGCTCTATGATGATCTTGAAGAGATTCTCATTATGGGCGATGTCGGCATGAACACCTCTGCCGAAATCTGTGAAAGACTTCGTGATTATGTCAGCAAAAAGCATCTCAAGAAATCCTCTCAGGTTAAAGGCGCAATCAAAGATATTGTCGCTGAAATGCTCGAGGGCGGCGAAGATATGGGTCTTGTTACAATGCCGTCAGTTATTCTTGTTATCGGTGTTAACGGCGTAGGCAAAACTACAACAATCGGTAAGATGGCTGCTATGTATAAGGCTCAGGGTAAAAAAGTTATACTTGGTGCCGCTGACACCTTCCGTGCCGCTGCTATTGATCAGCTCGAGGTATGGGCTAACCGTGCAGGCGTTGACATAGTTAAGCATCAGGAGGGCGCTGACCCTGCCGCAGTTGTTTATGATACAATTCAGGCCGGTATTGCACGAGAGGCAGACATTATTATCTGTGACACAGCAGGCCGACTTCATAACAAGAAGAATCTTATGGATGAGCTTGCAAAGATTTACAGAATCATCGATAAGGAGCTCCCCTACAACGACCGCGAAAGCCTGCTTGTTCTTGATGCAACAACAGGTCAGAATGCAGTCAATCAGGCGCGTGATTTCAAAAATGTATGTGAAATCACCGGTATTGTTCTTACAAAGCTTGACGGCACTGCAAAGGGCGGTGTTGTTCTTGCAATAAAGAACGACCTTAAAGTACCCGTAAAATTCGTCGGTGTCGGCGAACAGATTGATGATCTTCAGCCGTTCAATCCTCAGGCCTTCGCTGACGGTCTGTTTGATAATGAAGTTAAGCACGATGAAGAAAATATGTTTATGCCGAACGAGACAGAGGAAATTGCTGAATGAAAATTCTGATTGCAACCCATAATATGAAAAAGCGTGCCGAGCTTGAGAGAATCCTCTCCCCTCTCGGTGTCGAGGTTGTTACTGATAACGAAATCGGATGTACACTTCGCGATGTTGAAGAAAACGGCTTAACCTTTGCCGAGAACGCCTTCATCAAGGCTCAGGCGGGCTGTGAAGACAGCGGATTACCGTGTATAGCTGATGACTCGGGACTGGTCGTTGATGCTCTCGGCGGCGCCCCGGGAATATATTCCGCAAGATACTGCGGCGTTCACGGTAACGATGAAGCAAATAACGATAAGCTTCTCAGCGAGCTTGAGAATGTTCCCGACGATGAGAGAACAGCCAGATTTGTGTGTGCAGTCTGCTGTGTATTCCCCGACGGCAGAAAATTAACGGTTGAAGGTGCCTGTGAGGGCTCAATTTTCCGTGAAAGACGCGGTAACGGAGGATTCGGCTATGATCCCCTCTTTAACTGCGGCGGACAGCCCTTCGGTGAGATTTCAGCTGAGGAGAAGGACAGAATCAGCCATCGCGGAATCGCACTTCGTAAATTAGCAGAAGAACTTAAAAATATAATATAACGGAGAAAATTATGGAAGAAAAAATGTCAAGCAAAAGACGAGCTGAGCTCAGAGGTCAGGCAAACCGCCTTGAGCCCCTTTTTCAGGTCGGTAAGGGCGGAATATCTGATGCGTTGATTGCGCAAACAAATGACGCTCTGAGAGCACATGAGCTTATCAAGCTGAAGGTGCTGCTCGAATCCGCGCCTGAAACACCCCGTGAAATTGCCGAAAAGCTTGCTGTTGCAACAGGCTCACAGGTCGTTCAGGTTATCGGCGGAAGTATGATTTTCTATAAAGAAAACCCTGAGCTTCAGACTGACAAGAAGTCTAAGGATAAGGTTAAAAAATCAGGTACGGGCAAGGGCGCCAAGGACTTCAAAAAGAAGTTCAATGCTCAGGCTAAAAAACAGGAAAAAGAGCAGAAGAAAACCCGTTACACAAAGTCAAATAACGGTAAATCTTACAGATAATTATATTGATTTGAGAAAGGAGTTGTGGTAGGATGGAAAAGAACGAGAACAAAACGGTAGCGCTGAACAAAAAAGCCTACCACGATTACTTTGTTGTCGAAGAATATGAAGCAGGCATTGAGCTCTTCGGTACGGAAATCAAATCTATCCGACAGGGAAAATTAAACCTCAAGGATTCCTGGTGCAATATCGTCGGCGGTGAAATATTCGTCAACGGAATGCATATAAGTCCGTATGATCACGGCAATATCTTCAACCGTGATCCGCTCAGAGTCAGAAAGCTTCTTATGCACAAAAAGGAAATCAACCGTCTTTACGGAACAGTCAAGCAGGACGGACTTTCTCTCATTCCCCTTTCTGTTTATTTCAAAAAAGGCAGAGCGAAAGTCAAGGTCGGTCTTTGTAAGGGTAAAAAGCTCTATGACAAGCGCGAGGTTGCCGCAAAGAAGGATGCCGCAAGAAACATTGAGCGCGCTATGAAGGAGCGTTTTCAATAAATCAACCATTGGTTAACCTATATTTTCACAAAAACAACCGTTAGTTTAGTAGTTTCAACCTTTGTTATCTTCAATAATTCCATTTTTTAAGTTAAAATATCGATAGCAAAACCGAAAGGAGATTTTGTTATGACATTATTTAACAAAAAAGAAACAGAAGGAAAAGCTAATGAAACACTAGGCAGCAGAATATCAGCTTTGAGAAAAAGAAAAAACTATACCCAAGAGGAGTTTTCTGATTTATTAGGTGTAACTCCGCAAGCAGTATCCAAATGGGAGAACGATTTGTCGTGTCCTGATGTTATGCTCCT